>NZ_CP179727.1:0-616214 GCF_047425875.1 Macrococcus animalis
CCTGGTTTCACCATCATTTCAAAACCATGACCTTTTAATCCTACAGTTTCTAAACCGAAGTGAATCAATACTTCAACGCCGTCGTTACTCTCTAAACCTAATGCATGTTTTGTTGGGAAGTCCATTTTTACTTCACCATCAAATGGTGCAACAACTTCGCCTACTTCAGGTTTAATCGCAATACCGTCACCCATCATTTTTTGACTGAATACTTGATCTGGCACTGTAGATAATTCAACAACCTCACCAGTAATTGGTGCATAAATTGATGTAGCTTCATTTGTGTTTGTTACAGCTTTTGCTTCAACTGTTTCTTCTGCTTTTACTGCGTCAACTTCATCGATGTGTACTTGATTTGGACGTGTTACTTCACCTGACATAATACGAGCCATTTCATGTTTGATTTGATCAGATTTAGGACCAAAGATTGCTTGCATGTTGTTACCGACTTCAAGGACACCAGCAGCACCTAAAGCTTTTAATTCAGATACATCGACTTGAGATTTATCTTTAACTTCAACACGAAGTCGTGTAATACAAGCATCTAAGTGTTTAATATTTTCTTTTCCACCCATTGCGTCTAAAACACTGAAAGGTAATTCATCGTTTGATGTAACTTTATTAACTACTTCATCATCTTCACGACCAGGAGTTTTTAAGTTTAATTTCACGATAAAGAATCTGAATAGCACATAGTAAATAAGTGCATATACTAAACCAACTGGAATTACTAACCACCATGGTGTTCTTCCTTGTAACATTCCAAATGTAAAGAAATCTATGAAACCACCAGAGAATGTGTAACCTAAATGTAAATCCATTAAATATAAAATTAAGAAAGAGAATCCATCTAATACAGCATGTACAAAGAATAATACAGGTGCCACGAATAAGAATGAGAATTCTAATGGCTCAGTAATACCTGTTAAGAAAGAAGTTAAAGCAGCTGATGCCATTAAACCACCAACGAATTTCTTTTTCTCTGGCTTTGCAGTGTGATAAATAGCTAATGCTGCTGCTGGTAAACCAAACATCATAACAGGGAATTCACCTTGCATGAATGCACCAGCTGTTAATGGTGCTTTATCTTGGATTTGTGCCATGAAGATATTTAAATCACCGTGTACTACTTTTCCTGCTGCATTTGTATATGTTCCAAACTCAAACCAGAATGGTGCATGGAAAATGTGATGTAAACCAAATGGAATTAATAAACGCTTAATCATACCAAACGCAAATACTGCAAGTGCTTTATTTTCTTCCATTAAATATAATGATAAACTATTCATGCCACTTTGAATTGCTGGCCATATAAAGAACATTGCAATACCTAAAATAAATGCACTGAAAGCAGTAACAATAGGTACGAATCGTTTACCCGCAAAAAAACCTAAGAATGGTGGTAACTGAATATTATAGAACTTGTTATAAGCCCAAGCAGCTAAAATACCAATAATGATACCACCAAAGACACCTGTTTGTAAGGTTGGGATACCTAATACAGTCGCGTAACCAGGACTAGATCCAACATTCTCAGCAGTGATGCCTCCAATTTGCCCCATAGTAACATTTAATACTAAGTAACCAACGAATGCGGCGATAGCTGCAACACCATCACCACCAGCTAAACCAACTGCGACCCCAAGGGCAAAGAGCAGTGGCAAGTTATCAAAAATAATACCGCCAGCGGCCTGTAACATTGAAGCAATTTTAACAATAATATCATTGCTTAAAAATGGGAAAAAATCAACTAATGATTCCGTTTGAAGCGCAGCACCAATACCTAAAAGTAAACCGGCTGCTGGCAAGATTGCTACCGGTAACATTAATGCTTTACCGATACGTTGTAATTGTCCGAATAACGTTTTGAACATAATACTTTTCCTCCTAAAAATAAAATATGATTGTTGTGTAGATTGTAAGAAAATAGAATAATAATAAAAACGTTCTTACACATTTCAAAGCATTAATAAATTAAGACAATAAAAAAGACATGAGCATATACTGGTCCCTTAGTACCAGTAATAACTCATGCCTGCATTATCAGTTACACGTTATCGACTTTAGTATTAAATGCTTGAATATGCATTGTAAGATATACAAGCTCTGATTCATAAACCGGCTTGTTTAAATGTGTTTGCATCATCTTTACAATCTTTACTGCTGTATTGTAACACAAAGGATATTGATCTTTCAATAGGTTTTCTAAATTTTTTTGTTCTGGCATTCTTTCTTCAGTCATTACACGTTGTACAGCAAAACTAATATGTCTTACAAATCTTGAATATGCTATCGAATCCTTATCAATATTCACTTTCAAGTCTTGTTCAATCATATGTATTGCTTTTGTAATCACTTCCGCCATAATATTCATATCTCGTAATGAATGATTATTAACAGAAGAATGAATGTGCAACGCGATAAACCCTACCTCTGTACGTGGGAAATTGACTTGCAGTTTATCGTTTAGCATTTGTACAACTTGTTCTGCAATTAGAAATTCTTTTTGATATAATGCTTCCGTCTCTTTTAGGAAAGGATTTGCTACAAAAATACCATCTTTATAGCGTTTTAAAGCAAAAATGATATGGTCTGTTAATGACAAAATTATTTTATCGTCCATTTTCCCCTCTGTACGTTTATCAATGAATTCAACAATTTCAATCACAGTAGAAATAACATGATCTTCCGTCAGAGCCATTAAATTTTTATATCGTTCTTGTTCTTGTTCTGTTTTTAACTCAAACATTTTTTCGATGCGATTTAATTCTGTATCAAGAATCATCTGACCAGTCTTCTTACCAAAACCTATCCCCTTACCGATTAGCACAACTTCTTGATTATTTTTTATCGCAATTAATACGTTATTATTCAAAACTTTATCTACAATATATTGTTCCATTGATACTACCTCATTCCCAAGACCTATGTTTAAAAATATGTTGCATGTTAGAATAGTATTAGCTAAAGTATTTAGCTAATTTATTTATCTAATAATTGGAGGGATTAAATTGAAATTATACAAGAAGTTATTACTCATTTCAATGCTATTATTAATATTCGTTACACCATTCAAAAATGCACAAGCTGTCACAGAAGAAGCATGGTCAGAAGCTGTCACTGTGTATGGTGCAGCGCTTGAACAAAATAGTGATCTACAAAGCAAAACAAAATCTTTACTTGGTACAGAAGATAGTGACAAAGTAGCTTATGTTCATGCCAATGATTTAACGAAGTATTTGAAACTACAATCTAATGATAATGTATTAAAGTCAAGTATCCGCATTAAAAAACTTGCAAGTGGAGACGGACTTACTTTAAATATAAACCAAACTGCAGGTAAAATCACTAAAATTACAGAAGATACTTATAAAAATGCCTTATTGACTGCTGGAATTACTGATGCTGAAGTAACAATCGCTGCTGCTGAAGATGTTACAGGAGAAAGTGCATTAGCCGGTGTTTACAAAGCTTTTGAAGCACAAGGTGAAACAATAGATACATCTAGAACGCAGGCGGCACAAGATGAACTGAGTTCTATCACAAGTATTAATCAAGAAAATGCTGGTAAGGAAGGTTATTCACAAGAACAATTAAACAAAGCCATCGCTGAAGCAAAAGCAGAAATTGCAAAGCAAGGAGCAAACTTAAATACGACGGAAATCAAAAATATAGTTGTTCAAAAGATTGAAAATAACGGTCTTAACAATATATTAAATGATAATCAAATCAATATTATCGTAAATTTTATTAATAACGCACAAAATACAGGTGTATTCAGTGGTGAGAATAAAGATAAATTCATCAATGGTGCGAAAGAATATGTCAATGAAATCAAGAATTCAGACGGCTTTAAACAAGCTGCTGATAAAGCAAAAGACATGGGTAATAGTATTAAAGATTCTCTCCAAAAAGAAGGCGTTTGGGATAAATTTATGAACTTTATTCAGTCTATAATTGATGCGATTACTAGTTTATTTAAATAAAGAATAAAAATAAGCATATGAGATGATAAGCTCATATGCTTATTTATTTTAATGATGAATATCACAAACATTATTTTTTATCTTTATCATCAGGATTAAATTTATAAGGATTCTCTCCCCAAGTTTCAACAGAAGATAAATCTGCTTTAACATGTTTAGTTTTAAATACTGGATTTAATCCACGTTTACGTTGATCCCCATAATCTTTTGCAACCTCAAAGACGACATGAGCAAGTCCAATAATTGCTGTGATATTAAGAATTGCCATTAAACCCATAAATAAATCTGCAGTTGACCATACGGTTTCAACTTTAACAACAGCTCCGAAGAACACCATAATAACAACTAATAATCTAAAGATAAACATGACTATTTTATTCGTTGTTAAATACTCAATGTTCGATTGACCATAATAATAGTTTCCTAGAACTGAAGAATAGGCAAATAAAAAGACTGCTATTGTCAAGAATACACCGCCAAATGAACCAATATGACTGTTTAATGCGGATTGTGTTACTTCGATACCTTGTGGTGCTTTATCGCCGTATTCTAACCCACCATATAATAAGATCATTATAGCAGTCGCAGTACACACTAACATAGTATCAAAGAATACACCTAAAGATTGAATTAAACCTTGTTTCACTGGGTGACTAACAGCTGCAGTTGCTGCCGCATTTGGTGCAGAACCCATACCGGCTTCATTAGAGAATAATCCACGTTTGATTCCTTGCATGATTGTAAATCCTAGTGCCCCACCAAATGCTGGTTCTAAACCGAACGCACCTTTGATGATTTGCATTATCATCGGAATAACATCACCAATATGAGTAATTAATACAAACAATACGATAATAATATAAAGAATCGCCATAACGGGTACAATCGCTGTAGAAACATTCGCTATCCAACGCACACCACCAAATATAACAAGTGCCGTGATAATTGCTAGAAAAATACCTGTCCATACCGGATTAAAATTATATTGTTCTTTGAAACTCGCTGCAATCGTATTAGACTGCACCGTATTAAACACGAATGCAAAGGTTACAGTAATTAATACAGCAAACGTTGTTCCTAACCACTTTTGTCCTAAACCGTGCTCCATATAATATGCTGGCCCACCACGGAATCCACCTTTTGCATCTTTAACTTTATACACTTGTGCAAGTGTCGCTTCAAAGAATGCACTTGCGGCACCAAAGAAAGCAATGACCCACATCCAAAACACAGCGCCTGGACCACCTAATACGATAGCGGTAGCAACACCCGCAATATTACCTGTTCCTACTCGACTTGCGGCACTAATAGCAAATGCTTGGAAAGAAGATATCCCTTTTTTACCATCTTCTAATGTTTCAGGCTTTTCACCTATCACTCTAAACATTTCTGGTAACCATCTAAACTGGATGAACTTTGAACTTAAACTAAAGAAAAAACCTGCAAGTAATAAAAGACCGATTAAAAATTCAGTCCAAATCAAATCATTACCAGCAGTGACAACAGACTTAAACCAGTCTGGTATCATCGCGTCAAAATTAATATACGAAAACAAGTTAAAACCTCCATATTCAATTGAAAAATAAAATTGTTCAGATTTTATTTTATCATAGAACACGAAGGTTTCAATTTATATTTAAATTTCATTTAAAAATAGTGTAAAAGTTTCTATTTTACCGAATTCTTTCTCATCCACGATAAAACTGCCATTCGTATATCGATCAGCGACTCTAATTTGCTTCGTATTGCCCTGATAAACCGTATTTTTAGATGCAATTTCAAATGGACTATCTTCAGTAATAATATAAGAATTAATAATTTCATGTGGATTTAATTTTAATTCTTTTAATATAATTAATCCTCGATTTGCACGTTTACTTTCTTCAAATAAATCTACTTTCATCTTTTTCATTGCACCCCGCTGAGTAGCAATAATTAAATGACTTTCTGGATATAATATTTCTGTAGCTACTACTTGATCATTGTCTTTTAAGTTAATTGATTTCACTCCGGCAGCTTTTATTCCTATATTATTCACTTCCGATAATGAATAATGTAACGTTAAACCTTTTTGCGTTACAACTAAGATGTGTTCTTCTCCACTGATTGATTGTACTGTAATCACTTGATCATCTGCTTTTAACTTCATACAAACAATAGGTTTTGAATATCGTGTCACATTAAAATCCGCAATTAATGTCTTTTTAATCATACCTTTTTTCGTTGCGATCATGATGCTTTGTGGTTGATAAAAGTCGCTAACATTAATCATGGAAATAATATGCTCATTTTGGCCAAGAGGCACAATTTGAGAAATATGTGTGCCTAAATCTTTCCACCTTACATCCGGCAATTGATGTACAGGGATATAAATATAATGACCTAAATTGGTAAATACCATAACAACATCTTGCAAGTTACTCTCGGTATGCTGTAATAAAGCATCGCCATCTTTCGTACCGATTTCATATAATCCGCTTGCACCAAAGCTTCTTGGTGACGTACGTTTAATATAGCCATCTTTTGTAATACTGATAATTGTTTCTTCGCTTGGAATTAAAATTTCTTTTGAAATTTTAATTTCTTGTATTTCATCTTCTATAACACTTAATCTTGGTTCGCTAAATTCTTTTTGTACCGCTTTTAATTCTCGTTTAATTACACTCATTAAATGCTTATTATCATTAATAATTTTTTCTAATTTTTCTAACGTCGCTTTTAAATCATTATGTTCATTTTGTAACTGTACGATATCCGTATTCGTTAAACGATAAAGTTGCAACATTACGATAGCTTCTGCCTGTGCTTCAGTAAAGTCAAATTTGTCTTTTAAATTTTCTTTAGCATCACTTTTATTTTTAGAATTACGGATTGTCTCAATTACTTCATCTAGAATAGAGAGTGCTTTTATTAAACCTTCAACGATATGAATGCGCTTTTTTGCTTGGTCTAGTTCATATGAACTGCGACGTAAAATGACTTCCTGTTGATGTTTGATATAGCTTTCTAACATAGCTTTTACACCTAATAAACTTGGGCGTCGGTTACTAATTGCAACCATATTAAAGTTATAAGCGACTTGTAAATCAGTATTTTTATATAAATAATTTAATATACCTTCAGCATTGGCATCTTTTTTTAATTCCACTGCAATTCTTAAACCATTACGGTCTGTTTCATCACGCACTTCTAATATGCCTTCAACCTTTTTATCTGCACGCAACTCATCGATACGTTTTACTAAACTACTTTTATTTACTTCAAATGGAATTTCAGTAATTATTATTTCTTCACGTCCCCCACGTAACGTTTCTATATCGACTTTTCCACGAACGATGGCTTTGCCTTTACCTGTTTCATAGGCTTTTTTAATACCATCTCGCCCTTGAATAATACCACCTGTTGGGAAGTCCGGACCAGGCATCACAGACATGATTTCATCCGTTGTCACATTAGGATTATCGATAATCATTAAAGTTGCTTCAATCACTTCATTTAAATTATGAGGTGGAATATCTGTGGCATAACCTGCTGAAATACCCGTTGAACCATTTACCAGTAAATTTGGATAGTTCGCTGGCAATACCATAGGTTCCATTGCTGTATCATCAAAGTTTTGTACCCAATCCACTGTATCTTGATTAATATTTCTAAGGAGTACACTTGCAAGTTTTGAAAGTTTCGCTTCTGTATAACGCATCGCAGCTGGAGGATCATTATCGATACTCCCATTATTCCCGTGCATTTCTACAAGAACATGACGTAGCTTCCAATCCTGACTCATACGAACCATTGCATCATATACTGACGTATCTCCATGTGGATGATAGTTACCAATTACATTACCAACTGTTTTGGCACTTTTTCTAAAATTTTTATCGAATGTATTGCCTTCCGAATGCATCGCAAATAAAATACGACGTTGTACAGGTTTCAGACCATCGCGTACGTCTGGAATCGCACGGTCTTGAATAATATATTTACTATATCGACCAAAACGGTCACCAATAACATCCTCTAAAGGTAAGCTTTGAATATTTTCTTGCATTACGCTATACCTCCTTCAGACAAATCTACATTTTTAATCATTGAGATATCTTCTTCCTCTTCAAGTAATAAGATTTCATCACTTTCTAAAATACTTGCATCTTCCTGCATACCGAACTCAACGTTTTGTTCAATCCAGTCACGACGTGGTTCGACTTTATCTCCCATTAACGTTGACACACGTTTCGCACTACGTAATTCATCGTCAATTTCTACACGTATTAAAGTACGTGTTTCAGGGTTCATTGTAGTATCCCAAAGTTGATCTGCATTCATCTCACCTAAACCTTTGTAACGTTGCAAAGTAAATCCTTTTCCAACGCTCTTTTGGACATCTTTTAATTCGTCATCTGTCCAAGCATACTCAATGACTTCACTCTTACCTTTTCCTTTAGAAACTTTATATAAAGGTGGTAATGCAATATAAACTTTACCTGCTGCAATTAATGGTCGCATATATTTAAAGAAGAATGTCAGTAATAACACTTGAATATGAGCACCATCCGTATCCGCATCGGTCATTATAATCACCTTACTATAGTTACTATCTTCTACATTAAAGTCATTCCCGACACCCGCACCAATCGTATGAATTATTGTACTAATCTCTTCATTCTTTAATATATCTTCTAACTTTGCCTTTTCAGTATTAATGACTTTTCCGCGTAATGGTAAGATTGCTTGGAACTTACGATCACGTCCAAGCTTTGCTGAACCACCGGCAGAATCTCCTTCGACTAAGTACAGTTCATTTTTTTCAGTATTTTTACTTTGAGCAGGCGTCAATTTACCTGATAATAATGTTTCTTTACGTTTATTTTTCTTTCCATTACGTGCTTCTTCACGTGCTTTACGCGCAGCATCACGAGCTTGTGATGCCTTAACCGCTTTCTTCACAAGGACTTGGCTTAACTTACCATTCTCTTCAAAATAGAATGGTAATTGTTCAGCTAACATTGAATCTACTGCACTTCTTGCTTCACTTGTACCTAATTTAGACTTCGTTTGTCCTTCAAATTGTAGTAAATGTTCAGGTATCTTCACAGATATAACTGCAGTCATACCTTCTCGAATATCACTACCATCTAAGTTTTTATCTTTTTGTTTTAACTCACCAATTTTACGGGCATACTCATTAAACACACGTGTCATAGCTGTTTTCATACCAACTTCGTGTGTTCCTCCATCTTTGGTTCTAACGTTGTTTACAAAAGAAAGAATGGTTTCAGAATATTGATCATTATATTGGAATGCTACCTCTACTTCTATTTCATTCGTTGTACCATTAAAATGCGCAACTTCATGTAAAGTTTCTTTGCCTTCATTGACGAATTTAACAAAATCACTTAAACCATCTTCAAAATGAAAATCATCATGACGTTCTGGCATCGCGCGTTTATCTGTGATAGCAATAGATAAATCCTTTAATAAAAATGCAGATTCACGTAATCGTTCACATAACGTTTCATAATTATATTTTGTCGTTTGTTTAAATATTGTTGGATCTGGTTTAAATGTTACACTCGTCCCTGTTTTCTTAGAAGTACCAATTTCTTCTAATGTAGTAACAGGTACTCCACCATTTTCAAATCGCTGTTTGAAAACCTTTCCCTTATTATGAATCGTTACTTCTAACCATTCACTCAAAGCATTTACAACAGAAGCCCCAACACCGTGAAGACCTCCAGACGTTTTATAACCACCTTGACCAAACTTACCACCCGCATGTAATACAGTAAAAATAACTTCTGGTGTTGGTTTACCTGTCTTATGAAGACCTGTTGGCATACCACGCCCATTATCACTAATTGTCACAGAGTCATCTTCATTTAAAATAACTTCAATTTTATTACCATGACCATTTAACACTTCATCTATAGAATTATCTAAAATCTCATACACAAGATGATGTAAACCTCTTGTATCTGTAGAACCGATATACATACCAGGTCTTTTTCTTACGGCTTCTAACCCTTCTAATACTTGTATCGATTCATCATTATATTGATTCGCTGGCAAAAACAAGACCCCCTACAAACATACGTTCGTTATTTATATACACATTCACTATTTTATCTAATCCTTCATTATTTGCAAGTAATTATATATTACACCATTAAAGTTTACATAATATATTTATTGTACTAGAAATGTGTGCTCTATCTAACTTTATCATAAACAAAAAGAAAACGGTACGACCATTCTCTAACTTATTATGATTTATTCTGAAATGCATTTTAAAAATTATTTTCTATTTTACTTTATTAAGCTATAATAAAAGGAGCAATTTATGAATTACTATTAGTACCAACTAATATAAGGAGAGATTTTATGACATTGGCAATAATGCTTATCGCTGCATATTTGATTGGTAGTATTCCTACTGGTTTAATCATTGGTAAATTATTTTATAACATAGATATAAGGCAACACGGTAGCGGCAACCTTGGTGCTACGAATACATTTAGAATTCTTGGTAAAAATGCCGGCATTTTTGTTACTGTATTTGACGTTTTAAAAGGAACCATCCCGGCACTATTTCCGATGCTCTTCCACCAGGATATACACCCTATCATCATTGGTATAGCAGCAGTAATCGGTCATGTTTATCCAATTTATTTAAAATTTAAAGGGGGAAAAGCAGTTGCTACGAGTGCGGGGGTAATATTAGGAACAAATCCTCTATTATTCTTAATCATTGCTGTGATTTTCTTTACACTTTTATTTGTGACAAAAATCGTATCACTAACGAGTATTCTTACTAGTATTGCAAATTTTATAGGTTCACTTTTCTTTGAAGATAAGATTTTAATGGGAATTTCATTTTTGATTATGATTGTCATTATCGTTAGACATAAATCTAATATTGAACGTATTCTCAACGGGACCGAATCAAAAATAAACTTTAACAAAAAGTGAGGTTCATTATGAAAATTAACATAAATGATGCAGCGGTATCATGGTATAAATCAGAGTTTGATTTCCCAGATGGCACTGGTTTAAAGTTCTTCGTTCGATACGGAGGTTCATTTCAATTAAAACAAGGCTACTCACCTGGCTTTATGGTAGACAAGTTACAAAACATAGGTTATCAAGACGAAAAAGATGGTTTAATTTACTTTGTTGAAGCATCTGATTTATGGTATTACAAAGATGATATAATGAATATTGTTGCAGTGAATGATGAAATTAAATATAGAATCGCACCAAAAAAGCCAGGTCATAAATTATGATCTGGCTTTTGCTTTATCTATCCTTCCTCACTCATTGCCACTAACTCTGAATACTTTGCATGCCACTCTGGATAATATCGATCAATTCGAATAGGTCTGTCACTACCTCTTTTCAAAACAATATGTGTCGTTAGTCCAGTAGCAGCTACTTCTCCATTTTCCTTTAACACTTCATAAGCATACACTGTTTTTAATTTAGAATATGAATGTATCCAAGTCTTAATCGTAACTTTCTCAGGATATGTCACAGAACGTTTGTATTTCACACTAACATCCAACACCGGTGAAATAATATCATCTTTTTCCATATCTGCATAACTAAAGCCTGCTTTTTCAATAAAGTCGGTTCGAGCGACTTCAAACCACACTAAATAATTTGCATGATATACCACATCCATTTTATCTGTTTCTGCATATCGTACTTCGATTTCTTTTTCTGTAAAATACAAGTTCGTCACCCTCTTATTAATGATAACTCTATTGTATCAAATTTTTAGTACCAAGTACTAAAAAAGACCTATGAATAAAATATTCATAGGTCAAATGATTATTATTGGGTTAATTTATCTCTTAACACCATTTGCAAGATACCACCATGACGGTAATAATCTAATTCTACTTCAGAGTCGAAACGTGCAAGTGCATTGAATTCAATCACTGTACCATCAGTCTTCTCTGCTGTAACTTTTACTTCATCACGTGGTTTGATTCCTTCATTAATTTCAACTGAGAATGTTTCAGAACCATCCAAACCTAATTTGTCTGCTGAATCACCTTTTAAGAATTGTAATGGCAATACACCCATCATGACTAAGTTTGAACGGTGAATACGCTCATAACTTTGTGCGATAACTGTTTTAACACCTAAAAGGTTCGTACCTTTCGCTGCCCAGTCACGACTTGATCCCATTCCGTAGTCATTTCCAGCTAATACAACTAAGCCTTTTCCGTCTGCTTGATATTTCATACAAGCATCAAAGATTGGCATTACTTCACCTGTTGGCCAGTAAGTCGTGTAACCACCTTCTGTACCAGGTGCGATTTGGTTTTTAATACGAATGTTGGCAAATGTTCCACGCATCATTACTTCGTGGTTACCACGACGTGAACCGTAAGAGTTAAAGTCACGAATTTCTACGCCATTTTCACGTAAGTATTTCCCTGCCGGGGTATCTTTACCGATAGCTCCTGCTGGTGAAATGTGGTCAGTTGTTACTGAGTCACCGAATTTACCCATAACCGCTAAGTCTTTAAGTGGTGCAATGCTACCTGGTTCTTTCGATAAACCTTGGAAGAACGTTGGATTTTGAATATACGTTGAAGTTGGATCAAAATCATATAACGGTTGATCAGTAGATTCGATTTGGTTCCACAATGGATTCGATTCAAATACTGAAGCGTATTCTTTACGGAATAATTCTGGTGTAACAACACTGTGTACTGCATCTTTTACTTCATCAATTGTTGGCCAAATGTCTTTTAAGTATACGTCTGTACCGTCTGTTGAACGTCCAATTGGCTCTTTTTGTAAATCGATATTTACTGTTCCAGCTAATGCATATGCAACAACGAGTTGTGGTGATGCTAAATAGTTAGCTTTCACAAGTGGATGAATACGTCCTTCGAAGTTACGGTTTCCTGATAACACAGATGTCACTAGTAAATCTTCTTTAGAAATCGCTTCTTCAATTTCAGGTAATAATGGTCCTGAATTACCGATGCATGTTGTACAACCGTATCCTACAGTGTTAAACCCTAATATATCTAAGTATTCTTGTAAACCAGATGCTTCTAAATAACCTGTAACAACCTTAGAACCTGGTGCAAGCGAAGTTTTAACGAAAGCTGGAACTACTAATCCTTTTTCAACTGCTTTCTTCGCTACTAATCCAGCACCTAACATTACGTATGGGTTAGAAGTATTTGTACAAGATGTTATCGCTGCAATTGCGATGTCACCTGTTTTCATATCTACTGATTTACCATCTTTAAAATCTACTTTAGCACGTTTATCAAACTCAGCTTTATCAAAACCGTGACCTTGGTTACCTGCTTTAGCAGTTACTGATTTCACGAATTCTTCTTTCATATCACTTAGTTTAATTAAATCTTGAGGACGTTTCGGACCTGATAGTGACGCTTCGATTGTTGATAAATCCAAATCGACTTGGTCTGTATATATAGGATCTGCATTATCTGTTGTAAAGAACATATCATTTTTCACTAAGTATTCTTTGACAACTGCAATATGATCTTCTTCACGCCCTGTTAAGCGCATATAGTTTAAAGCTTCTTCATCTACTGGGAAGAATCCACAAGTTGCACCATATTCTGGTGCCATATTTGCTATTGTAGCACGGTCTGCTAATGGTAAGTTCACTACACCTGGACCAAAGAACTCAACGAATTTACCTACAACACCTTTTTTACGTAATTCTTGTGTTACTCGTAAAGCTAAATCAGTCGCTGTGGCACCTTCTGGTAATTCTCCAGTTAATTTTACTCCGATAACTTCAGGAACTGGGAAGTAAGAAGGCTGTCCAAGCATACCTGCTTCAGCTTCAATACCGCCCACACCCCATCCTAAAACTCCAATACCATTAATCATAGTTGTATGTGAGTCTGTTCCTACTAATGTATCTGGGAATGCAACTTGTTCACCATCAACTTCACGTACATGTACTACATTTGCTAAGTACTCTAAATTGACTTGATGAACAATACCAGTCGCAGGTGGTACTGCTCGATAGTTATCGAATGCTTTCGTTGCCCAGTTTAAGAATTGGTAACGTTCTTTGTTACGTGCAAATTCTAATTCCACATTACGCTTTAATGCCGTTTCATTACCATACATATCTACTTGTACTGAGTGGTCAATAACTAAGTCCACTGGTACTTCAGGATTGATTTTTGTTACGTCTCCCCCTACGTCGTCCATCGCTTTTCTTAACGATGCTAAGTCTACAACAGCTGGTACGCCTGTGAAGTCTTGTAATATAACACGTGATGGTTTAAAGGGTACCTCCGCGTTTGGATCATTGTTTTTGCCCCATTTAACTAGATGCTTAATGTGTTCTTCATTGATTACGCGCCCATCAAATTGACGTAATACCGATTCAAGTAATACACGAATTGAATACGGTAATTTGCTAATTTCACCTAAACCTAAAGATTCTAAAGATTTTAAGCTGTAAAATGTGTACGTTTTACCGTTCAATTCAAATGTCTGTTTTGATGTTTGTTGTAAATTTGAATTCATGCTCGTTCCCCCTATTGATTATTAAAGCCTTTACATCCTTATTTTAATACAAAACTGAATAAGAAGTAAATATTATCACATTCCAAATAAGCTATACCTGTCTATAAGTTTTACTTATGTTTAAAATAAAAAACAGCTCAAGTCTAATACTTGAGCTGCTCAATATTATAATTTAATCATGATGTGCGTTGTTTCTTGTTTCAACTGATTTGTTTCTAAATTTCTTATCTGGTTTTAACGTTAATCCAAGTCGCATACGCTCTGCATTTCCATCTTTATATACTGAAATGAGCATCAATAATAATACAAATGAGAATGGGAACGCTGCAATAATCGCGGCACTTTGCAATGCAGAAAGCCCACCAGCATATATTAATGCAAGTGCGATTAATGACTGTGCAACACCCCAAATGACTTTAATATAATTGGCTGGCTCTAAAGACCCGTTCGTTGATTGCATTCCTAATACAAAAGTTGCAGAGTCAGCTGATGTAATAAAGAATGTACAAATTAATGTTAATGCAATAAGTGATAATCCCATCGCCATTGGTAATTGTTCAAATATCGCAAATAGTTGCGTTTCAACAACCATTTCACCAATCTTCGGAACGTCTTTAAATGCTTCTATTCCAGTCACACCAAATACACTAAACCAAAGTGCACTGATGATTGTTGGAACTAATAAAACACCAATCAAGAATTCTCGAATAGTACGACCTTTTGAAACTCTGGCAATAAAAATACCAACAAATGGACTCCAGCTCATCCACCAACCCCAATAGTAAATAGTCCAGTCATTCATCCAGTCATGTTTAGTTTTATCTAAGGGTGCTACATCAAAACTCATACTTAAGAAGTTTTGTAATAACGTACCGATTGAAGTCGAGAACATATTCAATATTAAAATGGTTGGACCTAAGAATAATACGGCGATTAGTAAAATTGTTGCAATCGCAATATTGACATTACTTAATATCTGTATCCCTTTAGATAATCCACTCCAAGCACTTATAAGGAATAAAATCGTTACAATTACAATAATAATTAATTTGACCATGAAAGTATTTGGCACATCAAAAAGATAGTGCAAACCACCATTGATCTGCTGAGCACCCATTCCTAATGAAACTGCAACCCCTACAACAGTTGCAAATACTGCAAGTACATCAATGATTGTTCCTATAAATCCGTCAACTTTATTACCAAGTACAGGTCGTAACGTTTTAGATATTAACCCTGCTTCGCCTTTTCTAAATTGTGCATACGCTAAACCCAATGCAACAACACCATAAGTAGCCCAAGCATGGAATCCCCAGTGGAAAAACGTATAACGGAATGCATCTTTCATTGCAGCATCAGATTCAGGTTTCGCTTCAGGTGACGTTATAAAGTGACTTAATGGTTCAGCTGCACCATAGAACACCAAACCAATCCCCATACCTGCGCTAAATAACATTGCAAACCAAGAAATTGTACTAAATTCAGGTTTGTCTTTCGGTTTCCCTAACTTCAACTTACCAATAGGGCTTAAAATTAAAAATAAGCATGTAAAAACAAAAATAGATGTTATCATGACATAATACCAACCAAAGTAACTTGATATCCATTGATTGATTTGAGTTGTCACTTCACTAAATTGCTTCGGAATTGCGATACCTAACAAAACGGTTAATGCCACTAATACTAAAGCAATATAAAATACGGATGTTAACTTTTTACCTTCTTTCATTCAAAAACCCCTCTCTCTTATTTTTAAACAGTCTAAAGTATAACAAAATAAAAAGTTTATTTCAAATTCATATAGTGTAAAACATAATGTATACTCAGAATATAAAACGCTTACATTATTAATTTGCTTAAAGTAAGAAATTTTATTTTAAGCAAATTAATAATGTGTTACTTAAAATGTATTAATTAATTTTATATTCTGTAAAAAATTAATTAATATTGAATTTCTACTAAATAAATATTGCATTATTATATTCTACAATGTAAAATGAAAATAATATAGGAGGTGACTATACATGTCATTATTAAAAGAGTTTAAAGAGTTTGCAATTAAAGGTAATGTATTAGAATTAGCTGTAGCTGTTGTAATCGGTGCTGCTTTCGGTAAAATTATCGCTTCATTAGTAGCGGATATTATCATGCCGGTTATTGGTCTTATTTTTGGAAATACTGATTTCGCAACAAATTGGGCTTATAAAGGAATCAAGTACGGTGTCTTCATTCAATCTATCATCGATTTCTTAATCGTTGCTGGTGCAATCTTTATGTTTGTTAAAGTGATTAATAAAATTACAAAGGCACAACCAAAAGAAGAAGATATTGAAGCAAATACACAATTATTAACTGAGATTCGAGACTTATTACGTTCTAAGTAATAATATAAACATAAAGAGAGGTTGCGCGATTTCGCAACCTCTCTTCTTATTTTTACTATTATTTCTTGTAAGGTCCCTCTTTAATCATCGTTTTAACATCTTCAACGATTTCTCCTTTAGGAAACTTCTTATCACCGGTATCTTTACCAGCATAATCTTTCATAATAACACCGTTTTGGTCTACTAAATAAAATGAAGTACCGTGAGTTGCTTGATCATTATCAGCTGTTGGTGGTACGACTATTGTTTTAAAGTTTTCTTCTGCAAACTGACGTATGAATTTCTCGTCATAATCTGTAACTGCCGTCCATACATTCTTAGGGGGATTATATTGATTAATATATTTATTTAATTTTTCTGGCGTATCTTTTTTGGGATCCACACTGAAGCTAATGATGCCATAATCTTTAGAAGATACACCTTCTTTTTTTAATTCATCAGCTACTTGACTCATATTATAAGTCATAGGTGGACAAACTGTTCTACAATTTGTAAAGATGAAATCAACTAACCAAACTTTTCCCTTTAAATCTTTTTCTGTAATAGATTTACCAACTTCATTAGTTCCTGAAAATTCAGTAATCGTATTACCAAATAATGATTTAGGAACAATTCTAGAATTGCTACATGCTGCAATAACAATGAGTGATATTAATAATAATGAAATAAAACGTATATTTTTCATAAGCCCCTCCTATTATTCAAACTTTAATATATCAAATAAAAGACAATATGAGTATGCTATTTATTCGATAATTTTGACATAATTATTACAATTATCAATTTAACCATTATCTTATTTCAAATACAGCATGACTTTCGAAACCATTGGTTTCGATCTTTAGTAAAGCTGGGATTCTTTCTTTTAATAATTGTACATGACTGATCATCCCAATAAGTTTACCTGATGTTTGTAAATCAATTAACGCGCTAATTGCGACCTCTAACGTTTCATTATCTAATGTTCCGAATCCTTCATCGATAAATACCGCTTCTAAATGTATACCACCAGCATTTTGCATAACAAAATCAGAAAGACCAAGCGCTAAACACAGTGAAGCCAAAAATGTTTCTCCACCTGATAATGAAGTAATGCTTCTAGATTGGTTTGCATTATAATCAAATACATCAATTATAAGACCTTGTTTACCTCCACCACGCTTTTCTATTCGGCGTCGTAATTCATAACGATTACTTGTCATTTGACGAAGACGTATATTTGCTAAGAGTAATGTCTGTTCTAGATAATACATTAATACAAACGTTTCTATGTCAATTTTTTGAGGATTGTTACCATTTAACGCATTACTCAATAATATTAACGACCTTACATCGCTCATAATCGATTCATATGAATTGAGTTGTTTCGATAATTTCTCGAAATGTTGCATATATGTCTTATGTTGTTCTTGTAACGTGCTAACATTTGCGTGCAATTTATCAACTATTTCTGTTTGTTCATTGAGTATCTTACGCAAATTATCCAAGTCTGGCTCATCTTGATTATCAATCAGTGCTGACAAACGTTTCATTTCATTTGTTAATGATAAATACTCTTCATGAAAAGCTTTTATATCATTTTCAAACAATGCTATAGTTTGTTTCAAATCCATATCTGAATATTTTAACGCAATAGACTCTGGGATGTTAAACTGAAATAAACGCTTCTCTAGAATTGATATTGACCCTTTTAGCTCTTTTATTTGCTTATTTAAGCTACTTATATTTTCATTGAGAATGAGTTGTTCTTTTTCGTATTGCCTCATCTCTTTTTCAGTGGATGAAACCATACATTCAAATTGTAAATAATCATTTTTGTTTTGTTCAATTTTCGATTTAAAAGTGTCATAATCTGTCTCGCCAGTATCTTCAATAAACATTGACTTAGCTTGAACATCAGAAATTTTTAGTTGCTCAATATGAGCCTGCTCTTTTTGTTTATTCGTTAACTCTTCTTCTATATCTTTTTCATGTATTAAAGCATCTTCAAACACTATAGATTGATCGTTTAAATAATTCTTTTCTTTATTTAACGATTCAAAATCTGATTGCGCACGCTCTACTTGTTGCTTAAATTGATTCGTCATTTCAACAATTTGTTGTTGCATTATTTGGAGCTCAATCGATTCAATCTTTGTTTCAGTTAATGTTGAAAGTTGTTCGTTAAATTCATCAATCTCATTCATTATTACAATTGTTTCAGAATCACTATAAATATTAATGAGTTTCGGGATACGGTCTACATCTTTAATAAATATATTTAATGCTGTTTGTTTCTGCTGGTATGCTTGCTGAAGCTTCTCTAAAGTGATTTGATATTGATGTGCTTCTACATGTGTCGCATCATTGAGCGTTTCAATTGTATGAGCACAAACTGGACACTTATCTCCTACTTTTAATGTAGTTTTAATGGCTTGAATTGCATCGACATCTTGTACATGTTCACTACTATGCAATGCTTTTAATTTTAATCGCACATCAGAAATTTCATTTTTTATTTTTGTTATATCTTCATTTGTTGTTTGAATACGATCTAATTGTTTCGAAATTTTAATTAATACGTCAATTTGATTGTTTACTCTTATCATTTTTGAATCTAAAGTATTCATTTCAACATCATTTTTTAACTGTTTCTGTTTGATTAATGCTATTTCTTTTCCAGTCGATTCTGCATAACTTTTATTTGTTTGTAAAGTAATAATCTCTTGGTCTAAAGTACGAAGTTGTCGTGAATAATTTTCGATTTGTTGAGATAATTGCGCATATTTTGATGATTGATAACGCTCATTTTGAATAACATAGTGTTTCTTTTTATTCATATCTTCTGTTTGACCAGTTAATGTATGCAGCTTTTCTTGTAACACTTTTATTTGTCTGTTATTATCCTCATATTTTTTACTTTGCGATGTCACTTCCGCTTCTAACGCACTCTGTTTTTGCTGAGCTTGCGTTAAATCATTATGCGCAACTTGGTAATGTTCAAACTGTACTAAGTGCTTCAAATCCGCTTCTTTTGTGAGAATCGTTTGTTCATCTTTTAATAATAATTTAAGCGATTGTTTTAACCCATTTAATGCAGTCATATTCCCTTTTAAAACTGTGGCGTCTTGCATAGAGATTTCTTGCGCTTTTAATATATCTCTTTCATTGTTTAATTGATTATTAGATGTGTCGATTTGTTGATTCAATTCTATAAGAGCTTTTTCTATATGTCCTAAATTATTTCGGTATGTTTCTTCAACTTTCAACTCTATTAGTGACTGGAATAAACCAAACTGAACACCAAGTTCTGCTTCCATAGCTAGAATCGTCTTTTGTTCATTAGCAACTTTATCTCTTAATTGCACTGATAATCTTTTAATTTTAGTCGTATCAAATATCGTACGCAATATTTCAGACTTCTCTTTCGAACCTGAAACGAGTAATGATTTAAATTCACCTTGTGGTAGAATAAAAATCTTTCTAAACTGTGATGCATTTAATTTAACAATATCTAAAATCGCATCTTTACCTGCTTTTAACCCTGAAGCGATTAAATTATTCTTCCCACCCACTACTTCATAAACTGTAAGTTGGGTTGTTTTCTTCGTTTTATTACCAGATTTAATAAAGGGTAAATCACGATGAATTTCATATTGTTTATCTTGCATATAAAAGGTATAAATAACTTCTGTCGGTTCATCATCCGTTGCATTTATATTGCGTAAATTTGACTCATCGCGATCACTGGTTGACGCTTCTCCAAACAAAGCATACATTATCCCATCAAAAATGGTCGTTTTCCCTGCCCCTGTCTTCCCACTAATTAAAAATAATTTATGATTTTGTAATGTATCAAATTCAATCGTTTCGTCTTTAAAGGGTCCGAATGACTTTAATACTAAACGTTTAGGTCTCAAGCGACTCACCTCCCGCGCTCAACATTGATGTTAATACGTCTTTTTGTTTATCATCTAAATGATGATTTGTCATTTCTTCATAAAATGAAGCAATTAAATCAAAAGTATTTAAATGTGTCATATCTTTTGTTTCAGTAATATGTTTACCTTCAGCGAGTACTGGTTTTAATTCTAATAAATTTGGATAAATTTGCTTTAACTTCGCCATCGGTTCATTGATTGCTTCCATTTCACTTAATTCAAGTTTTAAATAAGCGTCTTGATTAACTCCTAAATTCAAAGTTATAGCATCATTATAAGTACCAAGACCCACTTCTAAATCTCGCTCAAAATTTAATGGTTCGAATGAAACATCCCCTGTTGTTAAATCAAAGATACGGTACCCTTTACGTTGTCCAATTTCAGAAAATGAATAACGCATAATACTACCACTATAAAATACTTTATCATCATGAATCGCGTCCGGTGTATGTAAATGACCGAGCATCGTGTAATCAAATGAATCAAATAAGCTTTTATTGACATTCTCAACTGTACCAATGACCAATTCCCTTTCTGACTCTGTCACAGAGCCCCCTGCAACGAATAAATGACTCACTAATATATTCGTTAGACTATGATCCATCTGCTCCTTGATACGTGAAATAATGGCTTGATACGTATCTTGATGAGAACGAATCGATTCATCGTCAAAGTAATTACGTGCGGTAGCTGGTTCAATATAAGGTACTAAGTAAAAATGAACATCATTAATAATGACTGGTTCAAAACTATCTTCAATTGCAGTTGATAAATAATATTGAAATTGTTTAAAATAACTTTTCGCATGTCCTAAACGTTCTGCACCATCGTGATTTCCACTAACAGCGAGCACTGGTATTTTTCGTTCTATATTAACAGCTAATAAAAATTGTTCGTAAAGTTGCATTGCTTCTTTTGATGGAATTGAACGGTCGTATATATCTCCGGCAATAACGAGCACATCTATATTACTATTATCAATTTGATCAACAATTTGATTCAGTACTAAAGCTTGATCCTCAAGTAGCGCGTATTGATTAATCGTACGTCCAATATGTAAATCTGCAATATGCATTATCTTCATTATGTTCACCTCTCAGTTATTATACAAAAAAACACATCCCCTTTATAGGGATGTGCCGATGGTGTATTAACTTTCAATTAAAAATGAATAATTATTTATGGTATTAAATCGACCTTCTGTTTAATCTTCCATATCAAATAACACAGATTCTACTTTATCTATTAATTTAGCCGATTTAATTTGTACAGGTGTTCCAGCAGTAGTAATAAAATACTTTGCATCTATGATGCTTTCCATTACGTTTAAAACTACTTCACGCGTTAAATCCGGTTTCGGTTGATTAATTGTAAAAGCATAATTTTTACCTGTATCTGTTAAAAAATTCATTTGTAAAGTTTTCATTGTTATCCTCCTAATTTTTACTAATTCCACTTACTAATAATTTTAATTAATTTCTACCTTAAATCACTGCTTTTGTTTCAACTCGATCAATTTTCACATATAATTCACCCGTCAATGTTGAAATTAAATCTTTGAAATCTTGTAAGTCACTGTCTGATAAATCTAAACGAACTTGATTGAATCGTCTTGATTTAAATACTTCTTTGCCATCCTCTTTAACATCAGCAACATACATTAAATTAACTACGACATCTTTTAGCATATTATCACCTCCTTTACACTTTATATATCGATATAAGAATATAAGATAGACACATATTTTTTAGTTCTATATAATGTGAAGTGAGGTGAAAGACATGAACGATTGGTTTATGATATTTATATTTTTATGGACGATATTTTTTATTACAATGCTTGCCATTGGTGGCTACTTCATGTTTCGTAAATTCTTAAAGCGAATGCCGAAAGAAGACGGAAAGAGTGAACTCGATTGGCAAGAATATTACATTCATAAAGCATTACCACTTTGGGGCAACGACGCAAAATCACTATTAAATGAACTCGTTTCACCAGTACCAGAGTTATTTAGAGATATCGCGAAAGAACGTATCGCAGGCCGTATTTCTAAAATAGCCCTTGATGAAAAAGCTACTAGTATTGAGTTAGACCATATATTAAGAGGTTACATCATTGCTACACCAAAGCGTGATCATCCTTTTATGAAAAAGAAATTGAATCAATTAGGTATTGATTTTGCACCATATGAAGATTACTTTAAATATGCAGATGATGAAAAGCAAAAATTCTCAATCTTTGATCATTCTGAGATTATACAAAATGAAAAACAAAAATAACCGAGAAGCATATAAATGCTACTCGGTTATTTTGAATTATTTTATTTAACTAATGTTTTCTCTAATTTTTTAAATTTATAATACATTGCAATTCTCCAAGGTACAATCATGCTAAAGGCAAGTAGAAAAAACATACCTGCCAATTCACCAGGATGAATTGTACTACTTAAAAAGAATTTCATAACACTTCTAATAATTAATAATGAAATCAGAATCAATGGAAATAACTTTGAACGTTTCATATAAATTTGATTATTTTGAACCACAAAGTTTGATGTATAAATTAAAAATAATGAGAAGAACATACCGACTACCACTGCCTCTAATATTTCTACAGGTGTTAATCTGAAATAAGGTACTACGTACATCAGAGCACCTGTCGCCATAAAAAATGGTGGTAATACGATTTTTTTAACATTCGTTGGATAATTTTGAGCTTTCATTCGTACAACGATAACTGCAGCACCCATAAAAAGAGCAACTAGCATTGAAATTACAAAGTACATATCCATCCTTCTTTCTAACTGAAAAATTGAGTGATTGCAGTCAATTTATCAAAGAATAACAATAATCCCATAATAATCATCATTACGCCACCAATTTTAGTAATTATTTGACTGTATTTCTTTAATATATTAATTTTTGTGATAAAGAATGTCAATAAGAAAAATGGAATACAAAATCCTAATACGTAAGCTACCATATAGACTAAAGCAAGTGATTGATTAACTGCTGCCATAGAAAATATTGTTCCAATGATTGGCCCCATACATGGCGTCCAACCTGCTGCAAACGCAACCCCTATAAGCAACGTACCAATATAACCGGATGGTCTATTTTTAATCTCGAATTTCCTATCTTTCATCAAGAATTGCGGATTAAATATGCCTAGTACTACTAGTCCAAAAATAATGCATAATAGACCGCCAACCATACGTATCGTATTATCATAGGATTGCAAAATATCAGAAACAAATCCTAATCCAACGCCTAATGAAATATAGACAATTGAAAAACCAATTAAAAAGAATATTGTATGTAATAACGCTTTTTTATCCATCTTGTTATCTTTTAAATCTCCATAACTTACACCTGTGATATAAGATAAAAATGCAGGATAAATCGGTAATACACACGGTGAAATAAAACTTAATAAACCAGCACCAAATGCAACGGCAATTGTAATATCCCCCATAATCAACCTCCATTCTCAACTATTTTAACAAATAAAATGGACTCAGAAACCTATGTTTTTGAACGAAATGTGACAGAGTCTTAAAATATACGACTAAATTCTAGTAAATCAATACAAAAATCACATTTTAAAGCGAACACATGGCAAATAGCGTGTTCAAATCATCAAAAAAATGCTATATTTACATTAACAGGAGGGCTAACGATGAAAAATAAATATCTCTTATTATCAATGACGTCAATACTATCTCTTTCCATTCTTTCAGCATGCGGGAAAGAAACACGTGATCAATCAGAAGTTGAGCAGGCTAAAGTTGCATTTGAAACTGAAGATAATGTGAGTAAAAATAAAGATAAGAAAACAATAGATAAAAACCGTTCAAAATCTGCTTTAGAAAAAATTAAAGCAGCTAAAAAACGTGGTAAAAACAAACTTAAAGATGATGACAAAAACACTGAATCAGATAAAAATGAAACGACTAATGATGTTGTCGCAACAGGTGATTCAGACAAAGCGAGTGATGCGAGTGAATTGGATTCAAATGATAAAAAATCAAATGAAGATGATTTAACTGCTACCACGAAAACAAAAGCAAAAGTAAAAGATAAAAATAAATCGATTGCTTCTAATGATAATACTTCATCATCTGCAAGTCGTTCAACTAATACTGCAACACCTGCGAGACCGAACAATATAGCACCTTCAACCAGCACAAATAATACATCAACGACGGCGCAAAGACCAAGCACATCTATGCCAAGCACATCACGTCCGACAACAACGCAGCCGGCGCGTCCTACGACAACAGCACCTGCACCTAGACCGACAACGACACAACCAGCACCTAGACCGACTCCAACGCCGACTCCAACGACACCACCGGCAACGTCTCAACCTGCACCTACACCGAGACCAACGCCTCCAGCAACGACACAACCGGCGACACCTGAAGTTCCAACAGGTAACGATGGATTTATTGAGCCAATGCCAGGTGAATAAAAAACCTTCCGTAAAATCACAGGATTTTACGGAAGGTTTTTAAGTTGACAATAACCTATTTTAAATTTTGATTCATATTACGGTTCATCATTTGCATCATTTGATTAATTTTCTTTTGTGATGGTTTTTGTCCCATTTGCATCATCATCATGCGTAACATTTCTTCATTGATTGGTGGATTTTTCTTTAAATAATCCATCATATATTTACGCGCTAAGAAGAAACCTGCAGCAGCACCTACTGCTAATGCTAAAATAATTAATAATACCCAAATCCAAGTATCCATTCAATTCACCCACTTTCTCATTCTTTTAAAAGTTTACTAAATATACTTGCATATTTCAACATTTATTTATCCTTAAAAAGAAGACTGATATAAAATCAGCCTTCTAATATATTAATCTTTCTATCAATTATAAACTTAATACTTCTTTCACAACGTTATCGACTGTAAATCCGTATTTCTCCATTACTAATTCTCCTGGAGCACTCGCACCAAATTTATCAATACCAATCACTTTGCCATCTAATCCAACATATTTATACCAAACAGAAGTTGCACCCATTTCAATCGCAACACGTTTAGTAATAGCTTTAGGCATTACTTCTTCTTTGTAACTTGCGTCTTGTGCATCAAATACCTGTGTATTTGGTACAGATACAACCTGTACACCTTTTCCTTGTGTTTCTAAAGCTTTAGCCGCTTCAACTGCTAATCCTACTTCAGATCCTGCAGCAATCAATAGAATCTCAGGTGTTTCTGATTTGTATACTACATATGCACCCTTACGAACACCTGCTTCTACAACTTCTTCAGATACATCTGTAACATTTAAGTTTTGGCGGGTTAAAACTAGCGCTGTTGGAACATCTTTAGATTCTAATGCAACTTTCCAGGCAACACGTGATTCATTTCCGTCAGCTGGACGAATCACATTTAAGTTTGGAATCGCACGTAATCCTGCTAATTGTTCAATTGGTTCATGTGTCGGTCCATCTTCACCTACGGCAATTGAATCATGTGTAAATACATATGTTACAGGTAATCCCATTAATGCTGATAAACGCACGGCTGGTTTTAAGTAATCACTGAATACGAAGAATGTTGCACCATATACTTTTAAGCCACCGTGAGCTGCCATACCATTTAATGCTGCACCCATCGCGAATTCTCTAACACCAAACCAAATATTTTTCCCTTCAGGTGTTTCATCTGAGAAATCTCCAGTGTCTTTAACGTTAGATTTATTTGAAGAAGCTAAGTCAGCTGATCCACCAAAGAATGAAGGTACAGTTTTAGCAATCGCTTGAATCATATCTCCAGAAGTACTTCGCGTCGCAGCTGATGTTCCTACTTCATACTTCGGCAATTCCGCATCATATTCTGCCGGCAACTCACCTTTAACAGCTAATTCAAATTGAGCTGCTAGTTCTGGATTTTTTTCTTTAAATGAAGCTAATTTATCATTCCAAGCTGCTTCAGCTTCATTTGCACGTTTCACCATCGTTTCATTAAAGATGTCGTATACTGATTGAGGAACATCAAATGTAAGATTAGCATCTAATCCATATGTTTCAAATGCTAAAATTCTTTCTTCGTTTCCAAGTGGTGCACCATGAACACCATTAGTACCTTGACGGTTAGGAGAACCAAATCCAATGATCGTCTTAACTTCAATAATTGTTGGTTTATTAGATTGCTTCGCTTGCGAAATCGCTTGATCAATTGCATCACAATCATTGCCATCTTCAACTAAGATATGTTCCCAACCATAAGCTTCAAAACGGCCTTTAACATCTTCAGAAAACGCTTTATTTAATTTACCATCTAAAGAGATATCATTTGAATCGTATAATGCGATTAATTTATTTAATTTTAAATGTCCTGCTAAACTTGCAGCCTCGTGTGAAATACCTTCCATTAAATCTCCGTCAGAGATTAATGCATAAGTATAGTGATCAACAATATCGACATCTTTATTATATGTTGCTGCTAAATGCTTTTCAGCCATCGCAAAACCAACACTCATTGCAAATCCTTGACCCAATGGACCCGTTGTAATTTCTACCCCATCTGTATGACGAAATTCTGGATGTCCTGGTGTTTTAGAATCCCATTGTCTAAAGTTTTTCAGCTCCTCAATCGCTAATCCACCTGAAACATGTAATAAAGAGTATAGTAATGCTGAACCGTGACCTGCTGAAAGAATAAAACGGTCTCTGTTAAAGAAATTGCTTGAATTTGGATTAAAGTTTAAGTGACGAGTCCATAAAGTATAAGCAAATGGCGCTGCTCCCATTGGTAAACCTGGGTGACCAGAGTTAGCTGCTTCAATTTGGTCGATACTTAATGCTCTAATCGTGTCTATTGCTAATTGATCTTCTTTAGTAAACATTGATATTTCTCCTTTAATTTCTTTATTTTAGTGTGAGTGATAATTTCAAACACATTAATCTCTAATATTGTTCTCTCTTTGAATTTGTTTGACCTTTTCAGGTGTTACATCATTACCTTCAGGATCAATAACTTTAGAAGTAACGATAGTCTTTTGAAAACTACTTCTAAATGTTTGAAGATATTCTTTTCGAAGTAAGGTCTGTTCCCTACCTTCATCTTCTGATAAACCTTCAATTTTCTTTTTACGTGCTAATTCATTAATTCTATTCATTTTGTGTTGTTCTAACATAAACTCATTCCTTTCCCTATAAAGATACCAAAAAAAGCGAGTGAAACCAACTGGTCACACTCGCTTTTTATTAAAATTAGATGACAAATTAATTTACAACACCTAATACTTCACCATTTTGCACTGGATCGTGTACTGTTTGTTCTGTTTTGATACGAACATCATCACGTTCGCTTACTTGTTCTGTCATTACATTAGATGAATTCTCGTAAATATAGTGGGACTGTGTCATATATAAAAGTCCGAAAACTGTGATAACGATAAATAATAGTGTATACATCATAAATTCTTTCGAAATTGTTAGTGTCATTGATTATTCCTCCTAGAACATTTGTTTGTATTTACACTTTAACAGAACGTTTGTTCTGTGTCAATGAAAATACGAACAAATGTTTGTGACATACGAACGTATATGCTATAATACTTGTAACACCAATGCTAAGGAGTGTTTATAATGAGAGAATTAACAAAAAGACAAGAAGAAATATATGAATATTTAAAACATGTTGTATCAACTAAAGGCTATCCCCCAAGTGTAAGAGAGATTGGAGAGGCTGTTGGCCTTGCTTCTTCTTCTACTGTTCATGGACATTTATCTCGCCTAGAAGAAAAAGGATATATTAAACGTGACCCTACAAAACCACGCGCCATTGAAATTGTTCAAAGTGAAACACAAATGGATTTTTCTGAAACAATTCATGTCCCTGTAATTGGTAAAGTTACAGCTGGTGTACCAATTACCGCGATTGAGAATGTCGAAGAATATTTCCCTTTGCCTGCTCATTTTACTAGCAGTCATAATAGTGACATATTCATTTTAGATGTAGTCGGAGAAAGTATGATTGAAGCTGGTATCTTCGATAAAGATAAAGTAATTGTCAGAAGACAATCCATTGCTGAGAATGGTGATATTATTGTTGCGATGACAGATGAAGATGAAGCTACTGTAAAGCGATTCTATAAAGAAAACAATCGTTATCGTTTACAACCTGAGAATAGTACGATGGAACCAATATATTTAGATTCTGTTACTGTTTTAGGTAAAGTGGTGGGATTATTTAGAGAATTCTAATACATAAATAAAAGCGAATGACATTAGTCATTCGCTTTTGTAGTTTATTTTATATTTTCTTCAATTAATAATATTAAGTTACATCTTATTTTACTTTCGCCCAATGATTTCTTTAACTTGTTCTAAAATATCTTTATGTTCTTTTGGTTTTGTTTCCATCGTTCTATCCCCTTATTATAAATATTATAATGAAGCATTGCACCATTATAAAAGTATTACTATATTTATTTACCCGAATAAACACTGCATAAACACTAAGATGTCTATCCATTTCATACAAGGAATCAAACTTTCTTAATTATCTACTTATATTTTACAATAATGTGTCATGTCATACAAATAAAATGACACATAAAGGATAAAAATTTATCAAATCAATTTACACTTGATATAATAAAGAAAAGGAGGCGGGAGTTATGCAAAGAAAATTAGCGCGCTCTACTACTGATAAGTTTTTATCTGGTGTATTAGGTGGGTTTGCGGAATATTTGAATATTGATTCAACATTGTTACGTGTCATTTTCATTCTAGTATCATTTCTTACAGCAAATATTCCAACGTTTACGATTTATATCATTTTGGCGATATTTATGCCAAGAGATATTGATGTTATTGACCGCTACTAATCATTCACCACTAACAAAAATAAAAGGCTTAAGACAAGTATGTGAGCTATCACAAAATGTCTTAAGCCTTTTATTTTTTTTTATTTACTATTGCAGCTGCGCCAAATCCCAACACAAGTAATAATATTGTTATTTTATCATCAATAATCATTAATCCATAGCGACAAAGAAATAAAGCAAATGCATATATAAATAAAACAAGAATTTTAATATGATAATTAGACATGATATTCCCCACTTTCAATATACTCCGTTTTTTATCATACCACTTTTTCTTAATATATTTCATTTGATTATATAAATAGTAATTATTCCTATTTACATTCATGTGAATTTTAGATAGTATTAAATCGTAACAATTACGAAAAGGAGCATAAATCATGAAACAAAGTGTATTAAAAGGGTTAAGTGTATTATCTTTAGGTGTATTATTAGTAGGCTGTCAAGATGATAATCAAAGTAAAGAAAACGATAAAGAAAATAAAACAGAAACAACTTCAAAAGCTGTTGAAGAAAAAAAGGCAGCACAAGAACATCAGCATGAACACGGTCATTCCCATGGTGGACATGAAATGACTAAAGAAGAAGAAAATATTTACAAAGGTATTTTTAAAAATGAGCAAGTTAAAGATCGTCCATTAACAGATTGGGAAGGCGATTGGCAATCTGTTTATCCATATCTACAAGATGGAACTTTAGATGAAGTATTCGAACATAAAGCTGAAGATGATGATTCAAAAACAGCAAAAGAATACAAAGCATATTACACTACTGGATACAAAACTGACATATCTCGTATCAATATTGGTGAAAAAGAAATTTCTTTCTATAAAGGCAAAGTAAAAGCAACTGCTGAATATGAATATGATGGTAAAGAAATCTTGAAGTATGAAGCAGAAAACCGTGGCGTACGTTTTGTCTTCAAAAAAGTAAGTGGTGATGCAAATGCACCAAAATCCATTCAGTTTAGCGATCACATTATCGCACCTGAAAAAGCGCTTCACTACCATATCTACATGGGTAATGATCGCGCTGAGTTATTAAAAGAAATGGAACATTGGCCAACGTACTACCCAGCTGATTTAGAAGGTGAAGAAGTAAAAGAAGAGATGTTAGCACATTAAGTTCTACATAAGTATTATAGTATAGTTAAAAAAAAACGAGACGATAAATTTTTTGATTTATCGTCTCGTTCGCTTTTATTTTCCAATCCAAAAATCAAACATATGCATTAAAATAATGATAATCACAAATGCTAAATTTATACGAACAAAAAACTTTCTATACGACACATTACCAAACAAAGTACTCATATATAAACCGAGTAAAGTAGTAACATACAATAGCATCTGTACATATAAATTAATTTGACCTCTACCATGTATAAATGGCGTGAATATCAATAAAAAAGTACTCATTATAAGTAATAATACAACTACAAAACGATACATAAGATTCCTACCTTTATTTCTACATTACAATAACATTAAATAAATGATTATCCAAATCAGAAAACATAGTGCCATAGTAACCATTTTTCTTACTCGGTGGACTTAATACTTTACCACCATTTTCTTGAACCAATTGCACCAACTGATTAACTTCTGCTTCACTATCCATGTCAAAAGAGATGATTGTTTCGGGATAATCTGTTAATCTTCTGCTTTCCGTACCCATGAAACTTTCTAATACATCTTTTCTGAACAAACAAATCACCTGCTTACCAACCTTAATTGCTGCAAGTGTTGTCTCATTCGAACGTTCTTCATTAATCTCAAAACCAATTTTTCTAAAAAATTCAGTAGAAGCTTTTACATTAGCTACCGGTAAATTGATCCAATATGAATTCATACATTCACCTTCTTCCAAAATGCTTTACTTGTGCAAATTAATAAGTGGTACACTTGATTTTATCACTTGGTTAGAAACAATCAAATGTTTTAATTCATCTGCAATATCAAGTTGATTTAAATAATCAAAATCTAACCAGGCAAAGGGTGCCTTTACTTTAAATTCTTTTTCATTCTTAGCATTAAATACAAACGCTGTGTCATTAGCCATAGATTTTGAAAACCAAGTCTTAAACTCTTTTTTCTCTTCGACAACAAATAATATGCCACCTACTTTAATTTCATGGTTGAGTTTACGAGCAAATTGCTCAGCCGTATCTTTGATAGTTGTCTGGCCTGATTTAACTAAACTTGGTAACTTCATTTGTTTATTACCGAAATCTTGTACTAATATTTTATCTTCTGTTGTAATTAATAATGACGCTGAAATTTTTTCTTTCATATTGAACTCCTCAAATCTTTATTTTTCAGTAATATAATTTTCTACATAGTACGGCTGATTATTATTATTAAATGCTATACCGACACCTAAATTTTTATAATCTTGCTTTAATATATTTTTACGGTGCCCCGAACTATTCATCAATCCATGATGTGCTTCAATTGGTGAAACTTGGCCATATGCAATATTCTCACCTGCGACAACGTAATCTAAATTGGCCATTTTAAAACGATCAAAAGGTGTTTCTTTTTGTTGATTGTTATGACTAAAATATAGATGTTCAGCCATATCTTCAGCATGTTGATCAGCAACAACAGCAATTTCATTATGATATTTTAAGATGGGTTTCTCAAATATTTTTCTTGTAGCATTTGTCAATTCAAAATGGAGTCTCGCATAATCTTTCTTCAAGTTGTCATTAGGACTAGGATAATGATTAGCTTTATTTAAATCAATATTTTTTTGATACACCTTAATTCCACTTACAGTATTATTTTTGAATTTATCATAATATAACGAAATATAATATGCACCTTCTTGATAAATCACTTGGTCATGATTATCAAGTGATAACTTATAGTTCTTTCCATTAAATACTTTTAGCGGGGGTCCCATTTTCTGTTCAACATCAGAACGAGTCATTCCATGTTGAATTCCTTTTTGGGTTACAATCATTAACTGATTGGAATACACACCACTTACTTTTCCATTCTGAAACATCACAAGCATAAAATCATTATAATTTCTATGATATATCGTCCAATATTGTTGATATTCATTCAACAAATTCATATGAGGTTTGCCTAGGATCTGATCGACATTCATCTTTGACATCCCCATTTTAATCTTTCCAACATTAATATTTCGAACGGGTTCAGTTTTTTCAAGGGGAATGAGTTGTTGTTCATGAATAAACTCACGCAGAGCAGATTTTGTATTCAATACACTGTTATCAGGCAATTGCAAAATATTAAGTGGAAATATGCTGACAAAAATAAGTAATAGAAAAATCATTAACAATTGCTTCATATTACACCTCTATAAAATAAAAACATACACAGAGTGTATGTTTTTAATTATATCAAATTTTAGTTGTTTTCAAAAAGAAATGTCTAATAATCTTTATCACCGTTGAATATAGAGTTTTTAACGATTACATAATCGACCGTTGTAATGGCTTTTAAATCTTTACCGCCTGCATATGAGATAGATGATTGTAAATCTTGTTCAATTTCAACTAATTTTTCTTTTAAAGAACCTTTATGTTCAACGAATAATTTTTTACCCTCAACATTTTTACGTTCACCTTTTTGGTATTCCGATGCACTACCGAAGTATTCTTTATATAATTTTCCGTCTTTTTTAATAGTTTCACCAGGCGACTCATCATGCGCTGCAAGTAATGAGCCTATCATTACCATTGAAGCACCGAAACGAATTGATTTAGCAATATCACCGTGTGTACGAATACCACCATCAGCAATCAATGGTTTGCGGGCTGCTTTTGAACATAAACGAAGTGCTGCAAGTTGCCAACCACCAGTACCAAAACCTGTCTTTATCTTCGTAATACATACACGACCAGGACCAATACCGACCTTTGTTGCATCAGCACCCGCATTTTCTAGTTCACGCACTCCTTCAGGTGTACCTACATTACCTGCAATTAAGAACGTGTTTGGTATATTCTTTTTTATATGGTGAATCATATCAATGACTTGATCAGAATGACCATGTGCTATATCAATGGTAATATATTCCGGCGTTAAATTTTCTTTCGCTAAAGTCTTAATAAATTCATATTCTCCAGGCTTTACACCCACTGAAATTGAAGCAAATAAACCTTTTGCATGCATTTTTTTGATGAAAGGAATACGTGCCGCTTCATCAAAACGGTGCATAATATAAAAATATTGTTGCTTCGCAAACTTTTCTGCAAGTTCCTCGTTCATTACTGTTTGCATATTAGCAGGAACAACAGGAATTCTAAACTTTAAAGGGCCAAACTGAACTGAAGTATCACACTCTGAACGACTCTGTACGATACATTTATTGGGTATCAATTGAATATCTTCATAATCAAACACGTCTTGCATTTTAAAACCTCTATTCTAATTCATATTTTTTCCGAATAATTTTCGAATTATTTCCTATATTATTCGTCCACAGGACACTTTACTCTATATAAATAGAAAAGTAAAGTATAAAAGAAAGAAAAAATACGAATAAAGGAGCTATATCTTATTCGTAATATAAATGTTACTCGTAATACTTACCAACTAGCCTTCTTCACTCCTGGAATTTGTCCTTTATGTGCTAATTCTCTAAAAGCTATTCTTGAAAGTCCAAATTTGCGATACACACTTCTGGGTCTACCAGTTATTTCACAGCGTGTTGTTAATCTTGAAGGTGCTGAATCACGTGGTAACTTTTGAAGTCCTTCGTAGTCACCTGCAGCTCTTAATGATTCTCTTTTCTCTCTAAATTGTTCAACTAATGCTTGTCGTTTTGCCTCTTTTGCTATTTTTGATTTTTTAGCCATATTTACTCCTTTAAATTATATTTTTCTAATGCTCCAGCCCTATGTCTTAATACTGTTACTGGAACTTGCTTCATATTTACATCTCATAAATCGTAATTCTTACGATTTATAATATATCATACCATATCATACTTGTAAAACAAAAAATTTGAGTTCGGAATTTCCGAACTCAAATTAAAATCATTAATTAATCTAACCTATTTATTGTTTAATGCTTTGTCTAATGACTTAATATTTTGTTTCATTAACTCTTGGAATGTCACATCTTTTTTATCTTTGTCAGTCAAAACTGCCATGTTATGGAATGGTGCAGCCTCAGCTTCTGTTTTCTCTTTAATAATATCAACCGTTTTAGTTGGAATATTTTGTTCGTATAGAATCACTGTTGCTTTCGCTTTGTTGATATTATTAATTAAATTAATAATATCACTTTGAGAAGGCTCTTCACTATTCATACCTGACACACCTTCTTGTTTGAATCCGTAACGTTTCGCTAAGTATCCAATTGAATCATGTGAGATAAATACTGTATCTTGCTTTTTCGTTTTTGCGATATCTTTTAATTCTTTGTCCATCGAATCAATATCTTTAACCAATGCATCATAATTTTTTGTGTATTCTTTTTCATTCTTTTTATCTTTTTTGATTAATTCATCTTTAATTGTTTTAGCAAATTGTTTGTTTAACTGTGGATCTAACCAAACATGAGGATCGTGCGCTCCATGATTATGACCTTCTTCTTGAGCATGGTCATCTTCTTTACCATGCTCGTGCCCATCATGACTATGCTCATGTGCTTCTCCCGTTAATAAATCATGCTCATCAATACCTTTCACTAATTCAACTGTATTTTCTTTTTTATCAACTGCTTTTGCAATTTTGCCAGCAACTTGATCTAATTCAGCTCCAGAATAAATAAATAAGTCACTCTTCGCAACTTTCATTGTATCTTTTTGTGTCGGTTCAAATGAGTGAATATCAACGTCATTTGGATAAATACTAGTTACATTGACATGTTCTCCACCAATTTGTTCAATCATACTTTTAAATGGGAAAACAGTCGTATACACTTCTAATTTGTCACTCGATGCTTCCTTGTCTGTTGCATTACCACATGCCCCCATTAATACTAATGTAGCAATCAGCAATAATGAAAATAATTTCTTCATATGTTCATCTCCTATTTCGTAATCATTACGCTTTAACATTCTATACCTATTATATTAGAAATGCAATATAAATTTCCACATTCAAAATTTTATAAAAATTTGAACTTCTATTATTTATTTAATAAATGATAGAAACTTCCATATAAAAAATTAGTAACCAATTAAAGCTGTATTTATATAGAAGAAAATCAAAGCTGAAAAAATAAAAATAAAAAATTGAAAATAAATACTTTACAAACTAAAAATATCAGCGTAATATTGTAAATCGTAAAGATTACGAATTGGAGGCAACATCTTGAAAGTCCCTATTACAGTATTAAGTGGTTTCTTAGGTAGTGGTAAAACGACATTACTCAATCATATATTAACAAATAACGAAAATAAAAAAATTGGTGTCATCGTCAATGATATGAGTGAAGTAAATGTCGATGCAGATTTAGTACACATGTCACGTACAGACGAAAAAATGATTCAGTTACAAAACGGATGTATTTGCTGTACGTTGCGAGAAGATTTATTAATTGAAATTGATAAATTAGTAAAAAACAGCGAATTAGATTACATCGTTATTGAATCAACAGGTATTTCTGAACCTGTACCTGTAGCACAAACGTTAACATTAAATGATGAAGTATTAAATATCAATTTAGCAGAAACGACGATTTTAGATACAATGGTTACTGTTGTAGATGCGAATCGTTTCTGGGAAGATTATGCATCAGGTGATTCATTAATCGATCGTAAAATGGCTAATGATGACACTGATACTCGTGAAGTCATTGATTTATTAATTGATCAAATCGAATTTGCGAACGTTATTTTATTAAACAAATGTGATTTAGTCCATGTTGAAGATTTAAAAGAATTAGAAGCATTATTACAACAACTGAATCCAGAAGCGAAAATTTATCGAACAGAAAATTCAATTATCGCTTTAGATAACATCTTAAATACACGTTTGTTCGATTTTGATAAAGCAAGTCAAGCTGCTGGTTGGATTAAAGAATTGAATGAAGAACATACACCAGAAACAGAAGAATATGGTATTGCGTCATTTGTTTATAAAAGACAACGACCATTCCATCCACAACGCTTTATGCATTTCTTAGAAAACTTTTCATTAGATATTATTCGTTCTAAAGGTTTCTTCTGGTTAGCATCAAGAAATAATATGTGTGGCTTACTTTCTCAAGCTGGGAACTCTATGCAAATTCAAGGTGCTGGTGAATGGATTTCAACATATAGTGAAACGGACATCCAAGCAGAAATGCATGAAGATCCTACACTAAAAGCTAGATGGCATAATGAATTTGGTGATCGCCAAACTGAACTTGTGTTCATCGGTATTGAGATGAATCAAGATCAAATTATTGAGGACTTAGAAGCATGCCTATTAACAGATGAAGAAATGAAACAAGATTGGTCAACATTCAACGACCCACTTCCTCAGTTCACAGTAGCTGATATTGAAACAGGTGTTGTTTTATAAGTTGATTCAACTTATATAGAAATAAGAAATATCTATAGGAAAAATCAATAAAAAATACTAATGATTAAATTTAAAGGAGACTATTAAAATGAGAGTAAATGTAACTTTAGCCTGTACAGAATGTGGAGATCGTAACTATATCACAAAGAAAAACAAAAGAAATAATCCTGAGCGTATTGAATTAATGAAATACAGCCCAAGATTAAAAAAACACACATTACATCGTGAAACAAAATAATTTTCGTTAAACGTGCAAAATTTTTGCGTTTATATATATTTATACGACACCAGGCATCCCCTTACGGATGCCTATTTTTATAAGGAGGATCAAATGAGAACAATAATCATTGGTGGAAGTATACAAGGCATTACAATCGCCTTAAAATTATTAGATGAACAAAAATTAAAGATTGACGATTTAACCATTATTGATCCAAATCCCTACATATCACGTTGGGAAACAATCACCCATAAAATAGGCATGGACTATGTCCGTTAGTAGAACTAGAACTAGGACCAATCAGTCGTAATATTATCGGTGGACGTAAAGCATCGGAAAGAATAGCAGAAGCGTTGTAGTGTTAGGTAGTGACTGCAGAAATTATTTATGGTCACTTGCACACTCGCCCTGAGCTCCCTAAACACTTATCCATCCCTTAACCAAAAAAATCCTGCATCCATAGTGGATGCAGGATTCATATTATTTATCTTCAGCTGTCAAATCAACTTCATTAATATCAATATTCATTGCTGCCGCAACACCTTGCCCATATAACGGATCTGCTTTGTAACAGTGTCTAATATGACGATGTTTAATTGGCACAGATACATCTTTCATTTCATTGGCAGTATTCATAAATAATCGCTTTTGTTCTTCAGGCGATAAGATATTAAACAATCTACCTGGTTGTTCAAAGTAATTATCATCATCTTCTCTAAAGTTCCATTCATATACAGCGCTATCCACCGCTAGCGCTGGCTTTTTATATTTTTCATTATCTTGATGATGTTGATATTGATTAGGATAGTAATTTGTATGACTTCCAACATTACCATCTACACGCATTGCACCGTCTCTAGAGAAAGGACATCCACCTGTTACTGCTTTTGGCGCATTTACAGGAATTTGATGATGGTTAACACCTAAACGATAACGTTGTGTGTCACCGTAAGAGAATAAACGACCTTGCAACATCTTATCTGGCGAGAAGTCAATACCTGGTATTATATTTGTTGGGGCAAATGCCGCTTGCTCAACTTCTGCAAAATAATTCTCAGGATTTCTATTTAATTCAAATTCTCCTACTGGAATTAAAGGATATTCTGATTTGTACCATACTTTAGTTAAATCAAATGGATTATCTTTATGATTTCTAGCTTGCTCTTCAGTCATCACCTGTATGTACATTTTCCATTTTGGGTAGTTCCCCTCTTCAATTGCATTAAATAAATCCCGTTGACTAGATTCACGGTCACTAGCTATGACCTGTGCTGCCTCTTCACTAGTGAAATTCTCAATCCCCTGTTCAGTTCTGAAATGAAATTTTACCCATACACGTTCACCTGCATCATTATACATACTATATGTATGTGAACCGAATCCATGCATATTTCTAAATCCTTTAGGAATACCACGATCACTCATTAAGATTGTAACTTGATGTAACGCCTCAGGTAATGAAGTCCAAAAGTCCCAGTTGCTTTCAGGATTGTGCATATTTGTTTTTGGATCACGTTTCACAACATGGTTTAAACTAGCAAATAATTTCGGATCTCGGAAGAAGAATACAGGTGTATTGTTTCCTACTAAATCCCAGTTTCCTTCTTCAGTATAGAATTTTAAAGCAAATCCTCGAATATCACGTTCAGCTTCTGCAGCACCTCGTTCACCAGCTACTGTAGAAAAACGAGCAAACATTTGTGTTTGTTTTCCAATTTCACTGAAAATTTTAGCATTGGTATATTGCGTGATATCTTGTGTAACGGTAAATGTGCCATAAGCCCCACTACCTTTAGCGTGCATTCTACGCTCAGGAATCACTTCACGATCAAAATGTGCCATTTGTTCTAAGAAATAAATATCTTGCATTACTAAAGGTCCACGAGGGCCAGCAGTCATTGAATTTTCTCGATCCCCAACTGGTGTACCAAATAACCCTCTTAATTGATTATCTTTTTCTGTCATACTTTTTTCCTCCTTAGTAATAACTAATAAGAATTTGTCTTATTTATAATTATTATAATGTAGACAGCTTGCTAAATCAAATTTAAGTTACTTAATCTTTAATTTGATTGTCTCTATTTCCGTAAATTAATTAAATCAATCACCTTGATACTTTAACGCGAAAAAGCTTAAACGCATTAAAACTTTTTCTTGCTAAATTCCCTGAATAGTCTTACAATAGAAAACATATTAAATTTTAATATATAAAAATCTATAAAATAATTACAGAAAGTAAGGTGTTGTTATGGAAAAGAAACAAATGGATAGAGATTTAAAAACAAGACATATATCTATGATTGCCATTGGAGGATCAATTGGTACCGGGTTATTTATGGCGAGTGGTGCAGTAATTTCACAAGCAGGACCAGGTGGTGCCCTTGTAGCGTATGGTATTATTGGTATTATGATTTATTTTCTGATGACAGCACTTGGTGAACTAGCTACGTTCTATCCTGTTTCAGGTGCATTTAATGCATATGCAAGTCGTTTTATAGATCCAGCCGCCGGTTTTACTGTAGGGTGGTTATACTGGATTATTTGGAGCTTGGTAACAAGCGTTGATATATTAACAGCTTCACAAGTGTTGAGTTATTGGGAACTATTTGGAGGTCTTCATCCTTTTATATGGTGTTTAATCTTTTTAGCATTATTATTTGGATTAAATGCATTCTCTGTAAAGTCTTTTGGAGAAGCTGAATTCTGGTTTAGTATTATTAAAGTAGTAACTATTTTTATCTTTTTGATAATGGGACTATTACTGATTTTTGGCATTATAGGTGGTGAACCGATTGGATTTAAAAATTTCTCAATTGGTGATGCCCCGTTCCATAATGGCATATTAGGATTACTCGGCGTTCTCGTTGTTGCTGGTTTCTCTTTTGGTGGTACAGAAGTTGTGGCAGTCACAGCTGGTGAGTCAGAAAATCCAAGGGAATCAATGCCCAAAGCAATTAAACAAGTATTTTGGAGAATTTTATTATTCTATATTGGTTCGATATTTATTATCGCTTGCATCATTCCCTATACAGATTCACGCTTATTAAACCAAAATAGTGAGATAGCTATGAGTCCATTTACGATTATTTTCGAAAAAGTGGGTGTCTTATTTGCAGCATCAATCATGAACAGTATCATTTTAACTGCCGTGTTAAGTGCAGGTAATTCAGGATTATATGCAACAAGTCGACTTTTATTTTCATTAAGTCAAGATGGTAAAGCACCAAAATTTTTAGGTAAATTAAATAAACGCAATATGCCATTTAACGCACTAATTATAACAACGATTTTTATCATTTTAACTTTAATTTATGCGAATATTAACATGGGTGGATATGGTAAATTACTGAATATGGTTGGATCACTCGTATTAATCGTTTGGGCTATTAGTATTATCAGTCATATTCGTTTAAGACAAGCAATTAAAGTACAAAAGCAAAGCGTCGAAAAATTGCTGCCATTTAAAGCCCCACTTTATCCAGCGGGTCCCATTATCGTATTATTAACCATTTTATTCTTAATGGTTGGACAATCATTTGCTGATATAAAAGCAGCTGCTTGGTTAAAAGTATTTGAAGCTTTCTTACCTTTAATTATCGCAATCATTGTATTTATTGCATATAAAACAATTAAGAAGACAAAAATTATTCCAGCTCAAGAAATTGATTTGTCAGAGCATAAGCTTTAAAACTAATCCCTTACATTGTACTGTACAATGTAAGGGATTTCTATGTATAATTAAACTAACAAAGGAGTGATTCGTATGAGTATGGGACAAACAAATCTATTTGATGATGTGTTAAAGACAGACGAAAAATTTGTTATCGTTGTACAAGGCGTTTACGAAAAGAATGGTCAAATTATAAAGAAAATTTTAAGAGAATATCCTAGTTTAGACGGTCAAGCAATGCATCGGTTATTTGATCATTTAAAAGACACTTATTCACATGAGCCATTTCAAGAAGATATGGCATTTTATGATATAACAGTATATACAAACGAAGATTATGCTGCAGACAACATTTTTGCTCATACGAAAAGACATCGTGGTAGCCATGACTGGACACATACTTCTAAATAACAAAAGACACGTCTATTAAGATGTGTCTTTTGTTATTTCAAAAATTATTATTTATATCACAATCGTACTCGCCGATTCATGTAATAATTGTTTAATCTTATTTTGTTCATCCATAACAGCTACTTTGGGAACATGATTTTTAATTTCTTCGTTGTTTAGTTGGGCATAAGAAATGATAATGATGATATCATCAACTTGTACCATACGCGCTGCAGCACCATTTAAACAAACCACACCACTACCTCTCTCACCAGAAATCACATATGTTTCAAGTCGTGCTCCGTTGTTATTATTGACAATATGTACTTTTTCATTCGGTAAAATGTCAACTGCATCTAAAAGATCTTGATCAATAGTAATACTACCTACATAATTTAAATTTGCTTCAGTTACGCGAGCACGGTGAATTTTACCATTCATCATAGTTCTAATCAATTATTCATCATCCTTTAAAATCATATTATCAATTAATCTTGCTTTACTATACTTTACTGCGAGTGAAATAAATACTTGTGACTCAATTAATGTAACTTGTTTCAATTCTGGATAACTATAAATTGCTACTTCGTCAATTATTCCAGAAGTATTTTGTGTTAAATAATCTTTTATCGCACTTTCAATCACTTCAACATTACGTTCACCATTATCAAATAAGGATTTTGCTACTTGTAAACTTTGTGATAATGCAACTGCTTCATTACGCTCAGTTTCAGTTAAATACACATTTCTTGAACTTTTCGCTAATCCATCCGACTCACGAACAATATCAATTCCTACAATTTCTAATGGGTGATTCATCTCTGCAACCATTTGTTCAATAATTGCAAGTTGTTGCGCATCTTTTTTCCCGAAATATGCTTTATCAGGTTGAATGATATTAAAGAGTTTATTTACAACGGTAACGACACCATCAAAATGACCTGGACGCTTAGCTCCTTCTAATACTTGAGCCATTGCACCGACTGTAAGTTGTATTTGAAGTGGATGAGGATACATTTCTTCGGGTTCAGGTGCAAATACATAATCAATTCCATGCTCAGATAAGAATGCTAAATCTAGATCTAGTTGTCTCGGATAATCTTCGTAATCTTCATTCGGTCCAAATTGTAGTGGATTAACGAATACACTTGCAATCACAACATCATTTTCACTTTGAGCACGCTTCATCAATGTCATATGTCCTTCATGTAAAGCACCCATCGTAGGCACTAGACTGATTGATTTTAATTCACTTTTTAAAGATTTTACGATTGATTGCATTTCTTTTATCGTCTTTACTTTTACTGTCAATTTTAACCTCACCTTTATATGTGTTATGATAAATACAATGTTATATTAAACTAATTCATTATTTTAGCTATTCAATCTATTCATCAGAAAGGAAAATTCATGTTTACTCAATACTTAATTTCATTTATTGCTTTATTTGCAATGATTTTTGTAGCTTATTTTATTATAGATAGAATAACAAATGCTATAACTAAGAAGAATAGACCATTTCCATGGACCTTTGGTGTGATTTATTCATTTGTATTTAGTCTTGGATACATTTTATTTTCATATTTTCTTAGTATGTAAAAGCAATCCTTAGAGGATTGCTTATTTTAGTTCATCCATAATCTTTGCTTTATATGTAAATTCATCACTTGGGAATACACCTGACTTCACTTCTTCAATATATTGTCTAATCGCTGCTACACCTGTTGAAAAGTCACCATATACTTTAACGAATTTCGCACGGTGATCTTGTTCATACTGTAAAATATCGTGATACACAAGCACTTGTCCATCTGTACCATTGCCTGCACCGATACCGATGATTGGAATGTTCACTGATTGACTGATTGTTTCAGCTAAGTCACTTGGAATCACTTCTAAAACGATCATAATCGCACCAGCCGCTTCCATCGATTTACAATCTTCAATAAGTTGCGTTGCCGCATCTTTCGTTTTGGCCTGTACACTATAACCCATTACACCAACAGATTGCGGTGTTAAACCTAAATGCGCGACAACTGGAATCCCAATTTGTTTACAACGTGCAACGAAATCCGTTAAATGTGCACCTTCTGCTTTTATCGCATTCGCATTTGTGGATTGATATATCTTTAATGCGTTATTCAAGTCTTGTTCCATACTGATGCCCACACTACCGATAGGCATATCTACCACAACGAACGTATTGGGTGCACCACGACGTACCGCACGGCCATGATGTATCATATCTTCTATAGTTACTTGTACTGTTGTATCGTAACCTAGAACGGTCATACCTAAACTATCTCCCACCAAAATTGTATCAATATCAGCTTTTTCTACTTGTTTGGCACTTGGATAGTCATAAGCTGTTAACATAGTTATTTTTTCGCCATTTCGTTTCATTTCAAATAAATCTTGTGTTGTTCTCAACAAATATCACCCTTTTATCATAATAATTTTATTATAGTTTGTCTTTATTAAAGTGTATAGTTTAAAATTAAATTAATAAATTAAAGATATTAATTAAGGAGAAAAACATGCAAAATATAGCAATTATAGGTGCAGGGGCTGTAGGAAGTATCTTGCTTTATCTCATTCGAAATGACAAACAACTGAATATTGATATTTTTGCAACTGAAGAGCGGGATGTCATCATAGAAAAAGACGAAGAATTACTACATACTGGATTTACTACTAAACTTTTGGGATCAACAAATAAACAATATGACATTATCTTTATCACAACGAAAGCTTATACGCTCGATTCAATAATATCGGTAATAGAATCGTTGACACACGAAGATACAAATATTATTATTTGCCAAAATGGATATTCCCAAAGCGAGTGTTTTAATCATCCCAAAGTATTTCACGCAGTCGTCTATATAAGTGGTCAAAAAACAGAAAATAAAGTCATTTATTTTAGAGATAATAAACTCGTACTCCCTATCAATAAACAGACTATTACGATTAAAAATAAATTATTAAATACACATTTGGACTTAACGCTCGCAGACGATTATTTGACGCAAATTTGGTTTAAGTTGCTCGTTAATCTCGGTATTAATTCGATGACAGCTTTGACAAAAAACACGGCTCAAATCTTAAAAGTTCACGAAGTTCAGCACCAATTGAGGATGTTATTACAAGAAGGTATTTTGGTTGCAAATCATGAGCAGCTAAACTTTAGTGATGAAACAATCAATCAAATAATAAACATCTATGCAGGTTACCCTAATCATATGGGTACTTCGATGTATTATGATGTAAACAACAATAATTTAACGGAGTATGCTTTTATTCAAGGGTATATTTATGAACGCGCACGTTATCACCAATTAAACACTCCGACACTTGATTTAGTTTATGCATTATTAAAAGGATATCAATATAAAAGAAGTTAAAATCAAAAAACACGCGATGATATTGCTATCATTGCGTGTCCTTCATTATAAATATTGATTCACGATATTTGCTATGCCATCACTGTTATGATCATCAGTAATGACGTCAGCAATTTCTTTAATGCCTTCATTTGCGTTCCCCATAGCTACACCAAGCCCAGCAAATTCTAACATATCCTTATCATTATTACTATCTCCAAAAGCCATGACTTCTTCTTGCTTAATGCCTAATTGATCAACAAGTTGTTTCAGCACTTTCCCTTTAGATACTTCTTTATTCATAAATTCTAAGAAGAATGGTTTAGAAGTTGTCGCATGAATATCATCATTGAATTTCCCACCGATAGCTTCATTCATATCACTAATTTTATCAATGTCATCAACACCCATTAATTTTGGTACATTACTAGTCACAAATGCTTTTAAATCATCAACTGGATTCATTGGTAAGCCAGTTAACTCGTGTTCAACATTCATATATTCATGTGTACCTTCATACACGATTGTATTATCAATATATGTTAATACAAATACATCTCTCGATCTTAAATAATCGTACACTTCATCAAAGGATTCCTTGCTAACGTGAGTAGCCGCTATTAATTTGCCTGTTGCCATATCAATTACTTCTGCACCGTTATAGCTTAGAATATAAGAGCCATAATCTGCTAACTTTAATTCTTTTGCAGCTTCTAACATACCACCTGTAGGTCTGCCTGATGCTAATACAACTTTAATGCCCTTTTCTTGTGCGTTTATCAATACTTTTTTAGTAGATGATAAAATAGTATTGTCTGAGGTTAATAATGTATCGTCCATATCTAATACGATCATTTTATATTGCATTGTAATTCACTCCAAATCATTTTAATACCTATATCGTATCACAAATGATTATTTTTCGTATGCAATAACACCACTTACATCCACTTGAATGTGCTTTACTTCACAATTTGGTAAACGTCTTAATGCTTTATAATTTTCATTAAAATTATCAGGATGACAAACAACGAATATTGACGGGCCTGCTCCACTTAAAAAAGCATAACAATCTCCTGATAAAACGTTTCTTACCATTTCATAATGCGGTACTAAATGTTTACGGTAGGGTTCGTGATAAATGTCTTGTTGCATCATTTTCCCAGCTGTCACATAATCTTTCAAGTAAAGTGCAGCAATTAACATATTACCAATTGCTCCTGCTTCAACAGCAGTACTGTATGCTAATTCATTTGGCAATGCTTCGCGTGCTTCAATCGTCTTAAGTTCATAATCTGGAATGACAACCATTATTGGCCATTCTATCACGGGCACTTGTAATGTCTGCGTGATATTTTGATGTGGGTTGTAATAACCAACAATAACACCACCTAATACACTTGGTGCTACATTGTCGGGGTGTCTTTCTATTTCTGATAATAGACTTACCTTATCTATTTTTGATAAATTTAAATCATAAAAATAATTTATTATTTCTAAACTTGCTATTAAAGCAGAACCTGAACTTCCCAAACCTCGTGCAAGAGGGATGTCAGAGTGCATTACAACCGAAAAGCATTTGTCTTCTAAATTGAATTTCTCGATAAAGTACTTGCAATATTTACGAATATAATGACTTTCGTTGTTTTCTAATTCAGCTAATGCCTCACCAAAATGTTGTATATCCCAAACCTTACTTTCTGACACTTCTAATTCTAAATATAAATTAACCGCCATACCGACTGAATCAAAACCTGGACCTAAATTTGATGTCGATGCAGGTACCTTAATATATAACATTTAAATCACCGACTCGATATATTGAATGATTGCCTGTTCATCGTTTTTCAACACTTCAGGTCTTACATCAATTGTGTCGATTGCAGTCTGAGGATCTTTCAGTCCATTTCCTGTTAACACTGCGACGATTTTTTTACCAACAGGTAGTTTACCTTGACGATGTGCTTTAATTAATCCTGCAATACTTGCATTACTACCTGGTTCAGCAAATACACCTTCTTTACTTGTTATGATACTGTATGCTTCCAGTATCTCTTCATCCGTTACTTCATCTATCAACCCACCAGATTCATCACGCGCAGAAACAGCCAATTTCCAGCTTGCAGGATTCCCAATACGTATTGCTGTTGCAATCGTTTCTGGTTGCTCAATTACATGGCCTTTAACAATTGGTGCTGCTCCTTCTGCTTGAAAACCAAACATTTTTGGTAAGGCCGTATTATTTTTCTCAGCATACTCTTTAAATCCTTTCCAATATGCTGATATGTTACCAGCATTACCGACTGGAATCGCTAGAATTTCAGGAGATTCACCTAATTGTTCAATCACTTCAAATGCTGCTGTCTTTTGACCTTCTAAGCGATATGGATTTACTGAATTTACTAGCGCTATATCATCACGCAATTCACTTACTTTACGCACGATATTTAATGCTTCATCAAAGTTGCCTTCAATCGAAACGATTTCAGCACCATAAACGATTGCTTGTGCCAATTTTCCCATTGCTATTTTACCTTCTGGAATAACAACAATTGTTTTTAATCCTGCACGTGCAGCATATGCAGCAGCTGAAGCAGAAGTATTACCCGTTGATGCACAGATAACAATTTCCTTTCCTTCTTCTTTCGCTTTTGCTACTGCCATCACCATGCCACGATCTTTAAAAGAACCTGTTGGGTTTGCACCTTCAACTTTTACATACACTTCATTTTCGAGTAACTCAGATAAATAAGGCATATGAATTAAAGGTGTACCACCCTCATTTAATGATAGTGCTGGTGTTAGTCCATTAATCGGTAAATATTCTTTATATTCTGCAAGTAATCCATTCCATCGTTTCATCTTAAACACCTTCAATTCTATATATTTTGTAATTCATATCTAACGATTCTATATATGATATTGTTCTTTCTGATTTATCTTTTTCTAAATCAATACACTCAATGACGGCAATACCATCTTGTACTAAATATTGATTATATTCCACTTTTGATAAAATATGATTAATATCACTATCAGCATATAAATCAAGCATGATGAGATAATTCAAAGTATCTTCGTCTAAATTTAGAGTCGTATTAACTTCTAAATGAAGTGGTAAATTATGATTGTTCGTGTCCAACATTTCAATCACATGTAATAAGTCACTCACTACAGCACTACCAGTTGCTAAACTTCCAGCACCCTTACCGTAATACATTGTGTCTCCTACTGCATTACCATCAATATAAATTGCATTATATTCATTCTCTACATGTGCTAATTGATGTGATACAGGAATCGCTGTAGGTGCAACTGACAGTTCAGCATACTTTCCATCATATAAACCATTTCCAATAAGTTTAATTCGATAACCTAACTGTTTTGCAAGCTCAATATGACTTAGTCTTACTTCACGAATTCCTTCAACCGTACAATCATTTAGTGTATTAAATTGATTGAACGCTAAATAACTCATAATAACCACTTTTCGTTGTGCATCAATACCATCAACATCAGCTGTTGGGTCAGCTTCTGCATATCCTAAATCAGTAGCAATCTGTAAAGCGTCTTCATATGATTGTCCCTCATTACTCATCTTACTTAATATGAAATTACTTGTTCCATTGAATATACCCATAAAATGCGTAATACCATTTGCACTTAATCCATAGTTCAATGCATTAATAATCGGAATACCACCTGCAACTGCAGCCTCATATTTTAGAGAAACACTATTTTCACGTGATAAATTTTCTAATGCCTCTAGATGTTCAGCAAGTAAATCTTTATTTGCAGTAATAACATGCACTTTGTTCTTTAATGCCGCAGTGATTAATTCATAAGTTCCCTCAATTCCCCCCATTACTTCTATTAATATATCAATATCACTTTCTACAATTGACATTAAATCATTAGTTAATGTATATTGATTAACATCGATTTCGCGCGATTTATTCATATTGTTAACACCGATAGCAGTGATACTAATATCAGTTCCTAATTTTTCTTTTATTTGTTCATTATTTTCCTCAATTATCTTAACAACACCAGTACCTACTGTACCCAAACCTAGTAAACCAATTTTTAAGTTTTTCATGGCAACCTCCTGTTTTTCTCTAGAATACAAATGTACTCTTGAAAAAGATTTATATTTATAGTATAACTAAGTCATTAATAAAGTAAAGCTTAAAATAAAAATGAAATGAGTGTTGATAATGATCGTATGTAAATTTGGTGGTAGTAGTGTTGCGAATGCAGAACAAATTAGAAAGATGATAAATATTATCAATACGAATGAAGAAAGACGAATCGTGATTGTATCAGCACCAGGGAAAAGATTTGATCAAGATGTAAAAGTCACTGACCTATTAATTCAATTATACGATAAAGTCTTATTAAGTGAAAATTATGACATTGAATTAACTAAAGTTCTCAATCGATTTGAATCCATAGCACAAGAACTTGAATTAAAGACACCATTGATTCATTTATTTGAGTCTCAATTAAAAGGATATATCCAAAAATATAATAATCATCCACTCCGCTTACTTGACGCTCTAAAAAGTTCTGGCGAAGACTTTAATGCACAATTGATTGCAGCTTTTAACTCACAGTTAGGGGTTAAAACTACATATTTATCACCGAAAGAACTTCAATTGATAGTTAGTGATGAACCCGGTAATGCCATAATCCACCCTGACAGCTACGATAAAATAAATCAGGTTATTCAAGAAATAGATGGAAAAATTATTATCCCAGGATTTTTTGGAGTGAATGAAAATAGTGATATTGTTACATTCTCAAGAGGAGGTAGTGATATTACGGGTGCTATATTATCTAGAAGTGTCCATGCAGACATATATGAAAACTTTACAGACGTCTCAGGAATATTTGCAGCGAATCCAAAAATTGTTGACAATCCTGCATCAATACATAATTTAACTTATGCTGAAATGCGTGAATTATCTTATGCTGGATTTAATGTATTTCATGACGAAGCCCTTATGCCTTTATACAAAGAAGGTATTCCTGTTAATATTAAAAATACAAATGAACCTGAGCACCCAGGAACTATGATTACTAAAACACGTCAATCTGTAGGCGTCGTTGGAGTAAGTTGTGATGCGGGTTTTGTCAGCATTAATATGACAAAATATTTAATGAACAGAGAAGTAGGATTCACTAGAAAGTTGCTAACAATATTAGAAGAACACAATATTTCTTATGAACATATGCCCTCAGGTATTGATGATATAAGTATTATCATTCGTAAAAATCAGTTTAACGATAATTTATATGAACTTGTAACAGAAATTCAGGACAGATTACATGTGGACGATATTTCTGTAGAGGAAGACATCGCCATATTAATGATAGTTGGACTCGGAATGAAAACATTAATTGGGACAGCCAATAAAGCAACTGAAGCGTTTAGGAATAATCATATAAACATAAAGATGATCAATCAAGGTTCATCAGAAATTAGTATGATGTTTGGAATATATGTAGCTGATGAAAAGAAAGCTGTCAAAGCAATCTATGACGCTTATTTCACTGCATAAAAAAGTGAGCAGCACTACGCTGCTCACTTAATTTATTTAACTAAAAAATAACCTTCTGATTATACAACCAGTCAATTGTTAAAGCATTTAAATCAAAATGTGCTAATTTATGACGTTGTAACTTACCATCAATAAATGAATCTAAATAAATATCATTATTAAATATTTGATGATGTACATGATAGATTTCATGTTTGCTAGAATAATCAGTAATAATTTGCATGAGCTGTTGTTTCTTCTCGTCCGACCAGTTCTTAGTCACATGAACATGAAATAATATAACTGCCTCATTTTGAGGTAAAGACTCAAGCACACTTGGTAATAATTTTAATTCATCACCTTCAAGAATTTCAACGGGATGATCTAAAAATACTTTACGCGCTTTCATAAATTGTTTACGTCGTTTCGTTTCTTCAGGATAATATAAACTCATTAACCAAAAATATTCATCTTCTAAAGTTAAATCTATTTTATTCTTTGTAATCCCTATTTTTTTATATGGATGATTAAGCTCAGATATATTAAACCCTTCATCATATCCATTTAATTTCACTTTAATATTAAATTCTTCTGTATTGCCTATTTCTATTTTCTTATTAAACGTGTAACCATACCAGTCATAGTTAAGTAGCAGTCCTCCTTTAGATCCAAGTTCAACTACATTAAAATCTGCTTGACCACTTAACTTAATAATATGTTGGAACACTGGGATTAAAACAGATGAACGTTCTACAATATTCTTTTTTAAATTATAACGCTCGATATCTGATAAGATACTACTAAAATGCTCTTCTTGGAAATTCAAAAATTCATTCATCAAATCTTTTGATGGCTTTTTAGGCTCAGTTGTAAAATTTAAAAAGTAATCTCGAAGAGAATCTTCATGCACATATAAATGCTTAACTATTGAAGTTAAATACAGTGAAATAAAATGTGCATTAAAATAATGTGGCGTTAATTTCAACATCAATGTTTCATTCTCGGCTAAATGCTTTGTAATATAACTATATAAAGGGCTCTCGTCTTTCACTGTTTCAGAATATGCTTCAAATTGCTTTTTTATTTTCTCTGGCATTGCTTTGCCCCCATCATATTTATTCATAAACTATTATATCTCTTTATCTCATAATAAATATAAATAATAATTACCCATATCCCAAACATCATATAGTAATTGGACTAAATATTCAATAAGAGTTTACCCTAAGTTAGCAAAAATAAAGAAATTTTCTACTATTTCTACCTTAACATAATAGAAATGTACAAAATCTATAGAATATTTACGCTAAAAGTATAAAATGAAATACAATTTTGATATATTAACATTAAGTAATATCAAAATCTTCATTTTAAGGAGCGTATTCATGGAAAATAATAACAGAAACAATAAACATTTAATAAATCATAGTGAAAAATTTCAGTCTAATGAAAATGATAATAATTATAATGATAATACATTTTCAACATCTACAACATACACTGCATCAAATAATCAAAACAATAATGAAAAAAAAGTTCAAAAAGATAATTTTTCTCAAAAGAACAATAAATCAAACTATAACTATCCGTCACCTGTTGATGAAAATAATAACAATTCAGTCATTTGGAAGCTGTTAGGTTGTTTCACATTAAGTATTATAGCCCTATTAATATTGGGATTCCTTGTATACCAGGCTGTTTCAGGATTAATGAATAACAACAGTGATAATATTATTAAAACTGAAGAGACAAATAATAATAACGATAATGGTAAACATGAAGACAATGAAATAACTACAACTCCGGCAACGGGCAAAGCTGTAACATTTAACGAAGGACATTATTCAGTCGGAAAAGACATTAAACCTGGACGATACATGGTTGGAACGAAAATTCGAGGCAATCTCTTCATTACTAACGGAAACCGAGCACTAAATGTCAACGAAATTGTTGGATCAGGAGATGAAGATGTCATTGCACAATTAGAGGATGGTCAAAAGATTGAAATCAAAACAGCGTATGATGTAAAATTTGAACCGATTGCTAATCAGATGTATCGTGATGAATTATTCGCTGGTATTTACATGGTTGGGAAGCACATTGAACCAGGAACATATAAATTCACTACAAATGATGAAGGATTCACAACTATAAATACATTTGAAAAAACAGATGGTAAATACATTTCGAAAAAATATGTATCAATAAATAATACAAAAGATAGCGATAATCAGATAACCGTGAAAGATGGTGAAATATTAAATATACAAAATGCAAAAAAAGTAAAAATAGAAAAACAATAAAATTAATTTTCTAAATAATAACAAATATCTATGTTAAATGGTTATAAACTTTTAATTTGGGAATACTTAAATTATAAGGTTAAATCAATCTTAAATATTTCTATTTTATAAGGAGATTATTATTATGAATTTTAAAGTAATTGGAAGTACATTACTCGCTTCAACATTAATACTTGGAGCATGTAACTCGGAAGATGTTGACAAAGCTAAAAATGATGCAACTGAAGCTGGTAACAAAGCGAAAGATGCTGCAAAAGATGCTGGTTCTAAAGCAAAAGATGCTGCGAAAGATGCTGGTTCTAAAGCAAAAGATGCTGGTTCTAAAGCAAGCGATGCTGCAAAAGATGCCGGTTCTAAAGCGAAAGATGGCGCAACTGATGCTGCTAACAGTACTAAAGACGCTGCTGATGACGCTACGAAATAATATAATTTTCATATCTTCATTTTCCACCCTACTTTGGGTGGTATTTTTTTGACTGGAACATGTTTCATTTTCAAATTTAATTATGAGCACTTAGAACAATAATAAAAGCTGAAACAGAAGGAAATTATTCCTTCTGTTTCAGCTTTTATTTTATATTAGTAATGCTTTAAATATTGTTCAATTTCCCATTCACTCACTTGTAGTCTGTACATATCCCATTCAATACCTTTTGATCTTACAAATTGTCGGTAAATGTGTTCACCTAATGCTTCTTTCATTAAACCGTCTTCACGCATTGCTTTAATTGCAGTATATAAAGTTGATGGTAAATCTTCAATCCCAACCGCTTCACGTTCTTCACGGTTCATTTCATAAATGTTTTGATCCACAGGTGCTGGTGCTTCCATCTTATTCTTAATACCATCTAATCCAGCTTGTAAAATAACTGCTAACGCCATATATGGGTTTGCTGCTGGGTCAACTGAACGTACTTCTACACGAGTTGATAATCCACGAGATGAAGGAATACGAATTAATGGAGAACGGTTTTGGCCACTCCATGCAACGTATACTGGCGCTTCATATCCTGGAACTAAACGTTTGTATGAGTTTACTAATGGATTACATACTGCTGTAAATCCTCTCGCATGTTTCATGATACCAGCAATAAAGTGACGTGCATCATCAGATAATTGCATATCTCCACTTTCATCATAGAACGCATTTTCTTTAGGTCCTTTGAATAATGAAACGTTAAAGTGCATGCCTGAACCGCTTAATCCGAATAATGGTTTTGGCATAAATGTCGCATGCAAATTATGTTTACGTGCAATCGTTTTTACAACTAATTTAAATGTTTGAATATTATCACATGCAGTAATTGCATCTGCATATTTAAAGTCAATTTCATGTTGTCCAGGTGCTACTTCATGGTGACTCGCTTCGATATCAAAGCCCATGTCTTCAAGTTCAAGTACGATATCACGACGACAATTTTCACCTAAGTCTGTTGGCGCTAAATCGAAATAACCACCTTGATCATTTAATTCTAATGTTGGTTCACCTTTTTCATCTAATTTGAAAAGGAAGAATTCTGGTTCTGGTCCTAAGTTGAAATCAGAGAATCCTAAGTCTTTCATTTCTTGCAAGACACGTTTTAAGTTAGAACGTGGGTCACCAGCAAATGGAGATCCGTCTGGTTTATGAATATCACAAATTAAACGTGCTACTTTACCTTTATCAGATGTCCAAGGGAAAATAACCCAAGTATCTAAGTCAGGATATAATTTCATATCAGATTCTTCAATACGTACAAATCCTTCGATTGATGATCCATCAAACATCATTTCATTGTCTAACGCTTTGTCTAATTGACTGATAGGTATCTCAACGTTTTTAATTGCCCCAAGAATATCAGTGAACTGTAATCTTAAATAACGTACGTTTTGTTCCTCTGCAAATCTCTTAATATCTTCCTTAGTGTATTTAGCCATAATAGCCTCCATTATATTTATTTAAAAAATCTTGATAAATCTCCACGGTTAATCGGAATATCTGTCTTACTGTCAAGCTCACTCACATCATAATATAATGCTTCTTTAACTTCAAATCCAGATGTATTATCTTTTTGTTTATCAGTTAATATGGCTTTAATACGTTTCATATTAAAACCTTTTTCAAGCAATAATTTAATGTCAAGCAAAGTATCTAAGTCATTCATTGAGAAGAGACGTTGATTTCCTTCTGAACGATAGGGTGTAATGAGGTGTTGTTCTTCATAGTAACGTATTTGTCTTGCACTAAGCTCAGTCAATTTAATTACGACACCAATCGGAAACACTGGCATATTTCTTCTTACAGTATCTTTTGCCATTTTGCACCTCCAACCAATAACTAAATATAAATTACCATAGTTTTTTTATAAAAACAAATCCATGTGAGGTTTTCTCACATGGATGAAATTATAATGTTATGACTTTATTTTCAATTAAGTTTTCGATTGCACTTATTATCGCGATTTTAACGTGCTCGTATGTTAATCCTCCTTGAATATAGGCTTCAAATGGAGCACGAATTGGTCCGTCTGCCGTTAATTCAATCGATGCCCCTTGAATAAACGTGCCTGCTGCCATGATAACATCGTCTGTATAACCTGGCATATATGCCGGCATCGGCATAAATTGAGAATTAATAGGTGATGCATTTTGAATCGCCTGACAGAAAAGTATCATTTTTTCTTTATCATTGAAAGTCACAGATTGAATTAAGTCTGTACGTTTAGCATCGTATTCAGGTGTAGTCTTTAATCCTAAATCCGACAGTATAGCGCTTGTAAATACTGCTCCTTTTAGTGATTGGCTTACGACATGAGGACTTAAGAAGAATCCTTGATACATTTCAAGCAAGCTATATAACGTTGCGCCAGCTTCCTTACCAATACCAGGTGCAGTTAGGCGGTATCCGATGCGTTCAATTAAGTCTTTTCTACCTGATACATATCCACCAATCTTACAAATACCACCACCTGGATTTTTAATTAAACTTCCAGCAATTAAATCTGCACCAACTTCAATTGGTTCTCTTTCTTCAACAAATTCACCGTAGCAATTATCAACAAATATTATTACATTCGGATTTACTTTCTTTATTGCATGAATCACAGTTTCAATTTGAGCAATCGAAAGCGATGGCCTTGAGCTATATCCTTTAGATCGTTGTATTGCAATCATCTTTGTATGCTCTGTCATTGTTTCTAAGATAGTTGGTATATCAAACTCATTATCTTTTAATTCAATATGCTGATATATCACACCTTGTTCTATTAATGAGCCAATACCATTCCCTTCAACCCCAATTACTTCGAGTAATGTGTCATATGGCTTACCTGTAATATATAACAGTTCGTCACCATGCATTAAATTCGCTTGTAATGCTAACGTTATCGCATGTGTCCCTGAAATAATTTGAGGTCTAACAATCGTATCTTCAGATTTAAATACATGACTATAGACAGCTTCTAAGTTATCACGTCCGATGTCGTCATAACCGTAACCGTTCGACCCGACTAAATCACCTTCAGAAATTTTAATTGCTCTGAATGCATCTAACACTTTCTTCTGATTAAATAATGCTATTTGTTCAATTTGTATAAATTGTTCTTTAACTTTTAAATCTGTTTTATTGATTAATTCTTGTAATGCATTGATTTTAGTTATTTCCATTATTGTCCTCTGTTTCTGAATTAATATTTTCAATTAATTTTTGATTAATAAGTTGTTCTGTAATGCCATTATGTGGATTTTCAAATCCAGAAATTTCGTATAAATTAATATCTTCATTAAAATGTATCTTTTCGACTAGTGTCGTCTGTTTTAACTTTGAAATAGTCTGACCGTCATAATCTAACATTTGTATATGATACTTTGTCATCTCATTTTTAATAGTTTGTATCAAAGCGTCTTTCAATCGTTCTTCATCTTCTGGATCATACACAGATACTATAATTTGATTTGTGCCTGTCATAATAATCTCTGTAGATAATAAATCCTTTTTATTAAAAACCGTCAGTATCGGTATATGCTTCATCTCAAGTTCTGAAAGAATCATATTTACCGTATCAATTTGGTTTAAGTAATTAGGATGGCTTCTATCTACGACATGTATGATAACATCAGCATATTTCGCTTCTTCTAAAGTCGAACTGAATGCTTCAATTAAATGCGTTGGCAAATACTGAATGAACCCTACAGTATCACTAAGTAAAATATTAAATCCATCATTTACTTTCATTATTTTACTTTTCGGATCAAGTGTTGCAAATAGTTTATCTTCCATAAATGTATCGCTTTCAGTTAATTGATTAAACCAAGTTGATTTACCAGCATTCGTATAACCAACAAGCGCTACTTGAAACATCTGTTTCTTTTGTCTGTTTTCACGATATCGTTTACGATGGTCTTTAATTAATTCTAATTGTGCTTTAATATCATGGATTTTATTTCGAATATGACGTCGATTCATTTCTAACTTCGTTTCACCAGGACCTCTTGTACCAATTCCTCCACCCAAACGCGATAATGATTGTCCATGTCCAGATAACCGTGGCAATAAATATTCTAGTTGCGCAAGTTCTACTTGCAACTTACCTTCACGACTTTTCGCACGTTGTGCAAATATATCAAGAATGACTTGTGTTCTATCAATAATCTTAGCATCCAACATTTCATTTAGACGCTTAGATTGAGAATTCGTTAATTCGTCATTCACAACAACGACATCAAACTCTATATCACCACGTTCCTTCAATTCAATTATCTCTTCTATTTTTCCTTTTCCAAGATAAAATGAATAATCTTTACGGTCTTTATTTTGTATTACTGTATCTAAAACTTCCAACCCAGCTGTTTCACATAATGATTTAATTTCTGAAACACTCGCATTGAAGTCGAATTCTGATTCTTTTTTTAAATGAACTGCTATAATAAGAGCACGTTCAATAGTTACATACGTTTCGTTCAAATTATCACCTCTTTAATCTAGTTTGCTTTAAAATATAAAAATAAACAAGCAGGAAGGATGAATTTTTATGTCAATTTATGATATTACAGTCACTAACACGAAACATGAATCACAGGATTTATCAGTATATAAAGGCAAAGCGATGCTAATCGTCAATACTGCAAGTGAATGTGGCTTTACGAAACAGTTTGATGGCTTAGAAAAAGTATACCAACAATACAAGGATAATGATTTCGTCGTACTTGGATTCCCTTGTAATCAGTTCGGTAACCAAGAACCTGGAGACGGTGCTGAAGCAGAACAAAATTGTCGTTTAAACTTTGGTGTTACATTTCCGATGCACGAAAAAATAGATGTTAATGGTGATAACGCACATCCTTTATTCCAACATCTAAAGCAAGAAACAAAGGGATTACTTGGAGATAAGATAAAATGGAATTTTACAAAATTTTTAGTAGATAAAGAAGGCAATGTTATCGGTCGTTATGCGCCAACAAAAACACCTGAGCAATTAACATCAGAAATTGAAAAAATATTATAAAAAATAACTATAAAAAAGAACAAATCCATTGGATTTGTTCTTTTTTATTCGTTTACACTTTTATTCAACAAAAGTACTAATTGCATGTTTATAAATTAAATTTTCTTTTTCTCCAACGCTTATTAAAATAACATACTTATCAAAATCTAAAACGGTACCTTTCATTTGAAAGCCGTTCGTTAAGAAAACAGTTAGTTCTGTTCCACTAGTCTTGTACTTCTCTAAAAATGCATCCTGAAGATTACCTGAATTTGTCATAATAATTCCCCTCTATATTTGTCATAATTTGATCAACCATATCTATTATGGATAAATCACTACTGTCAAACCATTCAACAGACATTTGATTATTAAACCATGTCAATTGACGCTTTGCGAAATTCCTAGAATTTTGCTGCAAACTTTCTACCGCTTGATTCAATGAAACTTCTCCATCTATATAAGGAATTATCTCTTTATACCCTATTGCAGTCATGCTTTGTTTATCTCTATAGCCACTGTCTATTAAGTTACTCACTTCTTGTACCAACCCTTGGTCAATCATAAGTAATACACGATGGTTAATTCTATTATATAATATAGGACGCGGCATATTAAGTCCTATAATAACTGTATCATATTTTTCATTGATTGTCTGACTTTTTTTCTGATTTGTTATCGATATTCCATGCATTTCAAAATAAATAAGTGCCCTAATTACGCGTTGCTTATTGTTAGGATGTATTAAATCTGCTGCGATTGGATCAATTTTTTTAAGCAGCTTATATACATCTTCAGAACTAAATTGATTGTACTTTTCTTGTAATTTACTTTTTAATAATTGATCTTCTTTTACAAATTCATATTGATACAGAATACTTTGTATATACAACCCTGTACCACCCACAATCATGGGTGTCTTTCCTCTGGCGAATATATCTTCGATAATCGGTTCGGCATGTGCTTTAAATTGTGCAGCTGAATATGTTTCATCTGGATTAAGAATATCTATCAAATGATGTGGAATACCTTCCATTTCTTCGGATGTAATCTTCGCACTACCAATATCCATTGATCGATAGACTTGTATCGCATCACCACTAATAATTTCACCATTTACACGTTTAGCTAATTCAATACTTAATGCTGTTTTTCCTACTGCTGTTGGTCCAACGATGACAATCAAAGGTATTTTATTCATTGCGTTCTAACCACTTTCTGATATTATCTAGCACTTCTTGCCTGTTGACTTCGTTTAATACTTCATGACGTGCATTTTTATACAATTGTACAGTGACATTTTCAATGCCCGATTTATTATATTTTCTTGCGAGCGATTGAATACCTTTTCCAAAATTAGAAAATGGATCATCCATACCAGACACAAATAAAAGTTTAAGCCCAGGATTCATCATTTTTATTGTTTTACTTTTTTGTGTTTTACCCATCGTTTCAGCTATAGATAGCAGAACTTGTAAAGATACATCAAATCCACAATTAGGATCATTTACAAATGCGTCAACATTATCTTTATTCAAACTTAGCCAATCACTTTCTGTGCGAAGCGGTCTAAAATGCTTATTCAATTGTTTCGTACTCATCGCATTTATTTTAGGTAATATAGCGTCTGAACCATACAATTTTATCAATGATTTTAATAATGTAGTTGAAGAATGATATTTAGTATCATAATAACCAGTTCCAGATAAAATACAATCTGTAAATATACTTGGAAACATTGTTAAATACTGCCTTGCAACGATACTTCCCATAGAATGACCAAGCAATATTGTACGACCTGGCATTAGAAAAGTTTGTAACACTTCGTGCGCATCATTAACGAGTTGTTCAATACTGTCAAAGTGTCCTCGAGTACTTTCATCAATGTACTTTCCATGTCCACGTTGATTATGCAATACTACTAAATAACCTAGCCCACCAAAAAATTGAGCCACTTCCTTATAACGCTCTATGTGTTCTGACATACCATGCAGTATTTGAACAGTACCTATTGGCTTATTTTGTGGTTTAATGACTATTATTTCTAACTGTGTATTATCTTTTAACGTTATATATTTATATTCTGTCATATTGATAATTATCACCTCAATAAATATTATACATTAAATAAAATAACCTGCCAAAATGACAGGTTATTAAAATTATATTCAAATATTTAATTTTACAAGATTATTCAGTAGATACTTGGATAGATGGTGACACTGCTTCTGAAATTTTATCTTCTAATGCTTTTGTGTACATTTCAACTTCGCTTGAATCATAATGTAATAATTCTGCTAACACTTTAATGATAGCCTCTTTATATTCAAAAACTTGTTGAATATTAAAATATAAATCACCACTTCTTCTAATTATAAAGTCAGTCGGTTGATATACCATTTCATTTTGAATACCATACACAAGTTCAGCATATAAACTTACTGGCATATCTTTATATGATTTGCCACCACAAATTTGTGCGATAGCAAATAAATCATCATGATTTGAACCGTATTTGCAAATGATTGCTTCCTGTTCATCTTGAGATAAAATATTGAATAATTTAGGGTTAACGTGCGAACTTATATATTGTTCAAAGTTCATACTTCCACCTACATCTCCACCAGATATCGGTGTACGTTTCGTATTACTTTCCGGGAACTTTAATTTGTATTCTTCTTTTAAACGTTTCGCTACTAAATCCACAATATCTTGAGCCATATGACGGTAACCTGTTAATTTACCACCTGCAATCGTTAAAAGACCAGATTTACCTTCCCAAATTTCATCTTTACGCGAAATTTCTGAAGGATCTTTTCCTTTTTCTAATATTAATGGACGAATACCTGCCCAAGTTGATTCAATATCATCATCACTTATTTCTACACTTGGGAACATGTAATTAATCGCTGCAATAATATAATCTCTGTCTTCTTGTGTTACTTTCGGATTTTGTTTATCGTTATTATAGAAAGTATCTGTAGTACCGACATATGTTTTACCATCACGAGGGATCGCAAATATCATACGTTTATCATTTTCAGTATCGAAATAAACAGCTTGACGCAAAGGAAAGTCGCTTTGATCGAATACTAAATGAATTCCTTTTGTTAATCGTAATTGCTTATTGTTTTTAGAATAGTCGCTATCACGCACTTCATCAACCCAAGGACCTGTTGCATTGACAACTTTCTTTGCTTTAATGTTAATCTTCGTATTACTTACTAAATCGGTAACAGTAATGCCATCCACTTTCTTTTTCTTATCATAAGTAAATCCTGTTGATTTCACGTAATTTAATACGTCAGCACCAAATTCCGCTGCTTGCTTCATGACTTCAATCGTCATACGCGCATCATCTGTACGGTATTCAACATATGATCCACCTCCACGTAAGCCGTCAGGTTTCACTAATGGCTCTTTTGCTAACGTTTCTTTTGCTGATAACATAACACGACGTTCTGATTTCTTAACTTCCGCTAAATAATCATATACTTTTAATGCGAGTGACGTTGTTGTCGGACCAAACGTGCCCCCTTTATGCATCGGTAATAACATACGTTCAGGCGTTGTTACGTGTGGACCATTCTCATAAACGATGGCACGTTCTTTACCCGTTTCAGAAACGACACCGATCTGTAATTGTTTTAAGTAACGTAATCCACCGTGAACTAACTTCGTCGAACGACTTGAAGTACCTGAAGCAAAGTCTTGCATTTCAACAAGTGCGACCTTCATGCCACGTTGTGCAGCATCAAACGCTATCCCAGCACCTGTAATACCTCCACCAATAATGACAACATCATATGCGGTATGTTGCATACGATTCAATACTTTTGTACGGTTCAAACTTGATAACTTCATAATGATTCCTCCATCATTCTTAATATCTTTATATACCCTTTAATTCTCATATTAAAAGAATTTTACTTTTTATTTTTCTTAAACATTTGCGTCGCTTTCACTGCCGTTTGCCAACCTTCATAAAGCTCTTCACGCGTTGCATCATCCATCGTTGGATCAAATTGTTTATCGAGTTGGAATTTTTCTTTAATTTCATCTTTTGATTGCCAGAAACCAACTGCAATACCTGCCAAATAAGCTGCACCTAAGGCTGTCGTTTCGTTATTTTCAGGACGCTCTACAGGGACATTTAAAATATCAGATTGGAATTGCATTAAGAAATCATTTTTAACAGCGCCGCCATCTACTCGTAATTTCTTTAATTCAATTCCTGAATCTATCTCCATCGCATCAATTACATCACGCGTTTGATACGCTAAACTTTCTAACGTTGCACGAATGAAATGTTCTTTTTCAGTACCACGAGTAATACCAAATACCGCTCCACGAGCCTCTGAATCCCAATACGGTGTGCCTAATCCTACAAATGCTGGAACGACATAAACACCATCTGTTGATTCAACGCGTTTAGCATAAGTTTCGGATAATGGCGCATCTTTTATCATACGCATACCATCGCGTAACCATTGAATCGCACTACCTGCTACAAATATAGAACCTTCCAATGCATAATTCACTTTACCATCGATACCATACGCTAAAGTTGTTAATAATCCACTTTCAGATTTAACCGCTTTTTCTCCAGTATTCATTAGCATAAAACAACCTGTACCATAAGTGTTTTTAGCTTCACCTTCATAAAAACACGCCTGACCAAACAATGCTGCTTGTTGATCACCTGCAATACCAGCAATCGGGATATTTTCGCCAAAGAAATGAGGTGAATCTGTATGCGCATAAATTTCACTTGATGGTTTCACTTCAGGTAACATCGATTTTGGTATTGTTAAATAATCAAGTAACGTAACGTCCCACTTTAAATCGTAAATGTTATACATTAATGTGCGACTTGCATTTGAATAATCTGTTACATGGGCTTTTCCTCCTGAGAGCTTCCAGACAATCCAAGTATCAATCGTACCAAATAGTAAATCGCCTTTTTCAGCTTTTTCTCGCGCACCATCTACATGATCTAAAATCCATTTCACTTTTGTACCAGAGAAATATGGATCAAGCAATAATCCCGTTTTTTCTCTAAAAGTTTGCTCTAAATCCTGTGCTTTTAATGCATCACAAATCGATTGTGTTTGACGCGATTGCCAAACGATAGCATGATATACAGGCTTCTCTGTTACCTTATCCCAAACAACAGCTGTTTCACGTTGATTTGTTATTCCGATACCAGCAATTTGTTCAGCTTTAACATCACTTTCTATCAGTACACTGGAAATACATGAAAGAACAGATGACCATATTTCATTCGCATCGTGCTCTACCCATCCAATTTGCGGAAAATGTTGTTTGAATTCACGTTGCGCAACACCTTTAATGTCGCCATCGTGATTCACTAACATCGCGCGTGTACTTGTCGTCCCTTGATCAATACTTAAAATATATTTTTCCATAGTGAAAATCCCCTTTATGCTTTGAATTATTTATTTTATTCGTCCAATATGTTATTGTTTATTATTTTATATGATTGGAGACGTTTTTTCTTTTAAAAACACTTTATTTAATACTATACCAATAATTAAGACAGTAATTAATACAGCAATTGAAACGATATCTATTCCGCCAAATTGACCTTTAAAAAGCAATCGGTAAAGTGTTGCACCAAACATTCCGCCTGCAATCGGTCCTAAAATCGGTACAATCGCATATGTAAAGTTAGAAGTACCCTTTCCTGGAATTGGCAAAATAAAATGGGCTAACCTCGGACCAAAGTCACGTGCTGGATTAATAGCGTAACCTGTTGCCCCACCTAAACTAATGCCGATAGCTATTATTAGAATACCAACAACTAGTGGATTTAAACCTTCAGCAAATTTTGAACCACCTATAAACAATAATCCCATCATTAAGATGAGCGTTCCGATAATCTCTGAAATAAAGTTAGATAAAAAGTTGGGATAGGCTGGACCTGTACTAAATACACCAAGCTTTGTCCCCGCATCTTCTTCAGCTTTAAAATGGGGCATAAAGTGTAACCAGACTAACGTAGCACCTATCATAGCACCTGCAATTTGTGCAATGCTGTACCCGAGTACTTTTGACCATGGAAAATCTCCATTAACTGCAAGTCCAATAGAAACCGCTGGATTTAAATGTGCACCGGAAAAAGCACCGACTGCATAAACACCCATCGTTACGGCTAAGCCCCAACCTATTGCTATTACGATCCAATCTGCACCACGTGCAAAACTCCCCTTTAAATTCACATTGGCACAAACACCCGCACCAAACAAAATGAGAATGGCTGTTCCAACCAATTCTGCTAAATACTCATTCATAATTTCACCTCTTTTTAATATTAAGTTAAAGAAAGACAAAAAGACCCCTTTATCACATGATAAAAAGGTCTCTTTTACTCGTCCCAAATTATTAACTTAAAAATTATATTAATATAGAATGTAACCGTTGTCAATTTATTTTTCAGGATTATAGTATTTCCATAAAACTTTATTACTTGTTGTCACATGTGTTGCACCATTATTAAATGCTTTCTCAGCTTCCTCAACAGTATCTATTAAGCCTCCTGCAATAATTTTTCGTTGCGTATTATCACTTAATTCTTTTACCACTTTTGTTGCAATGCCTGGGAGTACCTCAACATAATCCGGTTCACAAGCTTCAATAAAGCGGTAAGTTTTTAACAATGCGCATGAATCAATAATAAAAGTGCGTAATATCGTTTGAGCACCAAGCATTTTCGCTCTCTTTATGAGCTTTGGTCTTGTAGTTACGATACCGAATACTTTATATTTTTGAATCAAAAATTCAACCGCTGATTCATCGATTGCTAATCCTTTAATTAAATCGACATGAAAAAAGGCACGTTTGTCATACGCAATTAACATATCTAATATACTTTCAATTTGACTTATATGAAGATCTAAGATGACACAGTATTCATATTGTGTTTCGAGAAAAGTTTCTAAATCTTTCATTGTTCTAATTGCTGGTAGAATCACAGTTACATCACTCTCTTAAATAGTTTTTCTAATTCATATGTAGTAAATTGAATGGTAATTGGTCTACCATGTGGACAAGTGTAAGGTTCATTTGTTTGGGCAAGTTCATTAATCAATCTCACCATATCATCATATTTTAAATAATGATTGGCTTTGATCGACTTCTTACAGCTCATCATAATTGCAGTTTCTTCTCTGAATTTGTTTAGATCAACATGTTGATGTTCAAACAAATATTCGATTAAATCCTGAATCATTGTTTTTGCGTCTTCTGGAAACCAAACAGGTACTTCATTAACGACATAATCACGTCCACCAAAATGTTCTAATGTAACACCAATGTCAGAAAGTTTGTCTTGTAATACATTGAATTTCATTGCTTCATCTTGTGTAAGTTGTAAATTGATTGGAAATAATAATGATTGTAACTCATGACTCACTTCACCAATTTTATTTTTATAAAATTCATATTTAATGCGTTCTTGTGCTGCATGCTGATCAATCATAAACATCCCCGTATCATTTTGACAGACGATATATGTGCCATGCACCTGGCCTACCACTTCTAAATAAGGTAACTTTCGTATATGCTCTAAGTTCTCATGTTTAGTCTCAGTTTGTTCTTTTACATTTGTGTCTTCCAGCTCTAAATCACGATGTTGATTTATATGCGTGCCTTCACTATTGTCATCAACACGTGTATCCCACACAACTGAATTAGGATTTGGATGATTGAATATATTAATATCTTTCATTTCATTGCTTTCTGATTCAGTCGATTTACGCGCAACAGAAAAATCATCTCGTTGAAATTGATCTGAAGATGGTTCTAGATCCAAATGTTCACGATTTTTCGGCTCAAAGGTAAAATCTAAATTTTGATTTTCTTTAACAACTTCATGTGCAATACGATGATCGTATTCAAATTTTTGTTGTTCAAACTGTTCAAGCACTTTTTTATTCGTATTTACTTTAGGTATTAAGGTTTGACCAAGTAGTTTATCTTTAATTAATTGTTCAATTAATTCCATCAATTGTGACTCTTTAGATAATCTAACTTCTTGTTTAGTAGGATGAACGTTCACATCCACTAGACTTGGATCCATTGTGATATGAATACTCACGATTGGATAACGTCCGATTGGCAACAAAGTATGGTATCCATTAATAATCGCTTTTGCAATCATAAAGTTCTTAATATATCGACCATTAATGAATATAGACATATAATGACGGTTACTTCTCGTATGTTCTGGCTTAGCAATAAAACCACTGACCTTATAATCGCCTGTTTCTCCGTTGATTGCAATGATATCTTTAGCAATTTTCATACCATAAATGACAGCCATGGCTTCATTCAGCTTTCCATTACCTACAGATTGAATTAATGTTTTATCGTCACTTAGTAATGTGAATTGTATACTTGGAAAACTCATAATAAAACGGTTTATTATATCTGTTATTTTACCGAGTTCTGTTTGTAAACTTTTAACATATTTTAATCGTGCAGGCGTATTATAAAATAAATCTTCAACAATCATTTCAGTGCCAATTCGCGCAGCATGTAAATTACGACTAACAATTTTACTGTTTTCAACTTTGATTTGATGACCCACTTCTCCATCAAAACATGTATTGACCGTCACTCGGCTAACAGATGCTATAGAAGCTAATGCTTCCCCCCTAAACCCAAGCGTACGAATATGAAATAAGTCATGATCTTCAGCTATCTTACTTGTTGCATGTCTTAAAAACATTAATTCTAAATCTTCTTCATGTATACCAGAACCATTGTCTGTTATTTTTATTTTCTTTAAACCTGCTTCTTCAACTGCCACAGTAATCTTTGTTGCTCCAGCATCAATCGCGTTTTCAACAAGTTCTTTGACAACTGATTGTGGACGTTCAATCACTTCACCAGCAGCAATTTTATTGCTAAGTGTAGCATCAAGCGTTTTTATGATTCCCATTTATTCACCTACTTTAATTGAGACTTTAATTGTTGTAATTTTAATAATGCTTCAATTGGTGTCATTGATTCTATTGTTAAATTTTTAAGTTCTGTAATGATTTCATTGTTTTCTGATTCACAAAACAAATCAAATGCGGGTTGCATGATAGCTTGATTGCCTTGTGTCATCCTAACATCGCTGTTTAATCCTTGATTATGTTTACTTTCATCTACAATTTTTGGTGTGCCCGTTTCATTTCTACCAACAAAGTTCAAATCTTTAATGCTGTAGTTTTCAAATGATTCAAGTAAATGACCAGCACGACTAATAATTTCATCCGGTAAATCTGCAAGTTTTGCGACATGTATCCCATAACTATTCTCAACAGCACCTGGCATAATTTTGTGTAAGAATATTAATTCACCATTATATTCTTTTGCAGCTACATGTATATTATTTAAACCATCTAAAGATTGATCTAAACCAACGAGTTCATGGTAATGCGTTGAGAATAATGTTTTCGCACCAATATGGTTATGCACATATTCAATCATTGATTGAGCAAGGGATAAACCATCATAAGTTGAAGTTCCTCTACCTATCTCATCAAATATAATCAAGCTGTTTTCAGTGGCATTGACTAATGCATTGCGTGCTTCAAGCATTTCAACCATAAATGTACTTTGACCGCTCACCAAATCATCTGCAGCACCGATTCTCGTAAAGATTTGGTCGAAAATCGGTAGTTCAGCATAACTTGCTGGAACAAATGAACCCATTTGGGCCATTATGCTGATTAATGCAACTTGACGCATATACGTCGACTTACCACTCATATTAGGTCCAGTTATTAAATATATAAAACCATTATCATCTAATGCACAATCGTTTGGCACATATTGATCACGCTCCATCACTTGTTCTACGACAGGATGACGAGCGTCTTTTATTTCTAATACTCTACGATTTGAAATGATTGGCGCTGTGTAATCATTATTCGTCGCAACTTCACTAAAGTTTTGTAAACAATCCAATTCAGCAATACGTTTCGCTTGGCGCTTTAAATTCGGGATATAAGACTTTACTTGTTCGCGTAGTTGAATAAAGGCATCATACTCTAAGTCAATTGCCTTTTCTTCTGCACCTAAAATTAATGCTTCTTTTTCTTTAAGTTCCTCCGTAATGAATCGTTCTGCATTGCTTAATGTTTGTTTACGGTCATAACCGTACTCTGCAATATCAATATTGACTAAATTCGTTTTTGAAATTTCAATATAATAACCAAATACTTTATTGAAGCTGATTTTTAATGATTTAACACCAGTACGTTCTCTTTCTTTCGCCTGTAATTCTGATAACCACGCTTTACCATTTTTCTGAGCATCACGGTATTCATCAAGCATAGCGTTGAATCCATCTTTAAAGATACCACCTTCTTTAATTGTAGTCGGTGGTTCATCCATAATACTCTCTTCAAGCATTTGATAGAGCGGTGCTAAGCTTTGAATACCTTCTAAACCTTTTACAACATTATTAAAAGGATTTAATAATTCATTGATACGAGGTAATTGCTCTAATGAATACTTTAATTGAATTAAATCTTTTGCATTGACGTTGCCAAATTGAACACGACCCGCTAAACGCTCAATATCATAAACATGTGTTAAAGCTTCACGTAAATTATGTCTTAATATAAATTCATCATTGAATAATTTTACGATGTTTAAACGTTCTTCAATTTGTTCTTTATGAACGAGTGGTCGTTCAATCCAATCTTTTAAACGACGATTCCCCATTGGTGTTTTACATTGATTAAAAATTGAAAGTAACGTGCCTTTTTTCGTTTTTAAACGTATACTTTCTGTCAGTTCTAAATTACGTTTCGCATACATATCTAAACGCATATGTCCAAGTGCAGCATATTCAATCGGTTGATCGATATGATCTAATGCGCGCATTTGCGTTTCACTAATATAACTCAACAATAAATTGACAGCCGGCTGTAATGTTTCTTTTAGACCATCAACAATTTCAAAAGAAGCATCTGATTCATAAATCGTCACAACATTGGTCATTAAACGCATGTGTTGATCAATGTTTGATGGCAATGCTTGATTTGCAATAATTTCTTTCGGACTGATGCTACTCATTTCGTTTAACATCGTTGTCTCATCACATTGTGTCACTTTAAGCTCGCCAGTAGAGACATCACTATATGCAATCGTATATTCTTCACCGCTTAAATGTAGGCATGCTAAATAATTGCTTTCATTCTCACTAATCATATCATCCATAACAGTACCAGGCGTGATGATTTGAACAACTTCTCGCTTCACCATTCCTTTTGTCTGTTTAGGATCCTCCATTTGTTCAGCAATTGCAACTTTATAACCTTTTTCAATAAGACGTTCAATATAACCTTTGGCTGAATGATGAGGTACTCCACACATCGGTATCGCATTCTTTTTATCTCGACGCGTTAGAGTAATTTCAAGTTCTTTCGCTGCAAGAATTGCATCATCATAGAACATTTCATAGAAATCACCTAAACGAAAGAATAATATTGAATCTTTATACTGCTCTTTCATTTGTAAATATTGCGTCATCATGGGTGTTGGTTTAGACATTGTCATCCATTCCTTTTGTTTAATAAATTTCTTTTATTTAATAATCTTAATAGGATATAGGCAATAATACTACCGAATAAACTACTGACTATGAATGCATAAAATATTGGTAAAAAGCCTTTCATCCCAATATCCATTAAATATAGTAATGGTATCGTACATAAACTACCAATTAATCCAGTGCCTATCCATTCCCCTAAACTTGCAAATCCTATTTTTTTAAATCTTTGATAGAGGATTGCTGCAAATAATACACCAATCATACTGCCTGGAAATGCAAAAAATGATCCAGTTCCAAAAATATTTCTAAACACAGAACTGATTAATGCTTGTGCTAAACCATACCGAGGTCCAACAAATACTGCACACAGTACATTAATAAAATGTTGCATCGGAAATGCTTTTATCGGACCCACTGGTATATAAATAAGATTACTTAATACGACATTCATCGCGATCAAAATACTTGTCAGCGTTAATTTTCTCGTATCAATTTTCATAGTGCCTCCTAACAAAATAATGCCGATTCAAATGAACCGACATTATTTGTGTTGTATATAATTAATTACAATTACCAGGCGTACTGTTGGCTACTGCAGCACCTGTTTCACCAGATAACTGGTCGCCACCTGTTGATGCAATAATTTCATCTGTTACGGTTTGACTAATCGCATGTGACACAATTTGAAGTAACGTATTAACCTCTCCTTGTGCTTCTTTAAATTGATCTACAATCGGCATTTCATCTAATTCCGCTTCAACATTTGCAATTTTCTCTTCTACCATCCCTAAAGCTTTTTCTTTACCATAATTTTGGAAGTTCACAGCTTGTTTTTGAAGAGATTTTAAAGAAGCCATTTTTTCTCTTACATTCTGATTTTCATGAATTTGTGCTTCTGCACGCTTGAAGAATTCAACCGCTTCAGTTTCCGACATCATTTTACCTAGTTCTTTAGCTTTTGCAATAATTTCATCGTTTGTATACATTAAATTTCCACCCCAACTGGTTCTAATATTTCAATCAATTCTCCGTTTAATGAGTAACGCATTGTTTCAGTAATTCGCACTTTAACTAATTTTCCAATTGCGTCTTCAGGTCCAGGGAAGTTAACTAACTTACTTTTATCTGTATATCCTGCTAGTATTGCTTCATTTTTCTTAGATGGACCTTCACAAAGTACAATCACTTCTTGATCTTGATATTTCTTTAATGCACTTTCAGTATGATGTTCTACGACTTTATTTAAACGACGTAAACGGTCTTTTTTATCCTCAGTAGATACATTATCTATCATCTTCGCTGCTGGAGTACCTTCACGAGGTGAATATAAATAAGTATACGCATGTTCAAAACCAACGCGTTCATATAAATCAATTGTATCTAAGAATTGTTCTTCTGTCTCGTTAGGATATCCGACAATAATATCTGTTGTTAAAGCAACATTAGGAATTGCTGCTTTAATCTTATCCACAAGCTCTAAATAGCTTTCACGCGTATATTTACGTCCCATGATTTTTAATACGTCGTTATTACCACTTTGAACTGGTAAATGAATATGCGGTACAATATTGCCACCTTGCGCAAGCACTTCGATTAAACGGTCATCAAAGTCCCAAGGATGACTTGTCATGAAGCGTACACGTGGTATATCAATCTTTTGGATATCAGCCATTAAATCACCTAAACCATAGTTTAAGCCATCTATATCTTTACCATAAGCATTAACGTTTTGACCTAATAGACAAATCTCTTTGTATCCTCGACGTGCTAAATCACGTACTTCAGCAATTATCTCTTCAGGTAAACGACTGCGTTCTTTACCACGCGTAAATGGCACAATACAGTATGTACAGAATTTATCGCAGCCATACATAATATTAACCCATGCTTTCGTTTCACCCATACGTACTTTTGGAAGGTTTTCAATAACGTCACCTTCTTTAGACCATACTTCAACAACCATCGCTTTTGACATATAAGCTTCATCTAAAATTGCAGGTAAACGGTGAATGTTATGCGTACCAAATATCATATCTACATTTTGGTAAGACTTCATAATCTTATTCACTACAGATTCTTCTTGTGACATGCAACCACAAACCCCAATTAATACTTCAGGTTTTGCAAGTTTGATATGTTTTAAGTTACCGATTTCTCCGAACACTTTATTTTCAGCATTTTCACGAATCGCACATGTATTCAGTAAGATAACATCCGCTTCGTTAACATCATTAGTTGCTTCATATTCTAATGCTTCAAAGATACCTGCCATTACTTCAGTATCATGTTCGTTCATTTGACAACCGTATGTACGAATAAAGAACTTACGTCCACGACCTAAACCTTTATATTTTTCATCAATAGTAAATGCATGATGCTCAACCGTTTCTTTACCACGTTTTTTTGCATCTTTTAAACTAGGTGGTTGATATACTTTTTCGAAATATTTACTGTAATCTTTCTCGGGTGCATTTTTTCCACGCACTTGAGAAGCATCTAATCTACTTTCTTCATTCATTTCATACTAACCCCATTTTCAACTTAATCATTCCTATAGTATAACTTTTTAAACATGCTTTTTCAAAGTATTTTTACTTTACAGTAAAATATTTTGTTTATGGAAATTTATAGAATATAATGAAAACAATAGACAAAAGGAGTGAAATATATGGAACGTTCAGAAGGCTGTGTAAAATGTGGCACGAAAGAGACAACTGTTAAGAATGTATCGATGGCAGGTTCAGGTTTATCTAAAATATTCGATATCGAGCACAATAACTTTGTTGCAATTTCTTGTAACAACTGTGGATTCACTGAATTTTATAAGGATAAAGGAAACAGTACAAGTAATATCATTGACTTATTTTTCAGTTAAAAAAAGCGCCGAAGCGCTTTTTTATTTATAAATGAAAAAGAAATATTTAATCATTCCTATAGATTAATTGTGAAGAGATACAAATGATGAAACCAATGGCTGTAACGATATATGGCAATTGATATAAATAGAAATACCAATAAGGATTATCGCCTAAATTTAGATTCATATTGAAATCATTCATCACCAATAAATGGTGAAAACCAAATGCGAATAATAATAATGCTCCGCCAAAGCTTGCAAGTATGACGTACCAAAATGTATTTTTAATACCGATAATTAGCATTAATCCATTCATGATTAAGCTAATTCCAAACATCAAGAACAAACCATTTATTTTATAGAAATCATCATTGATTGAATAAAATATTACTGCGAATATTATTAGTATTAAATGTGGCACTATAACGAGTGTAAAATTAGCTAACCTTAACTCACGTTTAGTAAAAGGCAAACTGTCATACCATTTAGTTGTTTTATATTTTCTAAGTTGTTCGTACTTATGCGAAAGCAGGAAAAATATACTAACCATTGTGAACATGAAAAACGTGTCTGAGAAGTTGAATGTAAACTTATTTTGATCAAACTTTGTTGGTAAATCTTGACCAATGATAATCTTCATCACAATCGTAAATAAGAATAATCCTAATATGATCAATGGATAATTTCTCATAATGCGGTAATCTAATGCTAAAATTTTCTTCATATTAATCACTCCATAAAAGATGTTTTGAGTGTGCATGTTTTTCAATATAAACTTTTGAACAAATTGAAAAGATTAAAACAGAAACAAGCACAATTACAGGTAACCAAGTAAAATAGAATAAGGTTGTATCTATCATTCCTCTATCGTATAAATTTTGAATTGGCATATATCCAAATAGAAAGAAGATAAACGTACCCATGAAAATAATCAGACTAATTTTTTGATTAAATCTTGTATTCTTATATTTCTGAATCATAATTAAAATAGAAGTGAATATAGAAATGCTAATCATATACATTAGAGGCAACATCATAAATATTCTATCTGTACCTACTAAAAATGCAGACCATAAAATATAAGCGCATAGATTAGATAACAAAATGATGATTAAATCAGTCGTAATGATTACATTTGTTGAAGATGGTAATGTAAAAATAAACTCACCTATTTTGCGTTGATCTGTTGTAATTAAATAACCATAATAAATTGTTATTAAGTAAACGAAAGCAATAATTAAAAATGTTTGAGCAAAGCCATCACTCGGTACAAATTGATGTATTAAAATTAATGCTAAAGTAATTGTTGAAAATAAGATAATATAATCGACTTGCGATTTAATTATTAAATAAATAAGTTTAATTTGGTTATACACTGTGTCATATCCTTTCTAAAAATATGAAAATATATTCATATCCTCCATAATAAATCTTTCGAGTGTGACCTATTAATCGTCTTTTGTATTATAATTTTAACTAGTATGCAGTATAAACAACTTCAGCTGATTGATCATGGTGCATGCGCTCCCTTTTCTTAAAATACATGAGCTCATCGATATTCACCTTACGAATTGATACTTCATTTCCGAACAATTCATCCATCGCTTGTGCATCTTTCGTTAACGCAGTAAAACTCTCTTCAAAATACTCCGTACCAATCAATAATGATTTAATTTCATCATCTATAATATACGCTGGTCCTCGAACAATTTTATATTCATCTAATATCAAATCTTTTTCATCCATCATAATCATTTTTCCTTTTTCAATGTAGCAAATATAATCAGCAATGGATTCTAAATCAGATGTGATATGTGTTGAAAACAGAATCGTCATTTCTTCATCTAACATTAAATCTTGGAATATCTTTAACAGTTCAACCCTGAACGTCGGATCTAAATTAGACGTTGGTTCGTCTAATACTAATAACTTCGCATGATGACTAAGCGCTGTCGCTAAACTTAGCTTCACTTTCATCCCTTGAGAGAGATGTTTAATCTTTGTCTTTGTCGGTACTTCAAAGCGTTCTAAATAGTTATAATATGCTTTACTATCCCATTTTTCAAAGTACATCTTCATAATGGTCTCAAGTTTCTTCGCATTCATCCAATCCGGGAAGTGGTTCTCACTAAATACAATCCCTATCTCAGAAAGTATCCCTGCTCTATCTTCTAAATACGTTTGATCAAAGACTCTTATTTCTCCATCATCAGGTGTTGTTAGATTGAGTAATTGATAAATCAAAGTCGTTTTACCAGCACCATTCTCACCAATGAGTCCTGTAATATAACCTTTAGGGATTTGTAAATTTGGAATATCGAGTACAAATTTAGTCTGCTTAAACTTTAAATTGTTTACTTCTATTACATTTGGCTGCATTTTTATTCCTCCCATAAATCTTGAGTAAGTTCAACGAAATCTTGTTTTTCTAAATTAAGTTGCTTTGCAAGTTGTATCGACGAAAGTATGAGTGACTCTAATTCTTTATTCGATTGTTCCTCAATCATTGCAATATTGCCTTGCGAAACAAATGTGCCTTTACCAGGAATCGTATAAAGATAACCTAAATCTTCTAAATCTTTGTAAGCGCGTTTCGTTGTTATTACACTAATACCTAACATTTTAGCTAGTGCTCGCATAGACATTAGTGACTCACCTTCTTTTAATTCCTTCGCCATAATTAATCGAATAATTTCTGACTTTAATTGCTCATAAATCGGTAAATCACTTTTTGGATCAAAATAAATATTCAATTCATCACCTTCTTCTTTGTTATACTGTATATATACAATATACACAGTATATACGATTTTGTAAAGTAGAATTTATAAAGTCCTCGTAAACAAATGTTTACGAGGACTATAGATCCACGGCTTAAACTTGAGCAGTGTACTTTCTTATATTATTCTGCACGGTTTGACCTTAAACTGTGCGTACGCACTAATCTAATAACTCATTTTCTTCATCTGAATTTAGCATGTCGAAATATACACCACGCGCAGCAATCAATTCACTTTGTTTTCCCGCTTCAATTACCTCACCTTGACTTAACACAACAATCTTATCAGCTTTCTTCACCGTGTTTAATCGGTGTGCAATTATAATACTTGTTCTACCATGCATCAATTTTTCAATGGCTTCTTGTAATTTCATTTCAGTCACTGTATCGATATTACTTGTCGCTTCATCTAATAAGAGAATCTTCGGATCTAGAACTAAAGCTCGAGAGATATTTATCAATTGCTTTTCTCCTTGTGATAGATGTGTTGATTCAAACGATATTTCAGTATCAAATCCCTTTTCAAGACGCATAATAAAATCATATGCATTCGCATCTTTTGCAGCTTGTATCATCACTTCATCACTAATTTCTTGATTCTTATATTTGATATTTTCTCTTATGGTTCCATCAAATATAAACGGATCTTGTAATACATAAGCCATTTGATTTCGAAGTGTTGATTTCGGTATATCTTTAATATCAATACCATCTATTGTGATATTACCACCTTGAATTTCATAAAATCTTGCTAGCAACTGGATAATCGTCGTTTTACCAGCACCAGTCGCTCCAACCAATGCAAGTGACTCGCCTTTATTCACTTGAAATGATACATTGTTTATCGTCGGTTTTGATTGTGTATCGTTATATTTAAAGACCACATTTTGAAGTGCTATATCACCTTTAATTTCAAGTTGACGATTATGATTATCCACATCTATCTCTTTTTCGGTATCAATAATTTCAAACACACGTTCAGCCCCACTCAATGCACTTAATACGGTATTGAACTGGTTAGCTAAATCATTAAGTGGTCTTGTAAATTGACGTGCATACTCAGCAAAAATTACAATCGTTCCAACAGTGATACCATAGCCTTTCAATGCAAGGATACCACCGATTCCAGCTACAACTGCAAAAGATATATTGTTAAATAAGTTCATTACTTTTGGTATAAAACCTGAATACGTCACGGACCAAAAGCTATGATCACGAACGTTTTTATTCTTCTCACTAAATCCTTGTATTACTTCTTGTTCTTGAGAAAATACTTTAACGACGACTTGTCCAGATACGATTTCCTCAATATATCCGTTCATTTCACCAATTGCTTTTTGTCGACGTTTATAGAGCGGTCCAGTTCTTCTTGTAATCCACTGCATTGCGATAAACATCAGTGGAATAATAATCATCGTAAGTAACGTAAGTAATGGCGATAACATTAGCATTACAATGATAGTTCCCACGATGGTTATAATAGACGATGTAAACTGAATAAATGATGAATTTAGCACTTGTGATATTGTATCAATATCATTTGTCATACGACTCATGAGTTCCCCGTGCTGACGTTTATCAAAGAATGGAATCGGTAATTTCTGCATATGCGAGAATAGATTCATTCTCAATTTGTAAACCGTCTCTTGCGCAATGGTTACCATAATAATAGCGGCAATATATGATGTTAATGACAACATAATAAAAATAAATAATAATAGCCATAAATCTTCAGTTAAACCATTAAACTTTTTAGGAATAATTTTTTCATCTATAATTTTACCGATCATATAAGGACCTAACAATCCTAATAAGGAAGATATGATGACACAAACGATTACAATGAATAACTTCAAGTGTGCATCATCCATCAGTTCCCAAATTCGTAGCATCGAATACTTCCAATTCTTTGTTTTTGGTAACGGATTACCGCGCTGATCAGTTTTCTGTTTATTTTTCTTTAGATCTTCTTTCTTTAGTATAAATTCATGTCCAAGAATCGATTTAGACACCGTTCTCACCTCTTTCTTGTGAGGCATTGATTTGTCGATAAAGTTCAGATGTCTCTAGTAGTTTTGCATGATTACCAAGACCGACAACTTTACCTTGATCTAGTAATAAGATATGATCTGCTGTCTTAGCTGTTTCTATTTTTTGAGTGACAATAATACGTGTCATCGGCAGTTTTTGTAACGTATTAAACAATTTTGATTCTGTATGTATATCTAAAGCTGACGTTGAATCATCAAGTATCAATATGTTAGGCTCTCTGATAATGGCACGTGCAATTGCAATCCGCTGTTTTTGGCCACCCGATAAATTAACCCCTTCTTGCCCAACTCGTGTATGATAATCCTCATCGAAATCCATTATGCTGTCATGTATTTGAGCGATTTCTGTAGCTCTCATGACTTCACTTTCTGTTGCAAGTTGATTACCGAAAATTATATTATCAAATACAGTTCCCGTGAATAATGTATTTTTTTGTGGCACATAACCAATCATCTCTCTTAAATAACTTTCTTGATATTCTTTGACATCTTTACCGTCAATTAATATTTGTCCTTTTGTTGGTTCATACATCCTTGGAATTAAGCTCAGCATCGCTGACTTGCCTGAACCTGTAGCACCCATTATCACAAATTTTTCACCCGAATTAATTTTGAAGTTAATGTTTTCTAAAACGTTGCGATGTGATAAAGGATATTTGAAATCTACATTAATAAATTCAATACTTGCACCACCTGAATGCGGCTTTGTATCAGTTTCAGATAAATGTTCATCAATCGGAGTCTGTAATACCTCACTCATACGATCACTACTCGCCTTTGCTCTAGAGAAAGCGATAATAATAAAAGCAAACATTGAGAAACCACCTTGCATTCTTAAAGCATAATTAATGACCGCAACAAGTGCACCCACATTGATTACTTTACTTGTTACCTCTTTAGCACCTACGTAAATAACGACGAGTAAGGCAATGTTCATAATAATTAATAAAAATGGTAATATACGTTCCATTAATTTTAATGCTTTAATCGTATCGTTTTTAAGTAAAGTTGATGTTGTTTCGAATTTATCTGTTTCATAATCCCCACTTAAATTGGCACGAACCATTCGAACAGAAGATAAGTTTTGTTGTATTGTTCTGTTCACCCCGTCGAGTTCTTTTTGTACACGTTTAAATAACTTCATGCCACTTCTTGCTGATATGTATAAAAAAATAAAAATAATAGGACTTCCCATAAGCAAGTATATTGCTAAATCCGGTGCAACCATAAAACTCATGATAATACTGCCAATTACAAGTAATGGTGCACGCAGCATAATGCGTAAACTCATAAATAGTACCATTTCGCAAGCAATCACGTCACTAGTAAGACGTGTAATAATACTTGATGTACTAAATTTTTCTAAAGTTGCAAGTGAAAACTTTTGAATATGGTTAAATAATGCTTCACGTAAATCAAATGAAAAACTATGACACACATGACTTGCGACAAATGAATTTATTATACCGCAAATAAAAGCAACAATACTCATCACAATCAATATACCTAAATAATACAAAGTTCGATTTAAATCATTATTAATAATGCCCTCATTTATTATATTTGAGAGAATGACTGGTAAACTCAGTTCTACTGCTAATTCTAATAACATTAGTAATAATGCAAATACGATATACCCCGTATAAGGTTTTGTAAATTTTAAAATCACATGCCCACCCTCTTTCTATTAATATTATTATGCCATTAATTATTTTAATTAAAAATAAATATACTTACCCTTTTGAAACTTCTTGTTACTAGCGTATAATGAAAAGGAAAACATTAGAATTGGAGATTATGAATATGTCTATACTTACGCAATTGATGGATTTTATCTTACATATTGACGAGCATCTTGTGAATATTGTAAAAGATTATGGAGGTTTAACATACGGAATTTTATTTACAATTATTTTTGTAGAAACCGGTCTTGTTATTATGCCATTCTTACCAGGTGATTCAATGTTATTTGCAGCTGGGGCTTTAGCACCTCAAGGTGCATTAAACATTTGGTTATTATTTATCTTATTAGCAGTTGCCGCTATTATCGGTGATACATTAAACTATCATATTGGGAAATGGGTTGGTTACGGGATAGTAAATCACCCTAGAATTGGACGTTTAATCAAACAAGATCATATGCTAAAAGCAGAAAATTTCTTTAATACATATGGCGGAAAAACTATTGTAATCGCACGCTTTATGCCATTTATAAGAACATTTATTCCGTTCGTTGCGGGAGCAAGTTCAATGAAATACAGCTACTTTATTCTCTATAATATTATTGGAGCCATCGCCTGGGTGGGAATCTGTTTAGCAGGTGGGTACTTCTTCGGAAACATTCCAATAGTGAAAGAAAACTTTGAAATTGTGCTTATATTAATCATATTAATATCAGTATTACCAGCAGTCATCAGTGTCATTAAAAACTTACGTAATAAATAAGGAGATTATTTAGGTACTAACACAGCAAATTATAAAGTGAATAGATAATAAAAAGGTGAGATCATTGATCTCACCTTTTTATTATCTTAATTGTTCAAAGAGCTTCGCTTTTAAATTTAATTTATCAGTTTCACCTTGGAGTATTTTTGTATCATAAATATGCGTTAATGTAGCAGGTTTCCCATTTAATACAATAATTCTATCTGACATCGTGATTGCCTCTTCTATACTATGTGTTATCATCAATACAGTTTTACCTGTCTCTTTTATTAATCCTTTTAACCAAGCTTGCATATCCACTCGTGTAATCTCGTCTAACGCAGAGAAAGGTTCATCAAGTAATAGCACTTGGTGCTCAGTATTTAGTGCACGTAAGAATGATACGCGTTGCTTCATCCCACCAGATAAACTGTTTGGATATTGGTTTTTAATTACCGTAAAACCAGCACGTTCAAGTAACGCTGCACTTTGATCAATTGTTTTTACTTTCCCTATTTCAGTAGCGAGTTGAATATTCTCTTCAACCGTACGCCACGGCATTAAAGAGCTTGTTTGTGGCATAAAAGAAACATGACCCGTCGTATGAATAACTTCTCCGTTTATCAGCACTTCTCCACTTGTTTGTTTTAATAAACCACCAACAATATTAATCAACGTAGACTTTCCAGAACCACTCGGTCCTAAAATGGCGATTATTTCATTTTGTTCTACTGTTAAATTGATATCAGATAAGACTTTTTTATCACCAAATTGATGATGAATATGGTGTAGTTCTAATATGTTATTCATGATTCCACCTCAAGACGAAGCATTTAATGCCTTCAATGATAGCGTAGATAATTAAAGCGAACATAATTATCCAAACGATAGCTACAAAGACTTGATCCACTTGGAAGGCGCGTTGCGCAAGAATCATAAACTTCCCTAATCCTTTGTCACTACCTAACCATTCAGAAATAATCGCACCCATTACTGAATAAGTCCCAGCAATTTTTAATCCATTAAACAAAAATGGCATACTATTTGGCCATTCAAGTTTCGTAAAAAGCTCTATGCGTGATGCGCCCATCATTTGCATGTATTTCTTTAAATCCTTATCTGTTTCATTAAAACCTTCTAGTAAACTCACCGTGATTGGAAAGAAACAGACTAACGTTATCACAATTAATTTTGGCAGTAAACCAAATCCAAACCATATAACCAGTAAGGGTGCAATGACGATTACTGGTATGTTTTGACTCATAATAAGTAACGGATAAATATAATCATTTAGTGCAGGTATCAAGTTTAAAATGACAGCAAATAATATACCAAATATTATAGAACAAACAAGTCCCAATAGTACCAATTGAATCGTCGGTATCAAATGCGGATAATATTCTGGAAAATCAACAAAAAATGATTTAATAATCGCACTTGGTGCAGGTAATGTGTATGGATCTACCTTTAAAAAATACACACAAGCTTCCCAAATGAGTAATAAAGAAATTAAAAATCCTGAAAACTTTAATACTTTCATCATCGATATTTCGCGACCAATGCATCCATAGATACCGATTCAGCATGATAGAATTTCACTTGAGAAATGATGGATTCACAGCCTAAGGCACGCATGCGATGGTTCATTTGTTCGATTAATGGTAATAATTCATGCATATCTCCTTCAATACTTGTTTCAAGTGGTGAAACGACAAATTTTAATCCAGATTGCTCGATGACTTCTATCGCTGCATCCACATAAGGAATGACATCTCTACCCTCTGGTGTTTTTGGAATAATTTGAATGCTCATAATTGTATTCGTCATTATTTACCCTCCACAAATTCATTTGTAAATGCATCTTTTGCTACGAAATTTTTTTTAATAATTTTATTGTCTTTTAAATATTTCGCGTAATCTTCCCAAACTTTTTCATCTTGAATACCCCAAGATTTTGCATCATCTTGATATTTCGGTGATAAATATTTTTGTGATTTATAGACTAAATCTTTTTGTTTTTTTAATTCAGGTGCTGATTTAATTAAAATATCTGCACTTTCTTTTTCATTTTTTATTGCATATTCATAACCTTCTTTTACAGCTGCCATAAACGCTTTTGCTGTTTCAGGATTTGATTTTAAATATTTTTCATTGGCAATAATAATTGGCGTATAATAATCTAAGTTTTTATCATAATCAATTAAATATTGCATGTTGACATCAATGTTTCGTGTTTCCGCTTCGATTCCTGTCCAACCATAATATACCCATGCAAAATCAATATTTTTCTTAGAGGCAGAAAAGAAATCCGTACTACCCATATTGACGATTTTTGTTTTATTCACATCTGCTTTTTCTTTTTTCATTAAAGTTTCAATAAATGCTTTTTCTATTGGAGCACCCCAGCCACCGTAAGTTTTACCTTCGTAATCTTTGGGTGATTTGATGTTTTTATCTTTTATACTCATAAAACCGCTCGTATTATGCTGTATGATTGCACCAATGGATTTAATTGGAACACCTTCCGTACGCGATTGTGTCACTTGTTCTTGTGCACTGATGCCAAATTGTACGTCCTTTTTGTTTGCCGCAATCATTTGATCTGCATTCACATCACCTGGTATTTTAATTTCTACCTCTAAACCATGTTTCTTAAAGAAACCTTTCTCTTTTGCTACATATAGCCCTGTATGATTTGTGTTCGGTGTCCAGTCTAACATCATTGTTATTTCTTCTAATTTTTTATCTTTTGTTTTAGATGCACTTTCATTTGTCTCATTTTTCGCATCATTCCCACAACCCGCTAACAATACCGCAACACTCATACCCACTAATATACTTTTCTTCATTTCCATTTCCTCCAAATAAAAAAACACAACCTAAACAAAGTAAAGTTGTGTCAAAACGCGACACTTCCCTACGCTAGTTTTACCTAGATCAGGTGAATAAGGGTTTAGGACCAACGTCCAATCTCAGAGTAACTCCCCTAGTGTTTTTTAGTTATTTTATTTTCTTTTATAAGTATAACAAACAATTAGGAGATATAAAATCATTAAAGTAATTTCCTATAATAATTTCCCAATTGATAGCTAAATATTTTTGAGTAAATTTTTAATTTAATATAGTGATTTATTTCAAAAAACGCTATTATTTTTAAAAAACGCTTTAGCAAAAATGATATTGCTAAAGCGTTTTTTCTAATATTATATTATTTAAACTCAGCCATTAATGATTCAAACTTCGCTTGATCCATTTCAATTGGTTCTTTTGCTAATGACTTTGAATAGCCATTTAATTGTTTCGCATAACTTGGTGTTTCAGTATCTTGATAAATAATACCTGTCACTAAACCTTTATGTTCAACGACTGTATTGAGTGCTTTCATGCGATCTGTATGATCATAACCTTCAATGTCATTTAATGATACAAGATTTTCTTTAAACCATTCATACGTATTGACTTTATTGTATGTCACACATGGTGAGAATACATTCACAAAAGCAAATCCTTCATGTTTAACAGCCGCTTCAATAATTGCAGTCAATTCCTTAATATCACTTGAGAAACTTTGTGCTACAAATGTTGCACCTGAAGTAATCGCAAGTTCAAGTGGTGATACATGTTTTTCAATTGAGCCATGTGGTGTAGTTTTCGTCACAAAGCCATGTGCCGAACTTGGTGAAGTTTGTCCTTTTGTTAAACCGTAAATTTGGTTGTCCATCACGACATACGTTAAGTCAATATTTCTACGGATTGAGTGAATTGTATGACCCATACCAATTGCATAACCATCTCCGTCACCACCTGAAGCGATAACAGTTAATTCTTGATTCGCCATCTTCACACCTTGTGCCATCGGTAATGCACGTCCGTGAATCGAATGAACGCCGTATGAATTAATATAACCTGACAAACGACCAGAACATCCGATACCTGTAATAACTGCTAACTCTTCAGGCTCTAATCCTACATTTGCACATGCTTTTTGAATTGCTGCTTGTACTGAGAAGTCACCACATCCTGGACACCAGTTCGGTTTAACATTATTTCTAAAATCTTTAAACGTAGCCATTTAGATGCGCTCCTTTACTTCAATTACTTCGTTGATTTTTGCTTCGATTTCTTTCGGTAAGAATGGTGTTCCATCATATTTCGTAAAGTTTGTAATCTTACCGTGATGCATCGTATTCATTTTAATGATACTTGATAATTGGCCTGCGTAGTTATGTTCAGCGACAATAACTTTCTTCGCTTTATTCATTGCGTTTTGAACTTCCTCTGTTGGGAATGGGTGTAATTGTTTGATGTGCAAATGATTCACTTGTCCTTCAATACGTTCAATTGCTTCCTCAATTGCTCCGTATGTTGATAAATAACCAATCACTAATACATCTGCTTCAGCATGATTTTCTTTATAATCCACTGGTGCAGAGATTTTTAATTGTTCAATTTTGCGCATACGTTTTTCCATTTGTTTAGCACGGTTCACTGGACTTTCAGAAGGTTTACCTTCTTCCGTATGTTCAACACCTGTTACGTGGTGAATACCATTCTTAACGCCAGGAACAACACGAGGTGATACACCGCTTTCAGTTACTTCATAACGCTTAAAGTAAGATTTATCTTCACGTGCTTCAACATTTGTTATTAAGTTACCACGGTCAATTTTAATACGGTTAAAGTCTAAATCCGGCACTGTATGTTTCCCCATTGAAAGTTGTAAATCACTTAATAAAATTACAGGACATTGATACTGCTCTGCTAAGTTAAACGCTTCTGCTGTTAAATAGAATGCATCTTCTGCAGTTGTTGGTGCTAATACGATTTTTGGAATATCACCGTGAGTACCATAAATCATCTGCATTAAATCTGATTGTTCTTGTTTCGTTGGTAATCCAGTTGATGGTCCTCCGCGCATTGTGTTGATCACAACAAAAGGTTGTTCTGTCATACCACTTAAACCGATTGCTTCCATCATTAAAGAAAGACCAGGTCCAGCTGACGCTGTAAACGCACGTACACCACCGTAATTCACACCAATCGCCATAACTGCAGCAGCTATTTCATCTTCTGTTTGTATGACAGTACCACCAAAGTCCGACAATTTATCAATCATATATTCCATAATTTCACTAGCGGGAGTAATAGGATAAGCTGACATGAAACGTGCGCCGCCTGTAATTGCACCTAATGAAATAGCATCGTTACCAATCATAAATAAATGACCAACTTCATTTGAAGGATTTAATGTAAATGTGTGGAAATCTTCTTGTTCCATTAAATCAAAACCGGCTTTTAACGCTTGTTTGTTTAATGCACAGATTTTCTCACCTTTTTTACCGAAAATATCATCAACTAAAACTTCAAAGTGTTTTAGATCAACACCAATTAAACTAGCACTTGCACCAATAGCTACCATGTTCTTCATTAATGCCGTACCTAATTCTTTTGCAATTTCAGTAAATGCCATCGGTACGAATTTACCTTCATAATCTTCTGGTTTCTCAGGATTGAATTTAGCGTCTGCTAAAATAATCCCTGTTGCATTCATTTCATGATAGTTCACATCGATTGTTTCTTGGTCAAACGCTACTAATATATCTAAATCATCACTGATTGAATGAACTCTTGTTGTAGACACACGAATTTTATTGTTGGTGTGTCCTCCTTTAATACGACTTGAAAAATGTCTATAACCATATAAATAATAGCCTAAACGATTCAGCGCAGTTGAAAACATTTCACCTGTACTTTCAATACCTTCACCTTGCTGTCCGCCGACTTTCCACGAAATTTGAGACTTCATATGTACCCTCCTACTTTAATCACTTATTATAATATAACAAAGAACCACTTGTCTTTACATAGACAAGTGGTTCTATACTTAAAAATCAGTCGAATGGCCGATACGTTATTTAAGTGGATTCTCTTGATTAATTAGTATGCGTTCTATCTTCTTGGTCGTTCCATCAGACTTAAGTTCAACAAATACACCGCTCAATACACCACGACCTTTTTCAGGTACAACATGCTTCACTGGCATAGATGTTAAGAAGCGATGAATGACCTCATCTTTATTGATACCAAGAATTCCATCATAGTATCCTGTCATACCTACATCAGTAATAAAGCCTGTCCCCTTATTTAAGATACGGTTATCACTTGTTTGGATGTGGGTATGTGTGCCGACAACAACACTTGCACGGCCATCTGCATAATAACCGAACGCACCTTTTTCGCTTGTTGTTTCAGCATGGAAGTCTACAAAGATATAGTCCGTTTCTTTTTTCGCTACTTCAAATAAGGCATCAAACTTTTTAAATGGACAATCAATTTGTTGCATAAAAGCGCGGCCTTGTAAATTCATGATTGCAACTTTCTTATCATTAAACTTAATGATTTGCATCCCTTTACCCGGATTTTCATCCGGATAATTTGCAGGGCGGATCATCTTCACATCGCTATCCAGTAAGTCATAACTATCACGCTGACCATACGTATGGTTGCCTAAAGTAACGCAATCCACACCGAGCGTCATCATTTCTTTATAAATTTTCTCAGTAATCCCACGCCCATGTGCAGCATTCTCGCCGTTAACAATCGTAATATTCGGTCCGTATTTCCTCTTCAGTTGTGGTAAATATTCCGCAAGCATTTCACGTCCAATCGAACCTACAACATCACCTATAAATAATATTCTCATCAGTTCCTCATTCTTTCTTCACGTGTCATTTTAACTCTCAAATAACATATATAACATAAAAATACCCCAAGAATCAATGTGAGTAATGGATAAAATATAAATACATTAAAAAAGTAATGACTTAAATGTTGTTCTGACAATATATCAAAGCCCACTATATTGATTCTATTGTTCCAAATACCATCTAAATCAATTTGCTTTAAAGTTATTTTACCAATTATATTATCTGAATGACTTGCCATCCCTATATAATGAATATCTCTTTTTGTTTGGTGCATCAACATGATTAGCGTCTCACCTGTTGCAATTTTCTTTTCATATATTATTGGTGAATCAACATAATGGTGATACAAACTTCTATTCGTTTTAATATTTGTGTTTATTTTTTTCTTATTAATTATTAATTCATTTACTTTTTTCGCTTTAATATCTTCTTTTAATTGTATCAATTGATCACTAAGTTGATACGTGCGAATATAATACTTACTTTCCTTCATTAATTTGTCGTATTGTGATACATTATGCGCAACTGTTTCTTTATTTTTATGGTCTTGGAAGATATGCTCGACTGTTATCATATCGACGTTTATATTATCTTCAGCCGACACTTCAGTAATATTATTTTTATTGATTTCAATCGTCGATAGTAAACGTTCTTTTGCTGCGATTTGTTTGTTGTTATGGAGTTGATATGCATCTAACAATGGTAATATAGACATTAGTATCAATATCGTTGCAATGCCTAAATAAAGTTTAACGCGTTTTTCCAAAGCTTCACCCCATTATTTTATTTGTATACCTATTATATTATCACTTGCAAATGCCAATTGAATAGCAGTAAATTTCCCACTAAAAAGCGCTATTAATGTATCTATTTTATTTTTATGAATAGGTGGTAAGTAAATAAAGCATTGACCATGTTTTGATACACATTTGGACAATATATTATTTATAATATTATTCGTATTATTTTCTATGGATTCACTTGTATTTGTAATTTCATTGAAATGTTGTATTAATTGAGCACTATTATATTCCATTTTTATTTTCATAGTATCAATATCGTCTTCTTCTGTAATGCTTTTATGATTCAAGCTAATTTTAGACTCCATAACCAATTGATATAACTGATGCAATGGGTGTGTTTGTAAAAGCAAAGCATTTAGTTGTTCTGCTATAATTTCATCTTTCATTTTTGAAAAAGTTGTATAATCATCATAGCAATCATATGATTCGAAGTATCTTGACAAATCAGGAAAGTTTCCTTTTATTTGTATGCTTATACCGATATTTTCTGGTAACGCATCAAAGTATAATGCGTAAATGGGCAATAATACGTCTTTTATATCACTATTACTATCTATATTTTTCAAATGAATCATCCCTTCAAATTTTTATACGAATGCTTCTATTATACTATATTTTCCATATATATTACTAAATTCATAGTACAAATAAAAAAACAACCCTCAAAGCCTTATGGCTCTAAGAGTTGTTTGATATATCGTTATTATTTTGCGTATTCAATCGCACGCATTTCTCTGACGACTGTCACTTTAATATGACCAGGATATTGTAATTCTTCTTCAATTTGATTTTTGATATCTCTTGCAATACGATGTGCTTTTAAATCATCTACATCTTCAGGTGCAACTATAATTCTAATCTCACGACCTGCTTGAATTGCAAATGATTTTTCAACACCATCATAACTTTCAGATATTTCTTCCAATCTTTCTAGACGTCTTACATAGTTCTCAAGAGTCTCACGTCTTGCACCAGGTCTAGCCGCGCTTAATGCGTCAGCAGCAGCTACAAGCACAGAAATCACACTATTAGGTTCAATATCACCATGATGCGAATGAATCGCATTAATTACTGTAGCATGTTCACGATATTTCTTAGCTAAATCTACTCCAATTTCTACGTGTGATCCTTCAACTTCATGGTCTATCGCTTTACCAATGTCATGTAATAGTCCTGCACGTTTTGCTAACGTCACATCTTCTCCAAGTTCTGCAGCAAGCATACCTGATAAGTGTGCCACTTCAATAGAGTGCTTTAATACATTTTGTCCATAGCTTGTACGGAACTTCATACGACCTAAGATTTTCACTAAATCTGGATGTAAATTATGAATACCTAATTCAAAAGTCGCTGCTTCCCCTGCTTCACGAATAATTTCGTCTACAGATTTACGCGCTTTTTCAACCATTTCTTCAATACGTCCAGGATGAATTCTTCCGTCTGATACTAAAGCTTCTAAAGCAGTTTTAGCAATTTCACGTCTAATTGGATCAAATCCAGATAAAATGACCGCTTCAGGAGTATCATCAATAATTAAGTCAATACCCGTTAACGTTTCTAAAGTACGAATATTTCGACCTTCACGACCGATTATTCTACCTTTCATTTCATCATTTGGAAGGTTAATAACTGATACAGTTGATTCTGAAGTATATTCAGCAGCTAAACGTTGTACAGTTGTAGCAAGTACCGTTTTGGCCTTTTTATCAACTTGTGTTTTCGCTTCTAATTCTTTTTCCTTAACCATCACGGCAATGTCATGAGTTAATTCATCTTCAACTTGATCAATAATTTCCTGTTTTGCTTCTTCTTGCGTCAGTCCGGAGATGCGTGTTAATTCTTGTTCATGTTTTACTATAATATCTTGGACACTTTGCTCTAACGCATCTACATGTTGTTGTTTTTCTTCAATTTTAGATTCTTTTTGTTCTAAAAGTTCATCCTTCTTATCTAAAAGGTCACTTTTTCGATCTAAGTTTTCTTCTTTTTGAAGAATTCTTGCTTCTTGTCTTGTAAGGTCAGTACGACGTTCTTTGTATTCTTCCTCTAAACGATCACTTCTCACTTGATTTTCTTCTTTTGCCTCAAGTAATTTTTCCTTTTTAAGACTTTCCGCTTCTTTGTTTGCTTCACTAATAATATGTTCAGCCGTTGTTCGCGCTTGTATCTGCTGATTAGTCAAGCTGTTTTTTGCTAATATATACCCTACACCAACACCTAGAATTATACCAAGCAAAATGAATAAGAGGCTTAATAGATCCACATAAACACCTCCTTATTTGCTTTTTGTCATCTAGTTCATTCTAAATACTAAAGTATATCAAAATAATCGAAGATTAAATTCATATACAAATTAATTGTACGTTTAATAAGTCAAGTGTGTCAAGGCAACAAGAAAATTATTTAACGTATATTTAATTAATTGTTGAAATATTACAAAAATCCGAATAATATGTTATTTAATTTCATAACACACTACTCGGATTCGAAATTTTTATACTAATTCATCATCGAATAAATCTTCAACTGGAGGTTCAACTGGTGTTTCTACTTTTTGAGCATCTTTATCTTCACCAATACCCATTGCCTTACGAATCTTCACATCGATTTCATCACGTACTTCAGGATTTTCACGTAAATAAGTCTTAATGTTTTCACGACCTTGTCCAATACGTTCGCCTTCATAAGAATACCAAGCACCCGACTTTTGTAATACTTCATGCTCTGCACCTAAATCTACCATTTCACCTTCACGTGAAATACCTTGACCGTACATAATATCTACTTCTGCTACTTTAAAAGGAGGTGCTACTTTATTCTTAACAACTTTGATCTTCGTACGGTTACCGACGATATCTTGACCTTGTTTTAATTGTTCAGCTCGACGTACTTCTAATCGTACAGACGAATAGAACTTAAGCGCTCGTCCACCCGGAGTCGTTTCAGGGTTACCGAACATCACACCAATCTTCTCACGTACTTGGTTGATGAAAATTGCTATGGTATTTGATTTAGAGACAGCTCCTGATAATTTACGTAAAGCTTGAGACATTAAACGTGCTTGAAGTCCCATATGAGAGTCTCCCATTTCACCTTCAATCTCAGCTTTAGGTGTTAATGCAGCAACTGAATCTACTACGATAATATCAACGGCACCACTACGTACAAATGCTTCTGCGATTTCTAAACCTTGTTCACCATGGTCAGGTTGAGATAAATATAAATTATCGATATCTACACCTAATTTTTGTGCATAAACTGGATCTAACGCATGCTCAGCATCGATGAATGCAGCAATACCCCCTTGCTTTTGTACTTCAGCAATCGCGTGAAGTGCTACAGTTGTTTTACCTGAACTCTCAGGACCGTAAATCTCAATAATACGGCCTTTTGGATAACCACCTATACCTAAAGCGTTATCTAATGTGATAGACCCTGAAGAAACTGCTGATACATTATGTGCAGTATTTTCGCCTAATTTCATAACGGCACCTTTACCAAATGATTTCTCCATATTTTTAATAACTGTATCTAATGCTTTTTGACGTTCACTCATAAGTTATAAGTCCTCCTAATATTTTGCGAATATAGTTTGTGTGTAACACTTTTTACATTTAAATTGCTTGATTACTTTTTACATTAAAGCTCTATTGATATTACATATTAATAACGAATTAAATTTGCCTTATTTATAATATCTCCAACCTCATTACTCACTACAAATAATACTATACTGATTAATTTAGGAATAAGCAAGCAAAAAGCGAACGCATGTTTGTATTTTTTTATAATTTCCTATAAAAGGGGAACAGAACACCCCATTTAATTATTTTTTATATTTTAAATGATATTTTCTATAATTTAGCAAAAAAGAACTAAGCCTATGCTTAGTTCTTAAAGTGATTCTTAATTATTACTTAGAATTTTTAAATACGTTACGACCATGGTAGAAATATTCTAATCCTGATAGAATCGTAAAGAATACTGCGATATACATCATAGGATACCCTATCTTAAAACCAATCATTTGATTAAACGGTTCATTTAATAACAATAAGGTCATTGCAATCATAGTTACTGCTGTTTTAATCTTACCTAATTGCCCAGCAGCTGAAACAAATCCTTGTTCTATTTGTAATAAACGTAATCCAGTCACAGCAAACTCTCTTGCAATAATAACAATTGCCATCCAAGAAGGAATTATTCCTAATTCAACTAATGCAATTAATCCACTGGAAACAAGTAACTTATCTGCTAGTGGGTCTAAAAATTTACCCATGTTCGTTACAAGTTGCCATTTTCTCGCTAAGTAACCGTCAATCCAGTCTGTTAATGATGCAAAGATAAAGATACATGCAGCAATAAATTGTTCTATACGCATCGTATCACTACCGAGCACTGAAATTTGTCCCACATTAAAATCAACTAATAAGAAGATTAAAAAAACTGGAATCAGTAGCACACGTGCTACTGTAATTTGATTTGGTATATTCATTATTTTACTTCCTTTACTTTTTATTCTTTAAAGTTAGATATTATTTTATCACTTTAAAGAAATATGTTCTTGTAATTAAATTTTCTGCTTCTTTTGGCACTGTTACTTTTTTATTATTAATGTATACATCCATTGCTGTTGAATTACCAGAAATTAAAGAAATACTTTTCGCATTTTTATCAATTTTCATCGATCCTTTTTTCATCTCTTTATAAGCATAATTTTTCTTTTTATCATCATAGACTTGAACCCAAGTCGATATTTTAGAGTCTATTTTTAATTCTATTTGATCTTTCGTTGAAACTTCATATGCTAAATTCGCTCCGTCGAAGTTTTTATATGTTAACTTCAAAGGTTCAACAGGTTTCGCCTTTTCTTTCGTTTCTGTTTTATCAGATTTCTTGTTATCAACATTTTTAGAAGCAACTGTTTTTTCTTCAACTTTCTTCTCAACTTTTACATCACGGCTCTTATTCAAATCTTCAGCATGCCATTCACTTTCTTTATCCGTAAAGATAAACTGTGTGAAAATTAACCAAATTAAGAACAATGTTACTATAATTCCTAACAACCAAGCAAGTAATTTTTGTACACTATTATCAGTGCTTTGCGGTGTTTGAGCATTTTTAATTTGCTCGCTTGCCTCTTTTGCACTTAATTTTCGTGTTGGTAATTCTTTATGATGCTCTTTTAATAATTGCTCCGCATTTAAATTAACTGCCTTCGCATATTTTTCAATAAAACCACGTGTGTAATCTGGGTTAGGTAGTTGATTAAATTCATTTTTTTCAATCATGTCTATGTATTTCTTTTGGATACGCACCTTTTTCTCTAAATCGATTAAGGTCATTCCAAGTGATTCACGTTTAGAACGTAATATCTGTCCTATTAATTTCATATGTGCCTCCTTTATGGCCTAAAAGAACGCAAATTCATCATTATCAAAAAGCGTATTCTTTGATAATTGTTCATACGTAATTTCTTGATCTTCTGTTTCTCTTAATTCAATAATATAATCAAAATCTTCTAAAGTATAGTCTGTTTTTTGAACAAAAAGGTCTGGATGTTCAATAACTTTAGTTGTCGGTAATGACATCACTTCTCGCACAAGATTTAAATGTTCGGCATTTTGCTTAACAGTTAACGCACCATCTATGATAAAAATATGCTTATCGTCATATTCACCTTTATATAATTTATTTCTCACCGTTTGTTTAATCATAGTTGAAGAAATAAATAACCATTTTTTATGAGCACATACACTTGCAGCAACAACAGATTCTGTTTTGCCAACACGTGGCATTCCACGCACGCCAATGACTTGATTGCCATCTTGTTTAAATAACTCAGCCATTAAATCGACTAATATCCCTAAATCTTTACGAATAAACTTAAAAATATGTTTATTATCTGCAGCACGTTCAATATGTTGGCCATGTCTAACTGCCAGGCGATCTTGTAATAATGGTTCACGTAATTTCTTAATTTCAATATCATCTAATTGTGTGATGATATTTTCAAATCGTGTAACTTTTTCAAGGTTATTCGTCTTAATGAGTAACCCACGAACACCTTGATCAACACCATTAATTGTTATAATACTAATGCCAAGGACACCTAATAAACTAGATACATCACCAAGTAAACCGGCTCGGTTAATTTTAATCTCATATTCTAAATACCATTCTTTTGTCTCTTGTAGTGATGTCATAAAAAGACCTCCTATATATACCATCCACCGTTAACGCTATGAACAGTACCTGTAATTGATTGAGATAAATCATCTAACAAATACATCACAGCATGACTTATCTCTTCAGTAGAAATAAGTCTTTGTTGTGGTAGTTGAGAAATAATATCTTGAATTTCATCATTATGTAATTGTAAAGTCATTTTACCACTAACAATACCTGGTGTAACAACATTTGCTGTTATATTTGTCATCGCCAATTCTTTTGCAATGGATTTAATATACCCAATTTGTGCAGCTTTCATACCACTATAAATTGATTCAGTAGCACTACCTGTCTCACCCCATATTGAGCTGATAACGATAATACGTCCATGTTTTTTTTGTAGTAAGCCACTGAGTACATATTGCGTCAGTCGAACTAAATTCGCAAAATGAATTTGATATTGTGCGTCCATCGATTCATGCGTAACTTCTTGAATCGGAGCAAAATACGATGTACCGGCTGCATAAATCATACCATCCAAATGATTCGTCATCCATTCATCTAAAAATGTAGATTCTATAGGCTGACTTAAGTCAAATCGTACAAAACTAATTGTTTCATCTTTGAATGTTTCAATTAGTGAAGTAACGTCTGATTGATAATAATGTGCTATAACTTCATGGCCCTTATTTAATAAATCATGTGTGATTTGTTTGCCTATGTCACCGCTCGCACCTATAACTAAGTATTTACCCATTGCGTCTAACAATTCTGCTGTCTGCAATTTGTGCTTTGTTCATAGTTTCTTTATAAGTCGCAATACAATCTTCTAATGTTAATTGTTCAAGGAGCGGTAATAAATCAAACAATATTACATCATTAAAGTAATAACGCGTAAATTGATTCGCAATATATTCAGGACTATTCATGCTCGAGACATACTCACCAATCGTTTGTCTGGTAATTAAATCAAATGATTTATGGTCATTTAATGCGTCAAAGTTATATAATTGACTGATTAAAAGATCCTTTAATCGCTCAATATCATGAGATGCACCCGCAATAAACATATGTGAAAATGTAGGTTCTATCGTAAAATTAAAGCCAAATGAATCATCGATTAATTGATCTTTCATTAATGATTGATAGAAGTCAGTTTGCTCACCAAACAATAAATCTAAAGCAAATAGCATTTTCAATTCGGTTAAGATTAAATTATCAGCACTCTTAAAGTTATCAGTCTTTATACCTAACATTAGCTTATCCATTTGCACATTATCTTCTGAAATAATAGCGGTTATTGCTAAACTAGAAGGTTCATCAAATGGCAAAACTTCTACCGGTTTGAATTCATCGTAAGACTTAATAATACTATTGATATATGTCGTCATTTCTTGAGGTTCAACATTTCCAACAACGAACATCACCATATTTTTAGGATGATAAAATGTATTATAGCATTCATGCAATGTTTCATCGGTAATTTCACTTATACTTTCTACTGTTCCTGCAATATCGATACGAACAGGATGAGTATGATACATCGCTTTTAATGTTTGATAATACAGTCGATAATTCGGTTGATCTTGATACATTTTGATTTCTTCAGCTATTATCCCAACTTCCTTTTCAACACTTTCTTTGGTGAAGTAAGGATTTTGAAGCATATCCACAAGTAATTTTATATTTTCTTTTAATGATTCAACGGTTGTAAATAAATAACTCGTACGATCATACGATGTAAATGCATTGGCAGAACTACCGTATTTAGAAAATGCATTAAACATGTCACCTTCTTCTTTTTCAAACATTTTATGTTCTAAAAAATGCGCAATTCCCTTTGGCATATGTACAGTTTTTCCATCACTAGTCACAAAATCATTATGTATAGAACCATATTTTGTTGTCATCGTCACATAAGATTTTTGAAAACCTTTTTTAGGGATGACAAATAACTTCATACCATTTTCTAATACAGTTTCAAATAGCGTTTCATCTATTGCTTTGTAGTATGTTTGTTTCATTCTGACCCCTCACTTGTTAAACAATACACAGTATGTAATGTACCTGTTTGTGCAATTGCTATGACATCTTCTTTGGTAACTTTATTAATGCCTTCAATCCAAGCTGCTTCACTTACATTCGCACCAAAAGTATTAGAAAATTCAATTTCTACAAACCCTTTAGGTCGATCTAAAGATTCTTTCTTTTGATTGATAATCATGCGTTTTGCTGTATATAACAATTGATCTTCAAATACACCATTTTTTATCTTATTAAACTCATCAATAATCGTATCAATTGCTTGTACTCGTTTCTCTTGATTAACCCCTGATAACACATATAACATACCGCTTCGTGCATCAATTTGACTATGAATTTGGTATGCTAAACTTAATTTTTCACGCACATTTGTAAACAATAAACTAGATGGATCGCCACCAAATATTTGATTTAAAATGATAAACGAGAAGTAACTTGCTTCTGGATGGACTACATCAAATTTGAATCCCATATTAATACGTGCTTGTTTTGTCTCTATGTGTTCAACAATCGTTTGTGGTGCGTCATTCGCCTTTAAGTGTATGGGTAATAGTTCCACTTTGTTCGAATTCAAATTTAAATATTCTTGTGCTAAGCGTTCAATACGTAGTTCATTAACATCACCTACAACATAAAGATGTATTTCATCATTTTTTATCATGTTCTGATATGCAGAATATACATCTTGACCCGTCACTAAATCAAGACGATTGATGTCACCAAAACTTGGGTTTTGCATTGCTGAATCTTCAAACATTGATTTTAATAATTGATAAAAACCATATTGACCTAAATTTTCTTTAATAGCATCGTATTTATTTTTAAATAAATGTTTTTCTGTTTTGATTAAGTCCTCTTTAAAGGCACCATCTTGTGTATTAGGTGAAAACAAAACTTCATTTAGTAATTGAAAAGCTTTTTTTAGTACGTCTTCATTGAATAAATATTTATCATTGATAACATCTATACCTAGTGTTATGACATGCGCATTATTCTGTTTGATAACGTGACTATATAAATGTGTCCCATAAAGGTGTGCTAAATGATTAATCATTGATTGTTCATCTGGGTACTTGGCTGAAGACTTTTGTATTAATTTTGAAAGGATTGCGCGCTCACTCATTGTCTTGATATCCAATGGTGCTTTAAATTTTAATACGATTGAAACAGTCTTAAATTTATCAGTATTTAGTAAATTAATTGTCATACAATACTCCTAACTTTTCTTTGTACGTTTAATTACGAATCGTACTTGACTTGATTTAAAGTAGTTTAATGAATATAAAATTGGTTCATCTTGTGCGTTATAATGAATTTGCTTAAATAATAATAGACTCTCTTCAGGTGTACATTGCAAAGCATTTGAAATATAAGGTTCATAGGCAATCGATTCAATTTCACTCTCTGCATATTCAACTATTAATTGTTTTGAGCGCCCCATAATCTCAAGCAAAGAATGCGAGAGTATTTCCTGACTACCTTCCAAAAAGGCAACATTTATTTTATCTAAACAGTAGACTATTGGCTCTTCATTTGCAGTTCTTATTCGTTCAATAACAGTAATTTCACGCCCATCTTCAATTTTTAAAATGCGTTTATCATCGATTGAAGGTTGTTCAATATCATGACTAATCATAAGTGTACCTGCTGTGTGTCCCGCTAATTCAATCATACTTGTTATACTTTTTAATTCATCAATTGGATATAAAAATAATGGTTTTGATTTAATGTAGTAACCTTCTTGAAAATGTTCTGAAATAATTTGTTCAGTAACAAGTTCATGAAATGCTAATTCAATATCATCTCGTGACTTATTTAATGTTCTAGAAATTTCATATTGAGAGGGCAGCGGCTGATGTTTAACAAATGCACCGGAATCAATTTGTTCCAAAATCCAATCTTTAATATATACTACTTCTCTATTTACTGACATGCCTCTCACCTCATTCTAATTCTTCATTATAATCTACTAGTACTTGACGTGGCTTACTGCCTGTTGTCGGACCAATTACACCGTTTGCTTCTAGTTCATCGATTAACCTTGCAGCTCTATTATAACCGATTCTAAATTGACGTTGTAGTAAGCTTGCAGAAGCTTTTTGTTTTTCTACTACGAATAGATAGGCATCCATATACAACTCATCTTCAGATTCACCTTGTGTAGTTGGCTCTTCTGATGGTTCAAGCGATTTGATGTAGTTAGCAGATTGTTGCTGGCAAACAAAATGGACAACATCTTCAACTTCTTTATCTGAAAGGAACGCTCCTTGAATACGCTTCGGTTTCGATTCGCCGTATGGTAAATACAACATATCACCTTTACCGAGTAACTTTTCAGCCCCTTGCATATCTAAAATGGTTCTTGAGTCAACTGCAGAACTCACACTAAAAGCAATACGTGATGGGATATTTGCTTTTATTAATCCTGTAATTACGTCTACTGATGGGCGTTGAGTCGCAATAATTAAATGAATTCCTGCGGCACGTGCCATTTGTGCAAGACGCATAATCGCAGCTTCAACATCTTTACTAGCAACCATCATTAAATCAGCTAATTCATCGACAATAACAACAATATACGGTAACTCAGCATTTTTTTCACCAAGCTCATCGTTTTGACACTTTAAATAATTGTTATATCCTTTAATATTACGAGTACCCGTATGACTAAACAAATCATAACGACGTTCCATCTCACCTACAATTTTTTGCAACGCTTGTGCAGCTTTTTGTGGATTCGTAACAACTGGCGTCAATAAGTGTGGTACACCGTTATATACATTTAATTCTACCATTTTAGGGTCGATCATCATGAGTTTTACTTCATGTGGCTTTGCATGCATTAAAATGCTTGTAATTATTCCATTAATACAAACAGATTTACCACTACCTGTTGCCCCAGCAACAAGTAAATGAGGCATTTTATCAAGTTCTGCTGTTATTGCTTCGCCACTAATATCTCTACCAAGTACAACTTTTAATTTATTCTCTTCTACTGGAGATGCTTCAATTACTTCACGTAATGTAACCATTGAAATCGAACTGTTAGGTACTTCTATACCCACTGCAGATTTCCCTGGAATTGGTGCTTCAATACGTATATCTTTCGCAGCTAAAGCAAGTGCAATATCATTATGTAAATTAACAATGCGACTCACTTTTACTCCCATTGCCGGTTGTATTTCATATTGTGTTACTGCCGGACCGATACGAATTTGAGAAACTTTCGCATTCACACCGAAATTTTTAAGCGTCGATTCTAAAAGTTGACCTCGCTTTTTCACAGCTTGCATATTTGATTTAGCTTTAGCTGCAGCAGGTGATAACAATGTAATTGGAGGAAGTTCGTAATGTAAATTTTCAAATTCACTCGTTTCACTGTGTTCTGCGGGAGCATCAATTTCTGTTGTGTTGGTTTGTTTAGATTCTGTTGGTTTTTGATATTCTCTTTTCGGTTGTTTCTCTTTTTCTGATACATCTATCTCTTCTTTATTTGTAACATCATTTTCAATGACATGATTACCATCATAAATTGGAATTTCATCTTCTGGATAGTGCTCAATTTCAGGCTCAACAGATGTGATTTCTGGTAAATTCGATACATCTCTAACTGTTTGATTCATTTTTCTTTCATTTCGTTGTTGTAGTTGTGTTTTAGCTTGTTGTGTTAGTGTTTTCGTTTTATTCACTTGATATAATAAAAACTTTTGCGCTGTATTACGGATTGATTGACCTAATATAAGAACGACACTTAGTACTATCATAATAATAGATAATAAAAGTGCACCAAAAACACTTAATAATGTAGAAAATATTGAATCAAATAAAAATCCAATCATTCCACCACCGAAGAAATGAATACCTGATTTTGATTGTAATTCAAAAATTTTATCGAATACTGGTGGAACAGGTTTTCCTTGTATAAAGTGTTGAATGATTTGCATAAATGAAGGTGTACTTATAAGTAATAATAACCAACCATTAACACGACGATTCATAGGAATCCACTTGTTGTTCACCGCATAATACAGTGTAATTAAACCAATTAGTATATAAGCATAAAAACGAGCCGATCCAAAAATATAAGTCATAAAACTATCTATTCCCACACCTAAAAGACCAAATTGAAATACTCCTAGTAATAAAAATGCGATTATCGTAATAGATATAATAAAACGATAGGGTTCATTATTTTTATTTCTTGTTGCTTTTTTCTTTCGAGGAGCTTTTTTCTTAACTGCCATAAAATTCACCTGCTTTATATAAACAAATAAACAAGCTAAAGATAGCTTGTTTATTTGTTTATTTTGTTTAGATTTCTGAAATAACTGGTATAATCATCGGACGACGTTTAGTATTTTCGTATAGAAATTTACCTAGTTTGTCGCGCATTTCTTGTTTAATTTCAGACCATTCAATTCTATTTCGCATTAACCCACTTTCAACGATTTCACGCACTTTTTCTTCCGCTTCGCGCATTAATTCTTCACTTTCACGTACATATACAAAACCACGTGATTGAATTTGTGGACCCGCTACAATACGGCGGTTTTTAGGGTCTAGTGTAACAACTGCTATGAAAATACCGTCTTCACTTAATAAGCGTCTATCACGTAACACGATATTACCCACGTCACCGACACCGATACCATCAATTAAAACGTTTCCTGCAGGTACTTTTTCATTCGCTAACATACGTTCACCATCAAAGTTAATCACATCCCCTTTTTCAAGTAAGAAGATATGTTCAGGTAAAACACCAGCTTCAGCTGCTAGTTTCGCATGCGCAATTTGCATTTTAAATTCACCTTGGACTGGAACGAAGTAAGTTGGTTTCATTAAGTTCAACATTAATTTTAATTCTTCCATACATCCATGTCCTGAAGCATGAATCTTTTTATTTGTAGGAACGACATGTGCACCTGCTTTCACTAAGTGGTTAATCGTAGAGCCTAATATTACTTCCATACTTGATGATGGTGTTGTAGTAATAAACACTGTATCACCTTCATCAATATTTAAAATGTTGTGTTTTTGTAATGCCATTTGCGCTAATGCTTCTATAGGTTCTCCTTGAGAACCCGTAGAAATGATAATTAATTCGTTCTTCGGATATTTTTCAACATCCTTTATTGGAATTAACAATTGTTCTTTAATATCAAAATAGCCTAACTTACGTGCAATATTAAATGAAGATTCTAAAGATTTTCCTAAAAATGAAACTTTGCGATTTAAACGCGCAGCAGCATTTAAAACTTGTTGAATTCTAATAAAGTTAGATGCATAGCATGAAACAATAATACGCCCTTGTGCTTTTGCAAACTCATCTACTATATGGCTTTCAATTACATTTTCAGGTGTATTATATCCTGGCTTTTCTGCTTCAGTAGAATCACTGATAAGCATCAAAACGCCTTTATTACCGATTTGACCCATTTTGGTGATATCAGGCGCATATGCACCTGTCATACTTTGATCAAACTTAAATTCTCCTGTATAAACAACTGCACCTTGAGATGTATGAATAACAATCCCTAATGCATCTGGAATGCTGTGTGTCGTACTAAAGAATGAAACGTTAACATTTTTAAAGCGCATGATAGAGTTATTGTTAACGGTATAGTATTTAATTTTCTTTGTGACTTTCGCTTCACGCATTTGATCTTTTACAAGCGCAATCGTTAAACGTGAACCATATATTGGTGCATCTACACGATCAATTATGTAACGTAATGCTCCAATTGCATCTTGATGACCATGACTTAAGAAAATGCCCTTTAATTTATCTTTGTTTTCTAGAACATAATTAATATCAGGAATAACAACATCTATTCCTAACATTTCGTCTTCAGGAAACATTAAACCTGCATCTAACATAAACATTTCATCATCCACTTCAACGATGTACATGTTTTTAGCTATCTCTCCGACCCCACCTAAAGGTGTCATTCTTATATGATGATTTTCTTTTTTATCTTTGTTCAAAATATTTCCTCCTAAATTCATTCACCCGTTCAATTCATACTCTTTCATTATAAGCTATTTACAGATTAATTAACAATAAAAAAAGCGAGCAGAATGTTCTACTCGCCAAAACTTATTTTTGTAGTTCCATTTTGAAATCTCCGCCCGCTACTGTGTAGTGCGTTAATTTTAAATCTTTTGAATGATAACGGTCTGTTTCACCTTTAAATAATACGATTTCTACTGGTTCATTTTTAGCTTCAATTTGTTTGAATAATAAACCAACATCACCATTAGATGTCGAAATTTTTAATAATTCCTCATCAACTGAAAAACGACCATCTGTAACAAATTCATGATTATTTACTTGAATTTTATCAAATACCATTTGCTTTCATCTCCTTGTATACGTTTACATTTCTATTATACAGTGAAATTTTAAACTTGCCAATCATTGCGGTAATAATTGATACGTTGCAGTGGTATTTTTAAATATTTTTAAAACCTCATTTACCGCATCAAGCTCAACCTCATTGATTTGATTTTCAATAGATGCTATATCTATAATCTTATCGTACAGCAACATACTCTTACCCATATGCTCTAAAATTGATCCGTCATAATCTAAATTCATATGTAAATTTGTAATTAAATATTGTTTTGTTTTATCGAGTAGTGCTTGGTCAATTCCATTTACTAATGATTGATGTATTTCACGAATAATCGACAGACATTTTTCAACATTATCACCATCCGTTGCAAAGTATGTATACAATACGCCACCTGACTTATAACTATCAACTGAGGAATAAAGACTATAACATAGTCCCTCTTCTTCACGTAATTTTCTGAAAAGCAAACTTGTCATTGAACCTCCATATAAGTTATTAATAATTTCATATATGGGTTGCTTCTCATCTAAGTAACTCACACCATCATGTGCTAATATAACATGTGCTTGCTCTAATCCAACTTTATAATGCGTCATGTTACAAGGCGTCATCCTAAATTGATGTGTTGAAATAAATTTGCTTTGTCCAGTAACATCATTAAATGCATCATAAATACTCAGTACATCGTTTCCAACATATGAAAGAATCATATTATCAGGTTGATAAAATTGTTGATAAAATTGTTGTAGGTCTTGTTTAGTAATAGACTTAACCGAGTCTTCAGTTCCAAGTATTGTTGTTTGATAAGCTGTTTGATTAAATAAAGTTGCTTCGAAGCGTTCAAATGCATTTTCCTCATCATCATCTTCAATCATCTTAATCTCTTCAAGTATAACAAGACGTTCTTTTTCTAGTTCATCTGCATCAAATGTAGCGGCAAAAAGCATTTCTTTTAGTAATTCAATTGCTTTTTGTTCGAATCGTTTCAATGTTTTCACAGAATAACAAGTATATGTTTTAGTAGTATAAGCATTTACTTCTCCTCCAATTGCATCAATCGCTTCTGACAATGCTTTAAAAGGATAGTTAGCTGTACCTTTAAACACCATGTGCTCTATAAAATGCGCAATACCATTGGGAAAATTCACTTCATCTGCAGTTCCTACTTTGACATACATCGCAATATGAACAATTTGCATCGGTGTTGTATGATGTACTACAGTCATTTTATTTTTTAATATCTTATGCTCCAAATATAACCCTCTATTTCTAAAAATATGAGACTATCGCATAAAGCGGTAGTCTCACCATTTTTATTTTTCTTCTGTTTTACTCTCTTCTTCTAATAATACTTTACGTGATGCATTCACACGGCCTTGTCTATCAATCTCAGTAACTTTTACTAAGAATTGATCGCCCATTTTAATCACATCTTCAACTTTGTTAACACGTTCCTTCGATAATTGTGAAATATGCACTAACGCATCTTTTCCTGGGAATATTTCAACGAAAGCACCGAATTTTTCAATTCTTTTTACTGTTGACATGTATATTTCGCCGACTTTTGCTTCACGGACGATATTTTCGATTAATTTTTGTGCTTCAGCAATCATCGCTTCATCACTAGAACCGATAAATACTGTTCCATCTTGCTCGATATCTAATTTAACACCTGTAGCATCGATAATTTCATTAATCTTCTTACCACCAGGTCCGATAACATCTCTAATTTTATCAGGATTAATATGGATGATTTTAATTTTGGGTGCATATGGGCTAAGTGACGATCTTGGTTCACTAATTGTTGCCATCATGTGTTCCATAATATGCAAACGACCAATACGCGCTTGTTCTAAAGCTTCACGTAAAATATCTTCTGATAATCCGTCAATCTTTATATCCATTTGAATCGCTGTAATTCCATCAGCAGTACCTGCTACTTTAAAGTCCATATCTCCTAAAGCATCTTCCATCCCTTGGATATCAGATAATATTGTGTAATGTTCATCTTTTTTTACTAATCCCATTGCTATTCCTGCTACGGGAGCTTTAATTGGTACACCGGCATCCAATAAAGCAAGTGTAGAACCACAAATTGATGCTTGAGAACTTGATCCATTAGATTCTAATACTTCAGACACAACTCGAATTGTGTACGGAAATTCTTTCTCATCAGGTATTACTTGTAATAGTGCACGTTCACCTAATGCACCATGACCGATTTCACGACGACCTGGTCCACGAACGGGTCCTGTTTCACCGACAGAGAAGTTCGGAAAGTTATAGTGATGCATGTATCGCTTCTCATCTTCTACACCTAAACCATCAATAATTTGATGTTCACCTAATGCACCTAAAGTTGCAATAGATAATGCTTGTGTTTGTCCACGTGTAAACAAACCTGATCCGTGTGCACGTGGTAATAAACCAACTTCTGAAGATAACGGTCGAATTTCATCAGGACGACGACCATCAGGACGTACTTTATCTTCTGTGATTTGACGACGAACTTCAGCTTTTACTAATGCGTCGAATGTTTTATTTACAACTGCAATAACTTCTTCACCTTGCTCTTGGAAGTTTTCAACGATTTGTACTTTGATTGCTGTAATTTTCTCTTCACGCTCTTGTTTTTCTTGTGTTTGAATCGCTGCTGCTAAGTTTAATGCTTCAGCTTGTGATGTAACAGCATCTTCAACTTCAGTGTTTGCTGCAGCAGGTATAAATTCTTTTTTAACCGGATTTAGTTCAGTAATAATTTCTTTTTGGAATTCAACTAACTTTTTAATTTCGTTATGACCAAACATAATTGCTTCTAACATTTTTTCTTCAGTAACTTCTTTAGCTCCTGCTTCAACCATGTTGACTGCATCAATGTTACCTGCAACTTGTAAATCTAAAACTGAAGCTGCACGTTGTTCAACATTAGGGTTAATAATGAATTCATCGTTAATTAAACCTACATTTACACCCGCAATTGGACCTTCAAAAGGAATATCTGAAACAGAAAGTGCCATAGATGAACCTATCATTGCAGCCATTTCTGGTGAGTTGTTTGGATCTACACTCATAACGATAGATATCACTTGAATATCATTTCTATAACCTTTCGGAAATAACGGGCGAATCGGTCTATCAATTAAACGAGAAGTTAATGTGGCATCTTCACCAGGTCGACCTTCACGTTTATTAAAGCCACCAGGAATTTTACCTGCAGCATATAATTTTTCTTCATAATTTACCATTAACGGGAAGAAGTCCACATCTCTTGGTTCTTTACTTGCAGTTGCTGTCGATAATACGACAGTGTCCCCGTAACGAACGAGTACTGCCCCGTTTGCTTGTTTAGCAAGTTGACCTGTTTCGATTGTTAGTGGACGGCCAGCCCATTCTGTAGTAAACACTTTTTTCTCTTGAGACATTTATATCTTCCTCTCTTAACGTATATCCTTAATAATACCACGTCAGTGGTCCTATTGTCACAAATTGCATAAAAAAAGAGCACAAATTAATTTGTGCTCTTAGTGTTAAAATTAACGACGTAAACCTAATGATTTAATTAATTCACGGTAACGTTGAACATCGTTATCACGTAAGTAAGTTAATAAGTTTTTACGACGGCCTACCATTTTTAATAATCCACGACGTGAATGGTGATCTTTTTTATGAGTACGTAAATGCTCGTTTAAAGCATTGATTTCAGCAGTTAAAACTGCAATTTGTACTTCTGGAGATCCAGTGTCAGTGTCATGTACACGGTATTCTGCGATGATTTCATTTTTACGTTCTTGAGTAATAGCCATTATTAATAGCCTCCTATAATTTTAATTTACACCATAACCCGAGTATGAGTCGGAGTGTCTCAATACCAAGGAAAGGTACTTGATTATTATATCATGTTTCTTTAAAGTTGCAAGTTATAATGTCGCCAAAATATCGATTGCTGTTTGTTTATCATGATTAATTTGATTTATTAGCGCATCAATACCATCAAATTTTTGTTCGGGACGAATAAAGTCATGCCAATCTACTTCAACTCGCTCACCATAAATCGATTCATTGAAGTCAAAAATATTCACTTCAATAGAAACTTGTGATTTGTCTGGATCATGGAATGTTGGTTTTACACCTATATTACAAACACCTTGATATGTTTTGCCTGTTGATTCACGTTTTAAAGTGACCGCATAAACACCAAGTCTAGGTAGCACGAAATCTTCATTCGGCATGACATTAGCTGTTGGGAAGCCAATTGTTCGACCACGTTTCTCACCTTGAACAACAAGCCCTGTTATTTTATAGGCTCGTCCAAGTTGAGCATTCGCGTGTTTAACTGCTCCCATTTTTAAATCTTCACGTATTTGAGTTGTTGAAATTTTTTCATTGTTTAATGCTTGTTTAGGTACTGCAGTGACTTCGAAACCTTTTTTGTCTGTCTCAAGTTTTAGCATATTGCCTTTTCCAAATTTACCATACGAAAAATCAAATCCAGCGATAACATGTTTTACTTTGTTATGTGTGAAATAGTCTTGTATAAATTTTTGTTCTTCCATTTTGGCAAATGTTGAAGTAAATGGAACAACAAATAAATAATCAATACCCAAATGTTCTAATATATTTTTCTTTTCTTGTAATGGTGTAAGATAATCAGTACGTTTTTTTTCAGGATTTAGTACGACTGACGGATGTGGGTCAAACGTCATGACCGCTTTTTTTAATTCTTTTTCGTTAGCGATTTTGATCATTTCGTTAATAACTGCTTGATGTCCTAAATGTAATCCATCAAAAAAGCCAACAGCAAGTGCTAATTCCGGATGATTATAATGTGCTTCTATCGGTTGGTTCATTTCTATCGTTATCATAAGTTTACCTCTGAAATTGTTTTTCTTAAGTGTATCATTTTTTGATAGGTTTGTTATACGTGTTGCTCAATCAGTAAAAACTTTACGTGCTTTAACTACGTTTAGATGGTCTGGATGTGGCATGTAAATCGCTAGTGCTTTATTGTGATGTGTCATTACTGTTTCTTCTGTAATTACTGGTGTAATATCTTTTAATTTTTGTCCCCACATGATACGTTGTGCAGTATCCGCATCTACTTCGTGGTGTGGTAAGTGTGTGAGCCCTTTTTCAAGTGGATGAAGAATTGATTGAATTGATTCGTGTGGCATCGCTTTTAGGTCTTCTAAAGTATAGCTTTGTTCGAGTGTGAATCCACCACTTTCAGTACGCGTAAGTTTAGACATATGACCAATCGTATGTAATTGTTCAGCGATTTGAGTCGCTAGCGTTCGAATATATGTTCCTTTACCACAATTAACGATAATTTCGAAAGTAACCTGGTTGTCATGGTATGTTGGTTGTGAAGTCCGTGTGATATTGTATATTCGAACTTTGCGCGACGGTCTATCAATCACTTTACCCTCACGCGCATATTCATAAAGTTTACGACCATTCACTTTAACAGCACTAAACATTGGTGGTGTCTGCTCAATTTCACCTGTGAGTTTAATTAATGCTGTGTCGATTTGTATATTTGTAAATTGATTCTCTTCTATTATATTAGTAGCAATGACATCACCCGTTTGATCTTCAGTTGTGGTTTGAGTGCCCAGTGTGATTTCAGCGATATACGTTTTTCCTGAATCCATCATATAGTCACTTACTCTGGTTGCACGACCAATACAAATTGGCAATACACCATTCACCTCCGGATCAAGCGTCCCAGTGTGTCCTACTTTTTTTGTTTGTAATATTTTGCGCAGCTTAAAAACCACATCATGACTCGTCATACCGCGTGGTTTATTGATAGCTAAAATTCCGTCCATTAATAAGCACCCTTTCAGTAAACTCTTGATTAATTAAGGTTATATTTTTTCACTATATCATATTAACTCAAAACCAGCTATTTCATGAGCATATAAAGGGGATATTTAATCAATTTATTATGATTTGTATTTTATTAACAAAGTTATCCTTAGTTTTTAACTAGCGTTCATTGTTTAATTGGAGTCTGATTTTCTGTTCAGAGCGACTTGAAATTAAACATTTGTGATTCGCTATTTACATCACGTTTGTTTGCTAATGCCTCGTACTCCTGTTTATCATTTAATTCTGATGTACTTTATACACCGTGCATTTGTTTTCATTTACTAAAAATACGTAAAAATCTTAGAAGGTAGCCACATCATTACATCAAATATAAGTTTAATACTTTTCCATATCACATAGAAGAACACCTTAATTTTATCAATTACACTATAATTTTTCTTTACCAAAATAAACACCTCTTACTATTAGTTTATTAATATTTATTAAAACAAGATCCCACTTACTAATAAATATATCATATTGAAAATAAAAATCTTCATGTACAAATAGACCAATGAACTTATATATATATTTGTAATCCCCTAATTATTATATCGGAAGAAAAATCACTATATATGTAATTTAAATGACAATTTTCCAAAAATATTAAAATCAATAAATAAATCTGATAAAATTGTTACATTGAGAATTAATATAACCGTTAAGAGGTGTCGCAATGATTACTTGCAAAGAATTAGAAGAGTTTTTATATATGATAATAAAAAAAGATTTATATAGTGAAGTCAAAATTGTAGATTTAAAAGAATTTAAAAATTTATTGTTTCTTAACAAGTATGGATTAGTTAACTTCAAATATGCATATGTAAAGGATGGATTTAAAATTTATGATTTCACAGTGGAAAGTAAAGGGACAACGTTTGTTCAAGAATACACTCTATATTAACATTTCAAATTCCGATTCTAAGACACTACAACTTTTTTTTATATATTGTAGTTTGTTGTTAGTTGTGTTAATCGCAAAATAAATGCCACACATATAATATGCATGGCTTTAAAATAAAAAAATAAAATTAGTTTTCATGAAAAAGTGTGATTTGTCTAATTAATGTCCTTTATTTAAATCTGCTAACATTCGCTCGATTTTGTTACCGTAATCGATAGACTCATCATATTGAAATTTTAATTCTGGAACGATACGTAAGTCCATGCGTTGAGCAATCTCATTCTTAATGAAACCTTTAGATTTTTCTAATCCTTCTAAAGATTTTTTACGGTCTTTTTCTTCACCTAATACAGTAACGTATACAGTAGCTAAAGATAAGTCACCAGTTACTTCAACTTCAGTAACAGTTACAAACCCAACATTAGGATTTTTGATTTTTTGGTTGATGATCTCACTAATTTCTTTCTTCATCTGTTGACCAACGCGTTCGCTTCTTAAACTCATATATGTTTCACCTCATTTAATGTCTATAGAATAGTGTTAATTATACGTGGGTGCGGGGTGGATGTCAATTGAAGGGGTGTATAAGGGGTAATGAGTGTTGATCTTACGATATATATTGTATACCACAACCTTATACCTATATTGAGCCTGATTCACTTCCAAGGTTGCGATATTAACCGTATATTACAACCTCATACCTATTTTGAACCACATTCGCTTCCGAGGTTGCGATATTAACCGTATATCACAACCTTATACCTATATTGAGCCTGATTCACTTCCGAGGTTGCGATATTAACCGTATATCACAACCTCATACCTATTCTGAACCACATTCACTTCCGAGGTTGCGATATCAACTAAATATCACAACCTCTTATCTTTACTTTTATATTTACGTCCTTTATTTTCACCAATTTTATAACAATATTCATTTAAAACCTTTCTTATTCTTGTAGTACTAATATCTACCCATTCACATACTTCTGTAGCGGTCACACTATCACGTTTCAGCATCTCAATTTTTTCAAATGCTTCACATATCGCTTCTGTTTTGCTCATCTTATGTCCACAACTACAAACAATTTGTCTCTTCGCGCTTCGCTCCACCTTCAAAAATCTATGACATTCCGGACATTTCAACCCTCGTGTCATTTTGTCATATGGATAATAATCCTTCTGTTCATTTTTAGATTTTTCAATATGATGCTTAATAATCAGCTCGGCTATTGCAATATCTTCATCAGTAATTTCAAAACTGCACATATATTTAGCAAGATTTTCAATAGCAATCATATTATGAAACTTTATCCCCTCAACATTATTTATCACTTTAAAATTTTCATTTACAAATACAACTTCATTTACAATTTTAAAGTGGATGTTATGTTCAAAGCAAAATGCTTCGAACTTATCTCGTTCGTTGCTCGACTGGGAAAATACATCTCGACTAACAAAACCACTTTCACTTTTCAAATTACCATCTTTATATGTATAATTCCCGTAATAATTCTTAATTTCTAACACAAATATTATTCCATTAACAATCACAAAGAAATCATATTGAATCTCTCCACTAATATCTAATCGAACATCCCATATACAAACGCCCTGCTTAAATTGATTCAAATAATCATAAACTTTCTTTTCACCTTCATAACCAATTTTTAAATTATAATATTTTCTTCTATCTGTCTCAGTCATGTGCGTGCGCCCATGAACCTCTTCTAAATATACAAGTTGCGGTGGTTTCGCTGCTATTTTTATAAACAAATTATCACCTCAAAATGAATATAAAACATCTTAAAATACAGTGCAACCTACCGAAAATGTATAAAATAGATTCATTTTATTCATCAATATGCACTTACAAATCCATAATTCAAAAACTGCAAAATATCGTAGCCATTTTTAAAATTCTACAAAGTTATATACAAAAATTGTGTATAACAATAATTTTATTTTCTCAAATAAAAAAGCACTCACACAAATTATGTGAGTGCTAGAAATGTATTATTTACGCTTAATCTCTTCCATCACGAATGCTTCGAAGATGTCGCCTTCTTTAACATCGTTAAAGTTTTCGATTGTGATACCACATTCGTAACCTTGAGCCACTTCACGCACATCGTCTTTGAAACGTTTTAATGCGTCAACTTGACCTTCGTATACGACAATTCCATCACGAATGATACGGACTTGTGAATCACGTGTAATCTTACCATCAGTTACGTATGAACCTGCAACTGTACCGACTTTAGAGATATTGATTGTTTGACGTACTTCTGCTTGTCCAATCACTTTCTCTTCGAATTCAGGATCTAACATTCCGATCATTGCTTGTTCGATTTCCTCAATAACTTTATAGATGATACGGTGTAAACGCATATCAACACCTTCTGCTTCTGCTGCACGTTTCGCGTTTACATCAGGTCGCACATTGAATCCGATAATGATACCGTTAGATGCAGATGCTAATGTAACGTCTGACTCATTAATAGCACCTACTGCTGTATGAATAATTCGAACATTAACGCCTTCAACATCAATTTTCATTAATGATGCTGCTAAAGCTTCAACTGAACCTTGTACATCACCTTTAATAATTACATTTAAATCTTTCATTTCACCTTGTTTAATTTGTTCAAATAAATTATCTAGTGAAACTTTTTGACTTTCTTGACGTTGAGCTAATATATTTTGTTGTTGACGTGCTTCACCAATACGACGAGCGCGTTTTTCATCTTTAAATACAACAAAGCGATCTCCTGCTAAAGGTACATCTTGTAAACCAGTGATTTCAACCGGTGTCGATGGTCCTGCAGTTTTGATACGTTTACCTAAATCATTCACCATTGCACGTACACGTCCAAAGGTGTTACCTACTACAATTGAATCACCAATTTCAAGTGTTCCATCTTGTACTAATAAAGATGCTGCTGGTCCACGTGATTTATCTAATTCAGCTTCTATAACTGTTCCAATTGCTGTACGTTTAGGGTTTGCTTTTAATTCAGCAACTTCCGAAACAAGTAAGATCATTTCTAATAACTCATCGATTCCATCACCTTTAATTGCAGATAACTGAACGAAGATTGTGTCCCCACCCCAATCTTCAGGGTATAATCCGTGCTCACCTAATTCTTGCATAACACGATCAGGATTTGCTGTCGGTTTATCGATTTTGTTTACTGCTACAATAATAGGAACTTCTGCTGCTTTCGCATGATTTATCGCTTCTACTGTTTGAGGCATAACACCATCATCAGCTGCGACCACTAATATTGTAATATCAGTAACTTGAGCACCACGTGCACGCATTGTTGTAAACGCCGCATGTCCTGGTGTATCTAAGAAAGTAATCTTTTTACCTTCATTAACGATTTGATATGCACCTATATGTTGAGTGATACCTCCAGCTTCTCCAGCTGTTACACGTGTATTACGGATTGAATCTAATAAGGTTGTTTTACCGTGGTCTACGTGACCCATAATTGTAACAACTGAAGGACGCTCGATGATGTCTTCTGGATCAGCATCAACATCTTCAAAGTAAGTTTCTAAATCCGTTACATCTACAACAACTTCTAATTCTGCTTCCACATCATACTCTGAACAGATTAATTCAATTGCATCTTGATTTAATGGTTGATTTATGTTCGCCATAATACCCACCATAAATAAATTTTTAACGATTTCAGATGCATCTTTGTTTAATTTTTCAGCTAATTCTCCAACTGTAATACCCTCTTCATACGTAATTTTAGAAGGCGTTTCTTTCACAACTGGTGCTTGTACAATTGGTTCTGGTTTCGGTTTTCCTTTACCCTTACCTTTTTTATTACGGTTCGGTCCACCAGTACCTGGCTTATTATTACTGCCTGGGCGATGATTATTATTATGACGTGGTTTTTGCGCCGGTTTTGCAGCAGGCTTATCAGCTGCTTTTGTTTCAGTCTTTGCTTGTTCTTTTTTCGCTTCAGGCTTTGCTGCAGGTTTTGTTTCTGCTTTAGGTTCAGTCTTCACTTGATCTTTTTTATATATTTTATCTAACGCACTAATTTCTTTATCTTCAATAACTTGCATATGACTTGTTACTTCGATATTCATTTTTTTCAGTTCATCAATGATATCTTTACTTTTTAATTTTACTTCTTTTGCATATTCGTATATTCTCTTTTTACTCATAGGTTCTCTCCTCATTAATGTCACGAATGAGGGCTTGGATAGACTTAGCAAATCCAGCATCTAGTATACCAATAGTAACGCGTTCTGCTTTACCAATTGCATAGCCTAGCTCATAACGCGTTCCAAAGTGCACCAAAGGCACATTGAACGAATTACATTTATTCGTGACAGTTTTCGTTGTATTTGGTCCAGCGTCTGTCGCTAGAATGACTAACTTACATTTCTTACTTCTTACTTCATTGATAACGAGTTCTTCACCTGTTGCAAGTTTTCTTGCACGCATCGCAAGGCCTAACAAATTAAATAATTTATCTTGTTTATTCATCGTTTCGGTATCATTTCTCTATAAATTAAACGAATAATCTCATCATAAATTGGATTCATCGCATCACTATCACACTCGAAAAATTGCTCTAACTTTTTCTTCTTACGTGCTGATTCAACAATTTCCAAATCCATAGAGACGTATGCACCTCGACCATTTTGTTTGCCTGTTGAATCTACAAATACATCGTTTTCTTTAGTCTTAACGACACGAATCATTTCCTTCTTCGGCTTCATTTCATTACTTAAAATACATTTGCGCATAGGTATTTTTTTTTGTTTCATAATCGTCACCTATTCTACTGGATAAATGCCTGCTTCTTTTGCATCTGTCTCAGATTTAATATCAATTTTCCAGCCTGTTAATTTCGCAGCAAGCCTTGCGTTTTGTCCTTTTTTCCCAATTGCAAGTGATAATTGATAATCCGGTACAATTACTGTTGTTGATTGGTTTGATTCATCAACTAATACGTCAACGACTTGAGATGGACTTAATGCATTCTTTACGAATGTTTTTGTATCTGCACTCCATTCAACAATATCAATTTTCTCACCACATAATTCGTCAACGACCGCTTCAACACGAGCACCTTTTGTGCCAACACATGCTCCTACTGGATCAATATCTGGATTTTCAGAGTAAACACTAATTTTAGAACGGTCTCCTGCTTCACGGGCAACGGATTTCACTACAACGCTTCCGTCAAAAATTTCGGGAACTTCTTGTTCAAATAAACGCTTTAATAGGCCTGGATGACTACGAGAAACAAATATTTGTGGACCTTTTGTAGTTTGTTCAACTTTATTAACATATACTTTGATACGCTCAGTTGGACGATATTCTTCGTTCGGGCTACGTTCTGCTTCAGATAATACAGCTTCTGTTTTACCTAAAGTAACGTATACATATCGGTGATCTACTCGGTCAATAATACCTGTCATGATATCATCTTCTTTGTCGATAAACTCATTATATAAAATACCACGTTCAGCATCTCTTAATCGCTGCATTACTGCTTGCTTCGCTGCTTGTGCTGATACACGTCCAAAATCTTTTGGAGTTACGTCTTCTTCAAATATATCACCAATTTCATAAGCAGGGTTCGTTTCTAACGCCATCTCTAGACTAACTTCATCACGCGGATTCATGACTTCTTCAACAACATCCTTACGAGAATACACACGGTAAACTCCGTTATCCATATTTAACTCAACACGAACGTTGTTCGCAGAATTATAATTTTTTTTGTATGCTGTGATTAATGCTGCTTCAATTGTTTCTATTAATACTTCTCTAGGAATCGATTTTTCTTTTTCAAGATAATCAATAGCATTTAATAATTCATTATTCTTTTTCATGTTATCCTCCAAATTATAAAACGACTGCACGACGAATTTTTGCAATTTTTTTACGTTCAATTTCTATAACTTTTGTACGTGTTTTAATTTTTGCACTTATCGTAATAAACTCATCAGTTACATCGTCTAAAATACCAATCCACTCTTTATCACCCTCAATAGGTTCATAAAGTTTTACGTAAATGTTATTACCAATAGCATCTTGATAATCTTTATCTTTCTTTAAAGGACGTTCAGCACCAGGTGATGATACATCCATAAAATAAGCTTCTGTAATCGGATCTTCTTTATCCATCACTTCACTTATCTTTTCACTTGCCAATGCACAATCAGCAATATCAATTCCTCCAGGTTTATCAATTGCAATACGCAAATAATAGTCTGGTCCTTCTTTAACGTACTCCACATCTACTAACTCAAATCCTAGAGATTCAACAATAGGGGTTACGATTGTTTCAACACGTTCAGTAATCTTTGACATATGATCCTCCTCACAAAACTTAAGAAAAGAGCGGGATATCCCACTCTTTTCGCATGTAGAGTATTTTCTTTAACACTGTAATAATAACACAATTACGCATACAACTCAAATAATTATAAATCAAAAATTGAAAGCTGAGCTTTGTCTGGCATATCATTTAAACTTCCGAGTTCATCTAAATAATCGATTATCTTTTGTGAAACTCCCGCTTTTTTGTTCAATTCTTCTTTTGATAGGAAAGGCCCTTCTTCACGCGCTGCAACTATACGTTTCGCAACATTTTCACCTAAACCAGGTACCGAGATAAATGGTGGTATTAATGTATTATCTTCAATAATAAATTCGAATGCAGTACTTTTTTCTAAAGAAATCGGCTGTACTTTAAACCCTCGTTGTGCCATTTCATTTGTAATTTCGAGAACAGTTAATACATCTCTCTCTTTTTTTCCTAAATCATGATAACGCGCATAGTAATCTTTAACTGTTGCTTTAATCGTATGTTTATCTTTCACCATAGTCAGTAAATCAAAGTCAGAAGCTCTCACAGTAAAGTAACTTGCATAATAGAATAAAGGATAATGGACTTTGAAATATGCAATACGTACAGCCATTAATACATACGCTGCCGCATGGGCTTTTGGGAACATGTATTTTATCTTTTTACATGAATCTAAATACCAAGCTGGGACATTGTTTTCCATCATTGCTACTTCAAATTCTTCAGTCAAACCACGCCCTTTACGAACGGACTCCATAATTTTGAATGCTAGTGAGGGCTCAAGCCCTGCGTACATTAAATACACCATAATATCATCACGACAACCAATTACCCCAGATAAATCACAAGTTCCAGATTTAATTAAATCTTGTGCATTACCTAACCATACGTCTGTACCGTGAGATAATCCTGAAATTTGAACAAGTTCACTAAATGAGGAAGGTTTCGTATCTTCTAACATTTGTCTAACGAAACCTGTTCCAAATTCGGGCACACCTAAAGTTCCGGTTTTACATAGGATATCTTCTTCTGAAACCCCTAGTGATTCTGGACTTGAGAATATCTTCATTGTTTCTTTATCATCAACTGGAACCGTCTTTGGATCCATGCCCGATAAATCTTGTAACATACGAATCATCGTTGGATCATCGTGTCCAAGAATATCAAGTTTCAACAAATTATCATGGATAGAGTGAAAATCAAAATGCGTCGTCTTCCATGCTGAATCTTGTTGGTCTGCCGGAAATTGAATGGGCGTAAAATCATATATATCCATATTCTCAGGGACAACAATAATCCCTCCTGGATGCTGACCAGTCGTACGTTTAACGCCCGTACACGCTTTAACTAATCGATCGATTTCAGCACCACGTTTATGTATACCAGAGTCATTCAAATATCCTTTCACATAACCAAATGCTGTTTTTTCAGCTACTGTACCTATTGTTCCTGCTCGGAAAACTTTATCTTCACCAAATAGCACTTTTGTATAGTTATGTGCAATTGGTTGATATTCACCACTAAAGTTTAAATCGATATCAGGTACTTTATCACCTTTAAATCCTAGAAACGTTTCAAAAGGAATATCTTGTCCTTCCTTAATATAAGGTTCATCACATGTTGGACATTTCTTATCTGGTAAATCAAAACCACTAGCAACACTACCATCTTCAAAAAAGTGACTTGTTTTACATTTTGGACATATATAGTGTGGTGGTAATGGATTAACTTCAGTTATTTCAGTCATTGTAGCAACAAAACTTGAACCCACCGATCCTCGGCTCCCTACAAGATACCCATCATCAAGAGATTTTTTAACAAGCTTTTGTGAAATTAAATAAATTACCGCAAATCCATTTCCGATAATACTATCTAATTCTTTTTCTAGACGTGCAACCACAATTTCTGGTAATTCTTCTCCATAAATACTTCGTGCTCTGTTATAACTCATTTCTCGAATTTCTTCGTTAGCACCTTCAATCGTCGGCGTATACAATTCATCTCGAATCGGAATTACTGTGTCAATTGTATCCGCTAATTGATTCGTATTGGTTACAACAATTTCAAACGCCTTTTCTGTACCTAGGAAATGAAAGGCATCTAACATTTCATCCGTAGTTCTAAAATGAGCATCTGGTAAAGTTTGACGATTTAAAGGGTTACCTGGATTAGAAGCGATTAAAATTTCACGTGCTGGCTTTTCATGTTCATGTAAATAGTGGGCATTACCAGTAGCAATAACCGGTATATCTAACTTTTCACCCACACGAATGATTCGGTCATAAATTTCTTCCATCGTTTCATTATCACGAATTAAATCACGTTCTAATAAATGCTGATATAATGCTTTCGGTTGTATTTCCAGAAAGTCATAAAACTTTGCAATACGTTCCACTTCTTCTTGATCCTTTTGCATAACCGCTGTAAATACTTCTCCGTTATCACAAGCACTTCCTACAAGTAAACCTTCTCGATTTTCTATCAGTAAAGACCTAGGTATACGCGGCGTACGATAGAAATAATGTACCATTGATTCACTAACAATCTTGAATAAGTTTTTTAGTCCTGTTTGATTTTGGACAATTAACGTCACATGCATTGGACGTGCACGTTTATATGCATCTTGATTGCTTAGCTTAGAATCAATCTCTTTATGATTGGTAACACCTAACTGCTCAAGTTGCTTTAACATTTTCATGAAAATATGCGCAGTTGTTTCTGCATCATATATCGCTCTATGATGTTGTGTCAGTTCAACTCCGTATTTCTTTGCTAGGAAGTTTAGTCCGTGTTTCCCCATTTCTGTATTGATAGTACGTGATAATTCTAGAGTATCTATAACTCCGTTAGTAGTCGCACCATATCCTAATCGTTCAAATCCTGTATCGATAAAACCCATATCAAAACTAGCATTATGGGCAATATATATCGCATCGCCTACAAAAGATCTAAAATCATTTAACACGTCTTCAATTGGTGGAGCATCGATTAACATATCGTCAGATATACCTGTTAAATTTTTTATAGTTTCATTTAAACGTTCTCCAGGGTTACTGAATCGCTCGAACTTATCAATTATTTCCCCGTCTTTCACTTTAACGGCAGCAAGTTCAATTATCTTATCGTACTGTGAACTTAAACCTGTGGTTTCAACGTCAAAAACGACATATGTTGCTGTTTTTAAATCTATGTCTTGTGGTTTATATGCAATTGCGACCCCATCATCGACTAACATACCTTCAATACCATAGATCATTTTAATGCCTGCTTTGCTTGCAGCGGCATGGGCATCCGGAAAACCTTGACAACCATTATGGTCTGTAATTGTAATTGCTTTATGTCCCCATTTTGCTGCTTGATCAACATATCGACTTATATGCGTAATACCATCCATTTGACTCATAGCGGTATGTAAATGAAATTCAACGCGTTTGTTCTCTGATTTATCTTGTTTTGCTGATTTATTAATTTTCTCAATATCACTCATCATCATAACTAAATCACGAATAAAAGTATCTTGCTCGATACGTCCTTGTGCACGCACCCAGTCACCTACTTTTAAAGACGATAAATGATCTAAATCATTTTTACCTTTTCGCGTAAACATTTTTAAAATAAGTGAATCAGTATAGTCAGTAATCTTTAATTGTACGATATGGCGACCACTTTTCAGTGCTTTAATTTCGATATCAAAAATGACACCTTCTAACGCAACTTTAAATTCTTCTTCTATAATCGAATCAATCGGTTTAATAGATTCAACTTGAATCTTTTTACCAATTGAACAATTTGCAATCTCTTCAGAAACACTTTCAGCTTTTTGTTTTTCACGTTCAACCATTTTTTCTCGTAATATCACACTTTGTTGAGCTTCTTCCTCTTGAATATGTGCTTCAAGTGAGGCAAGTTCACGTATTTGGTCATCATCGCTCGTCTCAAAAATGATTTGCTGCATATTAAAACCTGCCTGTTTAAAAGTAGCTAACAACCTACCATTGCAAGATTTTTCAAAGTGATTTTGTTCTATTTCATTCACTACTTGAAATTTTAATATGTTACCAGAAAAAGTATATTTTTTATTCTTAAGCTGACCTTTCAAACTTGGACTCATTGCTGTTTGGTCGATTGCATATGGGATATATTCTATTATACGTTCTGTTAAACGACTATCGTCCGTTACATTAATTTCAAATTGAACGTCTGCAATATGTGCGAAATGTTCTTTCATCTTACTACTTAACATATTGAATAATTGAAACGGTAAATGCTCTTGGAATACAAAGTACATATGCCATTTACGTTCTGCTTTAGATATATCAATGCGTGATAATTCAGCATTTTCAATGATGCTACTTTCAAATAAGTCAGTTATACCTAACTGCGTAAGTAGTACTTTAAATTTTTCGTTATGTGTTAATGTCATTTACAACCACCCTGTCAAAATGAAAAGCGTGAGACAAAAGTCCCACACTTATTAGTCTTTTTATTATATCAAATTAGTGTTCAAATGACGCATAGATTGCTTTAATTTTTTCGTCTAGTTCTGCAACAGGTACATCGAATGATTCACCTGTACGGCGATTCTTCACTTCTACGATTTCTTCTGCAGCTTGTTTACCAACCACAACACGAACAGGCACACCAATTAAATCAGCATCGTTGAACTTCACACCCGCGCGTTCTACACGGTCATCGTATAATACTTCATAGTCTTTCTTGTATGCATCATACAATTGATCAGCAAGTTCACGTTGAATATCTTGCTTCGCATTTGCTGTAATAATATGAATTTCAAATGGAGTTATTGAAGTCGGCCATATAATACCTTTATCATCGTGATGTTGCTCAATTACAGCAGATAATGTACGAGATACACCTATACCGTAACATCCCATAATCATTGGTTCAGCACGACCTTGATCGTTTAAGAATGTAGCATTCATTGATTCAGAGTATTTTGTTCCTAATTTAAATACTTGTCCAATCTCAATGCCTTCTGCAAACTTAATTGGTCCACTACCGTCAGCTGCCATTTCTCCCTCTAGAATAAATCTAAAGTCATCAAAAGCTTTCACCTTAAAGTCACGCTCTAAGTTAGCATTGATATAATGATATTCTGTTTCATTCGCGCCAACAGCTAAATTATTTAAATCTTGAACACTATTATCTGCATAAATTTCAATTTTATCTACGCCAACTGGCCCAAGAGAACCTGGTGTAGCACCTAAAATAGCTACAATTTCATCTTCAGTCGCCATTTCAACTGTTTCAGTACCAAAATAAGATTTAACTTTAACTTCATTTAGTTCATGATGACCACGTATTAAAAACATGACGTATTGCTCATCTACTTTAACAATCATAGATTTCACTATTTCGTCTAAACGCTTATTCAAAGTATCTGCTAGTTGTTGTGCAGTTTTAACTCCTGGAGTATGCACTTTTTCTAAAACTTTTATCTCCGTATGTTCTACATTCGCTACATACTTCACTTCAGCTTTTTCAATGTTTGCAGCGTAATCACTTTCATCTGTATAACAAATTGTATCTTCCCCGATTTCAGCTAGTGCCATAAATTCATGTGTGTGACTCCCACCAATAGCACCACTATCCGCAATTACCGGGCGGAAATTTAAATTTACACGCGAGAAAATTTTTGAATATGCATCATACATATTTTGATAAGTTTCATCTAAACTTTCTTCTGTCGCATGGAAACTATATGCATCTTTCATAATGAATTCACGACCACGCAATAAACCGAAACGTGGACGCTTCTCATCACGGAATTTATTTTGGATTTGGAATAAAGTCACAGGTAATTTCTTATATGACTTTAATTCGTCACGTACTAAAGAAGTGATAATTTCTTCATGTGTTGGTCCTAAAGCAAATTCACGACCATGACGGTCTGTCATACGCATCAACTCAGCACCATAATTTTGCCAACGACCTGACTCTGACCATAATTCTGAAGGCTGTAAAGCTGGCATTAAAATTTCAACACCATCAATGGCTTCCATCTCTTCACGTACAATCGCTTCAATTTTATTTAGCACACGTTTCGCAATCGGAAGGTAACTATAAACCCCACTTGCAACTTGTTTGATCATACCTGCTTTAAGTAACAATTGATGACTTTTAGAATCCGCATCATTTGGTACTTCTCTTAATGTTGGAATAAACATTTTACTCTGTTTCATAGCAACCTCCAAAAATTTTTGATAATACATATATCATATAATAAATTGAGCAATTGATAAACAAAAAATTAAGTTGACATAACATAAATATGAGTGATTAAAAACTTTAAAAAATCCGACCGAAGTCGGATGCTATTAATTATTTAAGAAATAACGAGAAATATCATTCCAAGTGACCATAATCATTACAAAGAAAATAAAAATCGCTCCAGCAGCTAAAATGTACATCTCAGCTTTCTTATTGATTGGCTTTCTAAATATTGCTTCATAAATAACGAATAATATACGTCCACCATCAAGCGCTGGAATTGGTAATAAGTTCATAATACCTAGGTTCACCGAAAGCATCGCAGTATATCCAATTAATGTTTCGATTCCCATACTCGCAACTTTCTCAGTATTCTTATAAATACCAACAGGTCCATTTAACATATCAAATGAAAATGTACCATTAAAGATTGATGCAAACATAATCCCTAACAAAGTAAAGATTTTTGTGGCGCCATCGATGGTCATATTAATTCCATACATAATTTTATCTAGAACGCTCCCGCCAAACTCAGGATTAAACCCAATCACATATTGCTTTAAACTCTTACCCTTACTAACTTCTTGCTCAAATAATTTTGGTTTTAAATTAAATACCTTTTCACGACCATCTCGGTCAACTGTAAGTTTGATTACATCGCCACCATTTTGATCTAAGATACTTTTCACTTGTTTAAAGCTCTTTATTTCTTCGTTGTTAATTTCCTTGATTGTATCTCCTTGTTTCAATCCAACTTCTTGTGCTGGACTATCTTTAGCCACTTCATTAATGGTTGGAGTCGGCGCTCCGATCATAAATGCTAATCCTAAAAACAACACAAACGCTAAAATAAAGTTAAACAATGGTCCTGCAAACAACGCTAAAAATTTTGGCCAAGGTTTTTTGTTCTTAAACTGTCGTTCACGTGGCGCAATCTGAATTAAATCACCTTCACGTACAAAGTATGCTTCATGTGCAACGTTATAACGTACTCGTTCATTTGTATATTGATTGATTCCTTCGATAAATAACGCATCTTCGAAATCTGATTCTGATACTTCAACTTGTTCGATTTGTTGAAACTGGTGCTGATCATCTAATAGAACATGTGTTACTTCGCCTGTATCATTGCGCTTTATATTAACGGACATGCCTTCAGTAATTGGATTTTGTTCCATCCCACTACCCGCCATTAGTACGTAACCGCCAACTGGTAATAAACGAATCGTATACAGTGTTTCATTTTTTTTATAAGAGAAAATCTTCGGTCCCATACCTATTGCAAATTCCGGGCACATTATTCCTGCACGTTTTGCAAATAATAAGTGACCGAATTCATGCACTGTTACCAGTAAACCGAATATAATAATAAAAGCAATAATTCCCATGTTACACCTCGTAATTCCTTGATTTATAGTCTGCATCTATTGCTAATATGGTTTCTAAATCTGGGTTTTGAATCACAACGTGTTCATCCATTGCACGTTCGATTAATGTTTCGATTTCTAAAAATGTTATTTTACCATCTAAAAATAATTGGACTGCTACTTCATTAACTGCATTCATAACAACTGGTAACGTGCCACCTATTTCAATCGCACGATATGCTAATGCTAAACACTTAAAGCGTTCTAAATCCATTGCCTTAAAATCTAACGTTGCTATATCAGCTAGATTCAATCGTTCAGCATTTCTTTGCATACGTTCAGGATAACTAAATGCATACAGTATTGGCATACGCATATCCGGCGTTCCCAGTTGCGCTATCACACTCGTATCATTAAATTCAACCATTGAATGTATAATACTTTGTTTATGCAAAATAGTTTCAATTCGCTCAACTGGTAAGTCGAATAACCATTTCGCCTCTATGACCTCTAAACCTTTATTCATCATTGTCGCACTATCAATCGTAATCTTCTTACCCATTGACCAGTTTGGATGGTTAAGTGCATCTTCTAAAGTAACATCTTTTAATTGCTCACGTGTTAAATCACGAAATGATCCTCCACTTGCTGTTATGATTAACTTCTCAATATTTTTTACATTCTCACCGTTTAAACATTGGAATATCGCTGAATGTTCAGAATCAACTGGAAGAATGTTAACACCTTTCTCTTTTGCACGTTGCATTACAATTTCACCTGCAACAACTAATGTTTCTTTATTTGCAAGGGCGATATCTATCCCCTTATCAATCGCATGTAATGTTGGTCGTAAACCCACACTACCTAAAATTGAATTCAGTAAAACATCATTTTTTTCATAACCTGCAACTTCTAATAATCCTTGGTCACCAAATACTACTTTTGTTTGGTTCCCATTTATATTAAGTTTATCCATATCATGCTCATTTTGAATACAACAGATCTCTGGATTAAACTCATCAATAATGCGTTGTGCTATATCAATAGACTTACCTACTGCAAAGCTTACTAGTTTAAAGCTATCTGCATGTTCACGAATAATGTCTATTCCTTGCATCCCAACAGAGCCACTTGCTCCTAATATTCCTATATGTTTCATGTCTTCACCTTATTCTAAAATGTATTAGTTTAATTCTATCACAAAATTTTTTTAACTCCTACTTTTGATGACTAAAAAGAAAAGCTTGTAGCACTTTAGACAAAAAAACTCAACCTAAGTCAAATAGCGACTTACAGTTGAGTTTCTTATTTTGCTTAGGGCTGAACACAAGTTCAACAGCCTCTCCTATTGAAAATTTATTAAAAATATATTCATTAATGGTAAAACAAAAATGAATGAGTCAAAACGGTCTAAAATACCACCATGTCCTGGTAACAAATTACCTGAGTCTTTTACATCAAAATGACGTTTTAATGCAGACTCTACAAGGTCACCTAATTGACCGAACATACTAAACAACCAAGTAACTAAAATTAAAAGTAACATAGATAGCGGCATGTCGTAGTTCAAACTAAATATAACTGCGATAATCGTACTACAAGCGATACCACCCACAAATCCTTCAATCGTTTTATTTGGGCTGATCTCTGGCCATAATTTATTTTTACCAAATAGTCTACCAAAAATATAAGCACCTGTATCTGTAACCCACACAACAAGTAGTGCATATAATATGAAGACTAGACCATTTTCAGCTGCACGTGTTTCATAAAAATACATAAAGCCAATCCCAACATACGCAACAGCTAACATGCAAAATGCTGCATCAACAAAATTGAACCTGTTCTTCGACATCACTGTATAACTCAACATAATTAAACTCATTAATATTAAGAATGGCACTTGATAATCTAGCGAAACAAGATCACTCTTTTGAGGTGACATAATTAAACAAAGCGCCACGACACTGAATATCCCAGGTAAAGAGTATAGTTTAATGTTTTTCATATTTAATACTTCTTTTAAAGCAACAATTGCTAGTAAATATGCCATAATGAGCAGCGGTAACTGACCATATATAACAACTGGCAAGAAAATTGCCATCGCAATGATTGCGGTAATCGTTCTTGTTTTCATTGTTTACTCCTTATAATCCACCGAAACGTCTATGTCGGCTATGGTATGTTTCAATACATTTATCTAATTCAGCAGTACCAAAGTCTGGCCATAAAGTATCTACAAACACAAATTCACTGTACGATGATTGCCATATTAAGAAATTACTTAATCGTTCTTCACCAGAAGTTCTAATTAATAATTCTGGATCTGGCATTTCTTTTGTAAATAGATATTCCGCAAAACTATCTTCAGTTATTTCACTTAGCTCGAGTTCGTTGTCTTTATAACGTTTAGCAATTAATTGTACTGCTGAAACAATCTCTTTACGTCCACCATAGTTCAGTGCAAATACCAATGTCAAACCTGTATTATCTTTTGTCTTTTCAATTGCTTCTAACACTGCTTTACGCGTATGTTCTGGTAATTGATCAATAAAACCAATTGTTTCAACTTTAACATTTTTCTCAATCAATTCGGGTAAAAAAGTCGTTAAAAAGTCACCAGGTAATTTCATTAGATAATTAACTTCATCTTTAGGTCGAGACCAATTTTCTGTTGAGAAAGCATATAATGTTAAATACTTAATTCCAATGTCACTCGCATGACGTGTAATTGTTTTAACCGTCTGCATGCCTTCATAATGGCCTTTAATACGTGGCATTTTACGTTGCTTCGCCCATCTACCATTCCCATCCATAATTATGGCAATATGTTTAGGCACCGATTCAATATGTATATGTGATTCTTTATTATTTTTCTTTTTCTTATTAAAAAAAGGAATCATGATGTCCTCCAATACTCAAAACATTATTTATATATTCTATCATAAAACAAAGATACTAACATGGTTATACATAAAAAAGCATAAAAAAAGACTGAGAAAAAGAAATCTACTTTCCTCAGTCTAATTTTTGTGTATTAAACTTCTAAAATACTATTTTCTTTTTCAGTCGTTAATGTATCAATCTTTTTAATATAGTTATCTGTTTGTTTTTGTACATCTTCAGTGAATGACTTCAAATCATCTTCAGTTAATTCACCATTTTTTTCAGCTTTCTTTAAAGCATCATTTGCATCACGACGAATATTACGAATTGCAACTTTTGCATTTTCTGCTTCTTTTTTCGCTTCTTTTACTAATTCTTTACGACGTTCTTCAGTTAAAGCGGGTACAGTAATTCTGATAACATTACCATCAGAAGTTGGGTTAACACCTAAGTTTGCCATGTTGATAGCTTTTAAGATATCATCAATCGATGTTTTATCATAAGGTGTTACTAATAACATTCTTGGTTCTGGCACAGAAATACCAGCTAATTGTTGTACCGGTGTATCCGCTCCATAATAGTTTACAGTAACACGCTCTAAAAGGTTCGCATTCGCATGTCCAGCACGTATTGCAGCAAAATCACGTTGTAAACTTTCAATACTTTTTTCCATTTTTGACTTTAAGTCATTAATAATTTCAGTCGTCATGTTAAATCTCCTTTTATATAAATGATTGAATTTATTATACCAAATTATTTTGTAATCGTTGTACCAATTTCTTCACCCATAATTGCACGTTTAATATTACCATCTTCCATAATTGAGAATACGACTAATGGTATATCATTATCCATACAGAATGAGCTTGCAGTTGAATCCATAACTTGTAAACCTTCTTGTAGCATTTGAATGTAAGTTAATTTTTCGTATTTTACAGCGTTAGGATCCACTTTCGGGTCAGCAGAATACACGCCATCAACATTATTTTTACCCATTAGAATTACATCTGCTTCCATTTCAGCTGCACGTAATGCTGCAGTTGTATCTGTAGAGAAGTATGGATTACCAATACCCGCAGCAAAGATTACAACACGTCCTTTTTCAAGGTGCCTAATCGCACGACGTCTAATATAAGGTTCTGCAACCTGTTTCATTTCGATTGATGTTAATACACGCGTATCACATTTTAATTGTTCTAATGAATCTTGTAGGGCTAAAGAATTCATTACTGTTGCTAACATTCCCATGTAGTCCGCTGTGCCACGATCCATTCCTAAGTCACTACCTGTTTTTCCACGCCAAATGTTACCCCCACCAACAATAACTGCTACTTCACAGTTCATATTAGCTACCTCAGCAACTTGTTCAGCGATATTTTTAATAACGAATGGATTAATACCAAAGCCAGTTTCCCCAGCAAGTGCTTCACCACTTAATTTTAATACAACACGTTTGTATTTAGATACATCTTTCATTTATAAACTCCGCCCTTCAATTGTATTAATGCAATTTTTATCTTATCTATTCATTAACACGTTTAAGTATTAACTCTTATTTTCTATTATACACAAAACTACAAATATTATAACAATAATTAATATTGAATGAAATGATTATTAGAATAAACCTCACATTTATTCTTTATGTATAAAAAAAGACACCGAAGTGTCTTAATTTGTTATTATTTACCCATTTGACCCATTACTTCATCAGCGAAGTTATCTTGACGTTTCTCGATACCTTCTCCAACTTCGTAACGTACGAATGATTTTAAAGTGCCACCTTTAGATTTTAAGAATTCAGCAACAGTTTGATCTGGATTCTTAACGAATGGTTGATCCACTGCACAAATTTCTTCTAAATATTTACGTAAACGACCTTCTACCATTTTTTCAACGATATTTTCAGGTTTACCTTCGTTTAATGCTTGTTGTTTTAATACGTTCTTTTCGTGCTCTAATTCTTCAGCAGAAACTTGTTCACGAGATACAAACTTAGGGTTTAAAGCAGCGATGTGCATTGCTACGTCTTTAGCACCTTCAGCGTCAGTTGAGTTTTCAACTAATGCTAATACACCAATACGTCCGCCCATGTGTAAGTATTCACCGAATGTGTCAGCATCTGTTTTAGATACTAATACGAAACGACGTAATGTTAATTTTTCACCGATAGTAGAAATTGCTTCATTCATTTTGAAGTCAACAGTTTTACCAGCTTCGATTTCAGACGCCATTAAAGCATCTAAATCAGCAGGTTTTGTTGCTAAAATATGATCTGCGATTTCTTTAACTAAAGCTTGGAAGCCTTCATTACGTGCAACGAAGTCAGTTTCAGAGTTTAATTCTAATAATACTGCATCGTTTCCTTTTGAAGCTACGTAAGTAGTTCCTTCAGCAGCGATACGGTCAGCTTTCTTAGCTGCTTTAGCAATACCTTTTTCACGTAAGTAATCAACAGCTGCATCGATGTCTCCGTTAGTTTCAGTTAATGCTTTCTTGCAGTCCATCATACCTGCGCCAGTTCTTTCACGTAATTGTTTAACTAATTGTGCTGTAATAGCCATTATATAATACCTCCAAAGAATTTGTGTTTTTACAATATAATAATACTAAACAATAGCGAAAAACGCTAAAGTAAAGTGTATTTCGTTCTAAAAAAAGTGATAAATGTTATACACTTATCACCTTTTATTTAAAAACTTACGCTTCTGTAGTTTCAGTTGCTTCTGGAGCAGCTTCTTCAGTAGTTTCAGTTAAATCGATATTTTGTTCAGCAGCTACTTCTTCGTTTGAAACGCCTTGGCGTCCTTCTAAGATAGCGTCTGCCATTTTACCAGTTAATAATTTAACGGCACGGATTGCGTCATCATTTGCTGGGATAACATAATCGATTTCGTCTGGATCACAGTTTGTATCAACGATACCAACGATTGGAATGTGTAATTTTTTTGCTTCAGCAATCGCATTACGCTCTTTACGAGGGTCAACTACGAATAAAGCTGCAGGCATTGATTTCATTTCACGAATTCCGCCTAAGAATTTGATTAAACGATCATATTCTTTTTTAAGTTCTACAACTTCTTTTTTCGGAAGTACGTCGAATGTACCGTTTTCTTCCATTTTTTCGATTTCTGAGATACGTTTAACACGTTTGTTGATTGTTTTGTAGTTAGTTAATGTTCCACCTAACCAACGTTCGTTAATGAAGAATTGACCTGAACGAATCGCTTCTTCTTTCACTGAATCTTGTGCTTGTTTTTTAGTACCAACAAATAATACAGTACCGCCTTCTTCAGAAACAGATTTCATAAAGTTGTAAGCTTCTTCAACTTTCTTAACTGTTTTTTGTAAGTCAATAATGTAGATACCATTTCTTTCAGTGAAGATGTATTTCTTCATTTTTGGGTTCCAACGACGTGTTTGATGACCGAAGTGAACACCAGCTTCTAACAATTGCTTCATTGAGATTACTGCCATTTTAATTTCCTCCTAATTGGTTTTATTCCTCCACTACAGGCAATTTTGAAAACAACTTGTATGTTGCACCCTTCAAAATATTCATCCATAGTGTGTGAATTTGGCTTTTTTCAAGCCATATATTAATATATCACATAAAAACACGCTAATCAATACATTTTTACTGAAATGATTGATATAGCGCAGTTTTTTCATATGATGTTATAAAAAGCTAAATACTTATCGAATCATTTATGCCTTAGTGTGCATTTGCTAATTCTTCTAAGAACTTTTCCTTCTTAATCTTAATAAAAGTACCTTTCATCCCTAACGAACGCGATTCGATAACACCCGCAGATTCTAATTTACGTAAAGCATTTACGATTACTGAACGTGTAATTCCAACACGATCTGCTACTTTAGAGGCAACTAATAAACCTTCATTCGCACCTAATTCCTCAAAGATATGTTCAATCGCTTCTTTTTCTGAGTAAGATAATGAGCTGATTGCCATATTGATTGCTGCTTTATCACGCGCAATTTTCTCAATATCAGCATGTTTTTCACGTAATATTTCCATACCTACAACAGTAGCAGCGTATTCACCTAATACTAAATCGTGATCGTCATAGTCTTTATCTACACGACCTAATACTAAAGTCCCTAAACGCGTACCTCCACCTTTAATAGGTATAATTACTGTATTTGATTTATTAAATAAATCTTCATTTTCTGGAGGGAAAACTGATAAATTATTATCTAACGAAATATTACTTTTCGTTTCATCTACTTCTAAAAGTAAGTCAACGTATTCTTTTGGAAATTGTCTTTCTTCTAGCATTTTGATAATACGTTCATTTTTTAATAATTCATTAACACCAAATCCTAATAATTTACCACGACGGGAAAGGATAAAGACGTTAGATTGCATCGTCGAGCCTAATTGATCAGCCATCTCTTTGAAATCTACTGCTAATCCCTTATGTTCTTGTAATAATTGATTGATTTTACGCGTGCGATTTAATAATTCCATTAATATGCTCCTTTAATTTTTAAAATTTTTGTATTATATATTAATTCAATATTTGGTTGGTACTACTATAAAATATATTCACTCAAATCTTTGTTCTTGGCTATTGTACCTAGTTTTGATTCAACGTATTGTGCCGTAATTTCTACATGTGCATTCGGCATATCTGGCGCCTCATACGACAAATCTTCAAGCATTTTTTCTAATATAGTATGTAGACGTCTCGCACCGATATTATCTGTTTCTTGATTGACGTCATAAGCGATTCGCGCAAGTTTTTCAATGGCATCATCTGTAAAGTTAATGGTCACTTGTTCGGTTGCTAATAAGCTTTCATATTGTTTTAACAATGACGTTTTCGGTTCCTTTAAAATTTTTATAAAATCTTCTACCGATAACTTTTCAAGTTCCACACGAATTGGGAATCGACCTTGTAACTCTGGAATTAAATCGCTTGGTTTCGACACATGAAATGCACCTGCTCCGATAAACAATATATGCTCAGTGTTCACTGCACCATATTTAGTTTGGACGACACTGCCTTCAACAATTGGTAAGATATCACGTTGAACACCTTGGCGAGAAACATCAGCACCTTGGTTTCCACCAGCAATTTTATCGATTTCATCTATGAATACGATCCCCATAGATTCTACCAATTGAACCGCTTCATCTTGAACTGAGTCTTCATCAATAAGTTTCGTCGCTTCTTCGTCAATTAAGATTTCACGTGCACGAGAAACAGGCAAAGTACGTTCAACTTTTTTCTTAGGCATCATTTGACTTAACATATCTTGCATGTTATCTTGCATGCCATTCATGCCAAGCATACCCATTCCTTTTAATTCTTGTTCAACTTTAATTTTAACAAGTTCATCTTCTAAAAGACCGGCAATTAATTTCTCACGTATATCTTTACGCTTCAATTTCACACCTTCATCAGGTACATCTTCTTCTGAATCCTCTTGCTGCATCGTTTGGTTGAATATCATTTCAAAAGGATTATTTGATTGCTTTTCTTTTTTCTTCATTGCTGGTACTAGCAGTTTAATTAATCGTTCAGTCGCGTTCTTCTCTGCTTCATCACTCACTTCTTGTTTCATACGGTTCTTAATCATACGTATACCATTTTCTGTCAAGTCACGAATCATACTCTCTACATCTCGACCAACATAACCTACTTCAGTATACTTTGTTGCTTCTACTTTTACGAAAGGTGCACCAACAAGCGTTGCCATTCGTCTCGCAATTTCAGTTTTACCAACACCAGTTGGTCCAATCATTAATATGTTCTTTGGAATAATTTCTTTTTGCATCGTTTCATCTAACGCCATTCGACGATAGCGATTGCGTAAACTTATTGCCACTTTTCGTTTCGCATCTGTTTGACCAACGATATGTTCATCAAGACTTGCAACGATGGCTTTCGGTGTTAAATTATTTTTATCCAAGTCTAACCCTCCAACTATAATTCTTCAACTATGATGTTATGGTTTGTAAATACGCATATATCTGCTGCAGTTTCTAATGAAGCTAGTGCAATTTCTTTCGCATTTAAATGACTTGCATGTTTCTTCAATGCTCGCCCGGCACTCAGTGCGTAGTTACCACCAGAACCTATTGCGATAATATCGTCATCTGGTTGAATCACTTCGCCTGTACCACTTACTACCAGCAATTCATTTTTATTCATAACAATAAGCATCGCTTCTAATTGCCTTAACATTTTGTCGCCACGCCATTCTTTTGCCAGTTCAACAGCTGCACGCGATAGATTCCCATTATATTCATGTAGTTTCATTTCAAACTTTTCAAATAAAGTGAATGCATCTGCAACACTTCCTGCAAAGCCAGCAACTACTTCATCATTAAATAATCGACGTACTTTTCTAGCTGTTTGTTTCATTATGACTTGTTGACCCAGCGTTACTTGACCATCACCACTCATAGCACATTGGTCATTATGACGAATCGCAAATATAGTCGTAGCATGTATTTGATTATTCAATGTCTCAACTCCTTTAAGCTCTTGGATGTGCATTTAAATATGACTTCCTTAAATGTTCTTTCGTCACATGCGTATATTTACCGGTTGTCGATAAATTAACATGTCCTAATAAATCTTGAACGGTTCGTAAGTCAGCACCGTTATTCAATAAATGTGTCGCAAAAGTATGACGAAGTTTATGTGGATGAATATTACGTATACCGGTCGCATTCATTACGATTTGGTTTAAAACATAACGAACGCCCCTTTCAGTTAGCGGGGCATTTCTATTGTTAATTAATAAATAATCATGATCAGTTCTTCTTGTAGCACGGAATTTAAGATAATCTTCAATTGCCGTTTCGGCAAATGCACCATAAGGAACGAGCCGAACTTTATTTCCTTTACCTATAACTTTAAGCATCATAAATGAACGATCGATATCCGTTAATTTAAGATGTGTCAGTTCCGAGGCACGTATGCCAGTTGCATATAAAAGTTCTAATATTAAGCGATCTCGTGTATGTAAAGTCTTTGAAGTGTCAATTGCTTGAAATAAATGAAGCATTTCCTCTTCATAAAAGAATTCAGGTAAATACTTTTCTTGCTTCGGATGTACAAGTTGATGAAATGGATTCACCCTATCGGTATCACGATATAAAAATTTATAAAACGATCTAAGTGATGAAATATGTCGAGATACAGTCGTTCGTTTCATACCTTTTTCATACAAGCGAACTAAGTAATTTCTAGCATCACGGTATTCGAACGTATGAATTGTTAATCCTTCTACTTTCAAAAAATCTGAGAAACCATGGATATCTTTTTCATAGGCTGTAATCGTATGTACTGAAAAATTGCGCTCATACTTTAAATAATTCAAAAAAGCTTCAACGTCAGTAGTCATCACAAATTCACCCCTATTTATCTGAATTGTAACACAATTTATTTTGAAATAACAATGATATCCATATAAAAATTAAAGTGTTACTTTAAAATGTTCTAAAGTAGTTAACGCTCGATTTGCAAGTGCTTCATAACGTTCTTTTTTATCTTTAATTCGTGAGTCTAAATTCGGCAATAAACCAAAATTCGCGTTCATCGGTTGGAAATTCTTACTGTTCGTATGTGTAATATAGTATGCCATAGAACCAATAACAGTTTTTTCAGGGAATAATACAGGAGCTGAACCACTAATGTGTTTCGACATATTGATTCCTGCCACTAAACCACTTGCAGCTGATTCAACATAACCTTCTACCCCAGTCATTTGACCTGCTAAGAATAAATCATCATTTCCTTTAAATTGATATGTTTGTTGTAAATTTGTTGGTGAATTAATAAACGTATTTCTATGCATTACACCATAACGTACCACTTCAACATTTTCTAATCCTGGGATTAATTTTAAGATTTCTTTTTGAGCGCCCCACTTTAAATGCGTTTGGAAACCAACGATATTGTAAAGCGTTCCTGCTGCATCATCTTGACGTAATTGTACAACTGCATATGGGCGTTTATCTGTTTTAGGGTCTTCTAGTCCTACAGGTTTCATAGGTCCAAATAATAGTGTTTTGCGTCCACGTTTTGCCATTTCTTCAAAAGGCATACATCCTTCAAAGTAAATTTCTTTTTCAAATTCTTTTAAAGGTACCACTTCCGCTTCCAGTAAAGTATCATAAAAACGATTAAATTCCTCTTCAGTCATTGGACAGTTTAAATATGCTGCCTCGCCTTTATCATAGCGTGATTTTAAGTATACTTTATCCATATCAATTGAATCTTTTTCAATAATTGGAGCTGCTGCATCATAAAAGTATAAATGCTCTTGTCCAGTTAATCGTTGAATGTCTTTACTTAAACTTTCAGTCGTTAATGGACCTGTTGCAATAATTGTTGGGCCTTCTGGAACACTTGTTATCTCTTCGTTGATTACTTCTATATTTGGATGGTTCTTTAATGTATCTGTAATATAACCACTGAATTCATGACGATCAACAGCTAGGGCACCACCTGCAGGTACACTTGCATTATCAGCCGCCTTAATAATTAATGAGTCTAATCTTCTCATTTCTTCTTTTAATACTCCGACGGCATTCGTTAATGCATTTCCGCGTAGTGAATTTGAACACACTAGTTCTGCAAACTTATCTGTGTGGTGTGCTGGTGTTTGTTTCACCGGTCTCATTTCATATAATTTCACTTTTACATCGCGTTTTGCTAGTTGATAAGCCGCTTCTGAACCAGCTAAACCAGCACCTATAATATTTACTTTCGTCATAATATTCCTCCTCTAAGTCATACACGATTGTAATACATTTTTCTTATTTTAAAAAGGGATTTATCTGAATTTATTATAAATTATTATTATTCTTGATAAAATGTTGGTAAACGTTAAAAATGTACACATCTGTATGTTTGATGTGTACATTTTTTTGCTTATTGCGCTTTTTCGTCGTAGTCACAATTTGTACATACGACTTGCGTTTGTTTTCCTTTTTTTCGTTCCACTAGTTGTGTATCACATTTTGGACAATTTCGAGCAATAGGCTTATCCCATGATAAATAATCACATTCCGGAAAATTGTTACAACCATAGAATATTCTATTCTTCTTAGATTTACGTTCTACTACTTCTCCATCTTTACATTTTGGACACGGTACACCAATTGATTTAACAATTGCTTTAGTATTACGGCAATCAGGGAAATTAGAACATGCCATAAATTTACCGTAGCGTCCCATTTTAAATACCATCGGAGAACCACATTTCTCGCAATCTTCTCCAGCTGGCTCATCTTTTATTTCAATCTTTTCCATTTCTTGTTCAGCGCGTTCAACATGTGTTTTGAAATCACCATAGAACGTAGAAATGACTTTTTTCCATTCTATTTCACCGTTTGCAACTTTATCAAGTAATGTTTCCATATTGACGGTGAAATCAATATCAATAATCTCAGGGAAATATTCTTTTACAGATTCATGCACAATTTGACCTAACTCTGTTGGATAGAATTTCTTTTGATCTACTTTAACATAGTTACGCTTTTGAATCGTATCGATTGTTGGTGCATAAGTTGAGGGTCGACCAATACCCTTTTCTTCAAGTGTTTTAACTAAACGTGCTTCTGTATAACGTGGTGGTGGTTGCGTAAAATGTTGATTCTCTTCAATGTTAACAGCATTTACATTATCACCAACATTCAGATCCGGTAAACGATTCTCGCTCTCATCTTTATCCTCATCATTACCTTCTACATACACACTCATAAATCCTTTAAATTTTATCGTTTGCCCATTTGCACGGAATTTTATATTACCTTGAACTAAATCAACACTCACAGTATCAATAACTGCTGGTGCCATTTGAGAAGCCATAAAACGTTCCCAAATCAATTTATATAAACGCAATTGATCGCGTGAAAGATATGCCTTCATTTCCGTCGGTGTTCTTAATGCTGATGTTGGACGAACAGCTTCATGAGCATCTTGAGCTCCACCTTTTGATGCTACTTTACGTTTTGATAAATATTCTTTACCAAACTTTTCTTCGATATAACCTGCCGCTTCTGCCTTCGCAGTATCAGATATACGTGTTGAATCTGTACGCATATATGTAATCAATCCGACTGTACCTTGTTTCTTTAAATCAATACCTTCGTATAGTTGCTGTGCAAGCATCATTGTTTTACGTGCTTTGAAATTTAACTTTCTCGCTGCTTCTTGTTGCAATGAACTTGTAGTAAATGGTAAAGCAGGATTTCTTAATTTTTCTTTTTTTGTAACATCTGTAACATTGAATAGGTCTGATTTCAACTGACTCACTATGGCTTTTACTTCTATGTCGTTTGTTAACTTTTTAGGCTTATTCGCTTCATGTAAAAATTTCGCTTTAAATTCTTTATTTTTAAATGAAAATAAACCATCAATTGTCCAATATTCTTCAGGTTTAAATGCATTAATTTCTTCTTCACGGTCAATGATCAATTTTAATGCAACTGATTGAACACGCCCAGCAGATAAACCCTTTTTAACTTTTTTCCATAATACTGGTGAAATATTATAACCTACTAAACGGTCTAATACTCGTCGCGCTTGTTGTGCATCAACTAATTCATGTTGTATTTCACGAGGATTTTTAAAACTCTCTTTAACAGCATCTTTCGTAATCTCATTAAAAACAACTCGAGATTTTGCTGTTTGATCGATTCCTAATATATGAGCTAAATGCCAAGCAATCGCTTCACCTTCGCGGTCCGGGTCACTTGCGAGATAAACATTTTTCGCTTTTTTCGCGTGTTTTTTTAACTCTTGAACAACTGGCCCTTTACCACGTATCGTAATATATCTTGGTTCAAAATTATTTTCAGCGTCAACACCCATTTGACTTCTAGGTAAATCCCTAACATGTCCCATAGATGCAACCACTTTAAATTTCTTTCCTAAATATTTCTCAATGGTTTTTGCTTTTGCAGGCGATTCTACAATGACGAGATTCTCTGCCATTTTGATATCCCCCTTTTGTTTTAAAACTGTTTTGCTTTTCAATGATAAATAATATACGTTTCAATTCTATCTTGTCAAATTTTATTTCTAAATTCATACAAAATTAATAATATTCCCTAAAGAAATTAGTACATATTATCCTTCAGAATTGGCATTATAATAGAAGAAACTTAAAAATTATAATCTTCAATAATATCTTCCACTCGAACAATTATCTTCGCACCTTCTCCTATCTTTTGATTACAACCTTGTGAATATTTAGATGTAATTTGTCCTGGCAAGCAATAAACGTTACGATTTTGATCTAATGCTTGATCACAAGTTATCAAACTACCACTTCTAAGTTGTGCTTCAGTAATAAGCACTCCCTGTGATAATCCACTAATAATACGATTCCGTTCAGGAAATTGATATTTTGCGATTTGTGTAGTTGGATAATATTCACTAACTACTAAATGGTAATGTTCCATATTTCGGCGTAACAAAGTAACCTCTTCTGGATAATAATAATCGTGTCCGAAACCTAATACACCAATTGTTTTGCCCCCATGATAATTAGCTGCAAGATGCGCATCACTATCCGCACCTCTAGCTAAACCACTCACGATTGTAATTTGATGTTTGACTAAGGTCGGCATAAACTGTTCAATCACTTCAGAGGTATATCCTGTTCTATTTCTACTACCTACAATAGCTAAATACTTATTTAAAGATAATATAGAAATATCACCTTTGCAAAATAATACCAAAGGGTAGTCATAAATTTGTTTAAGTAAATGAGAATACCCAATAGAATTATAAAATATCGGCGTAATTTGACGTACTGTTAATTCTGAGTGCACTTGTTCTATTTCAAGTGATTTGAAACGTTGTATCTTTAATTCCAATTTATTATCTCTATTGAATATTTTTTTTAATATAGGATAGAGACGTGAATAAGGATTATCAAATGAATTAAAGTTTTGTTTTATTTTATGTAATTGATGCGTAGTAAAACCGGATGCGATGAGCTTAAGTATAAGTTGCTCTTCATGTGTATATTTCATCTTAATCACCTCTGTAATTAAGATATGGAATAGATGTTAAGTTAATATTAATTTATCACATTAAATTGTTGAGATATAATCTATTTTTTGGGTTGTAAAATTTATCTACGTGCTGTTTCCATAAAAATTGGAAGATAACAAATATATTTATTAGTTGCATTGTATGATTAATTCATCACATTGAAAAGCTTTATTAATCGAACTTTTTAATCGCTCGAAAATTTTATCATTGATTTTTTCTATGTATCGCTTTCGCTTGCTACAAACTCATTGATACAATCATACAAAAAAACGAGACTCTATTGAGTCTCGAATATTGAACATATATTATTTAACTGTTAAACATTTTTCATATAAACCATCTTCTTCTTTAATACGTTCAATTAAAGTTGAACCGATTTCAGAAGGCGTTGCTGCAGTTTTAATACCACATGCATTTAATGTTTTGATTTTTTCAGCTGCTGTACCCTTACCACCAGAGATAATGGCACCTGCGTGTCCCATACGTTTACCTGGAGGTGCTGTTTGTCCACCAATGAATCCTACTACAGGTTTTGTCATGTTTGCTTTAACCCATTCAGCAGCTTCTTCTTCAGCTGTTCCACCGATTTCGCCAATCATAACTACCGCTAAAGTTTCAGGATCATTATTAAATGCTTCTAAAGCGTCGATGAAGTTTGTTCCGTTAACTGGGTCACCACCAATACCAACTGCAGTCGTTTGACCGATTCCAGCTTGAGTTAATTGATGTACTGCTTCATAAGTTAAAGTTCCAGAACGACTTACTACACCTACGTGACCTTTTTTGTGAATATATCCAGGCATAATACCGATTTTACATTCGTCTGCTGTAATAACACCAGGACAGTTTGGTCCAACTAAGCGTGTTTTCTTACCTTCCATGTAACGCTTCACTTTTACCATATCTAATACTGGAATATGCTCAGTAATACAAATTGCTAAATCTAATTCAGCGTCAACACATTCAACAATTGCGTCTGCTGCGAATGGTGCTGGTACATAAATTACTGACACAGTGGCACCCGTTGCTTTTACTGCTTCTTCTACTGTATTGAATACAGGTACGCCTTCTACTTCCATACCGCCTTTACCAGGTGTAACTCCAGCAACGATTTTTGTACCATATTCAATCATTTGTTTTGTATGAAATAATGCTGTTGATCCTGTAATACCTTGTACGATTACTTTTGTATCTTTATCAATAAATACTCCCACGTTTATCCCCGCTTCCTATTTAGCTTCTTTTACTAATTCAACGATTTTTTGTGCACCTTCAGCCATTGTACCAGCTGGAGTAATTGCTAATCCTGAATTGTTTAGAATTTCTTTACCTTGGTCTACATTAGTACCTTCTAAACGTACGACTAACGGAATTGTTAATTCTAATTCTTTAGCTGCTGCTACTACACCTTCAGCGATAACATCACACTTCATGATGCCACCAAATATATTTACGAAGATACCTTCTACTTTATCATCTCCTAAGATGATTTTAAATGCTTCAGTTACTTTCTCTTTCGTAGCGCCGCCCCCTACGTCCAAGAAGTTCGCGGGATTTCCGCCGAAATGATTAATCGTGTCCATCGTTGCCATCGCAAGTCCTGCACCGTTTACCATACAGCCGATATTACCATCTAATGCAATATATGATAAATCATATTTAGACGCTTCGATTTCTTTTGGATCTTCTTCATCTAAATCACGTAATTCCATAACGTCTTTTTGACGGAATAATGCATTTGCATCGAAGTTTATTTTAGCATCCAAAGCTAAAACTTCACCTGATCCTGTTGTTACTAATGGATTGATTTCAATGATAGAACAATCTTTTTTGATGAATACATCATATAACCCCATCATAATTTTAACTGCTTTATTTACTGATTCTTTCGGTATATTAATATTAAAAGCTAAGCGGCGTGCTTGGTAAGGCATTAAGCCAACAACTGGATCAATAAATTCTTTAAAGATCTTTTCAGGAGTTGCCTCTGCTACTTCTTCAATCTCAGTACCCCCTTCTTCAGATCCCATTAAAACAACTGAGTCTGTAGCACGGTCTAAAACGAAACCTAAATAGTACTCTTTTTGAATATCGCAGCCTTCTTCAATTAATAAGCGCTTAATTTCTTTGCCCTCTGGACCTGTTTGATGCGTTACTAAAACTTTACCAAGTAATTCCTTAGCATAGCTTTCGACTTCATCTAAAGATTTCGCAATTTTAACGCCACCCGCTTTTCCACGGCCACCAGCGTGTATTTGTGCTTTTACTACATAAACGCCTTCTGTTAAACCTTTTGCTACTTCAACTGCTTCTTCAGATGTGTATGCAACCGAACCGTTCGGTACTGCTACACCCATCGAGCGAAAAATTTCTTTCCCTTGATACTCATGGATATTCATCTTCCATCCTCCTAGATTGCACAATTATTTATCTTACGTTTCAATTATAGAAAATGTAAGCGCTATTGTAAACTGAATAAGTCAAAAAAGACATGTAATATCAACAATTATTTAAAATTTCTGATATACACGTCTTTTATGCTGTTTTTAAATTGTTACATTTCATTTAACATTGATTTTATCGGTTCGAAAGTCTTCCTATGGATTGGAGTGACACCTTTATTCGTAAGTCCTTCAAGGTGTTTTTTCGTTCCATAACCTGCATTATATTCAAAATCATAACCTGGATATTGCTTGGCATAATCCACCATTAATCGATCACGATATTCTTTAGCAATAACACTTGCTGCAGCAATTGAGATACTCGTAGCATCACCTTTTATAATGGATTCCTCAATTAAACCAGTACCAAGCTTCATAGCATCTATCAATAAAACATCCGGCAAAATAGGTAATCCTTTAATCGCTCTGTTCATTGCAACTTTAGTCGCTTCATAAATATTTATCTCATCTATTTCTGTTTCTGTAGCAATCCCAATAGAATATGTTACATGTTGCAATAAATCTGCTTCAATTTTAGCACGATTAACTTTAGACATTTGTTTTGAATCATTAAGACCGTAATATGCATGTGATTCATTTAATATAACAGCACAGGCAACAACCGGACCGGCAAGTGGACCACGTCCAACTTCATCTATACCTGCGATAACTTTTCCAAAATATTTCTTCTCGTATAAAAGCATATCATTGTATGTATCTATCAATTGCTTTTGTTTTTCGTATACCTTTAGTTGTTGTTCTTTTATTTTTATTGCACCAACTCTTGTTTCTAATTCGAAAAATGACTCGAGTTCACTTTCAGACAATTCATTTATTCGTTTTTTCAGTTGTGCAATACTATATTCATTACTCTTCATCTTTATCCTCTAACAAATCTAATGTGTCAAAAGTGTATTTTCCGATTTTTTCATTTCGAATATCACGGATAATTAGTTCAACAACACTTTCATAATCTATTTCATTACCACGCAGTTTCATACCACGTGATTTTCCGATCGCATCAAATACATCAATATAAGGCGTATCTTTTTCTACCTGTATATTATAATGACGATTTAATGATGCTAAATCATTCGCTTGTAAGAATTCTATACCGTAAATAGCGACTTCGTCTAAATGAACGATACTATCCTTTATTGCCCCTGTTAAACTTAATTTTTTACCGACAAATTGATCTTCAAATTTCGGCCACAAAATACCTGGAGTATCTAACAATTCTAAACTTGTCCCAACCTTAATCCATTGTTGCTTTTTCGTTACACCTGGCATGTTTCCAGTTTTAGCAATTGTTTTCTTTGCTAATCGATTAATCAATGTAGATTTCCCTACATTTGGAATCCCTACAATCATCGCTCGGATTGCTCTAGGTCTTAACCCTTTGGCCTTCATACGATCAAATTTATCTTTTGTTGCAATTTCTGCTGCTTTTGTTACTTGTGATAAATTTTTCCCATTCTTACTATCAATTAATACTGGATAAAAACCTTTTTCTTCGAAATATTTCATCCACTGGCGCGTCTTATTTAAGTCAGCCATATCCATTTTATTTAGCAACACTACACGAGGTTTATCTTTAATAACTTCATCAATCATAGGATTACGAGATGAGTATGGAATTCGGGCGTCAACTAATTCAAACACCACATCTACTAGTTTTAATTGTTCTGTAACTTCACGTCTTGCTTTGGCCATATGACCTGGGAACCATTGGATTGTCATTTATTTCAATTCTCCTATTTTTAAATTTAATGATAATTCATGTTAACTCATCTATAATATTATTATACTATATACTTTACAAATGGAATAAAATTAATTATTAAAGGAGCCATTATGCTAATTTCATTAATTATCCCTTGCTATAACGAAGAAAAAAATATTCAAAATTTGCACCATATAATAACACACATTATGAGATCAAATAGATTTAACTATGAAATCTTGCTTATAAATGATGGATCTAACGATAATACTTTAGAAATAATTAAAAATATTGCCTCTGTTGATTCTCATGTCAAATTTATTTCTTTCTCTAGAAACTTTGGAAAAGAATCCGCTATGATGGCAGGACTCAAGTCATGTTCTGGAGATTGTGGTATTATTTTAGACGCAGACTTACAACATCCACCTGAACTAATCCCTCAAATGGTAGATGCTTATTATGAGGGTTACGATCAAATAGTAATGCGACGTGATCGAGACGGTGAGTCAACGATAAGAAAGATTCCTTCAATACTATTTTACAAAATAATAAATAAAACGGTAGATGTAAAATTAACGGATGGTGAAGGAGATTTCAGATTAATTTCTAGGAGTGTTATAGATAGTATTGTTTCATTACAAGAATATAACCGTTTTTCCAAAGGTATCTTTGAATGGGTTGGTTTCAACAAAAAAACTATCAATTTTAAAAATGTTCAACGTGATGAAGGTCAATCTTCTTTCTCTTTCTTTAAACTTGTTGATTATGCAATTGATGGCATCTTAAGTTATAATAACAAACCGCTTCGTGTTTGTTTTTATTTTGGTGCAGTAACGATGGTCTTATGTATACTTTATATTTTAGTTACCTTAATTCAAATCATGACACATGGAATTGATGAACCAGGATATTTCACTATTATTTCTTCTGTATTATTCTTAGGCGCACTACAACTCTTCAGTTTAGGAATCATTGGTGAATATATTGGTAGGATTTACTATGAATCTAAACAACGTCCACATTATCTTGTACAAGATTCTAATATCAAAGACGAAATCTTAAATAAGTATCATAATAATAAATTCAGTAGCGAAAATCGAAAACGTCCAGAACGTAATATTAATACAGACACTGAATCGAAAGAGACGGTTAATTTCCATGGTTAATATTATTCCTCATAAAATTTGTAGATTCGCTAAATTCGTAGTTGTAGGTGTATTCAACACCTTCAATTACTATTTAGTATATTTATTACTATTAAAGGTTTTTCACTTAAATTATTTAACAAGTCACATTTCAGGATTCCTTTTCTCATTTGTAATTTCGTATTTTTTGAATTGTTATTATGTTTATAAAGTAAAACCCACATGGAAGAAATTTTTAACCTTCCCGCTTACACAAGTCGTGAACATGGGGCTTCAAACATTTCTATTATATGCGTTTGTAGAGTGGATTAATCTTTCTAAAGAATTAGCACCTTTCCCTGCGCTCATTGTAACAATTCCAATAACATATATCATGACGTCTTATATTTTGACAAAGGAGAAATCATGAAGAATAAAAAATTAAAACCACTCTATTTAGGCTTAATCGCCTTAGTATTAGCGATTCTTGGTCACAGTTTTTACATTTATAGATTTTTTAAAGACGGTACTATTTTCACGGGGCCAAATGATGGATTAGAACAAATGCTACCCATGCAACTTTATTTATATGACAAATTTAAGTCAGGTCAATATTTCTATAACTTAGACTTTGGTTTAGGTGGGGATTATTATACTGACTTAGCTTATTACTATTCAACGTCAATCATCTTCTTTTTTAATATGGTTGCAGTTCGATTTTTAGATTTATTCTTGAATTTTAAAGTTGATACTGTTACATTCTGGGCTAAAAATGCCTTTTTCATTTCGATTTTTAAATCAGCAGCGGGTATTTTAGCAAGTTATTATTACTTTAAGAAAATAAAAATGAACCATATCTCAGCAATGCTTGCTGGATTCTTATTCTTAACTTCAGCAATTTATTTCAGGTTCACATTATATTGGTCATTCTTTAGTGACGTATTTATCTTTTTGCCTTTACTATTGCTAGGCATTGAACGTTATATACAAAATGAGAAAAAAGGAATTTTCATTGTTGCGACTGCATGTATTTTTATCAATAATTTTTACTTTGCATATTACCAAGTATTATTTGGTTTAGTCTACTTCTTAATGCGCAATATCTTTAGATGTGAGTATGACACTGTACCTCGCATTAAACAATGGATTAATTTTGTTATTATGGCAGTCATCGGACTTATGATTAGTGCTTTTGCCTTCTTCTATGGCGCGAAGAGTTTCGTACAGAATGAACGTGCGCCTTATAAAGAAAAAATACCGATGTTTGACCCTTTTGATCAAAACGCAAATATATTCTATGACAATTATTTAGTAATTGTTTTATTCATTGCGTTACAAGCTTTATTTATATTTAAATTTTATGAAGAATATTTTTATCGTTTCTTTGCTTTAATGTCAATCGTTTTAATGGCATTAAGCTTCACACCATTCATTGACTCAGTATTTAATGGTTTTAGTGCACCACAAAAGCGTTGGCACTACCTTATAACATTCTTTACAAGCGGACTCATTGGATTCTACGTTATGAAATTTAAAGAAATTTCAATTCATAACTATTTATATTCACTGGTTCCAGGCTTCGTTATCGTCTTCATGAGTCATTATTATATACATAAAGAAGTCACTTGGGTTTGGTTATTACCGATTATTGCAGTGATAGGACTTACGGTATTAATATTAAAAAATCATAAAGCTAAACAAACAACATATTACATCATGATAGCTGCGATCGTATTACTCAATTGGGATACAGTTCGAGTTCATAACATTTATGACAACTACAACCCTGGAATCGAAGAACGTGCTAAAATGAGCTATATTGAGTCGAGCGTCTATGATTCACCTCTACAACGGCAGATAATTTCTGAACTAAAAAAAGGTTTAAAACCAGGAGAGCGAATTGACTGGCGTGTATTAGAACAAGACAATACACCTATGTATCAAAATTTTAATGGCGTTTCGTTATACTCAAGTATTTTTGACGGCTCTTTAATTGATTTCTACTACAAACAATTAAAAATAAATATTAAAGAAGAATCACTTTCACGATACTCAACATTTAATTCAAGAAGTAACTTAGAATCTTTATTTAATGTAAAATATTTAGTACGAAAACCATATCAAACTGACATTCCTGAGAATTTCAAATTGATATTAGATAATGGAAAGTATAAAATTTACGAAAATACACAAATGATTCCTTTTGTTCGTATAACTAACAAAGTAACAAATTCGAAAGATTTAACAACACCGATCGATAGAGAACATGCAATGCTTGAAGGAATGGTATCAGAAACTTTACCTTCTAATTATGAAATTGAAAAAGCTGAAAACTTACTACATAAAGTGAACGTTACGCCAAGTGGCTCTAAATGGACTGAAAACAATGTCAGTTTAGTAGTTGACCCGCCGAGTGGGGGCCTAGTCATTGATATTCCAAAAGATATATTAAAACAATATAAAGATTTCTATTTAGAAATGCATGTACAATTGCAATCACCCGTTACAAATCACCAAATCAATGTTAATAAGTATGCTAATAATCGGTTGTTTCAGACAAGTAAATATAGAACACATTACGACGATTTAATGTACAGAGTAAAAGCTCCAAAAGACGGTAAAATTCTTGTTGGCTTAACAGCAGGAACATACAAGTTAACGATTAACGGCATTTACGGTGAAGATTACAATAAGTTATCAAATGTTGATAATCCTGAAAACTATACTTTTATCGATAAAGGTAATAAAATGACAGTTAATTTAAAAAATTCTAAAAATGGATATTTAACTATACCTATAACATATCGGGATGGTATGAAAGCAAAAGTAGATGGAAAAAACGCAAAAGTAGAACGTGCAAACTATTTAATGAGTGCTGTAAAAGTAACTAAAGATACGAAGGTTGTTGAATTTAACTACATTCCACCCTACTTTATGTTAATGGTAATAATTTCTTTACTTGGTATCTTAATTGCTATCCTTTATATAAGATACAAACCTGCTGAAAGGAATTAACCTTATGAAAAATCTGTTTCAAAAAGAAGGCATTTTATCCAGCTTAAAACTTATGGGAGTGGCATTATTTTTGTCACTCCTCGCACATAGTATCGTCTTATTCAGGTTTTTTAAAGATGGTACACTATTCACAGGTAAAGGAGACGGAATCGCACAGATGATTCCGTTTCAAATGTATTTATATGATAAATTTTCACACCTACACTTTTTTTATGATATGGACTTTGGTATTGGCGGAGATTTCTTTAGGAGCTTGTCATATTATTACTCAACCGCACCATTAGCTTATCTTAATTTTATTTTAGTGTGGCTTGGAGATTTATTTTTGCCATTTAACACTGGTGATCCTGTATTTTGGGCAAAAAACCAAATTTTTATTTCTATTATAAAATTGACAATAATTTTTATCGTTACATATAAATTGCTACGATATTTAAACTTGAATAAGTTATCTAGTATAACGGGTTCATTTATTTATGGTTGGTCAACAGCCTATTTCTTCTTTACTTTTACCTGGAGTTTCTTTAGTGACGTAATGATTTGGTTGCCAATTACAATTTATGGATTAGAGCGATTCTTCCACGAAAAGAAAATCGGGTTATTTATTTTAGGTATTACACTCACTTTACATTCAAATTTCTATTTTAGTTACTATGAATTTGTATTTGTATTATTCTATTTCCTATATCGTGTAATTTATTATAAGCAAACAGATATTGTAAATCGCTTACAGAAAATTGTGTTACTAACAGTTGGTGCTGTTCTAGGTATGGGTGTTGCTGCTGTCGGTATTGTAACCGGTATTTCAAGTTATTTGATGAATGACCGAACACTAACTCCGCAGCAAATTAAACCTTTTATTGACATGGTCGGTTTTTATAACTTATTTTACGATGGTTATTATTTAGTTATTTGTTTTATTACAGTACTCGCTTTAATGTCATTCAAACTTTACAAACATTATATGTATCGTTTATTTGCAGCCCTTTCCTTAATATTTATGGTCTGCTCATTAAGTCCATTATTTGATAGTTTCTTCAATGGATTTTCAATTGATCAGCGTCGTTGGATTTATTTATTAGTGTTTGTTTCTGCTATGTTAATCGCGCATTACTTACATCATTTAAATGCAGTTGATTTGAAATCATTCTTAACTTCAGTGATTCCACTATTAATTATTTATCCATTATCGGCTTATGGACACGAAAAAGTTTTAACATGGCTGATATTTATTCCAATTATTTGTATTCTTATTTTCATCTACATTAGAACACATGATAATTATGTTTATATTGGACTACATGCAACCACAATAATTATGACGCTTGTATTTGTACAAGATTATGTTACACAACAAATCGATACGTTACACCCTTTTCAAGAGCGTAATATTGAATTTTTAAATTCTGAGAACTACAATTCACCTACCCAAAAGCAAATGATTAAAGAAGTTCAAAAAACTATACCGTCATCCGATCGTATTGAGTGGCAAACTTCCGCAACACATAATACCCCTATGTACCAAAAATATAATGGCATCAAACTTTATTCTTCTATTTTTGATAAAGACATCCTAAAATTCTATGATCAAGATTTAAATGCCACAATGCCTACCGATAGTAACTCAATCTATTACGGACTTGGAGAAAGGGCAAATTTATATAGCTTGTTTAATGTCAATACATCAATCCGCCTCAATGATTCAGCTACTATACCTTTTGGTTATAATGCAAACGAAGTATTTACGGAGCCAAACGGTACCCAACAATACAAAGTATATAAAAACCAAAATCCATTACCATTTGTGCGTGTTACAAATAGAGTCTATAACGCTAATACTCTGAAAACGCCTATTGATCGTGAACATGCAATGCTTGATGGTATTATACTTGAACAAGAAGGACAAGCAATATTGACGCCTCAAGAAAATCTATTAAATAAAGCTGAACACACCCTAGAAAATGCAACTTTAAAAAATGGAGTTTTACATGTCAATGCAGAAAATGGTGGTCCTCGATATAATTTTAAAGAAAAAGATATTAAAGATTATAAAGAAATGTACATAACCTTAAGTATTGAATCGAAAACTGCAACAGACTATCATTTCGTTTGGATAAATGAAATATATCAATCGCGTAAACCTTTAAACGATGATTACAGACGTTTTAACCCTATCATAACGATGAAAGTTAAAACTAACAAAAATATTGATATAAAACTTAAACCAGGTGAATACACCTATACAATACATGGTATTTATGGTGAAGATTATAAAGCATTAGAAAAAGCATCTCGTCACAAGAATGACCATAAATTTGAAAAACATGGCGATAAAATGAAGATTACATTAGGTAATCATGATGGTGGATATATGGTGGTTCCAATACCTTATTTAAATGGTATGAAAGCAAAAGTAGATGGCAAATATGCAGAAGTTAAAGAAGGTAACTATTTAATGACTGCAGTTAAAGTCGATAAAGGTGTAAAAGAGGTAGAAATAAAATATACACCTCCATTCTTCCATATCTTACAAATCATTTCGATTTTGAGTATGATTGCGGCATTCTTTTTTACGAAATTTGTTTATGACAGACGCTTTATGAGAGTAGACCGTTCACAGACAACATTTGAAGAGGAAGATTCATCATTGTATGAAGAATGTAATGAATATGAAACTCACAAGAATAATCAAGAAAAAAATCAACAATAGTTACGATATAATAAATTGACTAAAATAATTAACCCTTCACGAGTACACTTCAAATGTATCAGAAATTAAATTGAATTTAACATTTATTATTATAGAAAAAATTTTATTTAGGAGGACTCACATGTCTGTGAATCACATTACAAAAACGAAGTGGCAAAAAATGAAAGAGCTAATTTTTAGCCACTGGTTTTATTATTTACTTAGTGGATTTACATTTGTAGGTATTTTCTTAAATTTATTCTATTCAGAAGAAAATTTATTTTTTAGATTAACGGACAAGATACCATATTACTATATCTTCAGTGCTGTTTTAGTGTTAAGCATAGCTTTTTATCTATTAGACAAACACAATGACAAGATTAATGCCTTTTCAATTTTTAGCATCATAACTGGATTCTATTTTTTAATATCTAGCTATAATGCTCCAAGTCCAACTATTGTAATTGGATTCATTATTTTATCTCTCATCATATTAGCAAAATTGATTTGGGATAACAGTCAAATTAAATTTTGGTACAGCGGTTTGATTGTAGCACTATTAATCAAAATGATGATGGTATTTAAGGCTAATGGGCCTGAATTATATAAATTTAGTTACGTTTTAAATGAAAAAGATGAAGCTTTAATAAAAGGATTAATTGTAGGTATGGTATTATCGGTGTTATTTATAGGCATTACGACATACTATACTCATTCTATACATCCAATTGGGAAAGATATGTTATTACAAAAAATTATGCTCGGTGCTGCAATACTGATTTGCATTTTGATTACGATATATGTATCTTGTATCATGTTTGGTAAAGATACTATCATGGGATTTGCTACCTATGATAAAGGATTATTCACACAAATGTTTGAAAGTATGCGTCAAGGATATGGTCCGATGACAACATTGGAACGTGATAAATGGATGTCACATTTTAATGTCCATGTGTCTCCTATTTTCTTTCTAATGTTACCTTTCTATATGATTATCCCAAGATCGGAAACATTAGAAATTTTACAAGTCATCATAACATTTAGTGGCATTATTCCATTTTACTTTATATTGAATCATTTTAATTTCAACAAATATATTCAATACTTATTATTATTTGTTTACATTTTTATGCCAACATTATCATCATCTCATTTATATGGATTACACGAGAACTGTTTTTTAACTCCAATGATATTTTGGTTAATCTTAGCTAATCTAAAGCAATGGAAATTATCTTTAATTATTATATTAATCTTAACCTTAATTATAAAAGAAGATAGTATGATTTACATTTTATCGATTGGTCTATATTTCTTAATTCAGAATAGAGAACCACTTACAACAAATAGAGCCATCTTTGTATTTATTTCTCAAATTATTTTACCTATATTTTATTTTATTGTATGTTTATACTACTTAAATAATTTTGGTGATGGATCAATGACAACTCGTTTTACAAACTTCATGATGCCAGGACAAGATTCTTTAATGCATGTCGTTCAAAATATCATTGCCAATCCAACCTATTTTTTTAGTGCATTATTTACATTTAATAAAATCAAATACTTGTTAGTATTACTTGCATCACTTGCTTTCTTACCCGTGATGCAAAATAAAATAATCAACTATATTCTTTTATTACCAATGCTCGTAATTAATTTATTAAGTGACTTTCCGTATCAAGTTGATTTTGGTTTTCAATATCATTATGGTTCTTCTGCTCTTCTTTTATTCTTAGTTATACTAGCAATAGAATCACTTTATCAGGCACAAGAAAAAAGAAGAGAACATGATCAAAACAACTTTGTCCAATATTTATCTGATACACGTGTCCGTAACCTTGTAATAATAGCATTAATCATGTCTACATCGATTTTCTTTACGATAATGAGACCTGCTGAATATGCTTTTAAAGCATATAAAGAAAATCCAGAGGTATATCAAGCAAAGAAAGAAACTTTAAAGTCTATCCCTACAGATAGTAAAGTGCTTGCGTATGGCTTCTATACTACACCGATAGCAGATATTAAAGAACTTTATGACTTAGACTATCATAATGATAAAATATTTGATGAAACGATTGATTTTGTTGCAGTACCGAGAGCAATGATGACGGATGGCTCAGAGCAATCATTGTTAATTGCAGAGTATACTAGAAATGGATATGTTGAGAGTAACTTATCTAGTACAGAAATTTTGATATTGATGAAACAATGAAAGTATAAAAATAAATCGTTTACTGTTAAATGTAATCGATTTTCTAATTAAAAAAAGTCACTTCAAATGAAGTGACTTTTTTTAATAGCTTCTATTAACGAATTTCTTTAATACGAGCAGCTTTACCACGAAGGCTACGTAAGTAATAAAGTTTCGCACGACGTACTTTACCACGACGTAATACTTCAATTTTCTCGATTTTTGGAGTGTGTACTGGGAAAGTACGTTCCACACCAACACCGTAAGAAATCTTACGAACCGTGAAAGTTTCAGAAATTCCGCCACCACGACGTTTGATTACAACACCTTCGAATACCTGAATACGTTCGCGAGTTCCCTCAACAATACGTACGTGAACTTTTAAAGTATCACCAGGACGGAAAGATGGTAAATCAGTGCGTAATTGGTCTTTAGTAATTGCATCGATTAATACATTATTTGACATATTATTCTTCTCCTTCTTCCTATGTTCTTGAGTCATCTGCTCAGCGGATCATAGTGATTTATGTGTTTTTCACACTTGATTTATTATACAGGGTTACATTCTACAAGTCAATATATTATTGCATTATCCCTTATTAATTCTATTTTTTAATTGCTCGAGTTCAATTAAATCCTTTTCAGTTAATGGATAATTATCCAATAAGTCCGGTCTTCGTTCAAGTGTTCTCTTCAACGATTCTGTATGGCGCCATTTATCAATTAATTTATGATTGCCGCTCAACAATATCTCAGGTACTTTCATACCTCTATATTCAGCAGGGCGTGTGTATTGTGGATGTTCTAGTAAGCCACTTGAGAACGAATCATCTTCGTGAGATACTTCATTGCCTAACACGTCAGGAATTAATCTTACGATTGCGTCAGTCATTGTTATTGCAGCATATTCCCCACCAGTTAACACGAAATCTCCTAATGAAATTTCATCCGTTACCAGTTCCGTACGAATTCTCTCATCGTAACCTTCATAATGACCACATATAAATACAAGATGATCTGAGTGTGCTAGTTCTTCAGCCTTTGCTTGATTGAATTTTTTACCTTGAGGACACATTAGTATCACACGTGTATTCTTTGTTGTATCTAAACTATCCATTGCATTAAATATTGGTTCTGGTTTCAGTACCATACCTTGACCACCACCATATGGATAATCATCTACTTGGTTATGTTTATTATTAGAATACTCTCTGAAATTAACAGTATTAATTTCAACAATCCCTTTATCTTGAGAACGTTTCATAATTGAATGATTTAAAATATTAAACATTTCAGGGAAAAGTGTTAAATAATCTATCCTCACGATAATAACCCTTCCATTGCTTCAATGTTAATTATTTTATTTTCAATGTCGATTTCTTTCACTACTTCTTCAATGTAAGGAATTAAATGCTCTTTATCACCTTTAACTACCCAAACATCATTTGCGCCCGTTTCAAAGATTTCAGTAACTTTACCGATGGAAATTCCTTCATTGAATACTTCACAACCAATTATATCCTTATAATAGTATTCGTTATCTTCTAAAGGTAGAGATTCTGTATCTACATCTTGAAATACATCTAAACCTTTAAACTGTTCTACTTCATTGATATTGTTAATACCTTCAAATGCAACCATATGGAAGTTCTTATGCACTCTATATGACTTGATTACAAGTTCAATAGTCTCATCTTTAAAAGGAATTAATAATGTCTTACCTGGCTGAAAACGTACTTCAGCAAAATCTGAAGCTGAAAGAATCTTAACTTCACCTTTTACACCATGCATATTTACGATTTTACCTACATTTACATTCATTATCATTACCTCCGCTCATAAAAAAAGAGTACCAAAACTGGCACCCTTAATCAATTTCTACAAACACTTTTTTACCTGACTCATTTTTAGAACCTGAAACAACAGTTCGAATTGCTTTTGCAATACGACCATGCTTTCCAATTACTTTACCAGTATCTTCAGAATTAAGAATTAAATGATAAGTAATACTAGATGCATGCTCTTCTTTCTTGATCTTGATATCCTCTGGATGATCGACGAGTGGTTCAATTATCGTTTGTAATAATTTTTCCATCGCAATTACTTCGCGATTTTTTGGTTATGGAATTTTTCCATGATACCTTGACCAGATAAGATGTTACGTACTGTATCTGTAGGTTTAGCACCATCAGCTAACCATTTTAAAGCCGCTTCTTCATCAATTTTGATTTCTGCTGTTGGTTTAGCAACTGGGTTATAAGTCCCGATTGATTCGATGATACGTCCGTCACGAGGTGAACGAGCGTCTGCTACTACGATACGATAGAATGGGTTTCTTTTTGAACCCATACGAGTTAAACGAATTTTTACTGCCATAATTAAATCTCTCCATTTCATTTCTTTTCTACAAGAACTAATAATAACAGAGGTTTAATTCTTTGTAAAGAGTTTTTTCTTTACATCTATAAAATTTTTCAATTAAAAAAAGGAATGAAATCAAACTTCCATTCCTCTAATTTTGCCTTTAAAACGGCAAATTCATTCCGGCAAATGGATTTTTACCTTTTTTGCCTTTTTTCATGCCGCTAAATTGTTTCATCATTTTCTTCATTTCTTCAAACTGTTTAATCAATTTATTCACTTCAGACAAGCTACGCCCAGAACCTTTAGCGATACGTTTCTTACGGCTTACATTTATAACTGATGGGTTCTCTCGTTCTTGCTTCGTCATACTGCGAATAATTGCTTGAATATGATCAATTTGTTTCGGATTCATATTCAACTGATTTACTTGCTTCATTTTATTCGCACCAGGAATCATTTTTAATAAATCATCTAAAGGCCCTAATTGTTTCACTTGCTCTAATTGATCTAAGAAATCGTCAAATGTAAATGAAGATGTTCTCATTTTTTGTTCTAATTCTTTAGCTTTACTTTCATCAACTTGAGATTGAGCTTTTTCGATTAAACTTAACACATCACCCATACCTAAAATACGAGATGCCATGCGCTCTGGATGGAATGGTTCTAATCCGTCCATCTTCTCACTCATACCGACAAACTTTATTGGTTTCTGCGTAACACTTCTTATAGATAGTGCAGCACCACCACGTGTGTCTCCATCTAATTTAGTAAGTGTTACCCCTGTAACATCTAATTGACCGTCAAAGCTTTCTGCAACGTTCACTGCATCTTGCCCAGTCATAGCATCAACGACTAACATAATTTCATCTGGATTTGCAACTTCTTTTACGTCAACCAACTCTTGCATTAATTTCTCATCGATATGCAGTCGACCTGCCGTATCGATAATCACGAAATCTAAATGTTCTTCTTTTGCATACGCTAATGCTTTTTCCGTAATTTCAGCAGGTGATACTTGATCACCTAACGTAAATACTGGAATGTCAATTTGTTTACCGACTGTTTGTAATTGTTGAATCGCTGCAGGTCTATATATATCACAAGCGACAAGTAACGGTTTTTTATTAAATTTCTTTCTCATAAGTAAGGCAAGTTTACCAGCAGTTGTTGTTTTACCTGCCCCTTGTAAGCCGACCATCATGACAACAGTAGGTGGTTTCTTACTCATATTAATTTGTGTATTTTCGCCACCCATAAGTGTTGTTAATTCATCTTGTACGATTTTAATAACTTGTTGTCCAGGTGTTAATGAGCTCATCACATCAGAGCCTAATGCACGTTCTGACACTGTAGAAACGAATTGCTTTACTACTTTAAAGTTAACATCGGCTTCAAGTAAAGCAAGACGCACTTCACGCATCATAACCTTGATATCTGCTTCAGTAACTTTACCTTTACCTTTAATTTTCTGCATTGTCGCCTGGAGTCTATCTGATAATCCTTCAAAAGCCATACAATGACCCCCTTATTCTATTTTCTGTAATTGTTCAATTAATGTTTTTAGTTGTTTTTCATTGATATTTGTTTGTTCAATTTCTTCTGTCATTTGTTCAAGGATGGACTGTCTAATTTCAAACTTTTTATATAATCCTAAACGTAATTCATAGTCCTCTAACAACTCGTCAGTACGTCTTATGTTATCATAAACTGCTTGTCGTGACACCTTAAACGTTTCTGCGATTTCAGATAATGATTCATCAAGTAAATAGTAACGTTCTAAATAATTGCGTTGTTTATCTGTAAGTAGCGCTTGGTAAAAATCAAACAAATAATTCATACGCATCGTTTTAACTAAATCACTACTCATCTGCAGCTTCCTTTAATACTTCAGCCGCTTTATTTTCCTCATCAGTAGATTGTTCAATCATATCTGCGAATAATCCATACACGTAACTTTCTGCATCAAACGGCTGTAAGTCATCTAACTTTTCGCCAAGTCCTACGAATTTAACCGGAATATGTAATTCATTACGGATGGCTAAGACAATACCACCTTTTGCTGTTCCATCTAACTTCGTTAAGACAATACCTGTTACATCTGTCACTTCTTTAAATGCTTTCGCTTGTACCAATGCATTTTGCCCAGTTGTTGCATCTAATGCAAGTAACACTTCATGAGGTGCCCCTGGTACTGCTTTAGATAATACTTTCTTTACTTTCTCAAGCTCTGTCATTAAGTTCGCTTTATTTTGTAAGCGCCCTGCTGTATCACATATTAAAATATCTGCACCACGATTTTTTGCAGCATTAATAGCATCATACATTACTGCTGCTGGATCAGATCCTTCTTTTTGTTTAATGACTTCGGCACCGACGCGGTCACCCCAAATTTGAAGTTGTTCAATTGCTCCTGCACGGAACGTATCTCCTGCTGCGAGCATGACAGTTTTACCTTGTGCTTTATATCGGTGTGCCAATTTTCCAATTGTTGTCGTTTTACCAACACCGTTTACTCCTACCATTAAGATAACTGTTAATTCCTCTTCTTGAATATTCATCTTTTGTAATTCTTCATCTTCTTGTTCGTAAATTTCAACGATTTTTTCAACGATAACTTCACGTAAATCAGCAGTTTCTGTAATATTTTGACGTTTTGCTTCATAACGTAGTGATTCAACTAATTCCATCACCGTATTGAATCCAACGTCGGCTTGTATTAACATTTCTTCTAATGCTTCAAAGAAATCTTCATCGACTGTACGATACATTGCAAGTAGATCATTTAATTTGTTTTGGAAATTTTCACGTGATTTCTCTAAACCTTCACGGAACTTCGCACCAATTTGTTGTGATTCCCACTCTTCAAACTCTTCGATTGAAATTAAATCATCATCTTCAAAGTCAAATTCCCATCCATTTGATTGTTTTTTAGGTGCTGGTTGTTGTACTTCTGATGATCTTGCAGGTTGCTCAAATACATCCACAGGTTTATGGTCATACGTCTTCGTTTGACTGTCGCTTTGAGGATCAATGTCTTGAGTACCAATATCGTCTAAAGGTTGTAAATCATCTTGAACATTTGTTGTTTCCTCTTTTGTGACGAATCTATCTTTAAGTTTCTTAAAAAAACTCATTATTTAGTCAGCTCCTTTAATTTTTTATCATCTAAGTCTTTTAAACTCACACTTACAAGTTGTGTAATCCCTGAATTTTGCATTGTCACACCATAAAGTCTATCACTTTTCTCCATTGTTCCTTTACGATGGGTTATCACGATAAATTGTGTATCATGTGTTAATGTATTTAAGAAGTCTGCAAAACGATTGACGTTAGCTTCATCGAGTGCTGCTTCTACTTCATCTAGTATAACAAAAGGAGCGCTTCTTGCCTGTAATATTGAGAATAGCAACACGATAGCCGTGAGTGCACGTTCCCCACCCGATAGTAAACTTAAGTTTTGACGACGTTTACCAGGAGGTTCAACGAAAATATCGATTCCAGCAGAAAGCACATCATCACTCGTCAATTGGAGTAACCCTGTTCCACCTCCAAACAATTGTTTAAAGATGCGTCCAAATGCAAGAGAGACGGTTTCAAAAGTCTCCATAAAGCGTTCTGAAACTGTCGCATCCATTTCATGAATGATTGACTCTAGATTAGCTTTAGCATCTAGTAAGTCTGCTTCTTGACGTGTTAGAAATTCATAACGCTCACCGACAACTTTATATTGTTCAATCGCATTGAGATTTACATTACCCAATTCTTCTATAGATATCTTTGTTAATCGGACACGTTTGCGTAAATGTTCTAAGTCAGTCTGAAAAACATCTTCTATACCCAATATCTCCCATATGTAATCTTTTGCTGACTCAAATGTCAATTGATATTGTTCTAATAAGTGATTCATCAAGTTTTCTAATAATAAATTTAATCTAGAATATTTTCCTTTTAATTCTCCTATACCATTTTCAATACCACTGATTTGACGTAATAATTCATTGTATTCTTTATCCATCGCTTCTATTGCAGATGATAAATCTTCTAAAATCTGTTCTTCAGTTTGGATACGCGTCTCTATCTGTATTTTATCAGATGATAATGTTTTTATATCTTTTTCTTTTTTAAGTATTTCTTTTTCAACAGCATCAACATCTATATGAGCTGCATCTTGATGTATAGCATTAATCTCCGTTTGAATTTCTGCGATTTGAGAAATACGCTCTTTTAAAATGTCATTTTGATGTTCTATACTTGTACTGAGTACCGCTAATTGATGTTTCGTATCACTTAGCGTTTCATTTAATGATTTTTCTAAAGTTTTTTTATCACTTGCATTATTATTAAAGTTTTGAATACGGTCATTTAATTCTTTTAACTCAGTTTCGATTGTTTGAATTTTTTGCGCATGTTCTGAAATTAAAGATTGACGTGAAGCAATATACTCTGACTCTTGTATTAATGACTCAACTTCTTCGTGCATTGCTTTCAATCGACGTTCTTTAGCTTTCGCCTCTTCAAGCGACAACTTTAATTGATGAATTTCATCTCTTAATGTTTCACCATCACTACGGGTTTGACTGACTTGAATTTCTTCAGTTGTAATAGTTTCTGATAGAGCATCTACTTGTTTTTTCAATTGTTCTGTAGATAAAACAAATTCTGCAAGTTGATTGGTCACAACTTGTAAATCATTACGTGCTGTTAATGCTTGCGTGGGTTTATTTTTACTTCCACCCGACATTGAACCACCTGGATTCACGATGTCTCCTTCAAGTGTTACGATACGATATTTATAACCAATTGCTTTCGCAATTTCATTTGCATGTTTTAACGTGTCACAAACAATGACACTCCCTGATACATTATCAATAATCGTTTGATACTTTTTGTCAGTTTTGATCAGTGCATTTAACGTATTAATAAACCCTGGTATTTGGCTCACTTTTTGAAGTGCCTCATATGAAATTGATCTAGCTTTAATAACCGTGAGCGGTAAAAATGTCGCACGCCCAAACTTTTTATCACGTAAAAATTGAATCGCAGCACGGCCTGCTTGTTCATCATCAACAATAATATGTTGTAAGCTCGCACCTAAAGCACTATCTAAGGCATCGTTATACATTGGATCTATATCAACCACATCTAAAACGGTTGAATGTATACCGTTTAGTTGATTCTTGTTTTTTAATAGCATACGCACGCCTTGATAATAGCCTTGATATTCCTCTTGCATTAATGTTAAGCGTTCTTTTTTGCGTTCTAAATCTTCTATATAACGATGTGCTTGTGTATATTTATCACGTGCACTATTATAGTCTACTTTCTTTAATTCAATACGCTCAAGGCTTTTCTTATAAGTGGCACGCATTGATTCTAGTTGATTAGATTTTGTTTCAATCGATTGATTTAAACCTGCAATCATTTGTTGAATAGCTTCAAAGTCTTGCTTCACATTTTCATTGATACCTTCTTGTTTAGCCTGCTTCTGATTAAATTGTGCAACTTCTTTTTCAATTAATTTCATTTCATTTGATAACGCTGTTTGTTCGCTTAACTTTTCGTAATAAGTATCACGCGTCTCATCAATTAACGTTTCAATATCTGAATCAATTTCATCAAGTTCTTTTTGTTGTTTTTTTAATTGACGATCTAAGGCTTTTTTATCTGTTATCAATAAAGATAACTTACTTTCAATCGCTTCTTTGCGTTCTGTTTCTTTAATTAGTTGTTCATTATATTTATTTAAACGTTCCGTGCGTTTAACAGATGATTCATTTTGGTTCGATAATCGCTCTTTCAATACATTTACTTGACCAATATACCGTTCAATTTGCTCAGTAGTTGTTAGTAACGATTGATTTAAAGCATGCACATTTTCTTGCACAATCTTATGTTCTGATTTACTGTGCATTATTTTTTCATTTAAACGATCGCTTTTCTCTTGTTTAAACTGAATTAAACCATTGAAATCTTTAATTTCAGTTTCACACTTCGCAAAATCTTGACGTGTCGTTTCAATATCAGCAATTGTCACTTGAATATCTGCATCTTTCATTTCTTCAGATAATACTAAATATTCTTCAGCGATACTTGCTTCAATTTTTAATGGTTCCACACGATCTTTTAAATTATAAATAATATCATGCACACGTGTTAAATTATTATTTGTATCTTCAAGTTTCGATTCTGTTTCTTTTTTTCGCTTTTTATATTTTAATACACCTGCTGCTTCTTCAATTAATTGTCTGCGTTCTTCAGGCTTTGCATTTAGAACTTGATCCACTTTACCTTGTGAAATTATACTGAAAGCATCACGTCCTAAACCACTATCTAAGAATAATTCTGTGACGTCTTTTAACCGACTCTTTTGCTTATTTAATAAATATTCACTATCACCATTGCGATAAAGTTTACGAGTTACTTCCACGATATCAGACTCGATGTTTAACATACGCTTTTTATTATCCATCGTTAATGTCACTTCAGCATAGTTTTGTGGCTTTCTATCTTGTGCACCTGAGAAGATAACATCTTCCATCTTGGCTCCACGTAAACTCTTTGCCGATTGTTCTCCGAGGACCCATTTAATCGCATCAGTAATATTACTCTTTCCTGATCCATTTGGTCCAACAATTGCTGTAACTCCTGAATCAAAACTTACTGTCGTCTTGTCAGCAAATGATTTAAATCCATAAGCTGAAACTTGCTTTAAATAAACCATATTACTCCCCTGTTATCAGATTTGCTAAAGCTTCCTGCGCTGCCTTTTGCTCTGATTCTTTCTTCGTTCTACCCACACCACTACCTAATTTTTCACCTTCAACACAAACTTCAGAGGTAAACGTTTTAAAATGAGCAGGACCATCCTCACTAACCAGTTTATATTCAACTTGTACATTTTTAGTTTTGTGAATATATTCTTGTAAAAACGTTTTATGATCTAATATACCATCCATTAAATCATCTGTAATTTTCGGGAATATAAATTGATTAAAGAATAACAGTGTAGCATCATATCCTAAATCAAGATAAAGCGCACCTACAAACGCTTCAAATACATCTGCAATTAATGAGGGACGCGTTCTTCCTCCTGTTTTCTCCTCACCTTTACCGAGTAATATAAGTTGATCAAATCCCAATTGTTTGGCAAATGTCACAAGTGAAGGTTCACATACAATTGCTGCACGTAGTTTTGTTAATTTACCCTCTGGTAAATCTGTGTGCATCTTATATAGATATTGTGAAACCATCAATTCTAACACCGCATCACCTAAAAACTCTAAGCGCTCATTGTCATTAACTTTATCCAATTTGAAGTCATTAATAAAGCTTGAATGAGAAAATGCTTGCGTATAAATTGTGATGTCATTCGGTTGAATATTTAAAGTTTGAAATGTCGTTTGAATCTTTTTCTGAAATTTATCAATCATCGCTAATCTTCTATTCATAATCTACCTCCTTAAAAAAATAAATACTCCTTCATTTTACGTCATTCTACTGATAAAAAAAAGAAATATCTATAGAATAACTAATAAATCAAATTCAAAAAAATCCCATGATTACGCACTGCAAAGTTTGTGTAATCATGAGATTAAAAATGCATTATTTTTCTAATGACTCGATATATTTAACTGCATCACCAACAGTGTTGATTTTTTCAGCTTCCTCATCAGGAATTTCCATACCGAATTGATCTTCTAATTCCATTACTAATTCAGCGATATCTAAAGAGTCAGCACCTAAATCATCTTTAAATGAAGCTTCTGCAGTAACTTTATCAGCATCAACGCCTAAGCGATCAACGATAATATCTTTTACTTTGTCGAAGTTTTCCATGTGTTTCACCTCCTTAAATTGTTCAATAATATCATACCGTTTAGTTCATGAACATGCCACCATTAACGTGTAATGTTTGACCGGTAATATATTTAGCTTTGTTGCTTGCTAAGAAACTTACTGCTTCAGCAATGTCATTCACTTCTCCAAGTGTTGCTAACGGAATTTGGCCTTTCATCGATTCTACAATGTCTTCGCTCAACTTGTCCGTCATATCGCTAATGATAAATCCTGGTGCAACGGCATTGACACGAACACCTCGACTTGCAAATTCACGTGCAAATGTTTTCGTCAAACCTTCAACCCCTGCTTTACTAGCAACATAATTTGCTTGTCCAGCATTCCCTAGAGAACCAACAACACTACTCATGTTAATAATAACTCCCGCACGTTGTTTCAACATTTGACGAGTTACGGATTGTACGACATTGAAAACTCCTTTTAAGTTCGTAGCAATTACATCATCAAAGTCTTCTTGTTTCATACGCATCGTTAAATTATCACGCGTAATACCAGCATTATTGATTACGACATCAATTGAACCAAATGTGTCAATAGCTGTTTTAACCATCTCTTTAACTTCTTCAATATTACTTACATTTGCTTTTACCGCAATTGCTTTTTGACCTAAAGCTTCAATTGTTGCTACAACTGCTTCCGCTCGTTCTTGATTACCTGAATAATTGACCAAAATATCGAACCCATCTTCAGCGAGTTTGATTGCCGTTGCTTCACCAATCCCTCTTGAACTTCCTGTTACGATTGCTAATGCCATTATTTCACCTCTTTTATTTGTTCAAGTGTATCCACTTGCATAGTTGTAACATCTCGATTAATCTTTCTTACTAGCCCCGATAACACTTTCCCAGGACCTACTTCTATAAATGTATCTACACCTGCATCAACTAAAAATTCAATTGAAGCAGTAAATTCAACAGGTAAGTACAATTGTTTTACTAAATTTGCTTTAATTTCATCTTTATTTGTAACAGGTTGAGCTGTTACGTTTTGAATGACTGGGACTACCGCATCACTAAATTCCACTGTGTCTAAAAATGCACTAAAATCATTTTTAATGACTTGCATTAAACTTGAATGAAAAGGACCCGTCACATTTAATGGAATGATTTTCTTAATATTATGTTGTACTTTCTCTTCAACTAATTTGTCAATCAAAGTTTGGTGTCCTGCTACAACAATTTGACCTGGACAATTTATATTTGCAACATCTAATTTTTCAAAGTCGTTTGATAACGCTAAACACGCCGATTCAATGACCTCACGTTCAGTTCCCATTATCGCCGCCATTGAGCCAACACCAGGTGGGAATGCTGATTGCATTAATTCGCCACGTCTACGCACCACTTTTACAGCATCAATTGGTGTCAATACTTCTGCAGCCACAAGAGCTGCATACTCACCTAAACTATGTCCAATAACATAATCTGCTTGTAATGCAGCAAGTTTAAGTGCTGCAACGCTATGCATTACAATTGCTGGCTGTGTATTCTCAGTTTCTGCTAACTTTTCTCCACTTGCCATTATCGATAATATGTCAACATCAAGTACTGCATTTAAATCATCTAACAAAACTTTTCCAGCAGCATCTTGATAAATATCTGATGTCATACCATCATATTGTGACCCTTGACCCGGAAACATTAAAGCTTTACTCAACTGATCCAACCTCTTTCGTTAAAATATTAACAACATCTTCTTCAACAGCAATACGAGCTTGTCGTAATGCATTGTAGAATGCGACTTTATCACTTGAACCGTGTGCTTTTATTACGATGCCATCTACACCAAATAATACAGCACCACCATATTCAGAATAATCCATTTTTCCTTTTAGCGTTGCTAAATCCTTCTTAATTAATGCTGTTGCTAATTTATTTTTCGTACTGCTCGTTAATGTTTGTTTTAACATTTTAAAGATGTTATTTGCTGTTCCTTCAAGTGTCTTTAGAATAATATTACCTGTGAATCCATCTGCAACAACAATATCTGCTGAACTATTCAATAATGATTTAGGTTCGACATTACCGATAAATTTTAATGAAGTTTCTTCTTTTAATAACGCAAATGTTTCCTTCGTTAAGGCATTACCCTTCTTATCTTCTGTCCCTATATTCGCAAGTCCAATTGTTGGATTTTTAATTTTTCTATTAGCTTTCGCATAAACATTTGCCATCTTTGCATATTGTACTAAATGTTCAGGTTTCGCATCTGCGTTGGCACCCATGTCAAGTAACATAAACCCTTTATTATCAATTGTTGGCAATGTCATCGCAAGAGCAGGTCGTTCAATCCCTTTTATACGTCCTATAATAAATAAACCAGCTGACATTAATGCACCGGTATTTCCAGCTGATAAACATGCATCAGCTGTTTTCAACTTTACCGCTTCAGCTGCACGTACCATTGATGCATCCTTCTTTCGACGAATGGAACGTACTGGTTCATCTTCCATCATTATTTGTTCAGTACAAGGGAAAAATTTGAAGTTGTCATGTTGAATTGTATTGTATTCAGGAAGACCATATCCTTGAATTTCAACATCATTAAATTCTTTTAAGAACATTTCAATCCCATCTAAAACGATTTGTGGCGCATCATCTCCACCCATTAAATCAACCGCAATTTTAATCATTCTCTTCACCCTCACTTGTATAGTACATTTCAAATATTCCTGTGAATACTGTCTTTTGTTTTACTGTACTTACGACTTCTATTTTAGCGCGCTTATTCTTTTTATCTAGAACAGTTGCTTTCGTTATAACTCGATCACCAAGCTTTACTGGTTTTTTGAAGTTAACTTCACTTTTTGTTGTAAGTGCAAGCTCATCATTAATAACTGCAACACACAATGAATTCGCTTGTGCAAACAAATAATGACCACGGGCAATTTTGTTACGATAAAATACATGTTCTTCTTTAATATCTAAAATGGAAATGGCTGATTTATCTAATTCTAAATCTATTACTTCACCAATAACCTCATCAAGCGGTAATGCACGAACCTCGTCATGTTGCTTGACGGCCACGTCTTTAATTCGTTCCCTAAGTTCTGGAATATTTTGTTCTAAACGATCTAAACGAATCGTTTGTATTGAAACATTCAAATCACGACTTAAGTCTTCATCAGTAAGAAATGGATCGTCATTTAAACGTTTTGTCAGTAATGCTTGGCGCTCTTTTTTATTAAATTTCTTCATCTACTCAAATCCTTTTTAGTAGTTGGTCTTAGTACTAGTAAATATAACATAACAGTAGAATTCACTGCAACTCTAAACACAAAAAAGACCAGACAATATCGTCTGATCCGATTATGCTGCGTGTTTAGATTGTCCTAATGCTTTAACTTTCTTACCATTCTCTTCATACAATTTCGCTTTAAAAATCATACGTTCATTAAACATCATCGTATTCGGATTATAATCATCACACGTAATCAATGTTAATTCTTGTAACGCATTTTTCTTTTCATCAAGGACACCCACTTCAGTTGGTTTAACATTGAAGATTTTATAAATACGATACTTTTTAATGCCCTCTCGTGATTGTAAAATCACTGTATCCCCAACCTTAGCTTTATCTAAATAGTTAAAACGAATTCCCGCTCCTTCAACACGGTGACCGGCAATTCCAATATTTTGTTCTGAAAGTTTCTCACCCTTTTCTACTAGTGAGACCCCATTTTTTAGGTTTTTTTGAGTAGCAGGACCTTTTAATAACGGTTCATTAATTTTTGCAGCAGGCACTTTCAAATATCCTAACATATTTGCTTTTAATTTTAATTTATCTGGCTCAGTTTTTGTAATCCATTTCTCTAATTCATTTACCTTTGGTTTATCTTCATTTTTCTCATACGCTGTAATAATCTTTTCATTGACTGCATCAGTATAATATTCTCTGATATTTTGCCAGAATATCATAATGAGTGCAGCAATAATACAAAGTATACCAATGATTCTCAGTAATATTCTGCCCATTGTTATCTCCTTAATCGATATCTTGTGAATTGATTTCTTTAGTTAATCGTTCTTTTAAAAATGATAATTCCGGTGTATCGATTGTCCCACTTAAAATTAATGCACTCGCTTCATCACGAGCTATTTCTAGCATTCTATAATCTTCTACAATATTTGCAATTTTAAATTCCGGCAAACCACTTTGTTTCACGCCAAAAAAATCACCTGGCCCACGCATCTCTAAGTCTTTTTCACTTAAAACGAAACCATCTGTTGTTTGTGTCATAATTTGCAATCGTTCAATACCTGTTTCAGTTTCAGGATTACCTACTAGTATACAATAACTTTGATGACTACTTCTACCTACACGCCCTCGTAATTGATGTAAAGTTGATAATCCAAATCGATCGGCATCATAGATTATCATCATTGTTGCATTTGGTACATTAACACCAACTTCAACAACAGTTGTAGATACTAATATGTCTATTGTATGATTAGCAAACTGTTGCATAATGTGTTCTTTTTCATCCGATTTCATTTTCCCATGTAATAAGCCAACGCGATCTACACCAAAGATAGATTGATACGTTTCATATATCTCAGATGCATTTTTGACATCAATATGCTCTGACGCTTCGATTAAAGGACAAATGACATAGGCTTGACGTCCTTTTTGTATTTCTCTTTTGGTCTTTGTGTAAACTGTGTCAATCGCTTCATGTTTCGCCCATTCTGTAATAATAGGTTTGCGGCCTTTTGGCATCTGTTTAATCGTTGAAACATCAAGTTGCCCAAAAACTGAAATTGCGAGTGTTCTCGGAATTGGCGTAGCAGTCATAAATAAGATGTTCGCATTAGCACCTTTTTCTCGTAATAATTTGCGTTGATTCACACCGAAACGATGCTGCTCGTCTGTGATAACAAGACCTAAATCTTTAAAAATTACTGGATCACTGATTAATGCATGTGTTCCGACCAACACGTCAATTTCACCTAAAGCAAGTTGCTCTAATATTAGTTGTCTACGTTTGCCTGTGATTGAGGAAGTCAGCAATGCAACATTCACAGCACTACCATAGAGTTCACTTAAACTTTCAGCATGTTGTTCTGCAAGAATTTCTGTTGGAACCATTAAGGCACTTTGCATTTTACATGTTTTTAATGCATACATTGCAATTGCAGCAACTACAGTCTTACCAGAACCAACATCACCTTGTAACAATCGGTTCATACGCATTGGGGTCTTTAAATCACGAAATATTTCATTAACCACTTTTTTTTGTGCATCCGTTAATTCAAATGGTAGAGTTCCAATAAAGTTTTTTACCAGCTCAATATCGTACGGAATATTACTATTGTTTGATAGATGCTCTCTTAAATGAAGCATACGCATCTTCAGTTGAAATAATAACAATTCACAGAATGCAAATGTTCGCTTTGCTTGCTTTAGTCGTTCATGAGAGCTCGGAAAATGTAATTCTGCAACTGCTTCTTTAAAATCCCATAATTTATATTTCTGTTGTAATTCAGTCGGCAAAAATGGTGGTAACTCAGCAGTAAGGAGTGCGTTATGAATAATCTTTTGAAAAGTGGCACGTTTTACTAGTCCTTTCAAACTATACTGGGGAACTAAATCATCGTTTTGATTCGTGTCAGTGAGCTTCTTAAACCCAGAACCTTGAATAATTTGTTTGCCTCGCATCCATTTACCTGTTATTTTCACTTGTTCACCAACTACAACTTGTGGCTTGATGTACAATTGATTAAAGTATTCTACACGTACCGCCACATTATCTACCATAATATGAAATGATACTTTTGATTTTTTTCGACCAAAATGTGCAACAGTTGCCTGAGAATAAATTTCTCCGGCAACTGTTATCTTTTCGCCGTCGATGGCGTCATTTATATTGATTATCGTTTCATCGTTATAACGATATGGTAAATAAAGTAATAAACTTTCCATATCCGTGATATTTAAAACATTTAAGTTTTCTAATGTTTTAGGTCCTACACCTTTTAATGAGGCGATGGATTGTTGTTTAATGAGTTGTTGATTTGCTTCCAAAGATTCTTTCCTTCATTTCTTGGCCAGTCTTAGTACCTGCAAGACCACCTCTTCCTGTCTCACGCAGCGCACTCGGCATTGTTTGTCCGATTTTATACATTGCTTCAATAACTTCATCCGTTGGAATACGACTTTCAACACCTGCAAGCGCCATATCAGCAGATACAATTGCATTAGATGCGCCCGCAGCATTACGTTTCACACATGGAACTTCCACTAGTCCAGCAACCGGATCACATACTAAGCCTAGCATATTTTTAAGACAAATACTAAATGCATGTGCACTCATTTCAGGAGTACCTCCTGCCATTTCTACAATCGCTGCAGCAGCCATTGCAGCTGCACTACCGACTTCTGCTTGACAACCTCCAGCAGCCCCAGAAATAGATGCATTGTTTGCTACAATAAAGCCAAAGGCACCCGTTGTAAATAAATATTCAATCATTTGTTCACGTGTCGGGTTAAGCCTCGCTTTCATTGCAAATAATGTACCTGGAACAACTCCAGCACTACCTGCAGTCGGTGTTGCGCATATTAAACCCATAGCAGCATTCACTTCGTTAGTAGCCACCGCTTTACTCACGGCATCTAATAATGTTTCACCACTTAAAGTATTCCCACGTGCAATATATTCACGTAATTTAACGGCATCCATTCCAGTTAAACCTGTCGGACTTTGTACACCTTCTAACCCACGTGCAACAGCTTGTTCCATGACAACTAAATTTTTCTCCATCTTCGCTAATACGTCATCACGAGATGAACGTGAAACTTCCATTTCTTGCGCTATCATTACGTTTGCTATCGACTTATTTTCACTTTTACATAATTGAATTAATTCTTCTACACTATTAAACATCCTTTATCCCCTTAAGCTTCTGACATTAACGTTACAGTTGTGACACCATTACATTGCCTAATTTCTTCTAATACATTATCATCAATAGCATCATCTAATTCACATGTCATTAATGCTATTTCACCTTTATTCTTACGTGCAACCTGCATATGTCCAACATTGATTCTATGTTGTCCTAATACTTGCGTCACATTAGCAATTGTACCAAATGAATCTTGATGGAATACGAGTAAAGCTGGATAGTTTCCTGATATCGCAATAGGAAAACCATTTAAAGAAACGATTTCAATTTTGCCACCACCAATTGAAATGCCTTCAATTGTTAAGTCTCGATTATCATCTTTCATATGGATTATTGCAGTATTAGGATGACTACGCTCTTCATCTTCTTCAATAAATGTGACATTCAAACCTTCAGCTCTTGCAAGTTCTATACTAGTTGGAATACGACTATCATCAGTATCAAAACCAAGTAATCCTGCAACAAGTGCAACATCAGTACCATGACCTTTATACGTTTCCATAAATGATCCATATAAATAGATATCCGCTTGACTCGGAGTACTTCCAAATAAGTCTCTCGCAACAAGACCAATACGTACTGCCCCCGCTGTATGAGATGAAGATGGGCCAACCATTATAGGTCCAATAATATCAAAGACACTTCTGTATTTCATAAACATTCCCCTTTAATCAATTAATGTTGCAAAACGTTAAAATTGCGACAAAATCCGAGCAGCTTATCAATCCGCTTGGATATATAAGCTGTTCGGATTTTATAAATAATGAATTATTCTACAGCAAACATAAAGCTGTAAATCGGTTGTTTACCATCTTGCAATTCTACTTCAACTTCTTCATAATGTTCTGCTAAGAATGACTCTATCGCCGTAACCACTTCATCCGTTGCATCAATACCTTTAATAATAGTAACTATCTCAGCATCTTCATCTAGCATTGATTTTAATAATTCAATACAAACTTTTTGTTGATCTTTATCTGACACTGTTATTTTACCTTCATTAATCCCCATAAATGCATCTTTTTCAATATTTACGCCATCAATCGTAGTATCTCGAACCGCATATGTAACAGAACCAGATTTCACTTGTGATAAAGCATCCGTCATATTATCCGCATTCTCTTCAACCGTTACTTCTGCATTGTAAGACAGCATTGCAGTTAATCCTTGAGGGATTGTCTTTGAGGGTACAACTTTAACTGGAATACTTGTCACTTGCGCCGCTTGTTCAGCTGCCATAATAATATTTTTATTGTTCGGCAACACAATTGCTTCTTTACATCCACTCTGTTCAATAATCTTCACGATATCTTCAGTAGAAGGATTCATTGTTTGACCTCCACTGATTACGTGTGTTGCACCGATTGATTTGAAGAGCTCTGTGATACCTTCACCCATAGAAATCGTAATAATAGCTTTATCTACTTTAGCTGTTTGGTCTTGACGTAAACCACGTTTACGTAGGACTTCACGATGTTGTTCACGCATGTTCTCAACTTTAATCTTAATAATTTCTCCGTACTGACTTCCATAAGTTAATGCTTCTCCAGGAGTTTCAGAATGGACATGAGTTTTAACGATTTCTTCGTCTGAGATCACAAGTAAAGAATCACCAAATTCAGCCATATCATTACGGAAATCATCTTCATTAAATTCCTTCATACCTGGTTTGAAACGCACCATAAATTCAGTACAGAAGCCTGGCACTATATCTTCAGTTTTTACTACATCACCGAAGTCATGATCATCATTAATAAAGTCATCATCAACTTTACGGGAAACAGGAGCAGCAATTGCTTCACCCTTCATGACACTTAAGAAGCCTTCATAAACATACATTAAACCTTGTCCACCGCTATCAACAACGCCAACTTCTTTTAAGACTGGTAATAAATCAGGTGTACGTTGTAATGAAGCATTACCTGCACGCACGACTTCTTCCATCACTGCGATACAATCATCCGTTTCTTCAGCAACTTTCATAGCACCTTCACTAGCTTCTCGTGCAACAGTAAGAATTGTACCTTCAACAGGCTTCATTACTGCTTTATATGCTGTTTTTACACCTGCTTTAAATGCCTTTGCAAATTTCTTCGCATCGATTTCTTCATCTTGCTCGATGTATTTAGAGAATCCACGGAATAACTGAGATAATATAACACCCGAGTTACCACGTGCACCCATTAGTAAACCTTTAGAGAATGCAATCCCAACGTTACCGATATGTGTTTCAATATGTTCTTCAGTTTCTTGTGCACCCGAGGTAATTGATAAATTCATGTTCGTTCCAGTGTCACCATCCGGTACAGGAAAGACATTTAATGAATCCACATAGTCTGCATTTTGAGATAAGTTATTTGCTCCTGTAATAATCATTTCAGCAAATAGCTTGCCGTCAATTGTTTTCATTATAAAAATCCTCCCTATTCTTCGTCGTCCAGTTTAATGACACGTACACCTTGGATGTAGATGTTTACTGAATTCACTTTTAAGTTTAATGTTTTTTCTAATGTATATTTAACTGTTGATTGTACATTATTCGCAATTTCTGAAATTTTAGTACCGTATGCCACGATGATATACATATCAACATCTAATACGCCATCGTTATTTGTAACAATTACACCTTTTGAATAGTTATCACGACCAACGATATCTGCAATACCGTCTCTTACTTGATGTTTACTTGCCATACCGATGATGCCGTAACATTCTACAGCTGCGCCGCCCGCAATTGTTGCGATAACGTCACTTGAAATATCAATAGAGCCTAATTCGTTTGTAATTTCTAAAGTCATGATGCATCCTCCTTATCGTTTTACATTCGTCACATTATTATAATCAATAATTTATGATAATTACAAGAATTCTATAGTAATCTGTGCAATTTATTAATAAACTAAAGTAAAATTCGTACAAATGAAGAAATTTATGCCTTTCACAAAGTAATATTTGAGATTATTTATTTAATATTTTTATATTATACCAACTTCAATAATATACTAAAAGTATAAATAAATCTTGCAAACAAAATATGAATGTGTTAAATTATTATGGTATGTAAAAGATAAGTGTATCTCTATATTCTATTAAAGGAGGGAATAATATGGCTAAAGTATGTCATGTTACAGGCCGTAAAGCAGTTTCAGGTAACAACCGTTCTCACGCAATGAACTATAGCAAACGTCGCTTCGGTGCTAACTTACAAAAGGTTAGAATCTTAGTAGATGGTAAGCCTAAACGTGTATGGGTTTCAGCTCGTGCATTAAAATCAGGTAAAGTGACTCGCGTTTAATTGAATATATAGATACAAAAAAGACCTTTGTGTGAAAGGTCTTTTTTTGTTATATAGATTTTTTACACTTCGTTACTTTGTATCATATAAACCATGCCTTGCTCTACAGTAATTTCGGCACGATCAGTAACAAATTCATTAGATACTGTTCGAGTGAAACCCATTATTACTTCCAAGCGATCAGTTTCGTATTTCAATCCATCAATCGTCAATATGACACCATCATTGACTGGAATAAATGATACATATTTTTTATCGTTACTTTTTTCAATAATATGTGTACCTGTTGGTAATACCTGTATTTCATTCAACGCATCTACCATTATAAAATCAGACGTAGATAATAAAATATCTGGATGGATTAATGTCTGTAGGTTTCCTAAGAAATGGTCCAGCCTTCCCCCGGTTGCACCATGGATATAAACTTTATCGTATCCTAAACTTTTTGCATATTGAATTCCAACTTCTAAGTCTGTTTCATTCTTTTCAGTAGGTAAGTATTCAATATCAATTACACCTTCAATACGTTCACGTTCTACCCTTGAAACAGAATCAAAATCACCAAAAGCTGCTATGGGAGTAATTCCTGCATCAATTAGCATCACAGCACCAAAATCAATTCCAATCCAATCTTCTCCTTGATGTGCTTCTAAAAATGCCTGGGTTACACCAAGTTTTGTACAAAGTATATGTAAATTCATATTATTCGCCCCTTAATATTGCAGTAGGTACAGTCAAATCATCATGTTTAAAGAAGTATGAACCTGCTACTAATACATCTGCTCCAGCTTCTCTACAAATATTTGCTGTTACGTCATTTACACCACCATCTACTTCAATTTCATATGTTAACTTGTGCATTTTTCGAAACGATTCTAAAAATCGTATTTTCTCTACACAGTTTTCAATAAATTGTTGTCCACCAAACCCTGGATTAACGGTCATCACAAGCACAAGATCCACATCACTTAGTACTGGCACAACCGTTTCAACTGGCGTTCCTGGGTTAAGTGTAACACCTGCTTTTTTACCTGTCGCATGAATTTGTTGAATGGCACGATGAAGATGATTTGTCGCTTCAACATGTACCGTAATGATGTCACTTCCAGCACTTGCGAAAGCATCTATATAGCGCTCAGGATCTTGTACCATTAAATGTGTATCAATTGTTAAATCCGTAATACTACGGATTTGATTTAATATCGGAAATGCGAAAGAAATATTGGGCACAAACATACCATCCATTACATCAAAATGTAAATAATCAATCTCCGCACTTTCCAAGCGTTTGATTTCACTTTGCAAATTTAAAAAATCACATGATAATAAACTCGGTGCTACTTTCATTAGTATCTCACCTTTCTGGTCTCAATTTCTAACAACATTTGTTGATAATGTTTGTAACGCGTTTCTAATATTTCTCCTGTTTCAACTGCTGCTTTAATTGCACATTTAGGTTCATTTGTATGCATGCATTCTCGAAATTTACAACTATCATGTAACGCAACAAATTCCACAAAACAGTGCTTTAAAGTATTACGATCTAAATTATCTAAATCAAGTGAACTAAATCCAGGGGTATCAGCGATATAACCATTTTCTAATGGAATCAATTCAACATGACGTGTCGTATGTTTACCACGATTGAGCGCATTACTGATGACCCCAGTATTTAGATTAGCATCTGGAATTAATGCATTAATAAATGAAGATTTTCCAACACCAGACTGTCCTGCAAGCACCGTAATACCCTTAATTAAGTTCGTAAAGTTTTGTTGTTCTAAATTAGATACAAACATCGCTTCATAGCCTATTTTTTTATAATAAGAGAGACAAGTCTCAATGTACTTGATTTGTTCTTCATTAAGTAAATCTTTTTTTGTCACTAATAGGACAGGTTCAATGTCATATGACTCAATTATCGTGATAAATTTATCGACTAAGTTCAAACTAAATTCAGGCTCTTTTGCACTCATTACCACAATAACACGGTCCACATTCGCAACTGGTGGACGAACCATTACGTTACTACGTTCTAATATTTCTAATATATAACCATCTGTTTGATTCTCAATTTGAAACTTCACGAAATCTCCAACGTATGGTGTTACCCCTTTTTTACGGAAGTTACCACGTGCACGACATTGATAAATTTCATAATCGTCTTCACTTTTAACATAATAGAATCCACTTAACGCTTTAATAATTTGACCTTTAATAACGTTCACCTCAATTGTTAATGTCTTTTAGGATCGTTTAAATATGCATAGAATAATCCAATAAATAATCCACCACCAACATAATTACCTAGGCCACTAAAAAATAAATTACGTATCATTGGAACGATATGACTTGCATCGAATTGATAAATTAATGAACAAATATAAATGACACCGTTAGCAATAACGTGTTCATATCCCATGTATGCAAATATCGTAACCCCAATAATCATTGCAACCATTTTAGGTAGCGCTTCTTTAAAGTGCATTGTGACAATGATAGATATATTAATGAAGAAATTGGCAAAAATTCCACGAATAAAAATATCCAATGATGAAAGACTTGTTTTCTTTTCAACTGTTGTATGCATTAACGCTAACATATCACTTGATATCACTGTACTAAATTTTAACAAACTAAACAACAATACACCACCAATCAAATTTCCTAAAAAACATAAAGTGAATACTAGTAGTGCTCGTCTAATTGTCACCGAGCGATAAAATACACCCACTGTAAAATACATAAAATTACTCGTCAGTAGTTCTGAGTATGTGAAGATAATAAATATAAGCGCAAAACTAAACGTGATTCCTCCGACTAAATTTGCGAGATCAGCACCAATTACAGGTGCAAAGTCAATACGAGCCTTCCAAGTAAACACTGTCATCAAGGCAATGATAAAACCTGCCATAACAGCTCGTAATATATATCTAATAAAAAAGTCTTTGACGAGACTTTCTTTCGTCATTACGGTATCTTGAATCCCATCCATTAATTTTCGGCCATAGAAAAACTTCTCTGTCTCTGGAAAATTAAATGTACTTTGTGGTATTTGTTCTTTATTTGTCATTTTTCTCTCTCCTTTTGTGATTCTTTTCACATATGTATTTTAAAGCATATATCATGAATATACAACTTAAATTTTAATATACAAAAACCGAGACATTTGTCTCGGCTGAATCTTTTAATCAATCCGTCTCATTGGAATCGCTTTCGTCATTGGCGTTGTTAAAGGAATTGTTTCATACATCACTTCGTTAGATGGTAATTCAAACCATTTTACAGGAGATGCTGTAAAGCGTTTAATTGCAATCTTCCATTGTAATATGATTCGTTCATACCATAATAAGTCTGCATCTAACAATACTTCATCTTTTAATACAACAAATTTAAAGTCACTAATAACACGTAGATTATTCGTTCCGTAGGGTCTAAATTGTTCTTTCATTTGTTTATATTTAACAAGTGTTCTTGCAATATTTTTAATATAATAATTGACGTTTTGATGCATTCTAAATCCTAAAATGAGCTGTACTTTAAAAATATGATCTGTATTAAAGTTTTCGATACGGTAATTTACTTGAAACGGTTCATCGCTTACTTTAACATTCACAAACCAATATACATCTGCACGCTTTGGGCGACCATCTAAAATCGATTTAATGACTTGCTTTTCAATCATACGATCTTCTTCATTTGTTGTTAAATACACTAAATTCGTCGCAAACTTAGGTACACTACGATCTAATTTCAATGATTTCAATTGACCTAAATAATCATCAATCGCTACATCATGAGATTGATTATCTTTAATTAAATAACCGTAGTACCATATCACCATAATTAAAATAATTAAACACGAAATCAATACAGCAACATACCCACCGTGTGTAAATTTTGCAAGACTTGAAACAAAGAATGCAAATTCTAACATAAAAAAGAACCCAATCGTAATAATTATCAACATTTGATTAATATTTTTTTTGGTTAAATAATTCGAAAGTAATATCGTTGTCATCATCATAGTTACTGTAATACTCAGCCCATATGCCGCTTCCATATTAACAGAAGTTTTAAAGTACAATACAACTAAAATACACAAAAACCATACGACTCCCGTTACAGTTGGAATATACATTTGACCTTTAACAGTTGAAGGATATTTAATATCAAGTTTTGGCATAAACTTCAAATGAATGGCTTCTGAAACTAAAGTATATGCACCTGTTATTAATGCTTGTGAGGCGATAATCGCGGCAAAAGTAGCTATCAAAACGCCATATAATATAAATGACTCAGGCATAATTTGAAAAAATGGATTAATTTCTTCAAGTTGTCTCGTATCACCAATATGCTTAATTGTCCAAGCACCTTGACCTAAATAACTTAAAATAAGCATGACTTTAACGAATGGCCATGTTAAATAGATTGATTTTTTCCCGACATGTCCCATATCTGAATACAAAGCTTCAGCTCCTGTGGCACATAAGAACACAGTTCCTAAAATAAGTAAACCCATTTTATTATCCGGACTAAATAAAATTTTGATACCTAACATAGGATTAAAAGCTTCTATCACTGAAAAGTCTTGAACAAGTTGAATCGTTCCGAAAATCCCCATCATAGAGAACCAGATAAACATCACTGGTCCAAATACCTTCCCGATACTACCTGTACCAAAACGTTGTGCAAAAAAAATACATGTAATAATTGCAATGACAATCATTATAATATTATTTTGATTCGAAGCAAAGTTATGATAAAAATAAGGAATCTCTTGTAATCCTTCGACTGCAGATGACACGGTTACAGCAGGTGTCAGTATTCCATCAGCTAAAAGTGCAGCTCCACCTATCATTGCTGGCACAAGTAGCCAACGCTTTTGTTTGCGGACAAGTGTATACAAACTAAAGATGCCACCTTCTCCGTGATTATCTGCTTTCATACAAATCATTACGTATTTTATAGTTGTAAGCATCGTAAGCGTCCATATCACAAGAGATAAACAGCCTAATACATAATCACGTGATAAGTGTGATAATCCACCATTTACCGATACAATTGCCTTCATTACATATAAGGGTGAAGTTCCAATATCCCCGTAAACGATGCCTAAAGCAATCAGTAACATTCCGGCATTTATTTTTTTATTTTGATTCATATGCATTATGCGCACCTCTATATTTTTCTATTGAGTTAAAACCGATAGATTGCATTTTACTCTCATTTGATGCGTAATACAATAGATTTTTTTAATAAATTTTATATTATTTTTGTCTAATATTTACTATTAGATTTTCGCAAATTTTCTTTGTATTCAGGTTTCAATTCTAAATCATATTTTTTAAGTAATTCGCGCTCTATCTCTAACTTAATACGATCAATATGAGATTGGCTCATACGACGATAAATCTTATAGTTAAAATATAAGATTGAAAGCATGAGTATAACTAGACCAGAAAAGCCTAATATTACTATCAATTGTAAATGATCAATCATAGCATAAAATTGATCTTGTTTATCTATCATAAAGTCTTCAATATCTTTGAATGGTTTTGTGAAAAATAACATAGTGTTCCTCCCTTTTTATTTTTAAAACAAGTTGAATATATGTATGATATTACTATAAACGAAGAAGGAGTGAAACAATTGACTAAGACAATCACATTGGACGCTATACAAGATGCAATCAATTCAGGATCAGATGCACATATTTTAGATGTTCGTGAACTTGATGAATTTAAAGCAGGACATATCCCAGAAGCTATGAACTTACCACTTTCAGAAATTGATCAAAAAGCTGTGGAGCTACAAAGTGACATAGAATATATTGTAATTTGTAAAAAAGGTGGGCGTGCGAAGCGCGCAGGCGAATATTTAGAAACTCAAGGGTTTAATGTTACTGTTAGTGAGCAAGGAATGGATGACTGGAAAGGTGAAGTTAAAATAGAGGATTAATTGACATACATTACGATCATTCTTAATTAATAAGGATGGTCGTTTTAGTTTTTTTAGCACCGCTAGCACTATAAGTCTGATATCGCTATGAGCTTATATCTAAAAATATTATCATGATAAAAAACCGCACCCATACGGATGCGGACAAAAGAATTAAATATTATTTAGTTCTGTCAATATTCACTCTGACATTATTTATTACCATACCTGATTTTACTCGACCAGGTAATTTAGTACGATCTACTGTAAAGTCTTGTGGTGGTACATCATATTCAATTTCTTTAGCAAAGTATTTCATCGTTTCTTCCATAATGATAATAGTCATCCACTCACCAGCACATCGATGGTTAGTATAATAGTCTCCTCCACCTTGTGGAATTAAATCAAATGGACTACCATCCCAATCATCAAAACGATTTGGATTAAAGCGTTCTGGTTCAGTAAATGTATCTTCACGGTGTAAGGTACCGTAAATATCCATTACTATCATCGTGTCTTTTTTAATCTTGTATCCTTCGAATTCAATATCTTTTGCAGCTTTACCTGGTAAGAATGGAACAAATGGATAGTAACGACGTACTTCTTGTACAAATTTATATGCATAATCATTGTCGTCACGTGCAACACGTGTTCTTTCTCCCGGGAATTCGTGCATTGCCAATACGCCGTATGCTACAAATCGATTTATCGCTACAAGTGGTCGAATAATGTTCATTAAGTCCACTGAACATAAACGTGAATCCATAGGTTTATCATTCATATCTTCCCAATGACTGAATTCATATAAAGCACTTCCTGGTTCAGGATGTATCTTTCCTTTACGTGTCTTAATGATTTGTTCTTCTAAGAAATCTTCTACACGAGCACGTGCTTTCTTTGCTTCATTATAACCTTTATAACGTGATCCAATGGCTCCAAACGAATCAATCATTTTATCCATATCCATAGCGTGTTGCTCAATATTTTCAGGTGTTTCAATGATACCTGCCCAACGGAAACCAACTTTTGTTAATAAGATGATAGATTCTTTATAAACGTTGACTTCATCCATTAATTGCATACGCTCAGTGTTTTGGAACCAATAGTTACGCGTTAATTTACGTAGGTATGCTAAATTCTCATCCGTCATTAATGACATAAATAAAGCTTTACGATCAATATGTTTTTTACCAGTTGTTGTGTGTATTGCACCTTTACCGAATAATGTTTTCACCACACGTGGAGGTAGTGTGCCAGAGCGTTCAATTTTATCATTATCATAAAAAAGTTCTGCTGCTGCTTTACCACTAATAATTACCGCGTGTTTGCCACCTAATACGCGAGTTTCAAAAACATTTGAGTCAAATTTTTTAGTACGATTTTGGATATATTCATATCCTTCTTTCATAATCGTTAATGTATTATCAAGACCTCTATCTTTAGGCATTCTTTTCGCCATGATGATTCCCCCTAATAAGTAATAGTATACTTATACCCTAATTTCAATGTTCTTAACTCAAAATCGCAAGTTTTGCTGCATCCATTAATTCATCAGTATCAGCAATATTCTCCATGAATTTATCTGGTTTAACTACGCTCTCTTCTTCTGTACCATATACAAACACAAAATCATCATAATTTTTAGTTTCAAAGTTGTTTGCTGCACCAAAAGTAGTTTCACCTATCTTCTCAGCAGGACTTTGTGCAATAAAGTATTCAGGACTTCCTTTCGTTTGTCCAGACATTAAAATAACATCAGCATCATATTCATAACGGTTTATCCCTCTAGCATAACGTAAATCTAAAATGACTGGTAAATCAATATCAATCGTGACAATTTCATCAAAATTATAAATCGTTACGATTTGATATCTTTCATATCGCTTTACAGTATTTTCTGGTAAATTTACAAATTGCATAATATCAAATTCATAATCTTCTTTACCACGAACAACTGTCATTTGTGATTGTTTCGAAATAATATGTGTCCAATCTTGAGCAGTATCATCCTCGTGAAATAGTAATTTTGAATATCGAGATTCTAATACAGGGATTTCATCTTGGCTCATTTTAGTGATGATATCACCAACAACTAAACGATTGTCCGCATTAACCTCTGATACAACCAGTGCATTTCCTTGTTTCTTAACATGAAATCCATTATGACCCACTAAATTTCTATGAAAGAAAAACAAACTTTTCATTTGAAATTCAGTTAGATATTCTAACATGATTTGTTGAAAAGTATAATCATTATCGGGTCCTAAGTTTTTAACGATATTTAAATATAATTCATTAGTTGCAGTGTCATTAATATTATATTGACTTGCAATTAACTCAGCAACTTCAGAGAAAATTGTATGGTACTGATATGGCATATATAATCCCCCTTATGTATATATTTAAAATATAGGGTTTATCGTAAAATATTACAAACAAAATGCATAAAAAAAGCTAAACAACAAAAAATGTTGTTTAGCTATTCTACTTCATCATAATCTACTTGTTCTTGTAAATACGTCTTACCATCAATTTTAATAATAAATGATCCTTGCGTCCCTGGTTCGATAGTTAAAACTAAGCGCTTCTCGGTATCCTTTTTTGTTTCGTATGATTCATAAACTGTTGAAATATCATTATTTTTATCTTTAATAAAAATTTCAACAAGTTGCATTGCTTTTTCTGGTTTAGGTGCCTCACCTGGTGCTTCTACTGTCTCACCCTCCTCATTTGTTTCAGGTTCTTCAGTAGAAGGTATGACTTCTTCACCCTTATAAGGGATAGTGACAGTGCCGATATATTTCTTATCCTTTTGTTCTTCAGGCGCTTCGGTTGTAGGTTCTTCTTTTGTCTCTTTCTCTTTCACTTTTGGTTTTACTTTTTTCTCTTTACCTTTTGAAACTTCAAAATTTATTGTTGAACCATATGGGAATTTGATATTACGAACATTCTGAGAAATAACATCACCTTTTGCAACATCATCTGAGTAAATAACTTGAATTACATTTACTACAAATCCAAGTTGCTCAAGTTCTGCTTTTGCTTTTTCGAAAGAAAGTCCTGTGTAATCTTGAACAAAAATTTGTTCTACACCTTTAGATACTGTAAAAACAACATTAGATTTTTTAGGATCAACTTCTTTATTCGCTTTTAAATTTTGCTTCAAGATTGTGCCTGATTTTTCAAAGTTATATTCTTGTTTAACTTTAATCGAATTAAATCCTTGTTTAACTAATTTTTTCTTAACTTTTGCAAGGTCTTGTCCAACATAATCTTCAAACATGAACTTTTTTGTTCCCTTTGAAACTGTCATATCAACAGAAGTAAGTTCTTTAACCTTTTCACCGAACGAAGGATTTGATTCAATTACTGTACCTTCATCATAAGATTCAGAATACACTTGAGTAATATCACCTTTACGTAAATTATTTTGTTCAAGTAAACTTGTAGCCTCTACTAATGATTTACCATTAATATCAGGTACTTCACTATATTTCGGGGCAAATGTCATATACGCAATTGCAGAACCCAGTCCAAGAATTAAAAGTAATGGTAGTAACCATAGCCACCATTTTCTCTTTTTCTTTTGAGGTGGTTCTGATTCCTCTACAATTCGTTCAGACTTTGGTTCAATCGGTGTGGTCGACACAGGATGCATCTCGATCGTGTCATCCGTTTGCACAACAGGTATCATCATCGTTGCATCATCTGCTATAAACATTTTCGGTTCTTTTGATCTATCATCATCTAAACATGTATTTAAGTCGTCATACATTTCTTGGGTTGTACGATAGCGTTGATATTTCTCTTTCATTGTTGCTTTTAATATAATATTTTCTAAAGCTTGAGGAACTGATGGGTTCTCATCTATTACAGACGGTAATTGTTCTTGAATATGTTTAATAGCAACCCCAACTGCGGATTCACCTTCGTGCGGTGGATGACCCGTTAACATTTCAAACAATACTATACCTATAGAATAAATATCACTTGCTTCATCTGTTTGCTTACCTTTAGCCTGTTCTGGTGATAGGTAGTGTACACTTCCCATTATATGATTGGTTTGGGTCATTGCTGTTTCACTTAAAGCACGTGCAATTCCAAAATCTGAAATCTTCAATTCTTTTTCTTTAGTCATTAATATGTTTTGTGGTTTAATATCGCGGTGAATAATACGATGTTGATGGGCATGCTCCATTCCACGTAATATTTGTTTCGTAAAAAATACTGCCTCTTCAACATCGAGTGGTCCACTATCACGAATATATTCATGTAATGTCGGACCGTCTATGTACTCCATAATCATATAATAATGTCTCTCATCTTCATCCACATCTAACACTTTAACGATATTCGGATGAGATAACGTCGTCGCATTTTGAACCTCTCGTTCAAAACGCTTTACAGCTCGATCTACATCTACAGGTGGAATATTAATAATTTTCACAGCGACTTGCGCATTTAAAATTATATCATCAGCAAGGTAAACACTACTCATGCCGCCGCCACCAATATATTTAACTAATTTATAGCGATCACTGATAACTGTTCCAATCATTTACTCGCCCCCTTTTAAAGGGACAAGAACGACAGAAATATTATCTCGAGCTCCCGCATTTACCGCAGCATCAATTAAAGCTTCGCCGGCACTATTAACGGTTTCATGGGCAAATATTATTTCATGGATTTCTGATTCTTCAAGATAGTCGGTTAAACCGTCTGATGATAACAATAAATAAATATAACGATCATAATCATATTCGAACATATCCGGATGAACACGCTTATCTGATCCCAAAACTTTCGTGATAACATTTCGTTGTGGATGGTTTCTCGCTTCTTCTTTAGTTAAACCACCTGCCATCAGTAAATGATTAACAAATGTATGATCATGCGTCACTTGACGCATTTCACGTTCATTTATTAAATAAGCACGTGAATCTCCTATGTTTGCGATAACTACTTGGTGTTCAAACATCAAAGCACAAACTAAAGTTGTTCCCATTCCTTGATTCTCATTATTTAAATGACTTTGCTGATAAAGCTGACGGTTTATATCAGAAATATTGCTTTTCAGCCAACTTTCTGCGTTTTCTCGCTCGATATAATTTTCCTCAACAAAACGTGCGCCAAGCAATTCATTTACGAACTTGCTTGCCACATCGCCTGCATTATGACCTCCCATACCATCACAAATAACTAAAAGCATTTGTCCAGTATGATTATAATAAACACCGCCCGCGTCTTCATTACGCTGTCTGACGGGTCCCATATCAGTAAAAAAACGTGCGTGCATATGACTACCTCGTTTCTTCGGCTCTTTCTTTCGCTCTTAATTGTCCACATGCAGCATCAATATCTGCCCCATGTTCACGTCTAATTGTAGCATTAATTCCGTTTCTTTTTAATTCTTTTTCGAATTTGAAAATGTCTTCTTTAGGTGTTCTTACATAGTCTCTTTCCGGAACATGGTTAACAGGAATTAAGTTCACGTGACAGTTTAAATGTTTGATTAATTTCGCAAGTTCTTTTGCATGATGTACTTGGTCATTTACGCCACCAAACAAACCATATTCAAAAGTAATACGACGGCCTGTTTTATTTACATAGTATTCAATTGATTCCATTAATTTTTCTAAATCATATGCACGGTTAATAGGCATTAAACGACTACGAATATCGTTATTTGAACCGTGTAAACTTAAAGCGAAGTTAATTTGTAATTCTTCGTCCGCAAAGTCATAAATTCTCGGAATAATACCAGAAGTAGAAACAGTAATATGACGTGCACCAATATTTAAACCATCATTATGATTGATAATTTTTAAGAAATCCATCATCTCTTCATAATTCTCAAACGGTTCACCAATTCCCATAATTACAACGTGACTGACACGTTCTTCAGTTAAATCGAGTGCTTGTTGCACTGCTAATACTTGGGCAACGATTTCACCCGCTTCTAAATTACGCTTTAATCCGCCTAACGTTGATGCACAGAATGTGCACCCGATACGACAACCCACTTGTGTAGTAACACAAACAGAATTCCCATAATCATGACGCATTAATACTGTTTCTATTGTATAACCATCTTGTAACTCAAATAAAAATTTAATTGTTCCATCTTTACTCTCTTGTTTTACAACTGTTTTTAACGTCGTCATCGTAAAATTACTTTCTAATACTTCACGTAATTCTTTTGATAAATTCGTCATATCTTCAAAGCTTGTCACTCGTTTAACATATAGCCAATCAAAGATTTGTTTTGCTCTGAATGATTGTTGTTTGTGATCTGCTAACCAGTCTTTTAATTCTGCTAATTGTAATGAGTATATTGAGGGTTTCTCAAAGTTTGGCATAAACTTTTTATTCTTCTTTTCTAATAAAGCCATTATTATTCACTCTTCCTTCTTAACTTTGCAATAAAGAATCCGTCAGACTTTAAGTCTTGCGGTAATATTTGCAATAGTTTATGTTCTCCGAGTACTGGTAAAGTAATCGGTTCAATCTCGAAATCTGGGTTCTGTTTAATAAATGAATAGACGACATTGTCATTTTCCATTTGTTCTATCGTACATGTAGAGTATACAAGTAATCCGCCAGGTTTTACAACTTTGCTGGCATTCGTTAATATTTCTAATTGCATCGGCCAAAGAGACTCAATATCTTTCTGTGTTTTGTCATACTTTATTTCTGGTTTACGTTTAATGACACCAAATCCAGAACATGGCGCATCTACAAGAACACGATCGTATTCACCTTCAAACGGTTGCAGTGCATCATGTACTGAAGGTTCAATGTTTCTTAAACTTAAACGATTAATATTGTATTTAATTAAATCAATTTTGTGAGGGTAAACATCGTGGCTGACTACACGACCAGTTCTGTTCATTTTCTCAGCGATATGACACGCTTTTCCACCTGGCGCACTACAAGTGTCTAAAATGGTTTCATCCTCTTTAGGATCCAATACGTTTGCCACTAACATACTTGAGGCATCTTGAACACTCAAGAACCCATGTTTAAATAGTGGATTTTGAACAATTGGTGGACCATCAATCGCTAAACATTCAGGAATTATTTCTGATTGTTCAACTGCGTATCCTTCGTCTTGCAAGCGCAGAATCGCATCTTCAATAGATATTTTAGTGGTATTGACACGTACAGTTGTCTCAGGATATGTTAAGAATTCTTCAGCCATCGCACGTGTTTTATCATAACCAAAATGTGTATTCCAGTGTTTGATTAACCAGAATGGTGTACTCGATTCAACACTTAATCGCTTTAAATCATCTTTTATCTCAGCAAAATCACGTAATTCACTACGTTGGAAGTTACGTAATATTGCGTTCATTGTGTTTGCACCACTGATTGAACCACGTTGTTTCGTAATTTCAACAGCTTCATTGATAATCGCATGGTCTGGTACTTTATCTAAATAGATAGCTTGATACACACTCATTAAAAGCAAACGACGCATCCAACCTTTAATATTGGCTTTAATAAACGGTTCAATGTAAAACTCTAACGTCAATTTATATTGTAATGTACCATAGACAAGTTCAGTAAGTAATGCTCTATCAACAGGTTCAACATATCCTTCTTTAATCGCTTCATTTATGAGCAAATTACTATAACCACCATCCGTTAATACTTGGTCCAATATCTCTAAAGCAATATATCTTACACTATGCTTATGCTCCATTAAATGTTTGCCCCACAATCGTTTGTTTTAATCCTGCAATATAATCACTAGCTTTCATGCGTTTCTTTCCAGCAGGTTGGATTTCTGTTAGCATAACAGCACCATCATTTGTTGCGACTTTAATGCCTAGTTTATCAGCGCTTAAGATTTCACCAGGATTACCTTTACCTTCAGCCACTTCTGACTTCCAAAGTTTCATATTTTGGCCTTCTAGCTTTGCAAATCCAACAGGCCAAGGACTTAAACCACGGATGTGATCATGCACTGCTTGACTACTACGATTAAAAGTCACATATTCTTCTTCACGACTAACGTTTGATGCAAACGTTGCTGCTTCATGATCTTGTGGCGTTCGCACATTCGTTTCATCTAATATACTCGGTAACGTTTCAAGTAATAATTTCTTACCTGCAGCACTTAACTTGTCGTGAAGCGTGCCGACTGTGTCATTATGTTCTATTGGCACAACAATTTGTGAAATCATATCACCAGCATCTAATTTTTTCGCCATATACATTATCGTTACACCTGATTTTTTTTCACCATTTATAATGGCCTTATGAATTGGTGCACCCCCACGATACTTCGGTAAAAGTGATGCATGGACATTGATGCACCCCAGTCTAGGGATCTCTAAAATACGTTCAGGTAATAATTGCCCGTATGCTGCAGTAATAATTAAGTCTGGATTTAAGTTTTGAACATATTCATATGCCTCATCACTCGTCATTTTTTCAGGTTGATATACTTCAATCCCAAGTTCAACCGCTTGCGCTTTTACAGGTGGAGCAGTAAGTACACGCTTACGACCAACTGGTTTATCTGGTTGTGTGATAACGTATGACACACCATAAGCATCGTGTACAGCTTTTAAAATTGGAGCTGAGAAATCCGGAGTACCCATAAAAACAATATTAGCCTTCTTCATCATACATTGCCTCCAATTCTTCTTCACTTACATAACGCGTTACTTTATCGGTGAACATCACGCCATATAAATGATCCACCTCATGTTGAATAATACGTGCAATATCATCATACGCTGACATTTCAATTACGTTTCCCTCTAAATCATTTGCTTTTACAACAATCTCAGTTGAACGAGCCACCATACCAAACACGTCAGGTACTGACAAACATCCTTCAACATCACTCTCTTTCTCTTGTGAAAATGAAATAATTTCAGGATTAATGAGTTGTAAAATTCCATCTTGTTCCATATCAACTAACGCGACCTTTAAATCGACACCAATTTGAGGTGCTGCAATACCGACACCATTATAATGAAACAAACTATCTTCTAAATCTTGTATTAAAGCTTTCAAACTATCATCAAAAGCCGTTACATCTTTAACTTCTCTATGCAATAATGCATCATTTTTATCTATTAATGATTTAATCAATGGACTTGCTCCTTTTTTATTCAATCATTCTATTTTACTTTATTTTGGTCAAGAATGCGATATATTCGTTTGAATAATAAAACTCTCTTTAACTTTTGCTAAAGAGAGTAGATTAGTGTCATTTTACTATATTTTGAGGATGGATTCAAAATGTATGGGTTGTGGGAGGATATTCAGTTGACGGAAGCGGCTGTATTTTGAGAATACTAGCGCTTGCTCTGATGAATTCAGATTTTGGGTTGCGGAAGCGGCTGTATTTTGAGAATACATCCGCTTGCTCTGATGAATTCAGATTTTGGGTTGTGGAAGCGGCCGTATTTTGGAAATACTAGCGCTTGCTCTGGCGAATTCAGGTTTTGGGTTGCGGAAGCGGCTGTATTTTTGAAATACTAGCGCTTGCTCTGGTGAATTCAGGTTTTGTGTTGCGGAAGCGGCCGTATTTTAGAAATACTAGCGCTTGCTCTGGTGGATTCTGTTTTTGGGTTGTGGAAGCGGCTGTATTTTTGAAATACTAGCGCTTGCTCTGGTGAATTTAGGTTTTGGGTTGCAAAAACGGCCGTATTTTGGAAATACTACATATAGATTACGCCCCCTAAAACACAATCACATCATCATATACGGATTAATGTCAATATGAAGCGTAAATTTATCCTTAACATATTGTTCATGGTAATAGTCATCCAAATAATTCAACGCTTTCAACAATTCAGGTTCGGATTTGAACTTTATCATCACTTGGAACCGATGTTGATTGTTAATTCTCGCAATTGGACTTGGTGCTGGTCCAAGTACATAACTGCCTGGTGTTAAATGCTGCAATAGAATTTGGTGGATATGCTTACTTTCGAGTAATACTTTCCTTAAATCTTGATGACTGAAATTCAAATATACCATATAAAAATAAGGTGGATATTTCCCTAACCTACGATATTCCATTTCTTCTTTAAAGAAACCTTTATAATCATTTGTCATGGCATATTCTACCGCGTAATGTTCTGGATTATATGTTTGTATCACAACTTCCCCGCGTTTCGAACTGCGTCCGGCACGTCCTGAAACTTGTGTTAGCAATTGAAACGTCTTCTCACTTGCACGAAAGTCTGGTAAATTAAGCATCGTATCAGCATTCAACACACCAACTAACGTAATATCTGGAAAGTCTAATCCTTTTGCTATCATTTGCGTTCCGAGTAAAATATTTGCTTCTTTACGCTTAAATTGCTCAAGCAACTTCTCATGCGCACCTTTTTTTCGTGTCGTATCATTATCCATGCGAATGACTTTCGCATCCCGAAATGTCTCGTATATAATTTCTTCAACTTTTTGTGTGCCAACACCCATTTCACGAATATGTTCGCTCTCACAACTTGGACAGACGTTTATCGGTGGTTCTTTGTGCCCACAATAATGACATTTCAGTTCATCTGTATATTTATGAAAGGTTAAACTGATATCGCAATTCGGACACATGGGCACGTGACCACAATCACGACAAAGCATAAATTGCGCATGTCCACGTCGATTTAAAAATAACACCACTTGTTCATCTTTATCAATCTTTTCTTGAATCTTTTCTCGTAAGCTTCTGGAGAACATTGATCGGTTACCATTTGTTAGTTCGTCACGCATATTAGCGACATACATGTCAGGCATTGCTAGTTGATTTGCACGGGTAAGCATTTCGAGTTTCGTATATACCCCTTTTTCAGCTCTTGCATATGATTCCAGTGATGGTGTTGCACTGCCTAACACGAGTGGGCATTGATGAAATTGTGCACGCCATTCAGCGATTTCTCGTGCATGATAACGTGGGTAATCTTCTTGTTTATAAGTTGTTTCGTGTTCTTCATCGATAATGATAATTCCAATATCTTTAAATGGTGCGAATATACTACTACGTGCACCCACAGATACACTTGCTGTTTGGTTCTTAATCTTACGCCACTCATCATAACGTTCTCCACTTGAAAGGCCTGAATGAAGTACTGCAACTTCATCCCCAAAGCGCGACTTAAAGCGATAGACCATTTGTGGTGTTAGTGCAATTTCGGGTACGAGCACAATCGCTTGCTGCTTATTATTCAATACTTCACTTATGAGTTGTAAATAGACCTCTGTTTTCCCTGAACCAGTTACTCCATGCAGTAAAAATGTTTCAGCCTGTTTGTTTTGATATGCACTATGTATCGCATCAAATGCCACTTGTTGTTCTTCCAATAACACTTTTTTTGTATCTTCAAAAAATACTTTATGTGCAAATGGATCACGTGTTTGTTCAAGTTCCACTTTTTCGAATACACCGTTCTTAATGAGAGTATTACAAACAGCTTTAGAAATGCCTCTTGATTCTAGTTCAACAAATGTTATACCTTCGCGATGAGATAGTACTTCTTCACACGCTGCAAGTTGTTTTTCGTTTTTTGTAAGTGACTCAAAATCAATACCTTCCATGAGCTTAACACCAAGTAATTTCTTCACTTTATTTTTCTGTGTCACATCTACATCTTCTATGATTGCACCCGTTGCAATAAAAGGTGCAAGTAACGGCATAATTTCAAGTTCTTGCGCACGGTCTAAAATAAGCGAGCCATGATTAAAATACTTTATCAAATCTTCTGGGATTTCAGATGTATCTTCAATCTTGAGTACCTTCTTATATTTACCTTTTAAAGCCGCAGGTAGCATTGCATCTAGTACTGCAATACGTTTTGACACATGTGAATAGCTCATCCATTCACTTAATTCAATTAGTTCTTGTGTTAATTCTGGTACATAATCTTGTACACTGAGTATCGGTTTTAGTTTATCGAATTCAGCAGTTTCACTTTGTTCAATGACATAACCTTGCACTTTTCTAGGACCAAATGGTACCACAACACGCATGCCTGGCATGATTTGTCCTTCTAAATGATCAGGTATTAAATAATCAAACAACTTATCAACGCGCTTACTATTTACATCAACTATCACTTTAGCGATCAATTAAATCCCTTCTTTATCACATGTGTTAGTATTTCGTGTGCCACACCTAATTTAGGTTGCTTGTCAATTTCTTCAGAGCTACCATCTTTAAAGTACATCGTGGCAGCATTATCATCAGATTTGAACCCAATGGATTTGTCTCCAACATTATTAGCAATAATGACATCTGCGTTTTTCTTTACTAGTTTACCACGTGCATACATTTCAACTTGTTCTGTCTCAGCAGCAAATCCAACCACATATTGATGTGTCTTATGCTCACCAATATACATCAGTATATCTTGGGTACGTTTCAATTGTATCGACAAGTCGCCTTCACGTTTCTTCATTTTTTGATCAAATACTTCAACCGGTGTATAATCTGCAACCGCAGCTGCCTTAATAATAATGTTTGCTGCTTCCATATGTTCTTTTACCGCATTGAACATATCTTCTGCACTTTCAATTTTAATATGTTTGACCCCTTCAGGCACTGCTAACGGTAAATCCGATGAAATTAAAGTCACACTTGCACCACGCACACTTGCCGCTTCCGCTAAACTATACCCCATCTTACCTGATGAACGATTGGTTAAATAACGTACTGGATCGATTTTCTCAATTGTTGGTCCTGCAGTAATCAATACATGCTTACCAACTAAATCTTGTTGAATTTGTTGAACTTGTTTACCACTCGTCACAACATCCACGATATCTTGCGGTTCGCTCATTCGTCCTTTAGCAACATAACCACACGCTAAAAAACCTGCCCCAGGTTCAATAATCTGAACGCCTCTTTCATGTAAAGTCGTTAAATTTTCAATTACAGCAGGATGATCATACATTTTAGAATTCATTGCTGGTGCGATATAAACAGGACCAGTATACGCTAAGTATGTTGCTGTCAGCATATTGTCACTGATACCATGTGCCATTTTACCGATTGTAGCTGCTGTAATAGGGGCAATTACCAAACAGTCTGCCCAATCCGTTAAGCTTATGTGTTGAATTTCAGCAGGGTTCTGTTCTTCAAAAATATCTGTATATACATTATTACGACTCAACGCTTGAAAAGCCAATGGCGTGACAAATTTTAACGCACTTTCAGTCATAATAACTCTTACATCATGTCCCGCTTGCGTTAATTTGCTTGTTAAATCAATCGCTTTATAAACGGCAATCCCACCTGTTACACCTAATATTATTTTCATAGTATCCTCCTAGAAAAAAAACTGACAAAAATTAATTTGTCAGTCTCGATTTTTAATTTGGTTGCTCATTTGTAATTCTAATTTTTAGTGCTGCTATTTCTTCTAAAGAACGGCCAACTGGTTTATATGAGATATAATCATCAAGTAAGGCACTTTCAGGATTATCTTGTAATTCACGTGCACGCTTTGCAGCTAATGTAACGATTAAATATTTAGAATTCACATTCTTTTTTAATTGATCTAACGGTGGGTTTAACATTTATTTGGCCTCCAATATCATTTTTCTAAAGCGTGCTTCAATTCTTTCGCGCTTCAAATGTTCTGCTTCTACAATTGTTTGTACTTTCTGTTTAGCTTCCATCACTTCATCATTAATAACAACATAGTCATAAAGGTTCATCATTTCAACTTCTTTGCGAGCTTCATTAATGCGGTTTTGAATCACTTCTTGCGACTCGGTACCACGTCCAATTAAGCGTTGCTCTAAATGTTCTAAAGTCGGGGGTGCTAAAAAAATAAATAATGCTTCAGGAAATTTCTTACGTACTTGACGCGCGCCTTGGACTTCTATTTCTAAAAATACGTCTTTCCCTGCATCCATCGTATCCCTTACATATTGTACAGGTGTTCCGTAATAATTACCAACATATTCTGCATATTCGATAAATGCATCTTCTTTAATTAATGCTTCAAACTCATCTCTTGATTTGAAGAAGTAATCTACACCATCGACTTCTCCGACACGTTGATCACGCGTTGTCATTGAAATTGAGTACTGAAAATCTGTTTCTGGATCATCAAATATTGCTTTACGAACAGTCCCTTTACCGACACCTGACGGACCTGATAATACGATTAATAAACCTTTTTCTTTCTCCATAATAACGACCTTTCATATAAAAGTAATTATATTTAAATTTATCATAAATCATAAGAAAAATATATGATAATATTACCCTTGTGTGATTTAATCAATAGATTATCCACATATATAGGATAAACCATCAAATCATGTTACACTATAAAGACGAAAAAAAGAGGTGATTGTATGGCTTTTGATGGCTTATTTACACATCAAATGATTAAAGAAATATCATTTTTAGAAACAGCACGTATTAATAAAATCACACAGCCCGACAATTATACTGTCGTATTAGTGATTCGTGCGAATAGAAAGAATCAGAAATTATTATTATCAGCGCATCCTAACTTTGCGCGCTTTCATATTACTGAAGGTACTTTAGATAATCCTTTTGAACCACCAATGTTTCTGCGTGTTCTGCGTAAACATATTGAAGGCGGCATTGTTCAATCTATCAATCAAATAGGTAATGACAGAATTATTGAAATAATCATTAACAATACGAATGAAATTGGAGATCGTATCGTTCGACACTTATACATTGAAATTATGGGCAAACACAGTAACATCATCTTAACCGATCAAGACAAAAAAATATTAGACAGCTTAAAGCACTTAACTCCAAATACGAACAGTGCACGTACACTGATGCCTGGATTCACCTATGAGTTCCCACCAACTTTAAAGAAACATAATCCTTATGAATTAAAGACAATCAGTGATTTAATTGATCCTGAACTCAAAATAAAAAATGCAATATTAAATGTTTTAGAAGGATTCAGCCCAGTAGCAGTCAATGAAATCCTTGCAACAGGTAACGACATCGATGATAGCTTTCAAACATTTATGAATGATCAAGAAGTTAGACCTGTTACATATACTTTAAACGATAAAGAAGATTTCTATTATAAACCGGTCACGTACGCAACAAATATTGAATCATTTGAATCATTAAGTCAGTTACTTGATAACTTCTATAAAGACCGTGGCAATCGAGAACGTGTGCGTAATCAAACAAATGATTTAGCACGTCATTTAACGAGTTTATTATCTAAAAATGAAAAAAAATTAGCGAAACTCTTCAATGAACTTGAAGAAACAAATCAAATGGAAGAAATGAATTTATTTGGTGAATTAATAACAAGTAATATGTATATGCTCAAACAAGGGATGGATGAACTTGAAACGATTAATTATTATAATAATGAAACCGTTAAGATTCCACTAAACCCAAGAAAGTCCCCTGCTGAGAATGCACAATACTATTACAAACAATATAATCGTCTAAAGACGCGTAAACAACATGCTGCACAACAGATAGAAGAAACAAAGGCAGAAATAGAATATATTCAAACTATCCAAATGCAACTAAATCATATTGAGCTCAATGATATTGACGATATTCGTAATGAGCTCGCAGATCAAAACTTGATAAAGAAAAAACATAAAAAAAACGATAAGAAGAAAAAGAAAACACAAGATATTGACCACTATTTATCTCGTGACAATCAAGTAATAGTTGTTGGACGAAATAATCTTCAAAATGAATATATTACACATAAAATGGGCCGCAATAATTACCTATGGTTCCATACAAAAGATATTCCAGGTAGTCATGTCGTTATTTTAGATGCTTCTCCCACTGACATTACTATTGAAGATGCCGCCATACTTGCAGGACATTTCTCAAAAGCACAAGGTTCATCTAAAATACCTGTAGATTATACAGAAATCAGACATGTTTATAAACCTAATGGTGCTAAGCCTGGTTTTGTAACTTATACTGATCAAACAACTGTTGTTGTGACCCCTGAATCGAAATATATCGATCACTTAAGGGAGAACTATAAGAATCAAGTGTAAGTCTAATTTTTTAATCTTTTATAATTATTTAAAAGGCAAATGAGAAAGATCTCATTTGCCATTTCTAATTCTATTCATCGCTTCTGCACTTTCTGTCTCACCTTCACGTTCCAAATGATGTACAATATTTTGATAATCTTCTTCACTTCTATTTTGACTCATTTTATATTTCACTTGGATTTCGTTCACTCGAATTTTAAAGCCAGTCACTCCATTTGCCTGTTTTAAGACATTTTCACTAAGTGTATTAAATGTACGTGCATTTTCTCTACCTAACTCATATCTATTCGTAAGCTGTTCTAGCTCAATCATTAATTCGTTTTCTGACATCAATTCACTTTCTCCGCGTATCTGTGCTGATTGATAATTCCATGTGGACACCTCTTCATCCTTGTACCAGGAACTAGAGATATATGCATGTGGACCAGTAAATAATATTAATACATTTGCATTGCCATCAAGTGTCTTTAGTTGAGGATTCGCTTTCGCCAAATGTCCAGATAATATTAAAAAATCATCAAACTCATTAATAGTAATAGGAATTTGTGAAGCATATGGTACACCATCTATTGTTGAAATTAATGTAGCAAAAGGATGAGCTTTGATAAATTCAATTTGTTCTGAATAATTTTCTACTTTAAATGGCTTTGGGTTAAACATAAACATCCCCCTTTTTATTAGTTTCTTCTATTATAATAATAACTTCTCATTTTTTGAATTATAATCCTTTTGTTATTTATAATTTAATAAACTCTATGACTGAAAAAATTATACTCATTATTGAGGTAATAGTTAAATTTGAAATATTAATGTAGTAACTAAATCATTCCATTATAAGTTATCATCATTAGTAATTGAAAAACAATATTCTTAAATTAAACACGTTCGTGATTGTACTTTGAAAATAAAAGGTTTATATACTTATTACGAAAATAAAATCAGGTTTCGACTTTGATATCAACATTAAAATAGTTCTTTTGCTTTGTAATATATCAATATATATGTTTAAATAATAACCGTTACAAAAAATAACTATGCTTACAATGAATTATGTATCTGAATTATCCCCTTAATTGCATGCATTATTGCTTATATTAATAATAATTAAACTTTTCGGTATTAATATTAAGCAAATATTACAAAGCTCAATTGCATCTCTATGGGTTTACCTCTTAATTTCGACAAATTATATTACAAACATATTTCGAGTTTGTAATCAATTGTTATTTTGTTGTAACGTATGTAATGATTTTTTGTGTTAAAGTTATTAATGTCGAAAGAGAGAGATTTATCGACATTCATTTTGGACGATCGATAAAGAATTAAAATTAAAACGAAAATTATTGGAGGATTTATATATTATGAAAAAAGCATTATTAACATCATCATTAGCATTAGCATTAGGAACTACATCTGTAGCAACAGCTGGACAAGCATACGCTGCTGAATCAGTAAACACTCAAAAAGAAGAAGTAGACTTCGTACAATTAGCTGAATTAGCTAAAGCTGAATCTAAATCATTAAACGAAAAACCAGTTCACGCTGGTGCATATAACTATGAATTTAGTAAAGATGGTTTCTCATACGAATTCAAATCAGACGGTATCTCTTGGACTTGGAATTACAAATACACTGGTGCTGCTGACACTGTAGTAAATAAAACTGTTGAAGTAGCTCCTGTAGCTGCTCCTACAACTGAAGCTAAAGCACCTGCTGCTGTAGTAAGTGCACCTGTTGTTAAAGAAGCTCCTAAAGCGGTAGCTCCTGCTCAACCTGTAGCTAAACCAGCAGTTCAACAAACATCTTACAAAGCACCTGTAGCTAAACCTGCTGCAGTTAAAACTTACAAAGCACCTGTTCAACAAACAGCTGCACCAGTTAACACTGGTGGCGTAAACTGGTCAGCATTAGCACAATGTGAATCAGGCGGAAGAGCAAATGTTGTTGATCCTTCAGGAAGCTACCACGGTTTATACCAATTTGACGTTCAAACTTGGCATTCAGTAGGTGGATCTGGTGTACCTTCACAAGCATCTGCTGCTGAACAAACAAAACGTGCACAAATTCTTTATAACCAACGTGGATCTCAACCATGGCCAGTATGTGGAGCTCGTTTATAATAACGAACTTCTAACAACAAAAAGAAGAGGCGAATGATTCGCCTCTTCTTTTTGTTGTCATTTGCTCTTGATTAAACAATCATTTTGTAATATGATTGAACCTGTCATTATTTTTAGGAGGAATTTTTATTATGAAAAAATATTTATCAGAATTATTAGGTACATTTGTACTTGTATTCTTCGGTACTGGAACTGCTGTTATGGCTACTTTAAATCCAGACGCTAGTGTTGGCATCTTTGGTATTGCCTTCGCATTCGGTTTAACTGTTATTGCTGCTGCATATGCAATTGGAGATATTTCAGGAGGACATTTAAACCCTGCTATTTCATTTGCAATGTTTTTAGATAAGCGTTTATCATTTAAAGACTTCGCGATTTATTCAGTATTCCAAATCATTGGAGCATTTATTGCAACATCATTAATTTGGGCTATTTTAAGTTCATTTACAAAGAAAGTCGATTTCATTTACGGTGCTAACGTACCAAACAATATCAATAACATGGGTGCTTTCTTAGTTGAAGTAATCTTAACATTCGTATTTGTATTCGTAGTATTATCGGTAACTAAAACTAAATTTATTGCACCAAGTTTAGCAGTACTTGTTATTGGTTTAACATTAACAATGGTACATTTAATCGGTATTCCATTAACAGGAACATCAGTTAACCCGGCAAGAAGTATTGCACCAGCAATCTTCACTGGTGGAGATGCATTATCTACATTATGGATTTTCATCGTAGCTCCATTAGTTGGTGCTGCAATCGCAACATTCACTCATAACTTCTTAGAATCTTAAGATATTAAAAGAACGACTATTTGGTAAATCCAAATAGTCGTTCTTTTTTTATAAACGTCGAATTACTTTATGTAATTCGTACATACTATCATCTAATTCAAATATAATTTTATTCATTTCTTTATCAATTAAATTTGTAACATCTGTTTCATTAACAATTAATTTTTCATTGACATCATATAAAGTTGCTAAGTCATTATTATACACTAAATAGAAACGTCTAGGGTTAATCGTATTTCTAAGAAATCTAGGATTACCAAGACTGTGATCCAATGATATTTCTTTTACAAAACTACTAATTCTACGCGGTACTCTTTCAACCATTTCAATAATATTAGTATTTTTAGGGGCTAATTCAATTATTTTTTCTTCTTGTTTCATTATTATCCCTCAATTCATTTTACTATTAATTCACTTCATCGAAATCATTTTCATAAAACCCTGTTTCAAAAGCATTCAATGGCCAGAAACGAATTGAAACCTTCCCTACTACACTATCTTGTTTTATTAATCCTAATTCAGGCTTAGTACTATCTAAACTAATTTCACGATTATCTCCGAGAACTAAATATCTCCCGTCAGGAATCTCATTTTTACCTCCTGAATGTGTTAATTCAGAGACCGTAAAGTCTTCAGTCAAATTATCATTAATCGCTAACTCGCGATTTGCCTTTAAATAATTTTCTTCAACTACTTTTCCATTCACATATAATAAATCCTCTTTATACTCAATTTTATCGCCAGGTAGACCAACCAGTCGCTTAATATAATCTTTCTTTTCATTGGCATGAAAAACAATCACATCACCACGATCTAACCCATTCGTCCATGTAGATATTTTATTAATAATTAATCGTTCTTTATCCTCAAAAGTAGGTGCCATAGAATCCCCACTCACTTGATAAGGTACAAAGAAAAACGAACGTATTAATATAACTGCAGCAACTGCAATAACTATCGATATAATCCATTCTTTTAATTCTTTATTCATTTTCTCACACTCCTAAATCTATTTTACAATATAATCCATTAAAACACAAAATAGGTTTCGTTTTAGATTTTTTTAAACTATATTCAAAGATTATATATCATAGAACTATTATCAATTTGACAATTATAGTTCTATTTTTGACTAATATACTTGTCAAAATGATAAATATATATTACACTGAGAGTGTAGAAAGAGGAAAGGAGAAGAGAGATGAAGAATAGACTTAAAGAACTCCGCGCTCGCGATGGTTATAATCAAACGCAACTTGCGAAACTCGCCAAAGTATCACGACAAACCGTTTCTCTTATAGAACGAGATGACTTCATGCCATCCATTCTAACCGCCGTACGTATTGCTAGAATATTCGATGAACCAGTAGAAAATGTATTTATATTTGAGGAGGAAGAGTTATGAGCAGTAATAAAAAGTTGGGACGTACAACATTTGTCACATTAGTAGGCGCTTTGTTTGGAGGAATAATAGGATATTCATTACCAATGATTGTAGATGTGTCAAGATTTTACAAATCACAATTTAATTTTAATTTGATGTTTATTATCGTACCTTTATTATTTTTCATTAGTATTTACTTATATATTATTTCAAAAAAACAATATCATTCTATGAAAAATCCTCCAAAATTATTAGAAGATGAACAATACATTTACCAACTTAAGCAATATAATAAAGCATCAATGAATATCGTCAATTCAAGTCATATCATAACATTGGCAATAGCACTTGCAACAGGTAGTTTCGTGTTAGATGCTTCAACAAATGCCCTCATATATTATGGTATCGTAGTGATTATCTTTGTAGTATTCGTAATCATGATTACGAAACACAATAGAACAATGTTATTATCGTTTCCCGAAATCACAAATAGTAATTTTCAATTAGATTATGAAGACCGACAACTGTTGACAACTATTATTAATAATATCGATGAAGGTGAAAGACTCGTTATGCTGCATTCTTTATCTAAAACATATACCGTTATGATTTATATGTTGACTGGATTATTATTACTCCTTGCCTTTTATCATGCAGCATCTGGAGAAAATCAATATATAGGTATGATAGGAATATCTGCTATTCTCATTTATTCAACAATTGCTTATTACAAGAAATCAGAAGAATTTAACAAATAGGAGGTAGTTATTATATGAAATTTGGATCATACAACTTCAACTCATTTTGGTTAAGTATCTTTATCGCAATGCTCGCATCAAGTTGGATGTTTCATGAATTGATCGCCCTGCTCATTATGCCTATTATATTTGGACTAAAATATGAAAAACCAGACACTCAAAATTAGTGTCTGGTTTTTAAATTGAAGGCGTATGAGGGACCACTGTTACTCACAAAATGATATGCTCTTTCATCTCTTATTTCAAGTGTATAACTGGTTAAATATCTTTTAAAATTTACTTTATCTAAATCAATGTCGTCCAAAAAATTTATACACTGAACATTATAATTACCATCTATCATACAGCAATGCATTAATTCCTTCAATATTTCTAAATCTATATGTTGATTAATTAATATGTATCCATGTTTTATTTTATATTATTAATCCATTCAGGCAACTTCACACCTGCTGGTAATTGACGTCCTTCTTTATAACCATATTCTTGCATACCTACTTCATTCATAGGACTTGTGATTCCAAAGTTATATACAACCCATTTCCCTTTTTGTTTCCAGTAAGTTACATAAAGCTTTCCATACATACGTCCTATTTCATCATCATTTTTCATATTACCTTCATATTCAGTAGCTTTACCCGTATACTTTTCAACTTCTTTTTTCGTAATATATTTATCATAAGTTTGGAACAACATAGATGCAAGTTTAGCATCATTATATTTCGTTTTATGATTGATATCATAATAGCTTAACCAAAGGCGTTCACCTTTACCATAAATCCCATAGTAATGTGTACCGATCATTTCATCTTTATCATGCATTCCCATTTATAACTTTGTGTTACCAATCTTCTTGTCAACTTGTTGCTTAGTCATCCCTAAGCCAACATCTTGGTATTTGAACGTTCCTTTTTTCATTTGTTCGACATTCGTCTTATTAAATTGAGGTAACACGATTGTTTTCTTTTCTAAATGTGTCGCCGCTTCCGCTGATTGATTCATAACCACTGGTGATACTAAAGCCGTTGTGATAATCGTTGCTGCAAGTAATTTTTTCATGTTCATTCTCCTCTTATTATCATTATTTTGAATAGATGTAGTAAAGAATTAAGATTGTAATGCTTAAGGTATTTATACCTAAACTTAATTTAAAGTATGTCTTTTCATCAATTCTATTGTCTATTTTTCTACGTTTATATGTCATCATATTCAAACTTGTAGTGAGAATGATATATAGGAAAAATGCCAAAATAATAAATATCCATTTCATATCATCACCTCTTACAATAAATGTACCATTTTTTCAATAAGAAAAATTGTTTTTCTTTCAAATTTAAGGTAATTTTAAGGTTTGATGAATGAATTTTTATTTGATTTAGCGATATTTTAAATTTTTGAAAATAGATTCCGCTAATAATAAAGAGTTATAGCGGTATCTGAATTTTAATTTAATCGATACCGCGTTTTCTATCCAATGGATCCTCTCCATATTCATTTGGACCATATGTTCCATCTCTTAAAAGTAGAACGATATAAAAAATAATCATAACGATAAGCACTATTGGCAAAACTATACTCATGAAAAGCTCTTCATTGATTCCGCATTGATTTAATAATAAACCAATGCCTACAATACACATCGTAATGGACACCTGGAATGATTGCAATAATCCCTGATAAATTCGTATCATGTAATCTTCTTACTGAAACACTTAATACACCAATTGAGACGAAGAAACTTAGCGTCTTATAAACGATATTACTAATACTCCACTTATCATCAGGATTAATACCTAATTGACGATCGAAATGAACACAGATAGACCATACACCAAGTAATATTGTTAAATTCAAAAGCATCGGAAACCAGTATTCTTTTCTTGCTGAACGTCCTTCGAAATCTAATGAACGTCTCCAAAAGTCTAATAATGCTTTTTTATAACTGATATGCTTATTCATAATTCCTCCATTATTTCTTAGTATATAATCCTTTGCCTCGCGTATCAGAAATCACCTTCATGACAAAGTACGAAATTGCATGGATAACAAGAAAAGCAATTGATGATACAAAAATATAGAGACTTACCGTTAATGGTATTAATGCAAAACCATCTGTTCTATCAGCTATTGTAACTGGCGCAATGTAGCTTACACCTAAACTTACGAAGTAACTCATTAATATACCAAGCAATACAAAGCCAAAGTTCAACTGCTTCTTGTATATAATTGTATTCATAATCACCGCAAAGATTAACATTGGAATGAATACAATCATATCTCCTCTAACAATCTCAGCCCATGCATCAAAGAAAGCAAATGGGATTAAATACAACAACATAAATTTATAATTTTTTATATCTATTCCATATATTCATAACCATCATCCCTTCTACATAACACTTTCAATTTACCACCAAATTAATAATAATTGTTAGATTTCCAATTTATTTAAGGTAAATTTAAGGTAAAAAAATAAGTATAGCGATCGCTATACTTATTTCGGTTGCAATAATGACAAAAATAAAGCTAAATCAAATGACATTAATTTCGTTTTTTTATCACTCCAGAAATTATCACCTTTATATCTGGGTATAACATGCTCATGAAAGTGAGTGCCCTCGTCCATTACGCGTCCATTATTTCGTATTAATGATACGCCGTAAATATTCATCTCATTTTCTAATATATGAATCATCTTTCTTTCAAGTTGAATTAAATCTAATGCAATGTCATCTGGTAATTCTAAATAATTCATATAATGCGCCTTCGATATTAATAGTAAATGGCCTGCTTGTTCTGGATTAATATCAAATACAATTTTAAAATGTTTTGTTTCATAAATAATTTGTTCATCTTTAAGTCCATCACAAAAAATACACATTTTTTCACCTTATCTCTATCATTAATATTTTCTATAAATACATTTATATCTTTTAACACCCGGATACTTTTCACCTAACGGTTCAATAACAAAATTTTGTTTTCTATAAAAGTTTACAGCATCGTCGTCTGTCTCAGCAATAATATAATCATTGGTTTCTTTAATATGGTTAATTAACTGTGTTCCAATCCCTCTCAATTGATGATTGCTACTAGTAGCTAAACTAGTAATATGACAAATATTATCACTGTTTTTAATTGTAATAACTCCTACTACATTATAGTCTTGTTCATATACAAAACATGTTTCTTTATTATTTAGAATAGCGCGCCTTAATAGTTCATCAACTTTATCTTTATTAATAGCTAAAGATATTAAATCTGCAGTTTGTTGATTCAAAAATGTCATATCTGATACTTCTTTAATCATACGTTACCTCATCAGAAGTTTATTTATTAATAATCATTATATATAAATAAACTAAAAAAGACACCATTTGGCATCTTTAAATATCTTTATAAAAAAATCTATTATCAACAGGTACTACTATAAAATCATTTGGTAATTCTTCTTTCGGAATCAAATGAAATCCATTCTTTCTATAAAAATGTTGTGCACTTTCAAATTTATCAATCGTACCTAAATAAATAGTTTTAATACCATCATCATGTGCATGTTGTATCACATGATCCAATAATTTTTTACCGATTTTCATATTGCGTGTATTTTGATCAACATATACCCTCTTTAAAGCACTGTTGTTATCTTTTAATTTCAATAAGGCAATTGTCCCAACGACTTTTCCTTCAAATAACGCTAACCAGAATTGCCCACCTGTATTAATATAGGTGCCTATAACATTCTTTAAATCAGGCTGATTATCATGTGTAACATTCTCAATATCAAACTCATTGAGCTTAATGTTAATGATAAATTCATTCACCTCTTGCTTATAGTCGTCAGTATATTGAATGATTTCTATGTGCTTCATGCTGCCGCCTCCTATGTGTAATCAAATAATCCCCAAGGTTTTTAATACCCGATGACGTTTGAATAAAACATAGTTGCACTATTGTATACTATATTGACATAAAAACCTTTCTACTCCAATATATTTTTCACCTAATGATTTTATTTCAAATCCGTTCTTTCTGTAAAAGTAAACAGCATCATTATCGGTTTCAGCTGTTATCGTAGTAAATTTCTTTTTTAGAAATTCTATAAAATTTGATCCGATATTATTCTCTTGGTGCTCTTCTTTTACTGCTATACAAGTGATTTCACAGATATTTTTCGCTACTTTTATACCTAGAACACCTAATATTTGTTTTTCGCTCTTATATAGAAAGAGTTTCTCATTATGTGACGCAATCAGTTGATTTAAGTATGTTTTAACTCTTTCTTTATTAATCGCTAATCTACAAATTTCATATATTTCATGATTAAGTTCATCAATAGATTTAATTTCTTTTATCATATTATCAACTCATTCTTGTTTATTATTCACAAATAATGGTATTATATTCTAAACTTTAATGAATACAAGGGGGTATCATTTTGCTAAATAATCAATCAGATAAAGAAAGATTAAGTAATCAAGAAACTGCACACAACCCATTAAGTAATATCCACGATGCTCATCAAAATGCTAATACAAGTGGTGTTTTTGGTGGAATGAATAATAAGTTTATTGGATTATTAATATTAATTCTAATGACTTTTGGATTAATTGGTTACTTTCTACTTAATTAAACACCACCAATTACTAATTCAGTCAAATTAAATGTATTCAAGATTTCATATAATTCATTGATAATCGCTATTTCATCCTCATTGAAATGGCTGTCTCGAATTAAATATTTAAGTTTCTCGAGTTTTTTAGGATTTAATTCAGTTACTCCATAAATTGCATATCTACTATGTACTTTCTTGATTAAATAATCAATTTTTGCAAAATAATCTTCAAAAATCTCAAAATGCTCAATCAGTCTTTCATCAGCATACAATTTCAAATCAACAACAGGACCTTGTTCTTCCTCATCTTTACCTTTGAAATATTGAAAGTTGATACGGTAATCACTGAGTTCAAAGCTTTCAAATGAATATGATTGTATAAAATCATCGATAACATTAATTATTTTTTCACCCGTAACGTAAAACGTATCTCCATACGAAGGAATATAGATTTGATTAAATTCATCGAACACATACAGTACATCATCACCTGATGGATAAAGTGGATATTCTACGTGCAAATCTGGATTATATTCAACTTGAAAACTTTCCGTATGATAACTTAAGGCATAGATTGATTCATTTGGAAAACAAGTCATCAACAATATTAAAAGTTTATTATTATAATATTTATCTTCATCCTTGAATATCTTACTATAATAATCAATGTTATCTTTAAATTGATATCTTTTTCCGTTTAACCGTTTCAATTGATTTAAACCAAATACATAATAACCTAATGGTGATAGTTTCGTTATAAATTGATTAAATAAATCATGTGCTAATTTGTCATCTATCATTGTATGTTTCATATAAACTCATCCTTCAAAATACTAAACATATAACTATCTCTAAAACGCCCTTTGATTACTTTGTCTTGGCGCATTAGACCTTCTCGCTGCATGCCAGCTTTCTCTAATACACGAACTGATCCCTTATTTTGAATATCAGTCACAGCAAATATTCTGTTGAGAGATTTTTCTTTAAATCCATATGAAATAAGGTGATTTTCTGCATGTGTTGCCAGCCCTTTACCCCAATATTCAGGATGTATCATATATCCAATTTCACCTTTATGGTGTTTTTCATTAATTACAATTCTACAAATACCTATTAATTTTTTAGTATCTTTATCCTCAATGATTCTGTAATACATTTTATCTTCCATCGATAACATTTGAATTATATATTGTTCCGTATCTTCCAAAGATTCAATCACCCATGATTGATACCTAGAAACTTCTTCTTTAGATAAAAGATCAAATATACTCTCTTTATCATCGAGTGACAAAGGTCTGTAGTGTATGTCCATTTTTTTACCTCAATTTTAAATATTTATTAAATAATATTCTACTAAATATTTAAGATAATATGTAGTTTTAAACGTAATCGCACAATCTTACTGTAATTATACTTTTATTGTAAGTAGTGTATAATAGATGTAAGAGGTGAACACTATGAAATCAAAGTGGATTAGTATCATTTGTGCGACGATGAGTCTATTATCTTTGGCATTAACCTTTATCGTTCCATATGATTTGATGAGTGATTTCGATATACATGAATTGTTAATAAAATCATTTATGATATCAGGATTAATTGGATTTTTATGTGCATTGATCTCAAAAGCAACTAAAAAGATATTTTTAATCCTATATTCTATTATTCCATTGCTTTTATATGCAGCACTACTCGTTTTCGCATTCGGTATATCTGAGAGGTAACAATTATGAAAAGAAGAATAATTTCAAACATATTCATATTATTGATTGCAGCTTATTTTATTTGGCTAATATCTAGACCAGAGTTTTACCTTAGTGACATTTCTATGAACGGTAAAAATCCAATATCGATTTCGTGGCATTATTTCACAATTGATACGAAATTAATCGGTGAAAAAGCCAGTGAAGATGATTATAAATTTTCACTTTATCCTTTTTATTTATTTTTATTCCTAGCATTTATCATTCGTTTCATACCAATTAAGAGAAATCATAAGGAGTGTTGATATGATTATTATTATTATCTTGTTTGCGCTCGTTGGCTTATACATGCTAACTGGTCGTGGCAGTTTCTTGATAGCAGGTTATAACTTTATGCCAGAAGCTGAAAAAGCGAAGTATAATGAAAAGCGTTTGTGTCAGTTTATGGGGATCTTTATGTTAATTAGCGCAGTATTATTTTTATTTATGGAGTATGAATTATTACCATTGTATTTTATAATTATTGCTTATTTAATCATCACATTTACTTTTATCTTCTTAGTAAATGTTTCTAATTTCTTTAAAATTCGAAAGTAATTGAAACTGCCCTTACAGGCAGTTTTTTTGTGGTTTCATTATGGTATAATTATTTAAAATTTCAAAAGTGGGAGGTCATTTATGAAAAGATTCTCACCCATAATCATTACCCTACTCGCTGCAACCTTTATTGCACGGTTTAGTATGTTAATGGTGATGCCCTTTTTATCAATTTACTTAATCAATACATATCACTATTCAGGCTTTCAAATTGGCATCATATTATCTGTTGCTGGTGTTGTGGCAATCATACTGAGTATGACTTCAGGTAGTGTCATCGACCGTTTCAATAAACGACATGTCATCTACTTCGGCTTAATTATTGGCATTCTTAGCTATCTTGCCTTTCCGATGATTCATACATTTCCTGGTTTTATTCTTTTCTCAATTGCATCAACAATTGGAAACACTTTAGTTGAACCTACATATCGTGTTCTCATTACGCAGTTTACTGCAGATGAAGATAAGAAACTGATCTTTAATATCAGATACTACTTAATTAACGTTGCTGCTGCCATTGGACCGTATTTATCAAGTCAGATTCAATGGGTTGGAATCGATAAACTATTTTATATTGTTGTTATTGCACTATTTATTAATCTATTATTATTCATTTACATCTTTAATAAAAACAATATTAATCTTAACAATAATCAATCGATGAACCATATTCCATTCTTTAATATGATGTATATCTTTAAACAAGATAAAGCCTTTCTCTATTTAGTATTAGGGAATATCTTTATCGTATTTGGCTATACACAAATGATGACTTCACTCAGCATTTATTTAACTAAGATCTATCCGTATGCGACAGCGATTCACCATTATGCGATACTCACACTAGTGAATTCAATTGCCGTCATCTTATTACAATATTTTGTGTACAAAATTGGCCAACATATTAAAACAAGCACATCTATTATTATCGGTGCTTTACTATTACCTCTTGGATTAATACTTGTAGGGATTTCACCTGCTTTATTATCATTATGTATCGCTATGTTCATATTAACAGTTGGCGAAATATTCGTATTTACGATGTGGGATTTAAGAATTGATGAACTCTCACCGAAAGAAATGAAGGGCTCATATTACGCGTTGACTGGTTTAACCGGTATATCACGTATCATCGCCCCACTTGTCGGTGGATTACTGATTGATACATTTATAAACGGATTATTAATCTGGGGATTACTTGGAGCTGTTACTTATATCTCAGTTATCTTCTTTATTAAAAGTGCAAAATTAACACCCACAAAACTGTGATTTTTTGGATGTTAGTACTAAAATTCTTTCTTAAGTTTAATGTGTATTCCAATCTAATCATCAAACATAAAATATAAACATTTCTTAAAGGCATTGATATTTTTCTATTTTTATTGCTTTAATGGAATACACTTCAATTCCCGAAAAATTCACAGTGACAGGTTATTTATTAGTTACTATCACCTTTATAATATTTATGAATGTATCAAGAAAATTTAGAATAAGATAATAGTATAACAAACTGCCCTTAACGGCAGTTTTTTTATGTGTTCATTTTGGCATTTTACTGCATCTTTTATCATGTATCTCATCAAATATAACACACACGATTATTGCAAAAAATTTATTATATGTTACAATTACACTTCACAGCGTTAAAGCAAAGGAGTGCTTAAATGAAAAAGACACAAAACTGGAATTCATCTATCGGATTTATCCTTGCTAGCGCAGGATCAGCAATAGGTCTTGGTGCTATCTGGAAATTTCCATATATCGCTGGCTTGTATGGTGGCGGTGCTTTTTTATTAGAATTTATTATCTTTACGTTATTGATTGGACTTCCTCTTCTTATATCAGAATTTAGTATTGGACAACTTGGTAAAACTTATACCATTTCTATTTTTAATAAATTGTCAGGAAAACCTATTTTGAATAGTATTGGCTACTTAGGTAATATAACCGCTTTTATACTATATGCATTTTATAGTGTCATTGGGGGTTGGATAATCATCTTTATTATGTATTACTTCGGTATCACCTTTAATCTTGTTGAACCTAACCCAGATTTTTTCAATCAAATGATGATAAATCCAAACTATGTATTAATTGGACAAGCACTATTCATTGCAGTGACCGGTATAATTGTGTCATTTGGTATACAAAACGGTATTGAGAAAGCATCTAAAATTATGATGCCTTTGTTGTTTATATTATTTATGATTATTGTCATACGTTCGGTAACCCTAGACGGGGCATCGACAGGATTAAAGTATTTCCTTATCCCAAGATTTGAGGATATATCAATAAAAGGGACACTTTATGCTTTAGGACAATCATTCTTCGCATTATCACTTGGCACAACTGGAATGATCACATATGCGTCCTACACAAAGGAAAAAACGAATATCTCTAAATCAGCAGCTTCAATCGTATTTATGAACTTATTGATATCAGTGCTCGCTGGACTAGCTATATTTCCAGCTGCATTTGCATTAAATATAGAAGTTGAAGCAGGTCCTGGATTGTTATTCCTTGTACTCCCACAGTTATTTAATAAAATAGCCTTTGGAATGTTCTTTTATATATTATTTTTGATATTATTCTTATTTGCAGCGCTGACGTCATCCATATCTCTACTTGAACTTAATTTATCAAACATCATAAAAGAAGATGAATCGAAACGTAAACGAACAGCCTTATGGATTAGTATTATTGTATTTATTACCGGAATACCCGCAGCATTATCTTTTGGTGTATTAAATAATATAAAATTCGGTGCAGGAAGTATCTTTGATAACATGGACTTTTTAGTGAGTTATATACTTATGCCTATCGGAGTATTATTAACCACTCTATTTACTGGACATATACTATCTAAAACTAGGCTCCAAAATGTTGTTACACACGGATTTTCAATATGGTATCCACTCGTAAAATACGTACTACCCGTAGTTATTTTAATAGTCATAATTACGCAGTTTTTTTAAAAAATTAAGCCAATATCACATAGGATATTGGCTTAATTATATTCGAACAGTGCTTACAGACTGCTCTTAATAATATGTTGTACATTAGGATAATCATCCATAATAAAATACAAACTTTTCTTAAAATCTTTAATATTCTTCAATTTTCTATAGTATGCTATATCTTGATTGCCACTTAATTTATCTAGTATATCTAAACTATTAATCCAATGAATTATCAAATCCTCATGACAACGTCGATATTTCAATAATACTTCAATGATACCACTCATTCTTTCATCTTCATCATCAATATAAGGCATATCATTATTTTGAAGTTTCAATAGATTAACTTTGATACCCTCTAAAATAGTTAAAGTAAATGATTCATCATAATTTCTATTTTTTATTACTTCTATAATTGCATCTGAAGCATGTGCTATGCCATGTGCCCAGCCTTTACGATGAACAAAACCACGTGTATCTTTTTCATTTATGAAATATTCAATAACAGCTTTTGAAATACTTCTTAACTGACTATGAGTAAATAAATGTCGCATATTATCTCTATATAGAATACTCATCAAAAACAAAACACTAAAACTTCTTTTAAAAATATCATCACAAATGTCTGAATTATAAATGTTTAGATTACATATACAACGATACACTAAATCATCTAGAACATTGTTATCTATATTCTCATCAATCATACATTGTGCAAATGTATTAAATGCTAATTGGTCTCTAATAAATGGATCAGTATTCCCCACTTCTTTCATACATTCATACAATAAATGATGAATAAATTCCGTGCCTGAATCTTTATTATATTGTTGAACTAATAATTTCAAATTCATATTAATACCTCACAATACACTTCCTATAATATTAAAATATTTTTCTGAATACGGTAAGAAGTGGTTCTTACCAAATGTTATTTCATTATCTCCCAAAACATTTTTACCTTTAATTTGATGTTTTGAATTAAAAAAAAGTAATTTTAATTCCTTTAATGGTACTTCAATCAGATCTTCCACTTCATTATCATTAAAAGTAATTTGTTTCATTTCTTCTGCTGTAATTTCGTAGTTAAAAACATTAATAAACTCTTTATCCATTTTACTTCTATTATCAAGTATTTCAGGAATCACACATACTAACTTTAAATCATCAAACAATATATCAATACCAAGCTCTTCTTTTATCTCTCTTACACCAGCAGCCATCGTTTCATTACTCATAATATGACCACCAATTGTAACATCCAGTAAACCTTTGTAATCAGAGACATAATCACTTCGCTTCTGCAAAATCATCTTATCGCCACAAGAAAAAATACATTGAAACGTTTCATGCCATTCTTCTTTATAATGAACTTCGCTTCGAGATAATTTCCCTTTTAATTCATAGTTCTCATGATAAATATTAAGACTTTCCTTAATTCCACCTCATCTTATTTATTTCTTGCTTACTTGAATATTTTAGAACTTTCAATTATTGGACTTATACCAATCAATTACAATATGTGGTAATATATAAATTGAGGTGGTAATATGAATAAAATAATTTATTTTATAAACATTATACTCTTAGTCATAGGTATTTTCTTAGTATTCATATCACAAAATTTTGCTTATATTAATCCTAATGTAGTGTCACCCATTTATATTGTTACATTTGTAAATTTTGTAGCAGGACTTTTTTATTTATTAGCTTTAATCTGGTCAATTTTCAATTTAATTAAATACAAATTATATATAGTGAGAATTTCATCGTTAATTGTTATTGTCCTATGTTTTGTATTTGCGTGGCTATCATTATTTATTACAGCAATGTGGTGGGGATGAATTTTAGGAGGTCAACAGAGTGAAAAAGCGAAATAATATATTATTTATTATGACGAAGCTTATTATTCTTACTGTAGCTTTTTTAGATTGGCTCCCTACAGAACAAGAATGGTTGAATGGCTTGGAAAAAATAGATAACTCCTTCCCTAATACCATTTGGATTGATAAAAAGAAAGACATTAAAATTTGGCGTATGGTTATTGGATCATATATTGTTAAAAGAAGAGAAGATACTGTAAAATATCCTCAATACATGACGGGTATCATTTATAATAAAAAATTTGTGATTACACGAAATAGAAATAACAGGTATTTCACTTATGACGTAGTAAATAATAAAAATAAAGAGATTAAAAAGCATGATATTCAGTTATTAAAGAAAAAATATCAACTTAAAGGTGATTTTATTTCTTTAGATTAAATATGAACCCCATTAACAAGGTCAATTGTTAATGGGGTTCTATAGTTATTCAAACGCTTCGAACACTTCATATGGATAAAACTCACATGCATCGTTACTCAATGGATTTAAAATGATACTGTTTTCTTCCATATCAATATCAGGAAGTACATCATTAATAAATGTACCTTTATCAATCATTTCTAAAGATAAATGTGATTGCTTCTCAGCAAGTGATTGTGGAATATTTTGATCCGTCCAGAAATAATAAGAAAATCCTGGGAAATATTCAAATGAAACATCTCCCATTACGTCCCCTATTTCTTCATCCATTATATAAAAGAACATTTTCTTAGCTCTAATTAACTCTAATATATTTTCAAAATCACTATTATTATTAGTATGATTCGAAGCATTTAATTTAGCAATTAACTCATGTATGTTATTAAAGATTTTTGTTGGCTCTATTTCTGGCCACTCACTCCATACATATAAAGCTTCATCATCTTTTGTATTAGAGAATCCTAAATACCCTTCTGCTTCAGTAGTATTTTCTGCAATAACAGTAAAATTGGAACTATTTCTTTTATTCATAGTCAAAATATCAGTTGCTGTTTTCTTAATATTATTTGCATCTCGAATAGGATAGAACTTCCATTCTTTGAACACAATAAAATTACCTTGTTCAAATAGCTTCCAATATTCATTTGGAATTTTCTTCAATATTCCCTCTTTGCTTATTAGTTGAATGACTTCCTTATTTACAGGGTCCAGTTTAAATTGAATTGGCATCGTTTTGCTCCTTTAGATCAGTTAATATAATTGTAACAATTCTCTGATTATAAATATATGTCCATTTTTATATAATCTTATTTTAAACTGATTAAATCCAACCTTTGATAAATATACTGACAAATAAACAAGATATATATTATTGCAAGTAGTGGTGCATAAAACGTCCACCAAGCGATTTGTAAATCATAGAAGTGAAAGCCTAATAAACTACTGAGTTCAGGGATTGTTGGTTGTTCATTGATTAAACAACCTGGTCCGTAACATACATCAGTTCCTCCAAAGAATATTTTAAAGAATGCAAGATGAGAAATCACTACTAGCGTTTGGAACATAATTCTAAAGAATACGATGAAATACTGAATCAACATATTCGGCAATAAATGCTTTTTAAAAATATATGCTTTAGATGGACTCATTGTTCTCGCACTACTAATAAATTCTTTTTCCAAAATCATTTGTGTAGCCGATTTAACTAATAATATCGTAGTTGGCAACATCAAAACAATTAGTATGATTAAATTAAAAATAATACGATAACTTTGTGTTGTAGTAAATTGATCAATCGGTTCATATAGTATCGGTCTAAGAAGTAAATAACCTAATATTGATTGTGGAATGTAAAAAAATGGTTGCATGAATGGTTCAAAGATATTCAAGTTAGTCTTTTTAAATGCTAAATACGTACCGATTAATATTGCAATAATTAAAGTGATTATTGCAACGATTACAAGAATACCTAATGTGATGCGATATCCAGAAAGCACTTCATATGCCATGTGTCTGGAATTTCGATCAACACCGAAAATATAATCTCTCCCCGGTGGAAATGGTGAACTTGCTATCATATTCCCATCTTTATCATAAAGAAAATTAGTCTTTTTAACTTTTCCTCCTAATACATCAAAGTAAATAATGCTAATTAAAGCAGGAATCAAGAGCAGACAAACAAAAAGATAGATACGTTTCATTATGCCAAACCCCTTCCTGTTGTCTTTTGCGTGTAGTTTTCAGCTATATAAAATAATAATCGTATCGGTAAATACATTAATAAAAATGAAATAAACAATACAATCGGTGAATTATATTCAAAAATAAAAACTGAAATACCAAATACATTTAATAATCTCTCAAGAAACAATAAACTTGATAAAGTCATCCATACAATTTGCTTAAAGTTGATGAAGTATCCTGTCAAAATGTTCTTTAATATGTGACCAAAAAATATTTCTTTATTATTTAAACCTTTGCTTCTTGCAAATGATACATAACTCTCTTCTCTTTCAGCATCAAGTAGTTGATGGATGACGGTGATACTATTAGAAATAGGAATGATTAACAATAATATAATAGGAAAAATAACTGCATCCTTCTCATGACTAGATGCAACATCAAATAGTAAGACATTCGTTTTAATATATATAAAGATAATGACAGAAATAAATACTGGTATGTAGAAAATATCAGGAATAATACTTAAAATTCGATTTGTTCGTATTATCACTTGATTGAATAATTTAGATTGGTACATTAGAAATGCGATGCATAATGAAAAGAGTAAAGAGATGAGCAGAGAACTAAATAATATTGTCATTGAGTTTATCCATGGTTCAATAATAAAAGGAAACAAATTATGCCTTACACCAGATTTTATATTTTCGAATACTATCTCACCTGGATTAAATAAAGATTTTAATGCATTGCCTAACGAATGGATAAAATGAGAAAAATCTATTTTTTGTTCATTAAATAATGAAGGGATACATGCTAATAAAAAGAGCATAAAAATTGTTATGACAATATTGAATATGTTTTTCAAATGCTCACCCATTTTTCAGAATTTTTAGATATTAATATTATATAACAAAGTAATAAAAAAAGACTCCAAAAAGGAATCTATAATTACTAGTTATATATATTTCTCTAAAAAGATTTCATCGATTAATTTACCTTTTTTTATATTTAAATAATCTTAAATTATCATTTATTTCAGCTTCTCCATATTTTACAAAGCCCATTTTTTCATAAAATTTATGATTTAATATATTGCCATGGGGTGTATAAACCGTCCAAAGCGGAACTTTTGAATAAATTTTATAAACTAATTTAACTGCTTCTGATCCATAACCTACACCTTGTATTTTTGGATCAATAAATAATTTGTATAAATGAACACGTTCATTATGAATAACTTTTAAAACAATTCCACCTATTATGTTTTCATTTAAATAAATAGTATAAAATTCATCATTATCAATACTATCTTTTAAAGTTTGTTCTGATTCACAGTAAGGATTCGTATCATGATCTTGATACTTTTCATAATCATTTTTAAAGGCTTTCTTTTGTAATTCTAATAATTTACTAACTTCTGTATACTTAGTCTTTGCTAATTCTATCATCTTTTTTCTCCCTTTATTAAGTAATATAACATAAATAATCAGAATACTCTCTTAATTATTTGAGTATATTTACATTTAGGGTTAAAATAAATTAACCGGTTTATTTCAATTAACTAAGGGGGATATAAATGACTCAATATCAAGTTCAAACGTTTGAACAATTAAAATGCATTTCCGAAGCCTTACGCATGAAAATTTCAATTTTATTAATTGAAAAAGAAATGACTGTAACAGATATTGCTAAACAATTAAACATTCCTAAAGCAAAGATTTTTTATCATTTAAAGGAACTAGAGAAACACCAAATGATTGAAATGACCAAGCAAATTCCTGAAGGTAGCAACATATTAAAATATTATCGAGCAACTCACCAAGGATTTCAAATTGATCCTAAATTATTTACTAATGATATCATTCAGCCATCAAAACAAATCATTTCTGAACAATTAAATCGTACTATTCAAGTTCTAAATCAATATGGATTAATCGAAGATAATCAACATTATATCTCAGCTACGCATCAAATAAAAATTGACAAAAATGAGGTCACAGCATTCAAGGATGAGTTTAACCAATTATTAAAGAAATATAATAAAGATATTAAGAAGTCAAATAATACAGAGCAAGTTGAAGAAGTACCTACAAGTTATTATTTAAATCTCACAATGTTTGAAATAAGTAAGGATGTATTTGAATAAAAATGAGGTGATTCAATGACTTTAAGACCTTTTCATCAATTACTATTAGGCCGTATATTTACAAACGCAGCTGATAGTATTTATTTTATTATTTCTTCACTTTATATTTATGAGATTACTAGAAGTGCTTTTATTTCAGGCTTTACAACTTCTGCGATGCTTGCAGTTAAATTTATTCAGTTATTTTATGGACCAATTATAGATTATTTTAATATTAAAAAGATTTTAATATTATCTCAAACTCTTCAAGCAATCTTAATGACGATTTTATCAATTTGCATTTTAAATAACTACAATCATTGGTTATTAATAATATCATTAGTAATACTTTCAATGCTCTTTGGTGAATTTTCATATCCAATTAGTAATAAACTAGTACCTATACTATTATCAAAAGAAGGCTTAGTAAAAGGTAATTCACAAATGACTTTTGCAAATAACACATTAGATATCGTATTGAATGCAGTTATTGCAGCATTGTTTGTCACAATGAGTGCAAATGTATTCTATATAATTAGTGCTATTCTTTTCTTATTTGCTACAATTTGTTATTGGAAACTGCCAGTTACAAATCATATCAATAAAAAAGCAACAATAAAATTTAATTACTTTCAATCACTAATGGCTGGATTAAAGATCGTAAGCTCATCATTTTTATGGATATTTATTATTGGAGCATTTTCAGTAAATCTTGGTATTGGTATTGTATATGGTGCATTACCTAAATTAGCACATGATGTTGATAATCCTACATATTATGGACTATTTCTTGCAACGATGAGTATCGGTATGATTCTTTCTACTTTAATTGCAACTCGATTTAAAAGAGTGCCACTTGGTAAATTGATGATTTTACTCTTTACTGTCGCTGGGAGTTCTATTCTTACAGGTTTAGTCATTAAACTACCCTTTTACTTAATATTTTATGGTTTAAGTTGGGTGATTGTTGGTATTGCAAACTTATTACTCTTATCTGTAAATCAAAGCATCATTCCTAATGAATACTTAGCACGTGTTAGTTCTGTGAGTAATAGTTTTGGAATTCTCGGATTGCCTCTAGGATCATTAGTTGCAGGCATATTATTAGAGAATATAAGTGCAATTCAACTCATTTCTTTATCAGGTATCTGCTATTTAGGACTAGCAATATTATGGCTGATGATTCCAACGCTTCGTAAGCAAAAAAAGATAGATAACATAATAGCTAATGATTTTGGTTTAAATAAAAAAAATAACCACTCATAAGCTTGACAGAGCTGAGTGGTTATTTGAAATATTAACCATTAATGCTAGTCACCGAATAAACGGATTTACAAGGGGAGTATTAATAGCACTCCTTTTTTCATTTACATTTTACAATGGAATGCTTTGAAATGCAAAATTAAAAAGAACATCAATCATAATTAATATAGTTTATTAAAATTAATATTTAATTAGCTCATTAATTTTTCTAAATAAAACTATTTTTTATATACAACTTCGCTTAATACAGGATTGCCATTTTCATCTACTAATACAGTTAAACCTGCACTTGCTCCTTGCCTTGCAAATACATAATTAACTCCTGTTTCTATATCAACCCAGATTTGAAAATTATTCAATTGTCCTTGATCAAATTTTAGAACAAAACGTTTATACTCAGACATAATTTCACCTCTTATAAAAATTTTATCAAACTAAGATTTTGATTAATTTGATAACAATACTTTACCATAAATTATTAAATATACTCATTAATACTATTTTTGGAACGATATCATAAATCAATCCAGAATCTATTTGTAACCCCACCATCTTCTCTTATATGTGACTGATCCTGAATACCGCCATTGTTTAATATTACTTTTTTACTCGTAATATTATCTTCATCACATGTTATTAATGCTTTTTCAACGTTTAGTGAATTTAGAAAGTTTAAGGATTCACGCAATATTATCGTAGCATATCCTTTACCTCTTTTATCAGGTCTAACGCCATAGCCTATATGCCCACCATAATGTATTAAAAATTCATTTAAATAGTGACGAATATTTGATGCACCTACTATACTTCCATCTTCTATTAAAAATAATGTAGAGTTTAAAACTTCATAGGATTTTTCTCGCTCTTCTAAATTATTGATAAAGTCTTGAAAAGAATTATATCGTTTTATGTTTGTAGCAGATGGGACAATACTTTCTTGTTCGTCTCCCCAAGCTTTAAAATAATCATTGAATAAATCTTCATCGTTTAAAGTAAGTTTTCTAAATTCATACATTTTATATCCTCCTAAATCCCTTTATTAAAATATATCATATTCTAAATAACACAATACGAAATTGATTGATAATTTAAAAATTGGAAATATATAATAAAAATAAGTTATAATTCATTTAAATTTATTAATTGTCCAGGGAGGTGTCTAAGTTGCCACTCGTTCCTACACTAATCTCTATCGCTATTTTATTGATCCCTGCTGTATTTTTCACATTAGGAAAAGGTGCAGATTTTATATCAGGCTATTCACTAATGAATGATAAACAAAAGCGACAATTTGATGAGAAGAAATTAACAAGAGATACTGCAATATTAATTTATTTCTTAATTGCACTAATTGTTGTTTGGCACATCGTCTATAGAAATGGATTCACTTTCTTCAGTACAACACTAGTTGTTGTATTTATCCTTACAATTTTAATAGCAAATATAGTTTTATTATTAAAAAACAAAAAGTAGGTTTCATTGATAATTTAATAGTTATAAATTTTTTTATATTATCAAACCGTCCAATATCAATAATATTGGACGGTTTGATATAGCTCTCTTCTAATCGATAATTTTTATCTTTTCTTCATTTTTTATGTATAACCATAAATGAATAGCTTTTAAGAAGATTTCAAATCCATTTGATAATATATATCTAGAATTATCTCTGTTTACTATCGTTTTTAATTGTTTTTCATCAATTTTTACTCGACTGTTTTTTATTGTATTATTCTCTGGAATTTTGTTTACAAATAAATTATTCAAAGAATACTCAATTGTTCCTTTACTTCCTTCTATCAAAATTTTTAAATTTTCCTCTTCTTCTAGTAAACTTAATTCTATATTGATATATTGAGTTTTATTATTGATAAATTTCGTTTTGTATAAATTATTTATACTGTTACATTTTATAGTCTCAACTTTTACTTCACTTGAAAACAAATAATAGTAAAGAGAAGTGATATCAATTAATGATTTGCTAATATTTTTGTTTTTAATCTTCATATTAAGAGTAATAGAATGTAATTCTCCAATAAGATCTTCCTCCAACAACCTTTTTATCTCATTTAATATATTTCGATATCTTAATAAGAAACTCGTTGTAATACTGATATTTTGGATGTCATTCATACACTCCAGCAAATGAAAGTCATTTTTACGAATTATACTAGGTGTTTCCAAAATAATGTTTACTCTATGGCCACTTGCTTTAATGATATAGTTTAAATAAACTGCTGAATCAGTGATATATACTGTATCTACTAATCTCAATAAATGATGTACGTCATCAAAGAATTCTAAAGTACTATCTGTAATATTGTTTATGTTCATTACATTATATTCAAAAATACCGATGAAATTATTTAAGCTGTTCGTCGTCAGATCATTAATGACTTTGTTATCTACAAAGTTACCCAAAACGCCAATGTTCATATTTTTTCCCCCAATGCTTAACTATTTGTTATGATAGCCTTATATTAAACGCTGGGAACATTCCCAGGTCAACCATTATTTATGGAGGAAATTTAGATGGATATCTTTGATGTTGCTAAAGCATGTAATGTTTCAAAGTCTACTATATCTCGTGTGATTAATAATCATCCACATGTAAGTGATGAGACTAGAAATAAAGTGATGCAATATATACAAGAAAATAATTATGTTCCAAATAATATTGCAACTTTTTTTAGAAACAGGACAACAAAGTCTGTTGCTATATCAATACCAAGTATTAATCACCCATTCTTTTCAAAATTATCATCATATTTAACCTTACTCTTAGACAACAATGGTTATAAAACCTATATACATCAAACTTTTACTAGTTCTAAAAGTGAAATCTCGATATTAAATGCACTTAAGACAAATGAAATAGATGCGATTATATTATGTTCAGTTGAAAATGAAATTGATGTAATAGAGTCATATGTAAAAGACGGTCTTATTATTGCATGCAATGATGCCCTAAAAATAAAATCAATATCCAACTTTCATTTTGACGAAGAGTATCTTGGATATATAGCTGGACAATATTTAATCAGCCTTAATTTAAATAACCTAGGTATTTGTTTAGATAATCCTGATAATAATGCACAAATATTAAGATTGAAAGGATATAAAAAAGCTTTATATGTGGCAAATAAAACTTTAAAAGATGATCGTATATTTAAAAATGCATTTACAATAGAAGATGGAATAAATATTGCTCAGTACATCAAGACAGAAAATTTGAATTTAGATGGTATTTTTACGGGGAATGATTATGTCTCTGCTGGCATTCAAAAAGTTTTAGGAGACAGGGTAAAGTTAATCGGTACAGACAATCAAGATATCTGTCAGATCACCACTCCAAAACTGATAAGTATTGAAATACCGATTAAATCTATGGCTAATGATATTGTCAATCATACAATGCAAAAGCTAGTTAATAATGATCGAAATAATGTACACAAAATTTATGATAGTAAAATAATAGAAAATTAAAAAAGTAGAAATGAAATCACTCAGATTCCTTTCTACTTTTTATATTCTCTAATACTAGCTGGTTTATATTCTTTTATTACTTGTTCCATATTTTCTATAGAATTAGCAAATGCTATTCTCTCTCGATCAACTTCTGTTAAGAATCCTTTTTCAACCATATTATCAAAGAATGCAGAAAGTAAATCATAGTAACCACTCTTGTTATATAAAATACAAGGACGATCATTTTGACCAATTCTTGCCCATGAAATTACTTCTGCAATTTCTTCTAAAGTTCCAGGTCCACCAGGTAATGCGACACAAACATCTCCAACTGATAATATTTTATTTTTACGTTCAGACATGTTTTCTACAATAATTAATTCTGTTAGACCTGGATGTGAAATCTCTCTATCAGCTAAGAATTTAGGCATAACACCTATTACTTTTCCACCAAATTCTAATACCGTATTTGCAATTGTGGCCATTAAACCTACATTTCCACCACCGTATACTAGCGTGTGATTTTTTTCAGCAATCCATTTTCCTAACTCAATTGCATTATCATTATATTGACTTTCATTACCGGTGCTCGCACCACAATAAACTATTATGTTCATGTAACATTCTCCTATTTTTGTTGTAATTTTTGAATTAATACTTGTACTGCTGGTGCAATGTTTGTTGTGTCAGACATATCCATATATTGAACATCCGTAATCTCACTTGATTTTTCTACTGTATCTAGACCTTCATATGTATAACATCTTAACTCAACATCATGATTAGTATCAGGATATGCTGGACCTATGATTGTATCTAAATATGCAAGTTTACTTGCATCTAACTTTACAGATAACTCTTCCTCCATTTCTCTAGTTAATGACTCTATATCACTTTCACCAGTTTCAATCTTACCACCTGGTAAATAATACTTTTCATTATCTCTTACTTTTACTAATAGTAATTTATTATCTTTAATCTCAACTAAATTAGCACAAATGTATTTAATCAAAATATTCACTCCCTCAACTTTGACATTGATATTATATCAAAGACGAATTGTTATTTGATATATTTTTGAAAGATAAAATTAAATCTATTATTTTCTAATTTGATTATTATATTCCATAAAAAGGGTATATCATTTGTATGGAGGTGAAAATATGAAGAAAGAACTTAAAACAAATACATATGGTGATTTATCCTTAAGTTTAGTTATCGCTAAAGGCACATTTTACAACAAATCGGTTGACGTAAATGGCATTTTGGATCTTGAAACTGGTGAAGTTACCTTCAAAAATTTCTGATGAAAACTTAATTAAAGCTAGAGACGCATTTGAAAAAGACCTATAACTAAAAACAAAAGATGAAAATATGATTTATTTTCATCTTGTTTTTAATTTCACATTTATTAAATTATTTTTTTCTTCATAGTAGTATTATCTTTTTCAATAAATTTATCTAAACAAAAAAACATTACCTTTTTCTAAGATATCATCAAATGACGGATCCATTTCAAAACCTAATGATTCAGCTGTTTTAATTGATGGGATATTATTATATTGCGTTTGAGCAACAACTTTATACTTACTATCAGTTATTTGTTTTACGTGTTTCATTATTTCATTCGCCGCTTCTTTAACAAAACCTTTGCGAGTTTTATCTGAATTAATACGATAATAAATATTTAAATAATCTTCATTTTGAATTGTTTTAAACTTTAATCCACATGCTCCAAAAGTTTTTCTATCAGATTTATCAATTAAAACATAATAACCAAAGCCATGTTGTTTATGATGTTTGATCCATTCTTTTATCCCTTCAGTAAATCTATCTATATCTGTATCAGGACCTTTAGGGTTATATAATTGGTTTGCAGGATCATTATGAATTGCAAATAATTCTTCTATATCATCAAGAGTTGGTACTTTAATAATTAATCGTTCTGTTTCTAACATAAGTTTTCTCCTTTTTATAATGATTGAACATCTTCAAGTTTTAAATCTATTCTTTACAAATGTATCTCTAATATATCTTTCTTCACTTATTATAGTCACTAAGATACATGAACCTGAATAATTAATTTTCTTTGATATAAGATTTTTATAATCACTTTTATCTGCTTCATTGCATTTATCTAAAGTAGACATAATATATGATTTTCCTTGAAAAATTTCATTGTCTAATTCATAAATTGAATTTAAATCATTTTCATTTGCTTTTTTATCCTATTATTCATAACTATATTTTCCATTTTTATTCCAAATATCTAAATCGAATTCGATTGCTTAATATATATTTAATTCTTTATTTCCTTCAAACCAATCATTCACAAATTCTTTATGTGGTGGATTGATTTCTATGTCTTTCATTTCTTTCCGTGAGATAAATCGTAGTTGCTTCGACTCATCAGATATCGTAAGTTCTCCATCAAATTCTTTTGTATAAAATACAATTGACACAGAATACACTTCATCACCATTAGGATATGTCACGATGTAATCTTCGCCAGAATAAATACCAAACAATTCTACTTCTTTTGGAAATAAGCCAGTCTCTTCAGTCACTTCTCGTATTGCAGCATCTTGGACTTTTTCACCTATTTCAATTAGTCCGCCCGGTATACCCCAAAGACCATTATCAGCGCGTTGTTCTAACAAAATTTTTCCATTCTGTTCTAATATTATACCTGCACCGATGACAATCAAGCATTCATGACCTATGTGTTGTCTCATTTTTTTATATAGTTCACTTAATCACATCCAATAATTTACTCATATAATATTCATCATAATATTTCTCATTGATCATTAATGATTTTCTTTTAGTACCTTCAATTTCAAATCCCCGACTTTTATATAATCCTATTCCTGCTTCATTTTCTGTTACTACTGTTAATTCGAACCTATGTATATTAACAGATTTCGCCCAACTTTCTACCGCTTCAAATAACAACTTACCTACACCTTGTCCACGAGTATCTTGATGCACCCCTATAACAAGATAAGCTGTATGTTTATTTCTCATGGATGTATTACCTATAGCAAAAAGATAAGCTAATAATCTTTCATTCTCAGCTACAAATATTGCACTATTTTCTTGACGATTAAAATGTTCTATCATTCTTGTTTGATTTTCAATCGTATTATTACGTTCGCCTGGCCCCATCAACATATATTCAGATGTCGATTCAACATGTGCTATTAAATTCATTAATTGTTCAGCATCATTTGACGTTGCTTGTCTTATTTTCATATTGAACCTCCCAAGAAATTATTAATAGTTTCTACAAATAATGTAGTCTCTTCGATATCAGGAAAATGTGCACTGTTAATAAAGTATTCTACTTTACAGTTTTCCAACTTCGATTGTATTAACTGTGTGGTTGCAATACCTGTATTACGATCAAATATACCTGTAATTATTAATGTAGGTTTGTTGAAATTAAATAATTGTTCAAGAAGAAGTTCACTTTCCATCAATTGGATGATTTCTTTATAGAAAGTGCCATCGTTCGATAATTTACTTTCTTGCCATAATCTACGATTTAATACTGCATTTTCTTTGCTCTGGAATAACAGTCTATCCGTTTCATCAACACTTGCAATTGACCACGCATATGCGATTGATTCTTGTATATGATGTGTTTTAATATATTCAATAAGTAATTTTCTATTATAATCATTAAAGACAGTTAAAAAACCATTTAACTGTGTCAAATTACTCATAGGTAAAGTGATTAAAGAAGGTGCTTCTAAAATAATTTTGTTGATATGCTTTGGATGCTTTACAGCATAGTTCATTGCTAATTCCCCACCGAAAGAATAGCCAAGTAAATTAAATTGATTAATACCAAGCTCAACCCTCAATGATTCAATATCATCAATTAATTGATTGATATTAATAGATTTCATATCTTTAACTTTTTCACTTCGACCACAGTGACGGTGCTCAAAATAAATCACAGGCATAGATTCTTCTAATAATAAACCCGAAGTACGTTCAAAAGTATAATGGTTGCCCCCAGGACCTCCGTGAATGACTAGTATAGGAATCTCATTAATATAGTCTCCTTTAATTTTCACCCAGTGTATACATTGATTTATTTCAATGAAGTGTTCACCTTCTAACATTTCAATCACCTCTTGTTTTCTTCCCATTCACTTCTTAAAATCCCCATTTTAATTGCATCATAATATTGTCCTTCAACAATACTAGCATCACGAATTCGTGCTTCTTCAATCATTCCAACTTTTTCGGCCAATTTCATCATTCGAATATTTCCTGACCATGTTGAAATCCCTATACGATGCAAATCACTATTCTTAAAGATATAATCAACCCATTGCTGGAATACAGAATTACCATATCCACCACTCCAATATTCAGGATTATAAATACAAATCCCAACTTCCATCCAATTTGTCTCCGAACTCACCCAATTTGCATGAAGCGTTCCGAAAAAATGACCATCATTAATGATGTACATTGTTTGAGGGATATCTTGATACTAATAATTTATTTCAATTTTTTTAGTAATAAATTCTTCTTTGTCCAATTCAGTCGTTGGTCTTGGATAATATGGACCATTCCACTTTGCTGACTCTTGGCGTTCATCTTCAAACATCCAATAATATAAGTCAGATAAATAATTTTTACTTGGCAATTCAATTGATATATTTTTAGTCATATAGTCCTCCGATTATTGGTATTTATTAATTAATGTTATATCTTCAGGATATAACCATTCAATACTGCTCATTTCATTTTTTGATATCCATTTCACTTCTTCTATTTCCTCGTCAGGATCATTTACTAGTATCTCACCAGAAATTACTTCACCAAGAAAGTAATCTACAGTAACTTCGTAATCTTTTACCACTTTAGAAGTAGTGTCTATATGATTTATTACCGAAATTCTATAACCTGTCTCTTCAAAGGCTTCTCTTACTGCAGCTTCTTCAGCAATTTCATTCCCTTCTAAACCACCTGTAGGAATCGACCATTTCTATTCACTTTTTGATTTCACGATTAACAATTTATTATCTCTTATCACGATAACACTAGCACCATTCCATTTTTTCATTTTGTTTTCTCCATAAAAAATTTATTATTTGACGTATCGATTACATAAAAAAATCAGATTTTTAAAAATTTTTTATTAAGTAATGTTTGTCATGTTCATCAAATTCTATTCATGTTATAAATATGATAAATCATTATCAGACTTTTCGGAAGAGTCTATAAATAATTTAAAATAAAAAAATAACCAACTTTCGCTGGTTATTCAACTGCATTTTCTAATATTGTAAATGTCATATTCTGAGTATCTAATTCTGCTTGTACACCATACGGTAAGATACACTTCGGTTCATTATGTCCAAAGCTTGCATTATAGAATACAGGTAAATCTTCTTTTTCTATTTCTCTTAATATTTTTTGGAATGTTGACTTAATCTCTTCATAATAGACACCGTCTTGCGGTCTTCCAATAATCAAACCATTTATTTGATTGAATATTCCCATCGTCGCAAATGATCGTATATACTGTTCTAGTACTTCAGGCTCTGTATGCCGTTCTGATGTTTCTAAAAACAAGATGGCACCTTTAAACGCTTCTAATGGTGGGAAAATTTCTGTTCCTTTTAAATTGACTAACGATTCTACACAGCCACCAATCAAATGTCCCTGAACTTTTCCAAAGCCATTAATTACTTCATAACCTGTATTAAATAAATTATCTCTCTCGAATTCTTTTGCTATTTCATCCCACATTAATCCGAACTTTTTAATTGTTTCAGATGTCTTAATTAAACCTATATCATTACTCGAGAATAATACATTAAGTATTTGATTGATTGTATAATCATCCATTTTAATATTTTCAGCAAAATCTGTAAGTAATGCTGGTCCATAAAAGGTTGTAATACCATGTTGGTAAAATAATAAATGCTGAACAGTCGTATCAGAATACCCCATAAATATTTTCGGATTGTTTTTAAACGCTTCAATATCAATATAAGGCATAATACGCACTGATTCAGTACCACCAATCGTACATATTATTGCTTTCACTTCAGGATCTAATACTGCTTGATTAAAGTCTTCTGCACGTTTTTCTGGATGAGCATATAAGTAATCCGTACCTTTTAGCGCATTTGGCATCACTTTATATTTTAGTCCAAATACAGATTCAAAGCGTTCGAGTCCCTGCCTCGTTCTCCAGATGAAATCTTTTTCTCCTGCCATGCCACTGGAAAGTGAGACAATTGCAACAGTATCACCTTTGTGTAATTTTTGAGGTTTAATCATTCTTTTCATCCTAATTAATTATTTGTTAACATTCATTTTATATTATTTTCAGAATTTTTAAAAGAGGTTAAAGAATATAATTATCTAGAATAATGTTTTTAGCATATAATAATTATTTTGTATTTATTATTTTATTTAGAATAAAAACAGCCTACTAAGGCTGTTTTTTAGATATTACCTTATATTCGCAGGTTACATTAAAATACGATTCTATATTTTCAATCAGCGCATTCATCGCAGATTCAGCACGTTCTGATTGAGAGGCATTAATCGCTTCAATAACCAGTATTGCTTCAGTTGTATTCTCAGTTAGCATCGTACGCTGCGCCTCACGCCAGTTAAAACATCTACATATTGCACCAGTTTCATCATAATAAATGACTTCATTCTCTAGGGCAGGTGCACTTTCAGTTTCACCTAATGGAATAAAATCTTCGCCACCTTGTGCAATCCCTAAATGCATTGTTCCTTCAATCTTTGATAAATCTTCTCCACCACATGGCACTGCATAGGTTAATGAAATGCTGTTATATAAATCAACAAGTGGATTGATAGGGTTAAAATCACGATCTTGATGTGCTCTTTTTAACAGTGCTTCAATTGATGATCGTGCGCCCTTTTTTGTCTTGAATTGTTTGAATGCATCACGCCATTCTTGTATCACTACGTTATCGCTAAAATTTTCTAACGGTAAATAATTTAATGATGACTTCTTAGCTGCATTCAATTGTTCCGTAAATAATGCTTCATCTCTCTTTGAATTATCAATACCTCTAGCAATAATTGTATAAATCTTAGCATCAGGGAATATATTAAAGAATGCATCATCAATGATTAATTGATACATTTTAATCGCTCCTTTTTTATTATCATTATACCCTTATTTTTCATTTTTATGAATTAATAGTAGCGTAATGTTTCATCGCAGCGCTTATAAATGCAGCAAGATTTTCTCCGTATTGATTGATATTTTGCGTAAATCTTTGATCCATTGTATACATATCCCCTAAACCATAAAACGCATCAAGTGAATAATTTCCGAAGTGATTATTTAAGAAGTGATAAAAATTTTCTGTTTGTTTTATAACCGCTTCATCTTCAACAGGTTTTTCTTTTAATAGACTAAATGTTTCAAACATTTCTACCCACGCTTTTGCTAATTCATCTTTATCTTCGTTTGTTAGTTGATTTAATTTTTGGTTGGAATTATCTACAGCAGCATCTCCAAATTTGTCACGTGCTTCTTGTTCATATTGATTGTCATTAAAGTTAATGCCTTTAAATTTTTCTTCTGTTGTCATCATAATGCCTTCTTTCTTAGATTGTATTGTTGTATCGATAAGTTGGATTAAATGCATAATATGTTGCTGTTTTCGTATTAATTTTTCACGTTGTGCCTTTAAATGGTCAATTGCGCTATCTTGACTTCTCAGTAAGATTTGAATTTCCTTTAACGGCATTTCTAGTGTGCGATAAAATAAAATGACTTGTAATTTGTCCAAGTCGGTTTCTGAGTAAATTCGGTATCCTTTGTTATTCTTTTTTGGGGTTAATAAACCAATTGCATCATAATGATGCAATGTACGAATACTCGTTCCAGTAATTTCTGCAACCTGTTTAATGTGCATCTAACTCCTCCTTTCTATTACAATATAATCTATGACGTTACGTTAAGGTCAATACTATATGTAATTTCTGATTTAAAATATTCAAAATGTTATAATATCAATGATATATTCGGTATCTATATTCAACACTATCGTATAAGGAGCTATGAGTATGCGCAAGCGTTTGACATCTTTACTCACAGAACGTGCTCCAGTTTTACCTGAAACTGTTGCACCAAGTGGTAAGAGAATCAACAAAGAACCTATTGTTTTAGTACACGGCTTTGCTGGATTTTCTAGAGATAATACACCTCATGGGTTAATGCCCTATTGGGGTGGTTTAAAAGTGAATATTACGTCTACTTTAAATATTGAAGGTTACGAAATATTTGAAGCAAGTATTGGTTCTATGACGTCTAGTTACGACCGTGCGATAGAATTATATTATTTTATAAAAGGTGGACGTGTGGATTATGGTGCCTACCATAGTAAAAAATTTGGACATCACCGTTTTGGGAAAACATATGATGGCATATTTCCCGATTGGCAACCTGGCCAAAAATTGCATTTAATTGGTCATAGTATGGGAGGTCAAACGATTCGACTGTTAGAAAACATGCTGCGTTTTGGTCGTCCTGAAGAGGTAGATTATGCCAAGACACATCATGTCAAAGTTTCACCATTATTTTTAGGTGGACAAGACAATATGATCAATACGATTACGACTATTGGCACACCACACAATGGCACCTATATTGCGGATCGATTAGGTAATTCAAATTTAATTAAAACGTTCTTTTATCGGCTTATCGAAAATGAAGGTATAACTACTTTTAAAGTAGATTGGGGATTTGGTCAATGGGATTTAAGGCAACAAAAAGATGAAAGTTACTTTGCCTATATTAAACGTGTTCGTGCCAATAAATTATGGCAAACGACTGATAATGGATTTTATGACTTAACATTACCTGGTGCTGAAGCAATCAACAATCAACTTACAATCAACCCAAATATTCGTTATAAGAGTTATACTACTGTTGCAACACATAAAAGTCTTTTCACCAATTTGCAAATTGCAAATGTAGGTATGTTTGCACCATTTTATTTAACAGGTATTCTTGGTACATTCTCAGGAACAAAAGAATGGTGGGAAAACGATGGATTAGTACCTGCCATATCAGCTGAAGGTCCATTCACAGAACCTAAAAGCTACCATTCAAAAATCATGATTGAGCGTGGTGTATGGCATGTCGTGCCAAGATTATATGGTTGGGATCATATGGACCAAATTGGAGGAAACTTAACCAATTTATTGCACACACCGAATGAACTTATTGATTTTTATCGTACTTTAGTGAAAGAACTGATTTTATTTGAAAAGTAAAAACCTAGGAAATTCCTAGGTTTGTTTTTGTTGAATCGGCCATTCTTCAAGATGCTCACACATATCCCAGAACATATATTCATAGTAACTTGTCTTAACAATGATTTCTTCTAATTCTGCTAACTCTGCTTCTGGCTTACCTTCAGTTAACTGATTCATTAATTTAATAGCATCTTCAGTTAATGCTGTAAATTCCTTTCCAGAATATGTTTCAATCCATTCATGATAAGGATTATATTCTGTTAATGCACCTGGTAATTTGGCAAGTTTTTTACCAATGTAGTTATAACTCCATGCACAAGCAAGTAAACAAGCAACAACATGTTCTGGTCCACCACGTTGTGCATGGTTTAACATGTAACTTGTATATGCAGTATTAATGGCAGATGCTTCAGTTAATTCAAGTTCTTTCGAGCTAATACCAAATTGCTTTGCGAAATTACGATGTAAATCCATCTCCATAAATAATGTACCATGAAGGAGATTTGCAAACATACCCATTGTCTCTAAATCTCGCGACTTCGCACTCCCAATAGCCATTAACTTCGCGTATTCGATTAAATATACATAGTCTTGCTTCAGCCAGTGTTGAAATTTCTCCTGTTCAAGTCTGCCATCACTTAATCCATTGACAAAAGGATGGTCTAAATAAGAATTCCAAATAGGTTCAACACGTTGCCATATACGATCTGTAAACATAATATCCTCCTAAAAAAATACCTATACACGGAGGGTATAGGTATCAACCCACTTCCCTACGCTGGAATTATCCAACAGGTTCGAAGGGTCGGATGAATCCTCTCAGCACCAATGTGCACCCCTAGTGTATAAATATTTTTATTTTTTTAGTATAACAAATACAACTTAAATTACAAAATACCACTCGGTTCTTCAGGCAGAATTTGTCCGCCATCCACTACGATACATTGGCCTGTGATATATTTTGTCTCTTTCGACGCAAAGAATACAGCAGCATAGCCAATATCTATTGGTTCACCTAATTCATGTGTTGGAACGATTGCCTTTGTACCTTCTAAATATTCTTCACCTTGTACTTTTAAACCTTCTGTTAAAATATTACCAGGTTGAATTGCATTTACCGTAACACCAAACTTCGCATACTCTAAAGCAGCACTACGCATAAAGCCGAGTTGCCCTGCTTTTGATGCACCATAATGTGCCCACCCTGGATAACCTGTAATCGGACCTGTGACTGAAGACGTTAAGATGATACGGCCATACCCTTTTTCTTTCATTACTTTTAGTGCTTGTTGCGTAATATTGAACATCCCTTTTAAGTTAATATTAAGTGTCTTATCCCAATCTGCTTCTGTCATATCTTCAATCATGACTTGTGGGAAAATACCAGTGTTTGAACATAAAATATCTAGTTTGCCATGTTCATTCATAATCTCTTCTACGATTGCCTGACAACCTATCTGATCAGTTACATCTAACTTGAGGAATTGACCTTGTACCTCTTCAGCTGCCTTTTGGCCATTTGCCTCGTCGATATCAGCAATAATTACAAACGCACCCGCTTGGAATAATGCCTCTACAATCCCACGACCAATACCATTTGCACCACCCGTTACTAAAGCAATTTGATTAGATAAATTAAACATCATATCTCCTCCTCTTTACCATATATATAACATGTATTATGAAATAATACATGGATGATTATAATGTTTGTGTATTATTTAGGATTTAAGATTGTTTGTTTACAGCAAAACACCGTTGGACTACTGTCCAACGGCATTTTTGTATGCCTCTACAAATGCTTTTGCTTCTTTACGATTTACTTGGTCAAAAAGCCAAGCTTCACCACTCTTCTCCATTATTGAAATACGAAATGGCACTGTTGAAATACCACTTCTAATACTTTTAATTTCATTTAATAGAAACGTATCTTTCACTTCTGTGCCAGCTAGTGGACCTTGCGCTTCAAAAGTAATAACATCTTCGTATAAATTCAACTTACCAGGTACAAGTGTTGAACGATATAAACTCATCGATGCATTTACACTCATTATATGATTAGTCATTTTAACCACTCCTTCCATTTATTTAAATTATATCTAAAGAATGATTATTTTTATAGTAATAATTTAAGCGTTTTCTTATTTTTTTAAATATTCCGCCATTACTATAAAGGATTAGCGATATTTCATTTTTCAATTCGCCGATTCCGCCAATACTATAAAGGATTAGCGGTATTCTAATATCAAATACATAGATTCCACTCTTTAAGGAAAATTTTTCAACAAAAAAACCAACCCCATCACTAGGGTTGGCTCAACCTATCTTATACTAACTTCCAAATGTCAGTTGCATATTGTTGAATGGTTCTATCACTTGAGAATTGTCCTGATTTCAGGATATTCATCAAGCTCATTTGATTCCATTTTTTCTTATCTTGATATGTCGCCATCGCTGTTAAATGGATATCAACATATGAATTGAAATCTTTTAATAAAAAGTATGGATCATTATTTGTAAGGACATGGTAGTACAAATCATTAAATGCAAAGTCACGTCCGAATTGTTCATTCTTCAAAGCATCCATTGCACCTCTGACTCTTGCATCTGTTTGATAAATCGCTTCTGCTTGATAGCCTCCATTATTCTGATAGTTGATTACTTCTTGTGAACTTAATCCGAAGATAAAGATGTTCTCCTTACCAACTAGTTCAGCAATCTCAACGTTTGCACCATCCATTGTACCTAATGTCACAGCACCATTCATCATCATCTTCATGTTACCCGTTCCTGATGCTTCCATTGATGCTGTAGAGATTTGCTCAGAAATTTCAGCTGCTGGCATGATGTCTTCAGCTAATGTAACATTGTAATTCTCTAAGAATACAACTTTAATTCTGTTATCTACATCATTATCATTATTCACAACAGTTGCTACTGCATGAATCAATTTGATGATTTCTTTTGCAATATGGTAACTTGGTGCAGCTTTCGCTCCAAATATAAATGTTCTAGGCTGAATCTTAATAGAAGGTTTACGTTTGATTTCATTGTAAAGATAAATAATGTGTAAAACATTTAATAATTGGCGTTTATATTCATGCAAACGTTTTACTTGGACATCAAACACTGAATTCTCATCTACTTCAATACCTGTTTTTTGATAGATCACTTCTTTTAATACACGTTTATTCTCTAACTTCACATCCGCTAAGTTATTTAAGAATGCTTCGTCATTATAATATCGCATTAATTGTGTTAATTCTTGGGGTGATTTATGCCAAGCATCACCAATTGCATCATTAATTAAATTTGTTAAACCTGGGTTTGCTGTCATGAGCCAACGGCGGTGTGTAATTCCGTTTGTTTTGTTATTGAATTTCTCAGGTTGAATACGGTAGAAATCATTAAATGTATGATCCTTGATAATTTCTGAGTGTAATGCTGCAACACCATTTACTGAAAATGATCCTACGATTGCTAATTTACTCATGTGAACGACATCATTGCTAATCACTGCCAAGTCAGCTATTTTGTCATGCATTTCAGGATGCTTTTCATATACTTCATGGCAGAATCTTTCGTTGATTTCGTTAATTATCATAAAAATTCTTGGATTAACTTTTTGAACTTGGCTTACTGGCCATTTCTCTAATGCTTCTTGCATTATTGTATGGTTCGTATATGCAAACGTTCTTGTTACAATTGCCCATGCTTCATCCCATCCTAAACCTTCTTCATCCATTAAGATACGCATTAATTCAGGGATACCGAATGTTGGATGTGTATCGTTAATTTGAATACAGTGAAATTCATGGAACTTTGTAATTGGTAAATCATATTTTTCTTTAAATTGTTTAATTAACGTTTGAATCGTTGAAGACACTAAGAAGTATTGTTGTTTCAAACGTAAGAATCGACCTTCTTCCGTAGAATCATCAGGATATAAGAATCCAGAAATCCTCTCCACATTCTGCATATGCTCTAACCTATTCTTATAATCCCCGTGATCGACTATATCAGCCGGTAATTCTGCACTCCATAAACGTAATTGGTTAACGACATTATTGTCATAACCCACTACACCAACATCATATGGCACTGCAAGTACTGTTTCTTGGTTATGATACTTGAATTTAAAGTTGCCGTTCTCATCAATCTCACTCGTTACTTCTCCACCAAAATTAACATGCATCGCTTCATCTATCTTACGCGTTTCCCATGGATATACTTCTTGTAACCAGTTATCCGGTAATTCAATTTGATTACCATTCACTATTCTTTGCTCAAATAATCCATAACGGTAACGAATACCGAAACCATTACCTAAATAACCAAGACTAGCAATAGAATCTAAGAAACATGCTGCTAAACGACCTAATCCACCGTTACCTAAACCAGCATCATTTTCCTCGCTATATACTTTTTTAGGGTCTCTACCTAATTCAGTCAACACTTCATTACAAACTTCTAATAATCCTGCATTTAATAAGTTACTTTCAATTAAACGACCAATTAAAAATTCCATTGATAAGTAGTTGATTTGACGTTTCTTTTTCTCTATGTTTACTTTTTTTGTTTCAACACTCGCTTGGTTGATTTCATCTTTTAATATTGAACAAATCGCATAAAATAAATCAGTATCTGTCGTATCTTCTATTGTTGCTGTTCGTTTGTTCGTTAATTTCATCTCCAGGCGTTCACGGAATTCTGTTTTAGAATAAATTTTCATTGAAGGTCTCCTTAATAGATCTCAAGATATTTTTGTGCTGATGCATTCCAACTATGATTTACTTTGGTAATGTTCTTAATTAATGCTTTATATTCATCTTTATTATGATAAATCGAAAGTGACGCATGCATTCTGTCTAATAATTCATGGGCATTGTAATTTGCAAACGTTAATCCTGTTCCTTCATAGGTTTCAAAATTAAAAGGTATTACTGTATCTTTCAATCCACCTGTTTCACGAACGATTGGAATTGATTTGTATTGCAACGCTATTAACTGACTTAAACCACATGGCTCAAATAATGATGGCATAATAAAGAAGTCACTTGCTGCATATATTTCTCTTGAGAATGCTTCATTAAATCCTAAATGAAGACTTACTTTTTTAGGATATTTATCACTTAAATAATGGAAATACTGCTCATAATGATAATCTCCATTTCCTAAAATAACACACTGAACATCTTGTTGAATAAATTCTTCTAGGATACGCATTACTAAATCTAATCCTTTTTGTTCTACCATTCTTGTGATAATAGCATACATTGGAATGTCTTTATTAACAGGTAAACCAATTTTTTCTTGTAAGATAGTTTTGTTCTCTTGTTTCTTCGGAATTGAACTCTTAAAGTTTACTGGAATTGATTTATCCTTCATAGAATGATAATCATCAATATCTATTCCATTGACGATACCTATTAAATCATGGTGACGCATATTTAGTAATCCTTCTAATCCTTCACCATAATAGGGTGTCTTAATTTCTTCGGCATAGCTAGGTGAAACTGTCGTAATCTTGTCTGCATGGAAGATACCAGCCTTTAATAAGTTCAACATACCATTCCATTCAAAACCTGCAAAATGTGCTCGATCAAGATTAAATACGTCATCAAAAGCATCATACATTAATAAGCCTTGATACTTTATATTATGAATTGTGAATACAGTTTGAATACCTTCAACAGGCTTCTTAATATTACAGATAGCGACTGCGGCACCGGCTTGCCAATCATGTCCATGCAATACGTCAGGTTTATATTCACTTCGATAAATGAATTCAATCACTGCATTTGAAAAGAATACAAAACGTTCACAATCATCTTCATAGCCATACATACCATCTCTACCGAAATACTGTAAATTATCTACAAAGTAATATTTAATTCCTTCAAGTTCCAACGATAAAATACGTGTATACTGGAAACGCCATCCAACTGGCGTTTGGAATACCATTTCTTCCTCTAACATATCGCGATATTCTTTTTTCAAACTCGAATACATTGGTAGAATCACACGTACTTCACAATCATTTGATTGATTTAAGTATTTTGGAAGACTTCCGATAACATCGGCTAGTCCTCCTGATTTAAAGAATGGGGTACATTCTGAAGCCACAAACAATACTTTTTTCATATTTATTTTCCAACTTTCTTTAAATTGTTTGTCGTTTGGCAACTACAAATGGTTTATCATTTGATCCAATTAATTTTTGATGTTCATTGACCACAACATCTTTATCCAAAATAACATTTTCTATATAAGCATCTTTATGGATACAACAATTCGTCATAATGATAGAATTTTTTATTACTGCACCCTCTTCAACTTCAACACCTCGATAAAGTATGCTATTTTCGACATGTCCAGAAATAATACATCCATTTGCTACTGTTGAATTTTTCACTACACAACCATTTTTATATTTTGCTGGAGGTTGGTTAGAAATTTTTGTTTTAATACGGTGGTTTTTTAAGAAGATTTTTTTGTATTTATCAGGATCTAATATATCTAAATTACATTTGTAAAATGCCTTTAACGAATTGATATACATTGTTGTTTCTTCAATATCAAAGAATGTTATATTTAAATCTTGCATGCGTTCTTGAATACCTTGAATAAAGAAACTTTCTTTATAGTTCTGAATACAGAAATTCATAATGTCAAATAATTTTTCTTTTTTCACTATATAAGTGCCTGTGAAAATATGATGGTTTTCTTGGTCATGATTCAAGAAATTAACTCTCGTTCCTTCAGTATTCACACGTAATAAAGAACTATGCATTTCTTCTAATTGATCTTTATGTTCAGTAATTAATGTAATATCAGCATCCGTTGCTATATGATGTTTAAATGCTGCTTTGTAATCTGTATTTGCAATGAATTGTGATCCAGAAATAATAACATCCGTTGCTTTAGATCGTAAAAAGAAATCACGGTTATTATGGAAGTGGCGTAATTCCCCACGAGAAATATCAGTAGGATCATGCCAGTCTGGTGGTAATACGAATAAACGAGATTTTCTGTCATCTAATCCAAAATTATCGCCATTTTCTAAATGATCCATTAAAGATCGGTACTTCTGGTTTACAAATAATGCAACTTCATTCGCACCGCTATTAACCATATTAGATAAACTAAAGTCTACTAATCGATAACGCCCAGCAAAAGGTACACTCGCACCGTTTCTGAAGTAAGTTAATTCTTCTAAGAAATCATGTTCATTCTCTATATTTATTAATCCCATTAATGATCTCATTACTTTATCCCCCCTGTATACTCACTCAAATTTTCTGGTCCAACAACTATCGGTTCTTCACATTGCGTTCCATCAATAACTGTACCATCTGGAATTTCAGTTTTATGCATAATAATCGCTTTGTTTATTTTACAATTTTCTCCAATCGATGTTTGTGGATGGATTATTGAATCTATAATGTTTGAATCTTTTCCGACTGTAACTTCACTGAATAATACAGAATGATCTACATTGCCAAAAATAAAAGATCCAGGACAAATCAATGAATCTGTAATATTTGCTTCACTACCAATAAATTGTGGCGGTAAGTTTTCTTCGTGAGAGAATGTTGGCCAAGTTTTGCTGTTTAATAATTCAGATAAATCTTCTTCTAATAAGTCCATGTTTGCTTCCCAATATGATTGAATAGTCCCAACGTCCTTCCAATATCCTTCAAAACGATAAGCATATAATAACTTATTATCTTCAAGCATTTTTGGAATGATATCATTACCGAAATCATGTTCAGAATTTGTGTCTTTTTCGTCTTCAATTAAGTACTCACGTAATACTTTCCAATTGAAAATGTAAATTCCCATTGAAGCTAAATTATTTTTCGGAACAGCGGGTTTCTCATCAAATTCATATATCTTTAAATCGTCTTCAGTATTTAAAATACCGAAACGACTCGCTTCTTCAAATGGTACTTCTATAACAGAAATCGTAGCATCAGCATTCTTTTCTTTATGATGATCAAGCATTGCTTGATAATCCATTTGATAAATGTGATCACCAGATAAAATCAATAAATATTCTGGATCATATTGATCGATAAAGTGAATATTTTTTGTAATCGCATCAGCTGTACCTTCAAACCATGACGCACCTGTTTGATCAGCGAAAGGTGCAAGAACTGTAACACCACCATCTTGCTTATCTAATGACCAAGGTTTTCCCATTCCAATATGACGGTTTAACATTAAAGGTGCATATTGAACAAGAACACCCACCGTATGAATGTTAGAATTCGATAAATTACTTAAAGTAAAATCGATAATTCTGTATTTACCTCCGAAAGGTACTGCCGGTTTAGCCACTTCCTTTGTTAATTGTCCTAGCCTTGTTCCTTTACCACCTGCTAATAACATACCTACTACTTCTTTAGACATATTGAATTCCCCTATTCATATATTATTTATATTGTCTTGCAGAAAACGCCTATTTATTTGTACTTTTTCTCTCTTTGACTTTCTTATAAATTACAAAACCTAATGGTGGTATTTTCCCCTTTATTGAATGCTCCAAACCATGCATTGAACTTGGTTCGCTGAATAAATAACTCTTTATAACCTGATTTGAACCACCATAAATGCTCTTATCAGAATTAAATAATTCTCTATACTTACCCGGTGTTGATACACCTACTTTAAAATCATAATAGACTTCTGGTGAGAAGTTTAAAACAATAACTAATTCTGTACCATCAGCTGCTCGACGTATATAACTTAATATGCGTTGATGATTATTATCTGCATCAATCCATTTAAACCCTGTTTGATCGTAATCCAATTCAAATAATGCCTTTTCACGTAAGTATAATTTATTAAATGCTTTAATAAATTGATGTAAGCTATGATGCACTGGATAATCTAATAAGAACCAATCTACCTGCTCTTTATCTTTCCACTCAGCGTACATACCGATATCACTACCCATAAAGTTCAATTTCTTGCCAGGTTGCGTTAATTGATAACCGTATAATAATCGATACTGAGCAAATTTACGCCACTCATCTCCAGGCATCTTATCTAGCATTGATAATTTACCATGCACTACTTCATCATGGGAAAAAGGTAAAATATATTGTTCATTGTAACGATACATCATTGGAAAATTGAGATGATTGTGATGCATTTGACGTTCTTCAGGCAACACTTCAAAGTAATCAAGCGTGTCATGCATAAATCCTAAATCCCATTTATAATCAAAGCCAAAACCACCTTCTGCAACTGGCGTGGTTATTGATGTAATATCTGATGAATCTTCAGCTATCATTATTGCGTGGGGTGCAAAATGATGAATCACGCTATTCAATTTCTTAATGAATGCTATCGCTTCTTTATGTTCTCCAGTCCCATCTTCATTATAAATTTTCTCATGTAATTCCAAGTTCTCAAAGTTTAAATCAGTCATACTATGTACTGCATCGACACGCAGGCCATCAATATGATATTCATTCAACCAAAATAACGCATTAGAAATTAAAAAGCTTTGAACTTCTGTACGCCCGAAATCAAATGTCAAAGTCCCCCAATTTCGTTTTTCAGCACGATATGAATCTTGATGTTCAAATATTGGAGTACCATCAAATTGACGTAAACCATGATCATCTTTACAGAAATGTGCTGGCACCCAGTCTAAAATAACACCGATATTATTTTGGTGACACTGGTCTACAAAATATTTAAAGTCTTGTGGTGTACCATAACGGGAAGTTGGTGCATAATATCCTGTTACTTGATAACCCCAACTTAAATCAAATGGATGTTCAGTAATTGGCATTAACTCTATATGGGTATAGCCCATTTCTTTCACATAAGGTACAAGTGATTCAGTCATTTCTCGATATGTGAAATAAGTTTTGTCGGTATAAGAATCAATCGTATCCATCGCATCACGTTCCACATCATGCTTTTTCCAAGTGCCTAGATGGACCTCATAAATATTCATAGGTGCTGTTAAATGATTATCTTTACGGTGTTTATCCATCCATTGATTATCGTTCCACTTATAATCAATATTACAAACTATTGAAGCAGTTAACGGCCTTTTCTCTGCGTAAAATGCATATGGATCAGACTTGAGAAAGGGCTGTCCAACTTTTGGTGTAATCATATACTTATACACTGTATTTAAACCGATATTAAAGGTACCTGAGAACAAACCACTATCTTTGATACGTTCTAAATCAAAATCTTTTCCTGACCAGTTATTCTGATTGAGTGCCACTGCAACATTTTTTGCATTTGGTGCCCACACTGTAAATGTCGTAGTATTTGTTTCAGCATTATAATGAGCGCCTAAAAAAGAATAGGATTCATAATGCGTGCCTTGATGAAATAAAAACTTATCTAAATCTGATATCATCCACTCACCCCTAATAGGCTTATTCTCTATACTAATTAATTATATGATAACTTAGTAAAATTTACGTCAATTAGTGTAAATTAACATTAAGATATCATTACAATATTGTTAACATGTACGGATTTAAGCACAAAAATTCATAATTTAAAGAATATTATATTTATTATTATACATCTCAACCGTTTATTTTTGTATTAATATCATTTCTGTTACACCAAACTGAAAAACTAGTTATAATGGACGTGACAGGAGGTTCTTATGAACACAGCATATATTGATGACTTTAATTGCATCACACTACATTATGATTACATTGAAGTACCACATGACTTCTTTAAGTCCATACAGCTCGTAAGTAATAAATTTATACATGATTTAGATCTATATGAAATTATTCATTTAAATGATCAATCTTTTTATAAATTTAATACAGATCGACCCATAGAAATTTCGGATAAATTTTTTATCCATATCGGACAATTAAAAATACCTGTTTATTTAGGAAAGGTCACACAAACTGATGCATTTGAACACAAATATGATGCAAGACATCATGAACTTGGTGCCGTTGTTAGAGATAATAAAACAACGTTTACAGTATGGTCACCTGTTGCAAAAGTAGTGAAACTAAATATAAATGATAAAGTCCATACGATGGAAAAGTTGCCAGATGGTGCACACCGCATTACTTTATATGGAAACTATCATTTACAAAGCTACCACTATGACGCTTATATTAATCACAATTGGGTTCAAGTTAATGATCCTTACTCAAAAGGTTTAACATTAAATGGCTCAGAATCTGTGGTCATTGACTTTAACAAAACAAACGTTGATGGATTCCTTGAAACACCCCGTCCAGAAACGATGCAAAAAGATGCATTAATTTATGAAATTCATGTTCGTGACATCACTATGCATCCGAATAGCGGAGTCTCACCTGATAAAAAAGGAAAATTACTTGGTCTAATTGAACCCAATACAACCACTGAAACGGGTGAATCAACTGGCTTTGATTACATTACGAGTCTTGGGATTACACATATTGAATTGCTGCCAATTAACGACTTTGCACGCGTCGATGATATTGAGTTTGAAAAAACATATAATTGGGGCTATGACCCCGAATACTTCCAAACTATTGATGGTAGTTATTCAACAAAACCTAGCAATGCAGCATATCGTATTCAAGAACTAAAACAATTAGTTAAAGCATTTCATGACAAAGGCATCAGTGTTATTTTAGATGTCGTCTTTAATCATGTATATCATATGCCTACTTCTTCTTTTGAAAAGTTAGTACCAGGTTATTATTTCAGATATCATAATGACGGTAATGTAAGTAATGGGACAGGTGTAGGCAATGACACAAAAACAGAACGTATTATGATGCGTAAATTCTTTGTTGATACAATTAAATATTATATTCATGAGTTTAAAATCGACGGTTTCAGATTCGATCTTATGGGTACGATAGATATTAAAACAATGCAACAAATAAAAACTGTCGTTATGCATGACAATCCGAATGCATTTTTATTAGGTGAAGGCTGGGATTTAGCAACGGCAATGCCGAGTGAAATAAAAACTACGCATGAAAATGCTTATAAAGTACCGGAAATACACTTTTTTAATGATTACTTTAGAGATACATTAAAAGGTAACAACTTTAACTTGATGGATCGTGGTTACTTTAATGGTGGCGGTAAGTTTTATGAACGTATGTTTAATTTATTTGTTGGCCGTAAAGGCGAACTTCCTATTACTCAGACTGTGAACTATGTTGAAGTACATGATAATCACACATTATTTGACAGAATTAATTATACGAGTCAAAAATCGATTGAAGAGAAAAATAAAATCCATCAACTTGCTACTATGTTTACAATATTTGCACTTGGCACACCATTCATCCACGCTGGCCAAGAGTTTTACAGAACAAAACATGGTCATGGCAACACTTATAATTTAAGTGATTTTATCAACCGTATTGACTGGAATCGTCGCATTAAATATAAAGACGATATTGAGCGCATTAAACGTGCAATTCAAATTCGTAATACGCACCGCATCTTTAGAACAAAAAACATCGAAAAGATAAAAAAACGCGTGATTCCCATTGAATTAGAACATCCTTTAATTGGGATATTAATGTTTGATACGAAGTCAGAGTTAATTCTATTATTTAACCCTACTCCATTACACCATATCGTGAATTTACCACGACTCGGGGAGTTCGAAGTCATTTTATCTAATCATTTAGAAGGTACACGCATTAAATATTTCTATGATTTAAGCCCTTATGAATACGTTGTATTAAAAAAACGATTATAGGGAAAATATTAATAGATAATAATTGTAAACGTCATCATTGTCGTGTTTTAATAAAGATAATAATAATTTAAGGAGATGGGTCACATGTCAATACGTGAATTATGGGAAAAAAACTTAAATAATAGTTTAATTACAAAAGAAGCTTATTCAGCAACTTCTGAAAGTTTAAAAGAAGATGGCTATGTTGGAGCACTCGCTTTCGGAACAGCGGGTATTCGAGGTAAAATTGGATTAGGACCTAACAGACTTAATAAATATACTGTACAAAAAGTTGCGACGGGTTTAGCGAAATACTTAAACGAAGTAAAAAAAGATGCAACAGTCGTTATTGCTTATGATACGCGTCACTTCTCCCCAGAATTTTGTGATGTAATTGCATGTGTATTAGGTAGCTACGGTGTAAAAGCATTTATGTTTGATCGTTATCATACTACACCAGAATTATCTTATTGTGTAAGACATCTACAAACGGATGCAGGTGTAATGATTACAGCAAGCCATAATCCACCAGAATATAACGGTATAAAGATATACGGTCCAGATGGTGGACAATTAGCGCTTGAGGGTGCTGCTAAGGTAAGCGAATATATCGATAAAATTGATAACGTGTTTAATTTACAAACTGAAGATAAACAAGTATTACTTGATAAAGGGTTAATTGAATATGTAGATAACAGTATTATTGAAGCGTATAAACATGAAGTTCTAAATTTAGTGCAAGAAATCCCAGCGTCTGACTTAAAAGTTGTATTCACTAGTTTACACGGTACTAGCGTTCCCATCGTACCTGAATTATTAGATGCCTTAAATTTCAATCAATACGAAGTAGTAAAAGAACAAGCAACGCCAGATGCAGACTTCTCTTCAGTGAAATCAGCTAATCCAGAAGATCGTGATGCATTTGATATGGCTGTTGAATATGCGAAGAAAAGTAATGCTGACTTACTTATTGCAACTGATCCTGATGCTGATAGAATGGGTATAGTAGCGAATGTTAACGGAGAGTTCCATTACTTTAACGGAAATCAAATTGGTGCTTTATTATTAAATTACCGCATTCAATCAACAAGTAATTTAGAAAATAGAGCTGCAGTAAAATCTATCGTAACGAGTGAATTAGGGAAAGTTATTGCAGAACAAAATAACGTTAAAATGTTTGACGTATTAACTGGCTTCAAATTTATCGCTGAAAAAATTGCTTCATTTGAAGAAAATATGGATTACAATTATATCTTTGGATATGAAGAAAGTTATGGCTATATGGCTGGACCTTTTGTCCGTGACAAAGATGCTGTTCAAATCGTACCTTTAATAATCAAACTTGCAAGTGAGTTAAAAAATAATGGTGAAACAATTGTTGATGCAATGAATGATATTTATACGAAATACGGTAAATATCAAGAGAAATTATTCTCACATACTTTTGAAGGTCAAGAAGGTAAAGTAAAAATTGATACGATTATGTCAGAAAACCGTAAAAATGCACCTACTGAGATTGCCGGTTTCAAAGTTATTAAAACTGAAGATTTTGAAGCACAGACATCTAAGACTATTGAGGGTGTAACTAAAATTGAATTACCACCAGCAAATGTATTAAAGTTCTATTTTGAAGAAGGATGGATTGCACTTCGCCCTTCTGGAACAGAACCTAAAATAAAATTATATGTGTCTATGATTACAGAAGATATCGATACTATCGCAGAAAAAATTAACGCAGCTATTTTTGGCTAATAAATTAAACTATAAAAATAAACGAGACGGTTTTCCCGTCTCGTTTATTTAATTGGTTCGAATTTAAAGAAATTTAGCCATTCGATGTCTTTAGATATAAATACATAAATTACCATGATAATGATAAATGTGATATGTAAAGGAAATACGTCAATCTCTACATTATTCATTTCACGATATGTAACAAATAATTTAAATGGAATCGTCATAATAATTAAAAAACGTATGATATAAAATATAATAGAACTTTCAGGTGCTATTAATAATGCAATCAATTCAAAAATAACAAATAAATTATATATCGTATAATAACTGATTGTATCTACAAATACTTTATAGAAGTTATTCGTTCTATTTAATGCCACCGTCTGAATTAAAAATGTAAATAAAATGGATAATAATGAAAATATCGCACCGCTAACGACCATTTTTATACCCGTATCAATATTAAAACGAGTGGTGTGAAATGCTCCGAGAACGAAAATTAATAGTAAATAAAGCAAAAAATTCATAAAAGCGAAAAAGAAGTATTTACTACTTTTCGGATTGTCGATAATTTTATTTGGCATTGCTATCGTTCGATAAACATAGTTAAAGAACGAATCAATCTGGTAATCAAATTCTTTGATTGGTTTTTTTACTTGGGCAATTAATCTGTTTTTCGTGAATTTATCACGAGTATTCATCTCTGTATCGATACGCTTTTTCTCTATATTAGGAGATGGGTTTTTAATAAATTTATTTATATGTCCCCATTTATCAGCCAATTACTTCACCTCATAAAAAAATCTGTTTATGTAAGTATACATTAAACAGATTTTTTTCTCATTACAAAGCGTCACGCCATTTAATTAATCCATCAATATCTTTTGCTTCAATTTTATTCATATCTTTAGCAACGTGAATTAAGGTATCAAAATCACAAAGCGTATAGTATGGATAACCACTTTCAGCTAATCGTTCTTTTCCTTTTGATAATTGATAACTAAATATGGCGACAATCCCTAATACATCTGCTCCATGTGCTTTTAATGCATCTGCTGCTTCAATTGCAGATCCCCCTGTTGAAATTAAATCTTCAATCACAACAACTTTTTGTCCCACTTCAACTTTACCTTCGATTTGATTCCCTTTACCATGTTTCTTGCTTGATGAACGCACGTAACTCATTGGTAAATTCATTTTTTGTGATACAAATGCTGCGTGAGGAATACCGGCAGTTGCTGTACCTGCTAAGACATCAACTTCATTGAAATGCGCTTCAATCAATGTCTTTAAACCTTCAGCAATTTCGTCACGTACTGCTGGATAACTCATTGTTAAACGGTTATCACAATAAATAGGGCTTTTAATACCAGATGACCAGGTAAACATATCATTCGGTTGTAGAGATACTGCTTCAATTTCTAATAATGACTTTGCTATTTTCTCATTTAACATGATTTTCCCACACTTTCTTGATCTGATTATATTTCTCTAATGGATTACTATCTTGTGTAATAGATCGACCAACAACGATATGCGTTGAGCCATTCTCTTTCGCAAATTCAGGTGTTGCCACACGAACTTGATCTCCAACAGCATCCCTTAATGTACGTATACCTGGTGTAACTTTCAAGAAATCATCACCTAAAGCATCACGCAACATCTTACTTTCATTTGCTGAACATACAACGCCATCTAGACCTGCGTCACGTGTGAGTGTCGCATAATTTAAAATACATTCATCAATCGTTAATGGAATACCCTGTTCATTTTGCATTACGGCTTCAGAAGTGCTTGTCAGTTGTGTTACCGCGATTAGTTTCGCTTTACTCCCTGCATCACGCAATCCTTTCATGGCTTCAGACATCATTGTCTTCCCACCTGCTGCATGCACATTGACCATTTGTATATCTAGTTTACCAAGACCAAACATAGCTTGACGTACAGTATTCGGAATATCATATAACTTTAAATCCAAGAAAATTTCATGACCTTGACTACGAATGATTTTCACAATTTCAGGACCATTTTGCATAAATAATTCCATACCGATCTTTACGAATAACGGTTCTTCAAACGGTCTTAAAAATGCATTAACATCATCCATATTTTTAAAATCTAATGCAATAATTGGTTTATGAAACATTTACTTTTCCTCCAATAATTTATGTGTTCTATTCTTCAATTCATGTATGTGATTCACACCTAATTTATCTAAATACTTCGGTAATGAATTGATGATATCAACACAAACACTAGGATTTTGGAAGTTAGCAGTGCCTACTGCGACGGCATCAGCACCTACTGAAATAAAATCAATTACGTCTTGTGCGTCTGTTACGCCACCCATCGCAATAATCGGAAAATTTGGTAACGCTTTGCGAACTTCATAAACCATTCGCATGGCCACTGGTTTCACGGCAGGACCACTTAATCCACCAACAACATTTGCAATAATCGGCGCACCCGTTTTTTCATTGATGCGCAGTCCAACAAGCGTATTGATCATCGTTATCCCATCTGCATATTCTGCAACTGCAACCGCCATATCTACGATGTTCGTAACATTTGGTGATAGTTTCACGTATACAGGCACTTCTGATACCGCTTTTACTTTACGTGTTAATTCGGCAGCAGTTCTAGGATCAGTACCAAACTGAATGCCACCTTCTTTAACATTCGGACAACTAATATTGAGCTCTAAAGCTTTTACATTCGGTGCCTTAGAAATTTTTTCAGCCACGATTACATAATCTTCTTCTTTTGAGCCTGCTACGTTTGCAATAATGGGTGTTTCAAATTGCTCTAACCACTTTAATTCATGTGCAATAATATGATCAACACCTGGGTTTTGTAATCCAATTGCATTAATCATACCACTTGAAGTCTCAGCAACACGTGGCGTTGGGTTTCCGAAGCGTGATTCAGGTGTTGCTGCTTTAATCATTATGGCACCTAGTTCATTTAAATCATAGAATCTAGAAAACTCTTGTCCAAAAGCGAAACAACCACTTGCCGGCATAATGGGATTTTTCAATTCTAATCCAGGTAAATTGATATTTAATCGACTCATAGTGCTAAAGCTCCTTTCTCAAATACAGGACCGTCAGTACAAATCTTAACATATCCAGCATCATTGTCAGCTTTACATACGCAGGCGTAACACGCACCAATACCACACCCCATACGTTCTTCAAGTGATACATAGCCTTTTGTATCTGGTAATACACTTTCAATGGCTTTAATCATCACGATTGGCCCACATGTATAGAATGTGTCAAAGTTTTTCGGTAAAACTTTAATTACATCAGTAACAAAGCCTTGAGTCCCGAAAGTACCATCCACTGTTGCTATATGTGTTTCACCTAATTTACTAAACTCATCTAAATAAAACATGTCCTCTTTTGATTGGAATCCTAACACATGAATCGTCTTAATCCCACGTGCATTTAACTGCTTAGATAGTTCATATAATGGTGGTACTCCTATGCCTCCACCAATGAGTAATGCTGTTTGCTTAGCAGCATCCACTGGGAAACCATGTCCCAGTGGTGCTAATATATCAACAGTATCATTTACTTTTAATTTAGAAAGTACAGTTGTACCTTTACCTTCCGCACGGTAAAGACACGTTAATGTATGTTGAGTTTGATCGACTGAGCAAATAGAAATAGGTCGACGCAACATAAATTCTGAAGAATCCCCTACTCGGATATGAACAAATTGTCCCGGTGTTGTCATTTCCTTCGTAATTTGACCAACGAGTACAATTTCATAAATATTTCTTGCAATATTTCTTTGACTGACGACTCTCATTTCTTCTTGCATGGTGATCCCTCCTACATTTGATTCATATTAAATGTCATGCTCTCAATAACTTCAATTAATGCACGTGCTGTATCTAGGGATGTTAGACACGGGACACCATTATCGACTGAGTCACGTCTGATTTGGAAGCCGTCACGTTCTATTTGTTTTCCGTTAGTCATAGTGTTTATAACGATTTGAACATGTCCGTCGCGAATAACATCCAATAAATTAAACTCTGTACCAATTTTACTTACTTCTACGACTGGTATATTATTGTCATGTAATAATTTCGCAGTACCACTTGTTGCCATAATTCGGTAGCCAATTTCATGTAATCGTGTTGCTAAACCTAATGCTTCTTCTTTATCTTTATCTGCTACAGTAATTAAAGCGGTACCGTGGTCTTTCACCTGTAGTCCACTTGCTACTAAGCCTTTATATAATGCTTTTTCTAAAGTTAAATCTTTACCCATTACTTCACCTGTCGATTTCATTTCAGGTCCTAAAGTAATGTCTACATTTTTAAGTTTAGAGAAACTGAATACTGGCGCTTTAACAAATACACCTTCTTTAAATGGGACTAATCCTTCGTTGTAACCTTTATCAAGTAATGACTCTCCTAATATACTTTTCATAGCAATATTCGCCATTGGAACGTGAGTAATTTTACTTAAGAATGGCACTGTTCTTGATGCACGTGGGTTAACTTCTAAAACGTAAACTTCTTCATCCGCAATGACAAACTGAATATTAAGTAAGCCGATGATTTCTAAACCGTGTGCTAATCGTGTAGTGTAATCTACTAATGTATTGACTTGTTTTTCTGTTAATGTTTGAGGTGGATATACCGCTATTGAGTCACCTGAGTGAACCCCTGCACGTTCAATATGCTCCATTATGCCAGGAATCACAACTGTCTTGCCATCACAAATCGCATCCACTTCAATCTCTTTACCTGTTAAATATCTATCAATTAATACTGGATGTTCAGGGCTCGCTTTCACAGCTCTATTCATATAATCCACAAGTTCAGGTTCGTTATATACGATTTCCATTGCACGACCACCTAACACATATGATGGTCGAACAAGCACTGGGTAACCAATAAAGTTTGCATTATGTACCGCTTCTTCAACAGATGTTGCAGTTTTTCCTAAAGGCTGTGGAATACCGATTTTTTGCATTAATGCTTCAAATTCTTTTCTATCTTCAGCTCGGTCTAAATTTTCTAGTGATGTTCCTAATACTTTTACACCGTACTTCGTTAATTTTTCAGCTAAATTAATTGCCGTTTGACCACCGAACTGCACAACAACACCTTCAGGTTGTTCTAAGTTGATAATGTTCATGACATCTTCTTCAGTTAATGGCTCAAAATATAATTTATCTGAAATAGAGAAGTCTGTTGATACAGTTTCAGGATTGTTGTTAATGATGATTGCTTCATAACCCATTTCACGAATTGCCCAAACTGCATGTACAGTCGCGTAGTCAAATTCCACACCTTGACCGATACGAATTGGACCTGATCCAAGGACGATGATTTTCTTTTTATCACTGACAATCGATTCATTTTCAGTTTCATATGTACCGTAGAAGTAAGGTGTGTTTGATTCGAACTCTGATGCACATGTATCAACCATTTTAAATACAGGGATAATGTCGTTTTCTTGACGTAAGTCGTATACTTCACGTTCTGTCATGTTCCAACGATGTGCAATGACGCGGTCGCTAAAGCCATATTTCTTCGCCCATTCTAAACGCTCAATATCTCCCACATGATCTTTTAAATCATGTTCGATATCAATAATATGCTTAAATTTATTTAAGAAGAAGAAATCAATTTTAGTCCATTCATGGATGTCTTCTAAAGCAATTCCACGACGAATGGCTTCGCCGATAAAGAATAAACGTTCATCATCTTGAGCTTTAATACGCTTTTCAATAAAGTCTAATTCAAAGTTTTCACCGTTAGGTAATCCTAAATGATGTACACCATATTCTAAAGAGCGTATTGCTTTTAATAATGATTCTTCATAAGTACGACCAATAGCCATGACTTCTCCAGTCGCTTTCATTTGTGTTCCAAGTACGCGTTCACCTTTTTCGAATTTATCGAATGGGAAACGTGGAATTTTAGAAACAACATAGTCAAGTGCTGGTTCGAATGCAGCATAGCTCGTACCCGTTACTGGATTTAACATTTCATCTAAAGTTAATCCAACTGCAATCTTCGCTGCAAGTTTTGCAATAGGATAACCTGTTGCTTTCGAGGCTAAGGCTGAAGAACGTGATACACGTGGATTCACTTCGATAATGTAATAATTGAACGAATGTGGATCTAAAGCTAACTGTACGTTACAGCCCCCTTCAATTTTTAAGGCTCGAATGATTCTTAATGATACGTCACGTAACATATGATATTCTTTATCGCTTAACGTTTGTGATGGTGCCACTACGATTGAATCTCCTGTATGTATCCCGACTGGGTCAATATTCTCCATGTTACATACAACGATGGCATTGTCATTTGAGTCACGCATTACTTCGTACTCAATTTCTTTATAACCTGCAATTGATTTTTCAATTAAACATTGTGTTACTGGTGAGTATTTTAAACCATTTGTTACGATTTCAATCAGTTCTGGTTCATCGTGACAAATACCACCGCCTGTTCCACCCATTGTAAATGCTGGACGAACGATGACTGGATAACCAATTTGAGTTGCAAATGAAATCGCTTGATCTACCGTGTTGACGATATCACTTTCTGGTACAGGTACATCTAATTCATACATTAAATTTCTGAATAAGTCTCTATCTTCTGCTTGGTTAATTGAAGATAACTCTGTTCCTAAAAGTTTAACGTTGTTTTCTTTTAAGATACCTGCTTCTTCTAATTGAACTGCCATGTTTAATCCAGTTTGTCCACCTAATGTTGGTAATAAAGCATCTGGTTGTTCTTTACGGATAATACGTGCAACGAAATCTAATGTTAAAGGTTCGATGTATACCTTATCTGCAATTTCTGTATCTGTCATGATTGTTGCAGGGTTTGAGTTCACTAAGATAACTTTGTATCCTTCTTCTTTTAAGGCAAGACATGCTTGTGTGCCTGCATAGTCAAATTCTGCTGCTTGACCGATGATGATTGGACCTGAACCAATCACTAATATTGTTTTGATATCATTACGTTTCGGCATTATTTCGCACGCTCCTTATTTGTTTTCATTAAATCGATGAACTCGTCAAATAAATAGTTCGGATCATGAGGTCCGGGTGATGCTTCTGGGTGATATTGTACAGAGAAAGCTGGCAGTGTTTTGTGTTTAACTCCTTCAACTGTGCCATCGTTTAAAGCGATATGTGTAATTTCTAAATCTGTATTAGCAATTGAATCTGCGTCAACCGCATATCCATGGTTTTGAGATGTAATTTCGATTTTACCTGTTGCTAAGTTTTTAACTGGGTGGTTGGCACCACGGTGTCCAAATTTTAATTTAAATGTTGATGCACCACACGCTAAACTAAAGAGTTGATGTCCTAAGCAAATACCGAAGAATGGTACTTTTCCTAAAATACCTTTGATCATTTCAATCCCATCAGTTACAACTTCTGGGTTACCTGGACCGTTTGATAACATTACGCCATCAGGCTGTACACGTAAGATTTCTTCAGCAGTTGTAGTATATGGCATCACTGTTACATCACAACCACGTAAGTTCAATTCACGTACGATGTTTTCCTTTTTACCGAAGTCGATTAATACGACACGTAAGTCACTACCAGTAGAAATATAAGGTGTTTTTGTTGAAACTTGTGCAACCTCATCCGTTGGTAGTTCAGTTGTTTTTAATCGTTCAATCGTTGCATCGATTTGTGCTTTATCATTAATCAGCGCTGCTTTTAATACACCGTGCTGACGAATGATACGTGTTAACATACGTGTGTCAACACCGTCAATACCTGGTACACCATAACTTTTTAATGTTTCATCTAAGTTCGCGGTATTTCTAAAGTTACTTGGGAAGTCACATAGTTCACGAATAACCATACCTTTTAAAGAAGGATTTAACGTTTCAAAGTCGTCTCGGTTAATACCGTAGTTACCGATTAATGGATATGTGAAAGTAATAATTTGCCCAGTGTAAGATGGATCAGATAATGTTTCTTGGTATCCAGTCATTGCTGTGTTAAATACAATTTCTCCTACGATTTCTTTATCACTTCCGAATGCATAGCCGTTAAATACTGTACCGTCTTCTAAAACTAAATATCTGTTATTACGCATGATGTGCCCCCTCATATGCTAGCTGTCCTTCAACAAATGTTTTTGTAACGTTACCGAATACTTTTTCTCCGATGAATGGTGTGTTGCTTGATTTTGATAAGAAATCTTCTGCCTTAATTTCGTATGCTTCTTCTAAGTCAATCACTGTAATATCAGCGATGTTTCCAACTTCTAAAGCTTTTCCGTAAGGTAAGTTGAATACTTCACCAGGTTTAACCGCTAAATAATCAATGAGTTGTTGTAAAGTCCAGTCACCGTTTTTAACGAATTTCGTATAAAGTAATGGGAAAGCTGTTTCACTCCCAACAATACCGAATGGTGCTTTCGTCATCGGTTGCGCTTTCTCATCTGCTGCATGTGGTGCATGGTCGGTTGCGATAAAATCAATTGTGCCATCAAGTAATGCTTCTATTAATGCTTCATGATCTTCTTTTGCACGTAAAGGTGGATTCATTTTTAAAATCGCATCATCTTTAGTAATGACTTCTTCATTTAATAATAAATGGTGTGGTGTAACTTCTGCTGTAACTTTAATACCTGCGCGTTTCGCATCACGGATGACACGCACACTTTCTTTACTTGAAACGTGACATACGTGATAGTGACAATTTGCTGCTTCAGCAAGTAATACGTCACGCGCAATTTGAACTGCTTCACAAATTGAAGGAATACCCGGAATGTTTAAAGTTTGACTAACTTTGCCTTCGTGCATTGCACCATTATAAATGAGTGAGTTATCTTCACAATGTGCAACAATAGCCATATCAAGAGCCGCTGCTTGTTGCATTGCTTCATACATTACTGAAGCGGTTTGAACACCGACACCGTCATCGGTAAATGCAAATGCACCATGTTCCTTTAAAGCTTTAAAATCAACAAGCTCCTCACCTTTTTGACGGATTGAAATTGATGCGTAAGGTAATACACGTACTTTCGCATTTTTTTCAATTGAAGTATTTAATGCATCTAAATGTTCTACTGTATCTGGTACTGGACGTGTATTTGGCATAGGGCATACAGTCGTAAAACCACCACGTGCAGCGGCTTGTGTACCCGTTTCAATCGTTTCTTTATGTTCACCACCTGGCTCACGTAAATGAACGTGAACATCGACAAACCCTTGTGATACAAATTGACCATCTAAGTCAATGATTTCTGAATTTAAGACATTTAGTTTGTCACCGATTTCAGTAATTTTACCGTCTTCAATTCGAATATCTCTTTCCGCTAGCTCACCGTTGATTAATATGTTACCGCCTCTTAGTAATATTGACATTATGTGCACTCCTTATGATTTAGTCTATAGTTTTTTACAGCTTTCTCACTTGTATTACACTTCATTATATGTTGTTTTCAATGACTTGCGTTAAAATACTCATTCGTGTGTAAACACCATTTTCCATCTGTTTAAAGATACGCGCTTTTGGTGATTCAACCAAATCACTTTTAATTTCGACATCACGATTGATAGGTGCTGGATGTAGGATTATCGCACTGTCTTTTAATTTATTATATCTCGCTTCATTTAAACCGTATTTGCTATTATATTCTTCTTTAGTGAATGAAGCTGCTTTGTCGTGACGTTCATGTTGTACACGTAATAACATACACACATCTACTTCTTCAATCACTTCATCAATATTCACATAATCTGCAGGAATTGATTTATCAATCCATGCATCAGGTGCGACAAACTTAACCTCAGCACCTAATCGTGTTAAGGCATCGTAATTACTACGAGCAACACGTGAGTTTAAAATATCTCCACAGATTACTACTTTTAAACCTTCGAATTTTCCATACTCTTCATAAATCGTCATCAAGTCTAATAAACATTGAGTTGGATGTTGTCCTGATCCGTCTCCTCCATTTACAATTGGAATATTTAATCCATCTAACTGTTTATAGTAATCATTCTCTGGATGACGAATAACTAAAACATTACACCCAATGCTCTCCATCGTTTTACAAGTATCATAAAGACTTTCACCTTTTGATACTGAAGATGTACTCGTTTCAAAAGGAATGACATGCATGCCGAGTTTACGTTCTGCAACTTCAAATGAACATTTTGTACGTGTAGAATTTTCAAAGAACAGGTTCGCTGCGTAAACGTTTGGGAATTTTGCGACATTGCCATTTTTTATATCAATTGCACGTTCAATTGTTGTCATAATTGCTTCGTTAGATAAGTCAGTGATTGAATGTAAATGTATCATTTTTATTTGCCCCTTTTTATATTCTTTTTTTCTTATTATTAGTAATCTTCGTGTGATTTTGATTCAGGCAATACGACATTTAGAATGATACCAGCTAATGCTGCAAGTGCCATACCTTCAATATTTAAATGAATTTGATTTACTGTTAAGTCGATGTGTGCTTTACCAATTCCTAATACTAAAATGACTGATGCAATCACTAAGTTACGTTTATCTCCGAAATCAACTTTTGATTCTACAAGCATACGTAAACCACTAGATGCGATAATACCGAATAATAAAATCGAAACACCACCCATAACAGGTGTTGGAATACTTGATACAAGTGCAGTAAATTTCCCTACAAATCCTAAGATTAATGCAAGGACTGCAGCGCCACCGATTACCCAAATACTATAAATCCTTGTGATTGCAAGTACGCCAATGTTTTCACCATAAGTTGTACTAGGTGGTCCTCCGATGATAGATGCAACCATTGTAGAAATACCGTCACCCATTAAACTACGGTGTAATCCTGGGTCTTTAAAGAAGTTACGACCAACAATTTTATTGATTACGATTTGATGACCGATATGTTCACTCACTGTTACGAATACGATAGGCAACATGATCATAATTAATACCCAATCAAACTGTGGTTCGTAATTCACAAATGGTAAGTAAACTTTAGGCGCTTCAAGCCATTGGGCTTTTTGAATACCTGAGAAGTCGACAACACCACAAAGGATTGACGTGATATATCCAACTACAATCCCAATCAACACTGGGATTATCGATAAGAAACCTTTCACCGCGACTGAGAATATAACGACTGTGAGTAATGTAACAAATGCAATTACTAAGTAAGTAATGTTATAGCCTTTCATAGCACCGCTATCCGTATACATTGCCATGTTCACAGCGACAGGTGCTAAACCTAAACCAATAACCATAATGACAGGTCCAACAACGACAGGCGGTAATAATCTAAGCAACCAATCGACGCCGACCACCTTAATAATCAATCCGATAATGACATACATTAAACCACTCATGAAAAGTGCCATTAACATTTCGCCTAAGTTATGTGTTTTAAGACCCACAATAATCGGTGTGATAAAAGCAAAGCTTGAACCCAGGTATGCAGGAATTTTTCCTTTTGTTATTAATATATAAAGTAATGTCCCAAGGCCTGATGCGATTAATGCTGCTGATACTGGTAATCCGGTTAAATAAGGTACTAATACCGTTGCACCAAACATGGCGAATAAGTGTTGAGAACTGAGTAATAACCACTGACTGGCTTTGGGCTTTTCGTGTACATCAAGTACTGGTTCAACAGTTCTTTCGTATATTTCTTCATTAGTAGAATTCATAATTTCCTCCATCTTGTTATAAAGTTTTTCATAAAAAAAAGTCTCTTTGCACATGCAAAGAGACTTAAGTGTCTATTACTCACTTAAACCCTTTGCAGGTGTCTCGCACCAACTTAAAAGAGTTATTTAATATATACTTGTGTACGTTCATCAACTTCATCTAGTAAGACAATGACTTCCTCAGATATCGCAGTCGGAATATTTTTACCGATAAAGTCTGCGCGTATCGGCAACTCACGATGTCCTCTGTCCACTAGTGTTGCTAGACTGATGCGCTTCGGACGCACATGATCTAAGATTGCATCTAGTGAAGCCCGAACTGTTCGACCAGTAAATAAAACGTCATCGACAATAACAACATGTTTATTATTCATATCCGTATCAATTTCATATGCGATAACGTCAGAACTTATACGATCCGTCTTGTCATCACGATAGTCCGTAACGTCTAAAATACCTGTCGGTATTTTAACACCATCGATGCGTTCAATCTTAGATTGTATACGATTCGCAAGATAAATTCCGCGTGTTTTGATACCTAAAAGTACTAAGTTTTCAGCACCTTTGTTATTTTCTAAGATTTCGTGTGCAATACGTGTTAAAGTTCGGTCTATCGCTTTATCATCTAGTACGATTCTTTGATTCACTTTTATCCCTCCTCAAAAAAATCCTCACGTCAAATAGACGTGAGGATTCCTCGACGCCTTTTAAGCCTCTCTGGACTTATTTAAAAGCATTAACGTGTGATTTAGTTAATATAATAATAGCACTATCTATTGCAATGTCAACAATCAATAATGAAATTATTTTTATTTTCTTAGTTTTGTTAAGATTTCCTCAAAATATTCAGGTATTGGTGCAGTTCGTTCAATATACTCGCCCGTAACTGGATGTTCAAAGCCTAAAACGCCGGCGTGTAAAGCTTGTCCACCAATGTCCATCGTCTTCTTCGGTCCATATTTGGGATCACCCACAAGTGGGAAACCAATATGTTTCATATGGACACGAATTTGGTGCGTACGTCCTGTTTCTAATACACATTCAACTAAAGTATATTTATCAAATGTTTCAATGACATTAAAATGTGTAACAGCTTGTTTACCGTTATCTACAATCGCCATCTCTTGACGGTCACGTACATTTCGTCCAATCGGCGCATCAATTGTACCGAATTCATGTGGAATTATACCGTGTACTAAAGCAGTATATTTACGTGTTACAGATTTATCGACTAATTGTTCAACTAAACCGCGATGTGCGATATCGTTCTTTGCTATCATTAATAAGCCAGAAGTATCTTTATCAATACGATGAACTATTCCTGGACGTATTTCTCCATTAATACCTGATAAGTCTTTGATTGCATACATTAAACCATTCACTAACGTACCATTTGGATGACCTGGAGCTGGATGTACAACCATGCCTTTAGGTTTATAAACAATTGCAACATCTTTATCTTCATAGTAAATCTCTAAACCTAAATCTTCAGCTTGTAAATCAATCTCTTCAACTGGCTTTTCCGTTACAACAATCTCATCGTCTAAACGTATTTTGTAATTTGCTTTAACAGGTTTACCGTTAACGATAACAAGATTTAATTTAATCCAATCTTGAATTTGATTACGAGACCAATCCTCATTCATATCAGTTAAATAACGATCAATTCTTGTGCCAACTTCCTCTTCTTCAATTAAAAAATTATATGTTTCCATTTCGTTTCTCCTCTTTTTGGTTAAATAGCATATCGTAGAGTAAAACGATGACTCCAATAGTTAAACAAGCATCTGCTACATTAAAAATCGGAAAATCATAGTTGATGATTTTTGTATCAATAAAATCCACAACATTCCCTCTCAATAAACGATCAATAAAATTACCGATTGCACCAGCGAAAATTAATGTTAAGCCAAGCTGCATAATCGGGTTAAACATTGCTTCCTTATAATAAAAGAATGCAATCGCAACTAACACCACAACTGTAATAATATAGAAGAAAGTCATTTGATTCTGTAACATTCCCCATGCAGCACCATGGTTTCTGTGTGAAGTAATTTCTAAAATATCTCCGATAACTGAGAAGCTCTCACCAATCTTCATTGTTTTAACAATAATATACTTTGTAAGTTGATCCATCGCGATTAAAAATATCGCAAGGATTGACATCATCGTGATGTTATATCGCTTGTTCATAATTTCACTCCAATCTATAGTATTTTACCATATTTTTAAGTGTAAGTGTGTTTTTGTTTTTGAAGTGTCTTCTTTGGTTGACATAATAATATTATTATTTGATCAATTGTTTGTAATGTAAAATGTTTGTCTCTAATACTTTGCTATAATTTCCTTTTCTTGCCTATAGTTATGATATCTAGTCTTTTTCGCAAACCTAAAAATCCCGAACGCACTCACTACAATACGTTCGGGATTCATTATATTTATTTACTTTCTAATACACTTAAACATCTTGGACAAACATTAGGGAAAGTATGATCTTCAGCTGTAATTTCTGATGCGTAATTCCAACAGCGCTCACATTTTTCTCCATCTGCACGTTCTACTAATACATTTAAGTTAGTATATTGCGTACCAACAGCACTTTCACTTACTGTTGCTTCAGAAACGATGAACAATTGATGTAAATTATCAAATGATTTCAATAATGCTAAGTCTTCAGCATTATCAGTATATAATGTAACTTTCGCTTCTAATGGTTTACCAATTACTTTTTCATTACGTAATGCTTCAATACCTTTAAATACATCGTCTCGTAATGTTAAGAGTCTAGACCATTTTTCGATTAATACACTATCTACATCATGTACTTTAGGCATATCAGCTAAATGAACACTTTCTTCTGTAACGTGTGGTGTATGACTCCAGATTTCTTCAGCTGTATGAGGTATGATAGGCGCTAATACTTTCGTTAATGATGTTAATACTTCATATACTACAGTTTGCATACTTCGACGCACTAAACTGTTTTGTCCCTCAATATATAATATATCTTTACCATAATCTAAGTAGAAGTTACTTAGCTCCACATTGATAAAGTTCTGTAATTCTTGATAAATATCTAAGTAATCATTGTTCTCATAATGTGTATGTGCATTGTTCACAAATGTATATAATTTATTTAACATAAATTGATCAATTTCTTTTAAGTCTTCATATGCAACTGCATCCGTTTCTGGATTAAAGTCATTCACGTTCCCTAATAAGAACTTAAATGTGTTACGGATTTTACGGTATACTTCAGAAACTTGCTTTAAGATGTCATCTGAAATACGAACGTCTGCTAAGTAGTCTACTGACATAACCCACAGGCGAATGATATCAGCACCCATTTGTTTTACAACCTTTTCAGGTAATACCGTATTACCTAATGACTTACTCATTTTGCGACCTTGTCCATCCATTACGAAACCGTGTGATAATAGTTTTTTGTATGGTGATTTTCCTCGTGTTGCAACTGCTGTAGTAATTGATGAGTTAAACCATCCACGATATTGGTCACTACCTTCAAAATACATATCTGCCGGGAAGCTTAGCTCCTCACGCGATTCTAATACACCACGATGACTTGAGCCTGAATCGAACCAAACGTCCATAATATCCGTTTCTTTCGTGAATTCACCATTCGGACTACCTGGATGTGTGAAACCTTCAGGTAATAAATCTTTAGCTTCACGCTCATACCATACATTTGAACCATGTTCTTCGATTAATGTTGCAATATGTTCAATCACTGCTTCATCCATGATGATGTCACCATTTTCAGCGTAGAATACTGGAATAGGAACACCCCAAACTCGTTGACGAGAGATTACCCAATCTCCACGGTCACGAATCATATTGTATATACGTGTCTTACCCCATTCTACTTTAAACTCAGTCTCTTCTATTGCATTTAAAATGTCTTGGCGCACTTTATTGATTGAAGCGAACCATTGCGGTGTCGCACGGAAAATTACAGGTTTTTTCGTTCTCCAATCATGAGGGTAAGAATGTGTAAAGAATTCTAATTTTAATAACGCATCAACTTCAGTTAATCGTTCGGTGATAACAGGATTCGCTTTATCATAGAATAAACCTTCAAATTCACCCGCTTCGGCTGTAAATACACCTTTATCATCAACTGGAGAAATCACAGGTAAATCATATTTTTGAGCAACGATAAAGTCATCTTCCCCGTGTCCAGGAGCTGTATGTACACAACCAGTACCTGCATCTGTTGTTACATGATCACCTAAAATAATAACAGATTTTCTTTCTTCGATTAATGGGTGTTGTGTTTGGATCAATTCTAATTCTGTACCATTAAATTCCTTTTCAATCACAATTGTTTCTTTATCCCATCCAATTGCATCACATACATTATCAAGTAATGCTTGCGCAACGATGTAAGAATTTCCTTCAACATTCACTTGTACATATGTTAATTCAGGATTCACTGAAATTGCTACGTTTGCTGGAATTGTCCAAGGTGTAGTTGTCCAGATGACAAATTTAACTCCAGATTCAACAACCCCACGTCCATCAACTGTTTCAAAAGCAACATAGATAGAAGCTGATTTTTTATCTTGATATTCAATTTCTGCTTCTGCTAATGAAGATTCACTAGAAGGTGACCAGTAAACTGGTTTTTTACCTTTATAAATATAACCTTTTTTCGCCATATCACCGAACAAACGAATTTGTTCTGCTTCAAATTTTTCTTGTAACGTGATATAAGGATTTTCCCAGTCACCATTGACACCTAAACGTTTAAAATCAGCTTTTTGTAACGCAACTTGTTCTAGAGCATATTCGCGACATAGTTCACGGAATTCAGCCGTAGACATTTCTTTACGTTTAACACCTTTTTTTGTTAAAGCTGTTTCGATTGGTAAACCATGTGTATCCCAACCAGGAACGTATGGAGTATAGAAACCATTCATCGCTTTATATCGTGTGATAAAGTCTTTAATGATTTTATTTAATGCATGACCCATATGGATTTGTCCATTTGCATACGGAGGGCCATCATGTAAAATGTATGGCGTTTTACCTTTATTTTTATCCAATAATTTATGATATAAATCTTTCTCATCCCACGTAGCTTGAATCTGTGGTTCTTTATTCGGTAATCCTCCACGCATTGGAAAATCTGTTTTTGGCATTAATAACGTCTCTTTATAATCCATTTTTATTCCTCCTGTAATTAAAAAAACTCCTAAGTTGATTGATCAGGACGAACGAATCCGCGGTACCACCTGATTTAACTCAACTTAAGAGTTCACTTTAATATTCGTTTTTATTGTGAATACAGACTGATCTTATCTATTCTTCATAGTTTAGGCTCTCACTATCCCTAATTCGCTGACTATGACTAAAATAGATACGGTTCTATATTATTATTTTGATTATTACTTATACTAACACGTTTTATTCCTTTTGATAAGTCATAAATTCAAATAAAAAACTATTCTTGTTTATCTAAAGGCTTTGTTTCTAAATCATAGTTCAATAAATAATCCCAATCTTCACTTTTTAATAAATCTAGTTGCGCTTCGACTAACATTTTAAAACGTGCTCTAAAGATTTTAGATTGACGTTTCATGTCTTCTGTTTGGAAAGCAATTTCACGTGCTTGTTGCATTGCATCTTTCTTAACCAACTCAGCATGATTTTTTGCATCTTGAATAATCACATCTGCTTGCATACCTGCGCTTGCTTTAATTTCATCGCCAGCTTTTTGTGCAACGATTAAAGCGTCTGAAATTGTATTTTCAACATTCTTGAAACGAGTAATATTCTCATCTTTATCCGCAATAAGTTGTTCTAACATTTTCTTTTCTCTACGCATGGTTTCTAATTCGTTACTTAATTGTGTTAAATATTCTCTAACTTCACTTTCATTTAAACCTTTATGAACGATATTAAAAGATTTATTTTGAATTTCCTCTGGACTGAATTTCATCATTTCACCTCTATTTTAATTAAACATTGTACCGTATGTAATTCGAATCTTATCTTTCTTCGTACGGTCACCTATTGCTTCTATTCTACCACGTCCGAAGCCTTTTATTGAAATTAAATCATTTGTTTCAACATTAAAACTCGTTTTATCAATAACAACATGATTCACTTTTACATGTTCTGCTGCAATATGGTTTTGTGCAATACTGCGCGATTTATTAATCATTAATGCTACGATGTTATCTAAACGTAAACTGGCTACAGTAGATTGATACGATTTAAATGTTTCTGTTGCCTCTATCATATCTGTAATATCAATCGCCTTTAAACTCACGTTAGACCCTTTAAGTTTCGTTAAATTTTGGAACACAAAATCTTGCAAATGATGCGCAATAACAAATTGTACTTTCTCACCGACAATAATATCACCTAATAAATCTCGTTTAAAGCCGATGGACATCAATGCTCCTAAAATATTACGATGTGTCAGTGTAATAAATTTCTCTGCATATTTGATTTCAATAATTGATAATTCAAAGTCATCTTGACTAACTTCATGATACGTCGGATAAATTAAAGCACGCATACGTTCACGATCGCCACGCCCACCATTAAATGCAACGCATAAATCCGTGCGATTGACTAACGTCGTTAAAATAAACTGTTGACGTGGATCGAGAAAGTGCGTAAGTACAGGTGAATACTGTGATTCTGCACGCTCTACTAGACTCTCTAAATGCTTTACAATATCCATCTCTTCATTTCTAAAATGCTGATATAAATTCATAATATCCTCTTTTTACTTTGACATGAAAAAAATCTCATATACATGAGATTTTTAAAATTATAAAAATATTGGTGCAATCATACTAAATATTGCTGATAAACCCTCTATTAAAAATCTTAAAAAGATTAATGCAGCGATACTTGAAATATCTATCATTCCGATAGGTGGGATTAGACGTCTAAATGGTGATAAAAATGGCTCATAAATTTTACTCATCCATTCACCAATGAATGATTCACGCAATCCAGGAATCCATGACATAAAAAAGTAAATTACCATGCCAATAGTATAGATATTAATAGCACTTAAAATAAAATTCATTATCATTATTGCAATTTGAAATGTACTCATTCATATTCCTCATGTTCTTTATAATCTTCAGGCGCATCTAACATTTCTGTTATTGAACCTGCTACTTCAACGTTATCTGGCGTACATAAAAAAATATCTGTACCGATACGTTGAATGTCTCCACCTATCGCATACACTGTTCCACTTAAGAAATCGATGATACGTTTAGCAGAAATCTTATCGATACGTTGCAAGTTCACAAGTGTCGCACGACGGTTCTTCAGTTCATCAGCAATATCTTGCGTATCACTAAATACACGTGGTTCAAATAAACATACTTTTGAAATACTTGACGATGTATCGTCATGCATATTCACAACGTTGTTTTGTGTCACTTTACGTTCATTCACTTTCACTTTAGATTTTACTGGCTCAGTTTTCGCACGATATACAGTTTCTTGTTTCGCAATTTTTTTCTCTGGATTATTGTTTGAAACTTTAATTTTCTCTTTTTCTACCGCCTCTACAGATTTTTTCGGCGTATTGTCTTCATATACCACTTCTTCTTCATCTTCGTATACAAAAAATCCTTTAAATACATCTTTTATGGCCATTAGTTCCCTCCTATCCGACGAGTTTCGTACCTATACGAATAAACGTCGCACCTTCTTCAATTGCGATTTTATAATCATTACTCATACCCATAGATGTTTCAGTACACGGTGCGTGCGGTAATCCTAATGAATTGATAGTGATTTGTAATTGTTTTAGTTGTTTAAAGTATGATCTTATTTCTTCGTCAGTTGCATCAATAGGTGCCATTGTCATCAGTCCAACTACCTCAATGTTATCATATTCAGACAGGCTTTGGGTAAATGTTTGCACTTCATCCACACTGATACCATGTTTACTATCTTCACCACTCACATTGACTTGTATGAAACATTTAATTCTTTTTTCAGCACGTTTCTGAATTTCTTGTGCTAAACTCATTCTATCCAAAGAATGCAAGTAATCGACATGGTTAATTACTTCTTTTACTTTTCTTGTTTGCATTGAACCAATAAAATGCATCGTCACACCATCAATATTGTCACGTTTATCTTTAAAGCCCTCAATACGGTTCTCACCTAAATGTGTAACTCCAGCCTCTACTGCTTCTTGCGCACGCTCTATTGTCACATACTTCGTAACAGCAATCAATGTTGGGGTTTGTCCGTATGATGATTTTGCTAAACTTTTTTTAATGTCCTGCTCAATTGCTATTAAATTTTCTTTAACTTCCATGTTAATCCCTCGTTCCAATATAAGCTAACATTCTACCCGTATTCCCTTTTTCTAAACGATAAGAGAAAAATTCATTATTTTCAGTTGAAGTACAGCGCCTTGTTACTGAAATATATTCCGGTTTAATGCCTGCACGCATTGCAATGCGTTTGTTTATTTCTTGTAGGTTTATATCGAACATGTCATTCGTATTCTCTTCAAAACAATCTTCTAAGTCTAAATTTAATTCAATAAATTGACGTTTAATATCATAGTTTACTTCATAACAAGGTGCACTTACTGACGGCCCAATAATACACCTTAAATTATTCACGTCACCTGTATAAGCTTTTATTAATCGTTCTAATATTAATCCCACTGTACCACGCCAACCAGCATGACCTAATGCAATAAAGTTATCTGAAACACTATATAAATACACAGGCACACAGTCTGCATAACACATTGTCAGCAGTATACCCTTGTCATTCGTAAATAAACCATCGATATCAAACCACTTTTGTGTTAGTTCAAATACATTCGTTCCTTTATCTGCTCCGTAAACTTCTTGAATATTGTTACCATGCTTTTGGATTGGGAAAACCCATTCACTTGTTTTGAAGCCAATTTCATGTGCCACAACTGCTTGATTATGATGTACATTAAACGGTGCATCATCAATATATAAAGCCATATTTAAGCTATCTTTCGGATAATCACTAATGCCACCATGTCGACTTGTTATTCCAATTACTTTATTATAATCATTATTAACATTGTATGTATGTTTTCTTAATTGAAATGGTTCCATTATAACCTCCAACGGGACATCTTATATAAAAACCGAACAAACAAAAATCAAAAAGCGACTTATGTTTGTTCGGCTGTATAGTTGATATTTAATAAATAAAAATTATCTTCTACGACGACGAGTGCCACGGTCTTTTAAGAAGCCAGGAACATCTAAGTCATCTCTATTAGATTCTCTTTCAGGTTGTGCTTGTTGTGGTTGTGATACAGATTCAGTACGTGTTTCACGTTGTGGTTGTGGTGTTCCAAAACTAGTTGGTGATACACTACGTGTTGGTTTATCATTAAAACCAGTTGCGATAACAGTTACAACAATTTCATCTTGTAGTTCAGGGTTGATTACTGTACCGAAAATCATATTTACATCTTCATCAGCAGCATCTTGAACGATGTCTGCAGCTTCTTGTGCCTCAAATAATGTTAGTGATTCGCCACCCGTGATGTTCATTAACACACCTTGGGCACCAACGATTGATGTTTCTAGTAACGGTGAAGAAATTGCTTTTTTAGCCGCTTCAATCGCTCTGTTTTCACCACTAGATACACCGATACCCATTAATGCAGAACCTTGGTTACTCATAATTGTCTTAACATCAGCGAAGTCTAAGTTTACTTCCCCTGAAACAGCAATAAGATCAGAGATACCTTGTACACCTTGGCGTAATACGTTATCAGCTTCTTTAAACGCTTCCATCATCGGTGTAGACTTATCAACGATGTCTAATAATCGATCATTAGGAATGACGATTAAAGTATCTACTGCAGCTTTCATTGCTTCAACACCAGCAGCAGCTTGTGTTTGACGTTTACGGCCCTCAAATGAGAATGGACGTGTAACAACACCTACTGTTAATGCACCCATTTCTTTGGCAATCTTTGCTACGACAGGTGCAGCACCAGTACCAGTTCCGCCACCCATACCAGCTGTTACGAAAACCATATCTGCCCCTTGGATAGCGTCTTCGATTTGTTCACGAGACTCTTCCGCAGCTTTTTTACCGATTTCAGGATTTGCTCCAGCACCTAAACCACGTGTTAATTTTTCCCCGATTTGGATTTTTGAAGTTGCCTTAGATAAGTTTAAAGCTTGGCCATCTGTATTAATTGCAATAAATTCTACATTGTTCATACCGTGATCGATCATTCGGTTTACCGCGTTATTACCGCCGCCACCTACACCGATTACTTTTAAAGTTGCTAAATGATTAAAGCCCTGTTCAAATTCTAACATTCAATTTTCCTCCTATATAATTGTGGCCAATTATTATTCAAATAATGATTTCATAATTTTTTTCATTACACTCGGTTTTTCTGTATCATTGTTTTGATGTTCATAAGTACCATCAGAACGTTCAATTCGTTCTCCGACAATTTTTGAAGTATAAACCTCAGTTTCAACGTCCTTATTGTTCTTACGTTTAAAGAATCCGTCTAAACCTTTTCCTTTAGGTTTCTCTTCCACGTACTCTTCTACATGCTCCTCTTCAGAAGATACATCATGATTATTAATTGTAACATAATCTAATAGTTCATCAAAGTTAATACCACTATTAATAGTAGAAATACTTGAAGAAAATTCAGGCTTACGAATACCCATTTGCTGTGGTACGTGAATTCTTACTTTCTCACTGACCATATCTGATAATAATTCCTTAATACCTAACATGTTCGCAGTACCACCAGTGATGACAAAACCACCGTTAATTTTATTTAAGCCCATTTCTTGTAATAAATCAAATACTTCTAAGAAAATTTCTTCCACACCTGCTTCAACGATATCACTGAGGTCTTTTTGGTTGAAGCTCATAGGTTCATCAGAATCAATCTGGTCAACGGTAAAGATATCTTGTTCAGAAGCTAAATCGTAAAATGCATGTCCATATTGTTCTTTCACTTTCTCAGCTTGATCAAAAGTCGTATTTAAACTCTGAGCGATGTCGTTGGTTATTTGACTACCAGCCATTGGAATATTATCAGCATCAAATAAATTGCCACGTTCATAATATGCAACTTGAGTTAATTGATCACCAATATCGATAACAACTGCTCCCAATTCAACTTCCGTTGGTGTCAATATATGTTTGTAGTTATATGCATCAGAATATACATCTAGCACATGAACTCCACAGCTCTCAACACATTTTAAAGTATTAACTAAAACAGATCGATTTGTAGTAATTACTCCTGCATCAACAGCTAAACTTTGCGTTGCTATCATTTCTTTCGGATCACTTACTTCGTGTAAATCATCCACTTTAAACATTTTTGGGAAAACCCCAATAATCTCAATTTCATTCGATGTATTTTTAGCACGTATACCATCTAATACATCTTCAATATGTTCACCTGTAATTTCAGTTGATTCACCATTGAAAGTAATTTCATGTTCAATATCGTGAATTTCTGAATGAATAATTGGCATTTTTAAAAATACATCTTCAAACTCAATACCAGAAGCTATCTGTGCTTTTTTTATAGTATCTTTTATCGCATGACATGCGACATCGAAATCATCAATCATACCTTTTTTAATACCATCAGTAAAAGTTTGACCTGTACCTATCACATTAATGCCATTATGAAACTTTTCGCCTACAACTACCTTAACGCTAGATGATCCAATATCTATAGAAACATAGTAATGTTCTTCCATCGATAGGCACCTCCTATTTATGTTTGTTTAACATACACTATCAATATTACATTATAGACTTTATTCAGAAAACTATAAACGCTTTTTTTTTTAATAAAATAATTTATTTTTTTATACCCTACGATATTTTACGATTGCTCCGATGTTTTATTTTGTTTAACATCGTTTAATTGTTTTTGCAAATCTTGAACTGCTTTTTCAACTTTCTCTTTTTCTTTAGTTTCTTTCATCTTCATTTCTGATTCCATTTCAATACGACGTGTTTCTGCTTTTTTAGATTCATACGGAATGAATACGGCACCCACTTCTAAGTCGATAATACCAGGCTTTATTAATTTACCATTTTCATCACGTTTAATATTCTTTGCCATACTCGGATAGTAATTCAGTTTATTCGAAATAGTACGCAAATCACCAATTACTTCTATACCGTCTTTCATAAATAATTGAATACGCGATGAAGCCTGTTCATTTGGAATGAAATTTATTTCAGAAATTTGATTCACTATGGCAGGTTCCGTTTGAACGAGCATTTTCACGAGTTTATTTAATTCTTTCTTAGCGAAATTATTTATCAGTGGTGCATTACTTGGTGCTTTAAAATTCTTATGGTGTAATGTTTGACCATTTTCAAGTACTGGATGGAATTCACTACCATCTGGAATAACTCCAACCACATTATATTCATTTACTTTGATAGAAACTCTATTAGGAAAATGTCGTTTCACTGTAACAGATTTTACACCATCTAAATATTCGATATTACTTGAAATATCACCCGTATTTAAACTATAAATACGATCTTTATTAGAAATACTCGCTTTATCCAATATTACTTTTTTGTCATTGAGAATTGTGTCATTCAATGTTACTTTGCTAACATAGCTAATATTTGTAAACATGTATAATAATATTAATGTGACTACTGCGACAATTGTTAAGAACATGATTAACTGAATGCGTTGTTTTCGTTTGCGACGTTTTTTCTTCTCTTCTACAAAGTGAGGAGACTCAATGATTTTTTCTTCCATACATTATTGTAATAACTTCACTTGTTGAATGAAGTCTTCTCCTCTTACTTCATATGTTGGATACTGATCCCAACTTGCACACGCTGGACTTAATAATACTATATCACCTGCAATGGTTTTATCCTTAGTCTTTATCACAGCATCTTTCACATCAATACAAACTGTAAAGTCAATTTGATGTTCCTTAGCAAATGATACTAATTTCTCAGTCGTTTCACCGAATATATACATATGTTTAACACGACTCACATACGTATCTAAATCTTCAAATCCGTTACCACGATCTAACCCACCACATAACCAGTGAATAGGCGAATTAAACGCATTAAGTGCGAATGTTGTTGCTAACGTATTTGTCGCTTTTGAGTCATTATAATACTTTACATCTTCTATCGTCGTCACAAATTGCAAGCGGTGTTTGATTCCTTCGAATGACTTTAGAGTCGCGATGATACTCTCATTAGGGATACCACTTAACTTCGCAGCAGCTACACTTGATAAAATATTTTCTAAATTATGTTGGCCAGGTAAGACGACATCTTTCACATCTATGATAAATTCATCTTTAAAGTAAACTTTATCACTGTCAATATAGGCACCATTTACTTTTTCCTGTGTACTGAAATATATAATTTGACTGTTAATACACAGACTTTCAAGTAAAACTTTTTGTTTGTCATTAAAAATTAAATAATCTTCTGCAGTCTGATTCTTAACAATATTTAATTTGGCATTAACATATTCCTCTTGAGTACCGTGATAATCTAAATGGGCAGAATAAATATTAGTAATTAATGCAATGTGCGGCCTGAAATTTTCTATCCCCATTAATTGGAATGAAGATAACTCAGTAATTAAAGTATCTTCTGGTTTAGCATTTTGTGCAATTAACGATGCAACAAACCCAATGTTTCCACATAATAAACCTGCTTGATTACTATGTTTAAACATATCACCGATAAGCGACGTTACAGTTGTCTTACCATTTGTTCCAGTGATGCCAATCATTTTACCTTCATTAATTTCATATGCTAATTCAACTTCTGTAATAATAGGAATATTTCGATTCATCGCTTCTTCAATAAACGGAATTGTATATGGGATTCCCGGATTTTTCACAATCAAAGATACACCATTTAATAATTCAACTGGATGATGGCCACTTACCACTTGAATTCCCAGTGCTTCAAGTTCTTTTGCTTCGTTTGTCAAGCTGACATCTTTGCCATCATTAACTTTCACCTTTGCTCCAAGTAAATGCAATAATTTGGCTGTTTCATAACCACTTTTGCCAAGTCCAAGTACTAAAATATTTTTATCTTCATATTTTGATATATGTTTCACTTAGTTCACTCCTAAATAAATCCCGATTAGTCCTGAAATAATACCTACTGTCCAAAAAACGATGACAATTTTCCATTCACTCCAACCACCTAATTCAAAATGATGGTGCAATGGACTCATTCTGAAAATACGTTTCCCAGTTAGTTTGAAAGAAGTAACTTGTAACATTACTGATAAGGTTTCCAATACAAATACTAACCCTATAAAAATCAACGTTAATTCTTGATTCAACATAATTGAAACTGTTGCTATCACACCACCCAGTGCAAGTGAACCAGTATCTCCCATGAATAATTTTGCTTTATATTTATTGTAGATTAAAAATCCACATAAACTACCAATAAGAATTGCTAGATAATACATCATTCCTTGGCTCATGGAATGATGAGCTAAATAGAAATAACAACTAAAAGCAATAATAGATAAGCCTGTTGCTAATCCGTCAAGTCCATCTGTTAAGTTCACAGCATTTGAGAAACCAACTTGCCAGAAAACAATAAACACGACGTAGAAAAATGATAAAGGAATGCCAAAGTCTGTGAAAGGTAGATTAATTTCATTGGATAATGAAAGTAAACCTAATCCATTACTTACAACGTAGAATAATACGGCAATTAATATTTGAAATAAGAATTTTTGTTTCGATGTTAACCCTTGGTTGTTCTTTTTGACAACAATAATATAATCATCAACAAATCCAATTAATCCAAACCCTAACGTAACTAGAATTAATAATATAATTGGTCCTTTATCTTCAACAAAAAATGTTGCTATCACACTCAAAATAATGGTACTAATTAAGAAAGTTAAACCTCCCATTGTAGGTGTTCCACTTTTTTGTTGGTGACTTTGTGGTCCTTCTTCACGAATTGATTGTCCAAATTTCATACGTTTTAATAACGGGATAAATAAAGGGACTAAAATCGCCGTTAATATAAAACTCACTACTCCAAAAATTAATGCATTCATGCTATTCACTTATCAGCTTATTAACTGATTCCTTTCTTTTCCTTAAATTTTTATTCTGATGTATCCAATTCTAATGTTTAACTATCGTTGTTTGTTTGGTCAGTTTTTTCTTTTTCAGTTTTCTTCTTTTTTGCTTCTGCTTCAAGTTGCTTTTTTAAGGCTTTTTCTTCATCCTTCTTATTCGCATCGATTATATTATCATATGCCGGTGATTGCTTTAAAGGATCAAGAGAGTCCATTGATACCATGACTTTATCACCTTTTTTAACTTTACTGCCAGGTGCAATCGACTGCTTCACAACATAACCACTCCCATCAAATTGAACTTTTATTTGCGTTAGTTGTTCAAAGATGAGTAAATCTCGTTTAGACCATGACGATAAATCCGGCATTGTTATAGCACCATCTGTCATTAAGAATACTTTATCACCTCTAAGAAGATCTGTTTGTTGTGGGATTTGAGAGATTACTTTGTTACCATCCCCAATTACGACTGGTGTAAAGCCAGCACCTTCAATTACACCGCTCGCTTTATCAATATTTGATCCAGTAACACTTTCAACTTCACTTGATAACTTCTTGTCTTTATCCTTGGTCACTCCAACATCTAGGTACTTTAGTGTATTTTCCATTAAAGGTTTATATCCCTTGGAAACTCCCAAATTATATGCTTCTCCTGCATTCTTTTGCGCTAAGGACATTCCATAATAGATTATGACACGTGGATTTTTAGCTGGTGCATATCCCATGAAACTAACCATATAAGGTTGTACACCTTTTACATATCCCCCATTTTTAGTATCTGGCACTTGTGCAGTCCCCGTTTTACCAGCAATTTTATAATCATCAATCTGATAATGATACGCATGCATTTCAGATCCGTAAACGACATCATATAGTGCTTTCATTGTTTTCTGTGCCGTTGATTTAGAAATAGGCTGTCCTACAACTTTTCGTTCACCTTTAAATACAACACTTTTGTCAGGACTGACGATATCTTTTACAAAATATGGACGAATCATCTTACCATCGTTAACTATTGCAGTTTCAGCTTGCACCATTTGAGCTGGACTTACTGATGTAGATTGACCGAAAGCAGTAACTTTCTTACTTAATTCATCTCCCCATGAAATATGGCCCGAAACTTCTGAATCAAATAAAGAGTTTGTCGATTTACCAAACCCAAATTTTTCATAGTATTCTTTCATCTTATCTAGACCTACATCATCTTGTAGTTTCATCATAAGTACGTTGGATGATAATTGGAAACCTTTATTCATCGAAATCATACCCCATCCAACATCGTTCCAATCTGAAATCACACTACCCGCAACTTCACGCTCACCAGACTTGAACTTTTCTTTTGGTTTGAACTTACCTTCTTGTATAGCTGCTGCTAAACCATATGTTTTAAATGTTGAACCTGGCTCATACGTATTTTGATATAAGTTATTCGCCCATTTATCACCAAAATTTTCACGTGTTTGTGGGTTAAAGGTTGGTCGTTGACTATAACCTAATATTTCACCTGTTTTCGCATCAGTAACAACAGCAAATAAATCTTTTGGTTGATAGCGTTTCACCATAGCATCAAGGGAATCTTCAACAAATATTTGGATATTTTTATCGATTGTCAAATTAACATTATCACCATTAATTGCAGGAATTATATTCCCCGACTTTGGCAAGACATATTGCCAAATATCTTGTTTATAACTCGTTTTACCTGCTTTTCCTGACAAATAAGTATCAAATATTTTTTCTGAACCCATCATTCCTTGAATTTGGTTAGTATCTGGATTTTTCTCTGCATAACCTATTAAATGTGATGCAAAGTTACCATTTGGGTAGAAACGTTTCTTCTCTGAAAAAAAAGTTAAACCAGGTAATTTTAATTGTTCTATAGCTTTTTTCTGATTAAATGTTAAATCCTTACCTGCTTTTCCGAATTCAACTTGAAACGCCTTCTTTGTATTTAGTGTCTTTAGTATCGATTTATAAGGCATTTCGATTATTTTACTCAATGCTTTTGCAGTCTTCTTTTTATCTACTACATGTCTTGGTATTTTATCTTTTTGACTCATACGTTTATCTAACACTGCTACAAGTTTATATGAATCGATATCTTCGGCAAGAATCTCCCCATTGCGATCTAGTATTTTTCCACGTACAGGTTGGTTTACAATACTACGTACATATTTTTCACTTGCACGCATTGATAAATCTTGTCCACTAGACTGACCAGTAATCATTACTATAGAATACTTTAAAATCAATGAAAAAAAGAGCAGTCCGAATAACAACACTAAAAGGACCGCTCCTATTTTATTTTTTCTTATTTTAAGCTTAGTTCGTGACATTTTTTTGCACTACCTTTACGTTATCATTATTCAAGCTTAGACCAAATGATTTAGCTTTACTATAGACACGTTCGTAAGAAGATTGTTTCATCGCTTCAGAATTTAATTCACCATTCACAGATTTTTGATGAACTATTTTTTGTTCAATCGCAGCAATCTTACTATTCGTTTGATACGCATCGTATTTTAAAGATAGCATATAAATACTGACTAAAGCAATCAATGTTACCAATGATAAATAGACTAATTTTTCTAATTTAGATAACGAAACAACATGGGTTTTGGTTACAGTCCTAGTTTTAACTTCCGTTTGTGGCTGAGCTTGTCCATAATAATTTTGATTAATATATTCTACTGCCATGTTGTCACCTCTATTTTAATATTTCTACTACTCTTAGTTTCGCACTGCGGGCTCTGTTGTTTTCATCCAATTCCTCTTGTGTTGACACGATTGGCTTTCTATTGACACGTTTTAATTTCGGTTTGAATTCATCTGGTATGACTGGTAGTCCTCTCGGAATATCAGGTCCCTTTTCGTATTCCTGAAACACTTGTTTACAAAGTCTGTCTTCTAATGAGTGAAATGTAATCACACTAATTCTTCCACCGACTTTAACTGAAGCAATCGCTTGTTCAATCGATTCTTCAAAAGCACCAAGTTCGTCATTTACTGCAATTCTTATAGCTTGAAAGACTCGTTTTGCGGGATGTCCGCCTGTTCTCCTTGCTGGTGCTGGAATTGCATCTTTAATAATTTCAACTAATTCAGATGTTGTTTCTATCGGTGCTGATTCTCTTAACTTTTCAATTTTTCTAGCGATTTGTTTAGAAAATTTCTCTTCACCATATCGAAAGAATATAGAAACTAACTTTTCATAAGGCCATTCGTTTACTACTTCATATGCAGAAAGGTTTTGTGATTGATCCATACGCATATCAAGTTTTGCTTCTTGGTGATAGCTAAATCCTCGATCTCCAACATCAAGTTGTGGACTAGAAACACCTAAGTCGTACAAAATTCCATCGACTTTATCAATATTAAGTTCGTCTAGAATCGCTCTTAAATTTCTAAAGTTTTCTTTGACGAAAGTTACTTTATCTAAATGGTCTTTCAAAATGATGTGTGCGTTATCAATAGCTGTTTGGTCTTGATCGATTGAAATCAACCTACCATCCGTTAATTGCTTTACTAAATAAAGACTATGACCTGCTCCACCTAATGTACAATCAACGTAAATGCCATTTGGATTTATATTAAGTTGATTGACAGTTTCTTTTAATAACACGGTAATATGATGGAACATGACATCCTCCTATAAATCAAAATCAATTAACTCTTCAGCAATTTCTTCATAATGTTCTTCGGTATCATCATAGAAATCATTCCAGCTACTTCTATCCCAAATCTCAATTCGACTTGAAACACCAATTACTGTACATTCTTTCGATAAACCCGCATATTCCATTAAATTCTTTGGAATATTAATACGCCCTTGTTTATCTATTTCTACTTCGACTGCACCAGAGAAAAATAAACGCATAAATTTTCTGGCATCTCGTTTAGTTATTGGCAAAGTCTTTAATTTTTCTTCAATTCTTTTCCATTCATCTAAAGGATAGCCAAACAAACACTTATCAAGGCCACGCGTGATTACGAAATGTTCAGTCAATTCATCTCGGAACTTTGCAGGTACAATCATGCGACCTTTGGTATCCAATTGATGTTGATATTCACCCATGAACATATTCATCACCTAGCCTTAATATAAATTTACCACATCCCACCACTTTCCTCCACTAATTATACAAAACTTTTTGAATTTTTATTATTAACGACAAAAAAAGCCCCCACCACGCATTTTTTTCGTGGTGGGGGATAATCCCAAAAAATCTACATATATTCTTTTGAGGTGGAACGTTATGGTTTTATGATGGTGTGATCAAAACCATAGTATGTGATACTTTCAATCACTTCATCAAAAATACCAAAATGATGATTGTTGATGAATTGTAATGGATGCATTAAACGTTCCTGCAATCCACCGCCTGGATGTAATACATTTCCGATTGCATTCAATGCTTTAAAATCGATATCATGACGACGTTTAATATCATGGTGGTATCGCTTTTTGAAGTATTCAAATTGACGCTTATGGTAATTTAAATTATCTTGTAATAATTGTTTCGTTTCTTGTGTGACCTCTAACAATTGCATTGCCTCATAGTCTTTTTCTAAGTTTGAAATAGTCTCTTGCATCTGACTTAAAAGCAATGGATTTTCTTTAGAACCTAAAAATTCATTTTGAAACTTAGCAATGCCAAATTCAAATAAATCTTCATTTGAAATATTAAAACGTTTCATGTCTTTTAAAACTTTATCATTCGTATACGTAATACGCATACGTGGTACAACTGGCGGCATCTCTACTTTCGCAAAATCAAAAACTTGCTTAAGTTCTCCCCAGTATTTGATTTCAGAAGGTCCTCCGATGAACGACAATGTATTAAACATCATTTCTTCCATTAAAGGACGCGTTACCACGTTGTTGCTAAACAAATGCGGTGCAGCTTGAATCTTTGCACGAATTTCAGCTTTAGTAAATACCGCATCAGACTTTGGTAATACATATTTACCATCAATACATTTCAACAATTGGCGTTTTCCATCATATGACATAAACAAATGAACATTGGTATCTGTAATAATTTGCTGTTCATTAATCAGTGATTTCATTTTATCTTGACCATATCTAAAAGCTTGATCAATTTCTGCGTGGTTATCAAACATCCATACAAGTATATCTGTTTCAAGTGATCTAAATGCTTTATTTTGACTATCAATTAATAATAATCCGTAATCTTTAAATAAAGTATGAATAATAAATTGAAAATGATCTGTCCAATTGTTTGGTAAAGCATTTAATAATGCATGAATTGATTTTGTTGTTTTCGTTTCTACAAGACTCGTAATAAAACGATCAATAGTGAATTTCAATGCTTCCTCTTCAAAAACGAGCGTTGAAACACTATCAGTAACATCTTCAGACGGATGATATTTAATTTTATGTAAATAATGTTCACTTGAATATACGTTAACATGATTCACTTCATCAAAATCATGATCTTCTCCCGCAATCCAAAATACCGGAACAATTTCAGTGCCTAATTTTTTTGATTGTTCTTTGGCTAAAACGATAATCGAAATAATTTTATGTAATGTATACATTGGACTAACGAAAAGACCCGCTTGTTGTCCACCAATGACTACTTTATTACCTTTACTAATACGCTCTATATTTTCTTTTTGTGATACGCTTAATTCATACTTCACCATATATGATTCAATGATTTGCGCAAGTTGCGCTTCTAAACCATTTGCGGGGTAGTTCATACGCGCTTTATAACTTTCATCTTTCGTCACATCATATTGATATTGTGATAACACTTCATCCTGATGAGTATAGCGCTCTATAAAAGTACCTTTTTTATCTGTAATTTGTTTAATTATCTCCACTTTGTTTACACCTCGCATTTTATCATTATTTAGTATAATGATATTCAAGCACAAATACAATTTTACGGCTTGTAATGACAAAAAAATAAGTGCATCGCCGAAGCGATACACCTATTTGTTATTATTTAGAAACTACTTCTTTACCATTGTATGAACCACATGATGGACATACGCGGTGAGATAATTTCATTTCGCCACATGATGGACATTCAACCATACCAGGTACTGATAATTTGAAGTGTGTACGACGTTTTCTTTTCGCTGTTTTAGATGTTCTTCTAAAAGGAACTGCCATTGTATTTTGCCTCCTATCAATCTAGTTTTCAGACATATTGTCTTTTAAAGCTTGAAGTTTTGCTAACCTAGGATCAACCTTAGGCTTTTCTTCTTCTAATTGACTTTCATCAATTACTTCCCAACCTTTACCCTTCGTTAGTTCTAAATCAACATCCTCTTTTACCACACGTACAGGTTTGTTAATCACAACTAACTCTTGAATAACGGGTGTTAAGTCTATAACACCATTATGAATGGCGTGTCTATTCTCATCATATTCAACATAATCGTTATCATCAAAATATTCCACTGAATGAATGTCGAATGGAACTTCAACATCTTCTAATGTTCGTGCACAAGTCATGACAAATTGTCCAGTTACATATAAATCAGCTACTACTTCGTTTGACTTAGGCGTTAATTTACCTTTCACCTTTATTGGTGATATATCAACTAACTGTAAGCTAGATTTTAAATGATTTAAGTTGATTTCAGATTCAAATGGATAACCACTATCACGGTGTTTTCTTAATTCAGCTAATGACCATTTCATATGGTTTCACCTCTTACAAACACAAAATTTATTTTACCTCTTTTTATAACAGTTTGTCAAGATTTTTTCTTAACAGATATTTCTGTTACAATCAACATTATAAACTGATGTGAGGGGAATTACAATGAAGTCAATCGGAATTATTTGTGAATATAATCCGTTTCATAATGGACATAAGTATCATATAGAGCAAATTAAAAAAAATTATCCAAATGCTTATATAGTTGCCATTATGAGTGGCCAATTTGTTCAGCGCGGTGAACCTGCATTTATCAATAAATTCATTCGAACTGAAATGGCACTCGATTACGTCGACTTAGTTGTTGAAATGCCTCAATTCTATGCCGCGAGTTATGCCGACGACTTTGCCCGTGGAGGAATTACAATTGCAAAATCACTTGGCCTAGAAGGACTATCTTTTGGCAGTGAAAGTGGCAAATTAGCTACTTTTGATATTAAATTAGCACAACCAACCATTAATGATATACGCACAGGAGCAGCATATCCGAAACTTATGGATAAAGGATTGAAATCAAATGATATATTAGCACAAAGTTATATGAAAGCCAAAAACGAAATTTATTCAGCACTGAAGTTGATTCCAGTTAAACGATACAGTAATGAATATTTAGAAGTAGAACTTACTGGTAGTATATCAAGTGCCACAGCAATTCGAAAAAATTACTTTTACGGAGTTGCGATTGAGAACACTATGCCCCGAAGTGAATTAATTCACCATCCTGTTAGATGGGAAGATTACTATTTCCTATTAAAATATCGAATTTTATCGATGGAGATTAGTGAGCTTGCGGAAATTTATACGATGTACGAAGGATTAGAAAATAGATTAAAGAAAGTCATTGGTGAAGCAGATACATTTGACGCATTGATTAATAAAATGGTATCAAAACGTTATACGAGAAGTCGTATTCAAAGATTATTAGTATATGTGTTATTAAATATTAAAGAATATGACGTGAGTCGATTGAAAGAGATTTCTGCTGTGCGTGTCCTTGGGATGAATGATGTGGGACGTGAATTTATAAAAACAATAGATAGCACTGAAGTTGTAACCAATGTGAATAAAAAAACGCGCAATTATTTCGAAATTGAAATTAAAGCAACTGAAATATATAACCTAATCAGTGGTAGTAAAATGACAGATTTTAATACACCCGTGATTTATAAGAAGTAAGGTTGTAGAGCTGTTGGTAAGCGACTGTATTTTTTGACTTACAGTCCCTTACTCCAAAAATATATCCTAAAACAAAAGGCCACACATTTTCCAGTGTGGCCAATAACATTATTTACTACTCTTCTTGCTCTAGCTCTTTAAATTTTTCTTTTAACGCAAGCTCAACATTTTTTGACACAATGCTTGATACATCCCCACCATATTTTGCAACTTCTTTTACCATACTCGATGATATAAATGAATATTGATTATTCGTCATCATATATAACGTTTCAATATCATCATTTAACTTTTTATTCATACTTGTCAGTTGCATCTCATATTCAAAGTCTGAAACAGCTCTTAATCCACGAACAATTTGTTTTGCACCAATACGTTCACAGAAATCTACTAACAAACCTGAAAAATAATCTACTTTAACATTTGGTAAGTCTTTTACCGCTTCTTCAATTAATGATAGTCTTTCATCAATTGAAAAAAATCCAGTTTTCTTTGAATTATTTAACACAGACACATGAACTTCATCAAACAATCCACAACTTCTTTTAATAATGTCTAAGTGACCTTTTGTAATAGGATCAAAACTACCAGGTACTACTGCAATTGTTTTACTCATAATTACCTCTTAATATGATTAATTTTGTTATGCCATATGTTTCATTTTTTATAATTTCATAGTCTAAAGTATCAATCGATTCATTCTTCTCACATTCTATAAGGATTTGCCCACCTTTTGCAAGTAAATCAAACGACTGTATAAGGGGTAATGCATCGTTTACTATATTTTTCTGATATGGTGGATCTAAAAATATCATATCAAATTGGATGTTACGTTTATTAAGAGCTTTCAAAGCTCTTTTATAATCATTTTTATATATTTCAACATCTTCATCTAAGAATGATGTATTCTTTTTTATCATTTGGATTGCATCAAAACTACCATCTACAAATATGACTTTCGAAAGTCCACGACTAATAGCTTCTACCCCAAGTCCTCCGCTGCCAGCAAATAAATCAAGGCCAATACCATCCATCGGGCCAAGTATATTAAACATCGTTTCTTTAATTTTATCTGTAGTTGGTCTTGAAGTTATACCTTTTGGGGCTGTTAAGTGAAATCTTTTATATTTTCCGCCTATTACGCGCATATATTACTCCTTTGAAAAATGTATTCTTATGGTCCTTTCATGTATAATATAATTATCTAACATGTAAGGAGACTATTATGAAACAAGCTTTTATCTCACTCGGCGAAGGTTATAGTGATCTTTTCGAACTCGAGCAATTAATGAAATACAATCACGAGCGTACGGATTGCATATTATTTTTACATACGACGCTTGAAGCAACACCTAAAACGTCAATAGTACTTATTATGAATCCCACTAAAGATGGTAATTTTCAAGCAATGTACAGTATTTTTGAAGGAATGAATTATCCTTATCCAAAAAGCAACAAGCGCTTTGACTTAGTGAAATCATGGGCTGACAAGTACCAAATTACGATTAAAGAATTTGATGTTAAAGCAAAACACTTCTTTCATGAAGATGCATTATACCATCAATATTTAATCGGTGTCCTTCGGTTACAACGCATTATAAAACCGATGCATTAAATTCTTTGGCATCTGAACTGTAATCCATTTTAAGTTGTTTATATGGTGAAATTAATACATTACTCACAAACTTTAATTTCTCAAGTTGCGTAAGTGTTGTTTCTAAATCAGCACTATTGATATACATAGAAACCCATTTATCTTTACGATTACTATGTATGATATGACCGTATTTTCGAATCTGGCGTTCATGTTTATTGCTTTTTAAGTAAATTATTAGTTGTTCTCTTTGAACTAAAGTCATACACTTCTTTCCTCTCATTCAGCTTTCTTTTATAGTATCATTAGTTCTGTTAAAATTAAAATATCAATTTAATTATGGAGGTCAATCTTTTGAAAAAATACACTTTATTAAAAACCGCAGCTTTAACAGGTCTTTCGTATTCATTAGCAATAGCTGCTACAAAAATGACTAGCAAACAAAGTATTCGTGTGATCAAACCATTCTTTAGCAAGCGTTCACCATACATATTTGCACATCGTGGTGGTATGAAATTAGCACCAGAACATACAATGGCCGCATTTAAAAATTCCCATAAACTAGGAATCGATGGATTTGAAATTGATGTACGATTAACTAAGGATAATGTTATCGTTGTTTTCCATGATGCCCTTGTAGATCGTGTATCAAATGGTTCAGGTAGAGTAAGTGAACATACCCTTGAAGAATTACGTAAACTTGACTTCGGATTTCATTTCAAAGATATTAATGGTGAATTCCCTTATCGTGGTAACGCTGATGCTAAAATCGTAACTTTAGATGAATTGCTTGATACATTCCCAGATATGCTAATCAATATTGATATTAAAGATAAAGCAAAGTCAACAGCAGGTCAATTAGCACCCGTTTTACTTTATCGTTTAATACATGCCAAAAATGCATTCGATCGTGTTTGCGTGACAAGCTTTGAGGATGAACAGATAAAACGTTTTAATACTTATGCACATGATCGTATAGCGATTGGTGCTGGCCAAAAAGAAGTCGCACGTGCGTATTACGCATTCAATGCAGGTATGAAACATACCTATAATCCAAAAGCAGATACTTTCCAATTGCCAACTAGCTATCAAGGATTTACTTTAAATAATGAAAAGTTTATTCATTTCTTACAACAACTTAACATAGCTGTAGGTTATTGGGTAATCAATAGTATTGATGAAATGGATGCTCTACTAAAAAAAGGGGCACATACAATCGTAACTGATAGACCAGATATTGCAATGCATTTAATTCACGAAAAATATAAAAAATAAAGGGGTGGCTATGCTACTCCTTTATTTTTTATTTCATATATTTCAATACCTCTATAATGAGTTATATTTTCAATTTCTAAATCCACTAATCCAAATATCGATTCAAGTTGCTTTTTGCGATTAACGAATAGATTGATTTTATAATAAAAGATAATCTTTCCTTTTTTCTTCAAGATGCGTTTAAATTCCTTTACAAGCGATTCTTTATCAACAAAAGTGTCAAACGGTTGATTGATTAATATATAATGAAATTTGTTATTTCTATAAGGTAATAGCTCGCTTGATGCGATTTCATAATTATAATGCGGATATATATGCATCGCTACTTGAAGATTGCGAATAGATTGATCTAAAATATATCCTTTAATATTAGTTTGTTGATCGAGTGTGTTGATCCATTTACCAGTATGGCAGCCAATACATAATATTTTTTGATGATATTTCAACATTAAATATGATACTAAAAACTTCTCAAATATTGGAATAAATAATAAATCACTATTCTTCGCACGATATAAAATTTCATCAGTTCGATTTAGAAATTTAATTTTTTTCTCCCATTTGGATATAAGTTTCTTTTCATTTTGTTCCATAAATGCCTCCTAACTACACCCACACCCACTACTACACGTATGTGATTCAAAGAAAGGATTTCCTTTCTCGATTTTAACTTCAGTTGAAACCGATGTTGCAATAATTACGAGAACTTCATCGAGTAGTGTTTGTAACTGCGTTTCAAGTTGCTTAAAATGAGCTACATCTGGATGCATTTCATATTCTTTTTTCTTGCGACGTGTTTCTAACATTACAGTTTGGTAGTCAGGATGATAACGTCCAAAACGGTTTACTTCATCATATTTTTCTTTTAGCTTAATCAGGTTAATTTTTATTTGTTGGACTTCATGATTATGCTCTAAAGCAATAAAGGCTTCTTTATAATTTATATAAGCAGTGCTATTAAGAATCATTTTATTTAATAAATCAGCATTATCCATTACTTCCATCACATCTATATCATAAATCATTTCTACACTTCCCTATCTATTGTTCTTCAATTGACGTGTTATTTATAAATATCAATGAATAATATGAACCAGAAATTCCGCCACCCATTTCATTAATATTTTTATTAAGCATATTCTCTCGATGTTCATCTGAATTTAACCAACTATTAATAAGGCTTGGAACATCATCAAAATTAAAAGCGATATTTTGTGACAAATGTAGATATTCAATATCTAGTTTGTTTAACTCACTACCAATTTCATCTTCAACTTGTTTCACTTTCTCTTTTTTATTAATATTTAAAGATGCGACTTGAAACTGAGCCACATGATTAATTAATTCATTTGTTTCAAGAGGTTTCCTGCCATTAATTTGTCTCATATAATTCGTAATTTCAAACATTGTAAGTACTTTATTACTATTTATCGTTACTTCATCATTAGTATGCTTTAATTCATCTAATGTCTTCTCAATCGTTTCACCATTACTACTCATTGCATATGGTTGCATGTCTATAAGGGTATCCGGTTCAATATAACGTATCGCCATAACCTTATTTGATATACGATCAATATATACTTGTAAGAATAAATTATCATATTGTATTAATGTCTGAGTTTTTATATCTACTTCGGTAAGTTGGAATTGAAATTCACCTTGCTCTGTTCTAATCACAGGTTCACTCACAATTGCATTTCCATTGAATATGTTATCTGCACTTTGCCCTATCTTGAAAGGATAGCTTTTAGCCAATGATCCAGTTGCATATAACATAACAATTTTTTCATTTTGTACCCCAACAATATAATATTGATTCTTGAACTCATATACAAAATTTTTATAATTAAAATTAGAATCGTATATACGTTTTGGATATCCATATTTTTTCGTAAACACATTTATGTCTGCACCAATGTATACGCCTAGCCCTTGTCTTAACTTTGGATGTTTAACAGTTTTATTTGATGTTGGTTTGATTTTTTCATGCAATACTTTTTCTTTTGCTGGATTCTCAAGCACATCAAACTTTAACGAAGGTGAATAAAACAAATAAAATAAAAACACACCCATCAGAATTATTAATAAAAGTTTTATTAAAATACTTTTCAAAAAAACACCTTCTTTATCTTTTTCTTTACACTATTCTAACATTATTTGAATTGAAATGAATATTCGATTGCATGAATAGCATTTTTATCTTAAAATTGAAGGTAGAATGATTTAGGGAGGAACTAAGTATGGTATTCACAAATTCAGGTATTGAAACAATCGTAGCTGAACAATCTTTAATCCAACATGTTATGAATAAACATGGTTTAGTTTTAGGGGGACATTGGGATTTCGAACGTGTAACTTATGATTTAAAATATGAATTATCTGAAGGTATTTATTATTTACGTATTCCAGGTTATGCAATTGATGGTGATGTGGGTGCACGCAATGCAACTTTACAAATGATGGACCCATATGTTGGTAAACATTATTATCCTACAGGTGTAGAATACGGTGAAGATGAAGTATTCAGTGAAGCATTAGTTGAGCACTGCAAACGTACTATCACAAGTATTTACAATGAAATTAAAACAATCCAAGCATAGTTTAATATGCTTTAAAGCGTGAACAAATTAATTTGTCTCACGCTCTTTTTCTTATCAATGAAGAGGTGATGTTATGGTAAAAAAATGGCTTAATAAACGAGTACTCACGATAGTATCACTGATTATCTTGGCTGTACTTTTTTTATATTTTATTATACCTATATCAATTCCACTTATTTCTGCACTTATCATCGCGTTGATGATTGAACCGTTCGTGAAAATGCTTGAGAAGAAAGTTGGAAGTAGAAAGTGGAGTGTAACTATCATATACTCTACTATCCTTATTTCAATTTTACTTTTTACATATTTCTTCCTAACAAAACTAATCGAACATATTATTCAATTTTCTAAAGATTTACCAAATAAAATGAATAATTTAATAGCAGTTTGGGACAAAATAGAAATAAAAATATCAAAAATGATTCCTGATAGTATTGCTACATCATTATTTGATGAAATTCAAAAATTCTTATTTTCAATACGTGATTCGATTTTAAATTATTTTAACGTAGAACGTATCACAGCTCTTGTAGCGAGCTTACCAGAGACCTTTATCTCTGGATTGGTGTTTTTAGTGGCATTATTCTTATTCATGCTTGAAATACCTAAAATACATCAGTTTATTAGAAACCATACGTATGACAAAACTTATAATAATACTGCATTTGTATGGAACCGTGTAACTTCATCTATTTTTGGAATGATGCGTGCAGCTGTTATACTCTCAGGTATTACTTGGTTCTTTACATTTATCGGATTATTATTTATTACACCAGAGAATGCACTTGTACTTTCATTTATCATTTGCTTAGTGGATTTATTACCAATTATCGGTGCAACGGGAATCACAATTCCTTGGGCAATTTATGCATACGTTACTGGTGATGTTGCTCTAGCTATTAAACTCATCGTACTATCAACATTTCTATTGGTACAACGTAAAGTATTAGAACCCAAAATTATGGGTAACGGTGTTGGACTCAGTCCACTACCTACTCTAATCGCTATGTATATCGGTCTGAAACTAATGGGTTTCGTTGGATTCTTCGTAGGACCAATAATACTCATCATAATACTTACAGTTTTTGAATCTGGTGCTATCAAAGCGAATATTAAAATATAAAAATGATCGTCTCAAATTGAGACGATCATTTTTTAAAATCCTAAAACAGCTTTTATTACAGATGTAGTTTCTCCTCCATGATAAAAAACATAAAGTAATAAATAAACAGCAACCCCAGTAATCGCAGTAAAGAACCATATAATAGAAGTAATCGGTCCTAACTTTCTATGAATATTTAATTTATCTTTCAATCCAGTATATAGGTTAATAATTCCCATTACAGCACCAATTGTTGCAAGTGTAATATGAAAGATTAAGAAAACCGTATAATATACTTTAATATCATCTGGACCACCAAACGCTGTATTTCCAATAAAAATAGTTCTAGATGCATAAATAATAAAGAAAATCGTTGCTGCAACGCCAGCAGCCATCATTACTTTTTTATGTGCCTCAATATTGCCTTTTGCAATTAGGTACCATCCAATTGCTACTAAAATGGCACTAATTACGATAAATGTCGTACTGATTGTTGGTAAGATTGGTAAATTCATAATTTCCCCCTATTCAAACTTCTTAAAGTAAGCATCTTGCTTTCTTTTTTCTTCTAAACTTAAACGTGTGATTTCTTCAGGTGCCAATCGTTCTGAACGTGACCAATTAACGAATACATAATAAAACATAAAACCAAAGAATATCTCTTGCATTACTTTCATGATAACTCCACCGGTTTGTTGGTCATCTTTCGGTGTCATATTTGTAAAATATTGCGGACCGCTTATCCCTGAGTTCGCTAATACATCAGTAAGTGTACCCGTTGGTACGCATAAACTCATCGCACTCATCCAAGCTTCTGGATCAGTATATGTTTTATACATTGGATGTTGTGCAAATATTATTAATCCACATGATGGTGTTAATAGTACACCAATACCGAATATATATCCCAATTTCATTAATCCAGATAATTGTTTTTTATCTTTCTGATTAAAAATTGGATACCACATTGTAAATGCCGTAATAGACAATAAAATCGTATAAAGAGAATGTGGTGTAGCATTTTGTTTTAAGAAATCCAAAACAATTGGCAAATGGTACAACGAAAATAATCCATTGAATGTTATAAGCGCTACTATTGGTCTTGTCATCAAAGCAAATATAGGTTTTATATATGGCATATTGATAACATAATCAATGAGATAATTTGGAATCGCAAAAAATAATAATGGTATCATCAATAAAAAAATCACAGCCATTTGTAACATATGAAAACTAAAAATGATATGACTCAATAAATCAATTGGTGCACCTTTCATGATATAAAGCAAAATCATTAGTACAACAAACAGTACACCCTCAGATTTTTTTAACGGTCTTCCTCCGGGTATATCTTTATACCATTTCATAGTAATTAAGAAAAAGACTATGGTTGCAAATATAATTGCTACTAAAAAAAACGGACTCCAGTTTGCTAAAAACCCAAATATCGAGATAGATCGAATACTACCCATTCTTTAAATCACTCCATTAAATATACTGACCCTATTATAACGTAAATTATGACAATAAAGTGTATATAAATTATCAAACTTTTGACGAAATAGTGATAAAAAAAGAGATTGTCAAAAATTTATTAAAAAAACTGAGACAAAAGTCTCAGTTTTTATTGTTACTATTTTTTTAATGGTTCACCTATCCAAGTAATATATAATGCCATTGCTACAAAAGTACCAGCAATAAATAATCCTGAAAGCATCATTAATTTTGCTACTTCATGTCCTGAATGTTTCATATGCATAAAGTAATAAAATTGTAGAATAACTTGAATTAAAGCCATTAATAATATTGCTGGAATAACAAATTCTTTACTTAATCCTGCCGCTACCATTGCAAAAGCAACTAGTGTTAAGAAAATCATAACTGCAAATGTTGTTACTTGCATTCTCATTTCTTCAGTTCTCATTCTTTTTTCATAGTTATAACGTTCTTGATTAAACTTTAAGTTGTGATTAGTTTCATTTGACATTATCCTAACACCCCTAACAAGTAAACTACTGTGAAGATGAATACCCAAACGACATCAATGAAATGCCAGTATAAAGCGGCTGTATTAAACTTCGCAGCGTTGTATACACTTAATCCACGTTTCATATTACGTACAATTAATAGAATAATCCATGTTAAACCTATTATAACGTGGAATCCGTGTGTTCCTACCAAGAAATAGAAAGATGAACCAAATGCACTTGATCTAAAAGTATGACCTTTATGAATATATTCAGCAAATTCATAAATCTCTAAACCTAAGAATCCTAACCCTAATATTACAGTAACAATAAACCAAGTAATCATTTTACCGAAGTCATAGTTTTTCATGTGGTATAGTGCGTAAACACTTGTCAGTGACGAAGTTAATAATAACATCGTCATTACAAATGCTAATGGTAAATGGAATAAATCTTTAGCCAATAAGTGATCTTCACTTGGAACATGATCTTTAAGCGCTAAATAAGTTGCGAATAATGATGCGAATAATGCAGTCTCACCACCAAGGAATACCCAGAAACCTATTAACTTATTTTTACCTTCCATAGAAGCTGTTTCAGGATGACTTGGCCATCTTTCAACGGTCATTTTTTCTTCATGATGTGCCATTATTTAACACCTCTTTCGTACTCAATTAACTCTTCTTTTGTAATATGGTAGCCATGATCATCTTTAACAGAACGAGCAATCATAGAACCAGCAGTAATTGCTAAACCTAATGCTAATACAAATGGAGCCCAAGGTTGCGTAGGTAAATCTTTAACTGCATCCAATGCCCATTTTTGTCCGTCAGCAAAGTATAATGCACCAAATGCTGCTACAAATAATCCGAATGATTGCATAAACGGTAAGATAGAATTGTTAGGCATATGTACATCACCTAAAGATTCAGCCGGTAAGATTTGACCATTGCCAGTTTTCTTTTCTAAATCAAATGCATCCAAACCACGAACAAGCGGTGTTTGAGCAAAGTTGTAGAATGGTACTGGTTGAGGTAATGACCACTCTAAAGTACGTCCGTCACCCCATGCATCGCGACCAACTTTTGGTGCTTTTGCTGTTGTAATAATAATGTTGATTAATGTGATAATAACGGCTACTGCCATTGTTAAAGCCCCGATTGTAGATACTAAGTTAAATGTATCGTAACCTTGTCCTGGTAAGTAAGTGAATACACGTCTTGGCATACCCCATAATCCTAAGAAATGTTGCACTAAGAATGTTAAGTGGAAACCTAAAACGAATAGGACACATGCAATTTTTCCTAATTTTTCACTTAAAATCTTACCGAACATTAATGGCCAGTAGAAATGTAATCCTGCAAGTAATGCGAAAACAACCCCACCAACGATTACATAATGGAAATGCGCTACGATAAAGTAAGAATCATGATACTGATAATCAGCTGGAGCTGATGCTTGCATAACACCTGTTACACCACCCATTACGAATGATGGAATGAAAGCTAATGCATATAACATTGGCGTAGTAAACTCGATACTACCACCCCAAATTGTCAATAACCAGTTAAAGATCTTAACACCTGTTGGAACTGCAATTGCCATTGTTGCAACAGCGAAAATTGCGTTAGCTGTTGGACCCATACCAACTGTAAACATATGGTGAGCCCAAACCATGAATCCTAAAAATCCGATTAATACCGTTGCAAAAACCATTGCTGAATAACCGAATAAACGTTTTCTTGAGAATGTTGAGAAAATCTCAGAAAAAATACCGAATGACGGTAATATTAAAATATAAACCTCTGGATGTCCGAAAATCCAGAATAAGTGTTCCCAAATAATTGTATTACCACCTTGTGATACTACAAAGAAACCTGTACCAAACATTCTATCGAAAATTAACAAGAATAATCCAATAGTAAGTGGTGGGAATGCAAATACGATTAATACTGATGCAATAAACGTAGTCCAAGTTAATAATGGCATACGCATATATGTCATACCCGGTGCACGCATATTCATAATTGTAACTATGAAGTTAATACCTGCAATTAATGTACCTGCACCAGATATTTGTAAACCTAAAGCATAGAAGTCAATCCCATGACCTGGTGAAGCTAATGATAAAGATGCGTATGATGTCCAACCAGCATCAGGTGCTCCACCTAAAATCCATGATAAATTTAAGAAAATTCCACCGAAGAAGAATAACCAAAAACCTAATGCATTTAAGAATGGGAATGCTACGTCACGCGCACCAATTTGTAATGGTACCGCTGCATTCATAAATGCGAATAATAACGGCATTGCCGCTAAGAAAATCATCGTTGTACCATGCATCGTAATAATTTGGTTAAATAGACCTGCTGAAACAAAATCATTTTCAGGAACAGCAAGTTGAATACGAATAAACATCGCTTCAATACCACCCATGGCGAAGAATAATCCACCCATGATTAGATATAATATAGCAATCTTTTTATGGTCAACTGTTGTTAAATACTCCATAATTAAACCACGTTTTTTTTGTGTAGCCAATTGTGTAACCTCCCTTTATTTATTACTCTTCAACTTTACGTTCCATTAAATATTTAGCTAATGCATCGATGTCAGAGTCTGATACTTTATATGCACCAGTCATTTTATTACCTGGTTTGTATTTTTCAGGATCTTTAATCCATTTTTTTAAGTTTTCTTCATTATGTTCCATAACACCGGCAACAGTTGTTCTTTCTCCAAATGTTGTTAAGTTAGGTCCTTTTGCGCCTTTACCTGTTGGTGTTACAGCATGACATCCTTGACAAGATTGTTTGAATACTTCTTCACCTTGTTTAGCGTCAGTAGTAGCAACTGGTTTCTTTACATCTTGCATTTTTGAAACCCAAGTTTTGAAATCATCTTTAGATAATGTCTTAACTTTGAAATCCATTAATGCATGTGATGGTCCACATAACTCAGCACATTTTCCGTAGAACATATTTTTAGCATCTTTAGCTTTTTCGCCATCAAATATTAGATAAAACTTATTAATGTTTTCTACGTTAGTATCCATTTTTCCACCCACTGCTGGAATCCAGAACGAGTGTTTTACATCAGCAGAATGTAATTTAAAGTAAACTTTAGTATCTGTTGGTACAACTAGTTCTTGACTCGTTACAATCTTTTGGTTAGGATATTCAAATTCCCACCAGTAAAGATTTGCTGTTACATCAACTACGATTTCTTTATTGTTTCCTTTAGCATCTACTTTATCCATCGCCTTAGTATCTGCTAACTTAAAAGTAAGCATCACTGTTGGAATCGCTAAGATAATAAGTAATAGAATAGGAATACCAGTCCAGATAATTTCTAATTTATGATTACCATGAACGTCTTTCGGTACAAAATCTTCTCCAACTTTACTACGTCTAAATTTGATAATCGCTAAAACAAAAATAATAACAACTACTACGATTACAAATAACATGATGTATACAGCTAACATCATTAAGTTGAATTGATCTTTTGCAACTTCCCCTGCTGGACGTAAAGCAGAAAGATGTGGTTCACCACAACCCGCCAATGTCATTAATAATAATGAAATTAAGCCCATCAACTTCACATTTTTAAAATTGTTTTTCATTTAATTCTAACCCCTCTTTCACCATTCATAATCAAATCATTTGAATTAATGTAACTACCACAATCATAACAAAAAATATCATCAAATAGTTCAAAGAATAGATAAACATTGACATCGCCCATTTATTCTCTTTAACATTTGACTTAAATCCAGATAGAGCTAATAATAACCAACCAAGATTTAAAATTGTTGCAAGCACTATAAAAATAGTTCCGAGCTCATCCATTAAAAATGGTGTTGGTAGAAGTAAAGCAACCCAGAATAACATTCCAAGTCTAGTTCTAGCAAAACCTTTAACAGATGGTAACATTGGTATACCTGCTAACGCATACTCATCTTTACGTTTAATCGCAAGCGCATAAAAATGTGCTGGTTGCCATATAAACATAATTACGAATAACATCCAAGCAACTTTTGAAAGATTAGGATCAATTGCGGCCCAACCTACTAAAGGTGGTATTGCCCCAGGAAAGCTACCTATTATAGTATTAGACACTAAATGACGTTTAGACCAGACAGAGTATAACACCACGTAACCAAATATCCCTAAAAAGCCAATGATACCCGTCTCTACATTTATCATGAAGAGTAATACTTCTCCAATAAACATCAATAAAAAGCTTAATTGGAATATCGCTTGTGTACCAATCTTTCCAGTAACACTCGGTCTATTTTGTTTACTTGGCATTATGCTGTCAATATCTTGATCATAAAAGTTATTTAATGCACAACTTCCTGCCATAATAAGTGTAGAGCCAATCAGCATCGTTAATAGTTCAGGAATGCTACTTAAAAATGAACGCTGTGTCATCATGATTGCAATAAATGCACCCGCAAACGTTGGAATCAAATTTCCTTGAACGAGACCAAGCTTGATAACTGCTTTAACATCTTTAAATGTCAATCGCGATTCATCAATTGATTTGACGCTTTTTAAGGTTTGTTCATTTTGCATTTTCACCCTCCTTTAACAATACTAAAGCATATAATAACAATAATATATGAAAACTGTCACATTTTCTATACATTTTCGAAATTAAATTGTGACATTTTTCTTTTTTGTGTCTTTCTAAATAATTCACGAATGTGACACATTTACATTGAGGTTAGATTGTTATACTATATCTTAAGTATATACTGAAGTTGCAATGTAATAAAGTTTACATTTACACTTCACGTGGATTATGACAATTAGAGGTGAAGGTATTTGTTAAAGGAAAAGAATTTAAAATGGCTATCATTGTTTACGACACTACTGATGATACTTGTTCAAATTGGTGGTGCACTCGTAACAAAGACCGGATCAGCTGATGGCTGCGGAAATAGTTGGCCACTCTGTCACGGTAAATTTGTACCTACACATATTCCAATAGAAACACTAATCGAACTAGCACATCGTGGTGTATCGGGATTGGCACTTATTTCAGTTACATGGCTTGTAATACTTAGTATTAAATACATTGGACACAAAAGAGAGACTAAATTTTTGTGTTGGATGAGCATTGGTTTTATTTTTGCACAAGCATTGATTGGAGCTGCAGCAGTAATTTGGCAACAAAACGGATTTGTATTAGCTCTACATTTCGGCATTTCACTTATTAGCTTTAGTTCAGTGTTTTTACTCACACTTTTAATTTTTGAAGTAGACCAGAAGTTTGATGCGACTAAACTTGTTATTCATTCTCATTTGAGAAGACATACTATAGCATTAACAAGTTTTATTTACATTGTTATTTATAGTGGCGCACTTGTTCGTCACGAGAAAGCTAGTTTAGCTTGTTTGAGCTGGCCATTATGTAAACAAGGTCAGATTGGGTTGCCTGAAACATTCTTTGAATGGGTGCAAATGAGTCATCGAACGTTAGCATTTATTTTATTTATTTGGTTAAGTTACGTTGTATTCCATGCAGTAAAGAATTATAGCCAGTATCGAGTTATTAAATATGGTTATTTATCTGCATTCGTATTAATCTGCTTACAAATATTAACTGGTGCTTTATCGATTTTTACAATGCTTAATCTTTACATAGCATTATTACACGCATTATTTATTACATTATTATTTGGATTATTATGCTACTTTATTCTTTTGATATCACGCGCAACACAAAACTGACCTGCCAATTTTGGCAGGTCAGTTTTATTTTATAGCATTTAAGCTTAAGAGATTTCAATTAATAAATCAGTTGTTTGAATACTATCACCTGTTTTAACATAAATCTTGTCTATTGTTCCACCAAATGGGGCTTGTATTGTTGTCTCCATTTTCATTGCTTCAGTAATTATTAATGCTTGACCTTTCGAAACTGTATCGCCTTCTTTTACTTTTACTTCTCCTACGGTACCTGGCATTTGTGCTCCAATGTGGTTTTTATTTTTTGGATCTGCTTTTGGTATCGTAGCAAGGCTAGGCTCTACGTTAGTATCTTTAACGTAAACTTTACGACTCATACCATTAAAGTCGAAGTATACCCATCTAAATCCATCCTCATGTACATGACCAACACTAATTAATTTCACAATTAATGTTTTACCTTCATCGATTACAATTTCTACTTTTTCATTTTTACGCATGCCATAGAAGAATGTAGGCGTATCAAGTAATGATATATTTGCGAACTTTTCATTCGTTGATACATATTGTTCATATACTTTAGGATATAAAGCATAACTGATAATATCTTGGTCAGTAACTGGTTTCAATTGTTTTTCTTTCAGTTCTTCTCTTAAACTATCAAAGTCGACTGGTGCTAATAATTCACCCGGGCGAACATTAATACTTTCAATATCTTTTAATACTACCTCTTTAAGTGCTTCCGGGAAACCATTAGCTGGTTGACCGATATCACCTTTAAAGAATGATACAACTGATTCTGGGAAGTCTAAAGTTGCTCCGCGTTCAATTACTGTCTTTTCATTCAAATCATTTTGAACCATATACAGTGCCATATCTCCAACAACTTTAGATGATGGTGTAACTTTTACAATATCTCCAAACATCAAATTAACTCGGCGGTACATGTCCTTCACTTCACTGAAACGATCGCCTAGACCTAAACTTTTTGCTTGCATTCCTAAGTTAGAATATTGTCCACCAGGCATTTCATGTTTATAAATTTCAGTGTGTGGCGATTTAATATCACTTTCAAAATCTTTATAATAGTGACGCACACCTTCCCAATAATGTGATAATTTCTCCATACCATCAATATCTGCTTTCATTTGACGTGCTTTACCGTTTAAACCATAGTACAAGGTGTTTGAGCTCGGCTGACTCGTTAACCCACTCATGGCACCTAAAGCCGTATCAACTACGTCTACACCCGCTTCTATCGCTCTAGAATAAAGCATTACACCATTACCACTTGTATCATGTGTGTGTAAGTGAATTGGCATATTCACTGTTGCTTTTAATTCACTTACAAGTTCAAATGCTGCTTCTGGCTTTAATAGACCTGCCATATCTTTAATCGCTAAAATATGGAATCCTTCGCGTTCCATTTCTTTTGCCATCTTTTTATAATAATCTAATGTGTAAACACTTGATCGCTCTGGATTTAATATATCTCCTGTATAACAAATTGCCCCTTCTGAAATCTTACCAGCTTTAAGTACTGCCTCATTCGCAACTTTCATTTGGTCTAGCCAGTTGAGTGAATCGAATATTCTAAATACATCAATCCCTGCTTTGGCACTTTCTTCGACGAATTTTTTAACGACATTATCTGGATAGTTTTTGTACCCAACTGCATTGGATGCACGTAACAGCATTTGGAATAAAACATTTGGTACTGCCTTACGTAGAAGTTCAAGACGCTCCCAAGGATCTTCTTTTAAGAAGTTATATGCTACATCAAATGTTGCACCACCCCACATTTCTAATGAGAAACTGTCTTTTAAATAATGACTTGTCATCGGTGCAACCTCCAATATATCCTTGGTTCTCACACGCGTTGCAAGTAAAGATTGATGTGCATCACGGAATGTTGTATCTGTAATTAATACATCTTTTTGATCAAGTAACCATTGTTTAACATAATCTGGACCATGTTCATCTAATAATTGTTTCGTACCTGCTTCAGTATTTGATTCCATTTTTTCAAGATATAAGGGTTCAAAGTTTGGTTTTTCTTTCTTTTCTACGCCGGGGAATCCATTAACTGTAACATTTGCAATATATTCTAATGTTTTTGTACCTCGGTCACGTGGTGTTTTTAAATTAAATAATTCAGGCGTTTGATCGATAAAATTAGTCGTATAGTTTCCACTTACAAACTCAGGATGCTTTACAACATTAATTAAAAACTGCATGTTTGTCTTGATACCACGAATACGCATTTCACGTAAAGAACGAATCATTTTTTCTTCTGCTTGTTTAAATGTAATCGCTTGTGTTGAAATCTTTACGAGTAACGAATCATAATAAGGTGATATTTCAGCACCTTGGAAACCATCCCCGGCATCTAGACGAACACCAAAGCCGCCCGTTGAGCGGTATGCCATAATTGTACCTGTATCAGGCATAAAGTCATTCAATGGATCTTCGGTTGTTACACGGCATTGAATTGCATATCCTAATGTAATAATATCTTCTTGGCGAGGCATTGCAATTCGTTCGTCATGCATGTTCTCACCATCAGCAATTAAAATTTGTGTTTTAACAATATCAACACCCGTTACCATTTCTGTAATCGTATGTTCAACTTGAACACGTGGATTTACTTCAATAAAGTAAAATGCATCTCCACTCACCAAAAATTCAACAGTACCTGCATTCACATAACCAATTTGTTCCATTAATTGAACCGCAGCATCACAAATACGCATCCTTAAATCATCAGTTAAACCTACCGATGGAGCAACTTCAACTACTTTTTGATGTCGACGTTGTACAGAGCAATCACGTTCAAATAAATGTACTAAATTGCCGTGAGTATCTCCTAAGATTTGCACTTCGATATGTTTCGGTTTGTCTATATATTTTTCTAAATAAACATCAGCATTTCCAAATGACTTTAAGGCTTCAGATTGTGCACGTTGATATGCCTCTTCTAATTCGTCCTGACTGTTTACAATACGCATTCCTTTACCACCACCACCAGAAATGGCTTTAATGATTATCGGAAACCCATATTGATCTGTAAATTGTTTCACTTCATCAAATGAAGTAACAGCATCTTTCGTTCCCGGAATAATAGGTAAATTCGCAGACTGTGCAGTTGCACGTGCCTTTACCTTATCCCCGAACATGTCTAAATGTCTTGTTTCAGGTCCAATAAAGATGATGTCTTCTTCAGCACATCGTTCTGCAAAAGTCATGTTTTCACTTAAGAATCCGTATCCAGGATGTATGGCATTCGCACCACATTTTTTCGCAATCTCAATGATACGTTCGATATGAAGATAACTTTCAGTTGGGCCAATGTCTTCGCCTACTAGATAAGATTCATCTGCTTTATATCTATGCAATGAGCCTTTATCTTCTTTTGAATAGATTGCTACTGTAGGAATTTCAAGTTCTGTTGCTGCACGAAAAATTCGAATAGCGATTTCTCCACGATTTGCTACTAATAACTTTTTGATGCGATTCATACAATTTCCTCCCTGATGTGTGATGATATACATATTTATTATATACAAACTGAATACTAAATTATATTCTTATCCCCAAGTATACATAAAATATTCATATGTGTCATACTAACAATCTATTAAGCCATACTTAATGTTACTTAAATTTAGTATGATTTTATTCAAAATAAACACCCCTAAAGTTGAATTTTAAGGTTCAACTTTAGGGGTGCACTTCATATGACACATGTATTTTTGTAATCGTATTCACTATGTTGAATATTCTTTAATGTTCAAGGGACTTCTTTTTGACATCTTTAGCTGCCATTAATAGCAACCCAACAGATATTGATAAACTCAATAGACTTGATCCTCCGTAACTTAAGAAAGGTAAAGGTACACCCGTCAATGGAATTAACCCAGAAATCCCCCCTAAGTTGATAAACGCCTGAATACCGATATAACTTGCAACACCAACACAAATTAATTTATAAAATACTGTTGTCGCAAGTGCTGCGTACATAAAACCTTTATAAACGATAAAGAATAATAAAGTAATTATTACAATAACTCCAATTAAGCCTAATTCTTCTGCAATAACCGCAAAAATGAAGTCAGTGTGAGGTTCTGGTAAATATCCTAACTTCATCACACCATTACCTAATCCTTTACCAAATATACCTCCATTACCAATGGCCATAAGAGAATTCGATAAATGATAACCAGCACCCGATTCATCTTTAAAAGGATTCGCCAGGACTTCAAAACGCTGCTGTTGGTGCGTTGCTAAAAACGTACCTGTAATGAAATATTTCAAAGTCATAATCACTACAACTGATCCTGTTACTAGACTTATCATAATCATCATTGCACGAAAAGCTATTCCAGAATATAAGAATATACATCCAATAATCATAAAGATAATCATTGTAGATCCAAAGTCATTCTGAATGATAACTAATCCTGCACAAAAACCAACAAGCACAAGTGGTGCAATAATATCCCAGCTCATTTTTTGTAAATTTTCTTTTTTATCATAGATATATGCCAAGTAAATAATAACAACGATTTTTAAAAGTTCTGATGTTTGAAATTGCATAAATCCTAAGTTTAACCAACTTGTTGCGCCATTAACCTCAACCCCAAATAAACGTGTAAATAGAAGAAGTATCATTATCGCAATGATTGAAAATTGTTGGACACGTTTATTCTTAATAATCTTAATTGACATAAAATAGGCCATAAAAAATACAATACCAAAACTCAATACTATTGTAACTAGCTGTCTGATATAAAAATAAGAAGCTCCGACTGGTCTTCCACCTGTCAATGTTCCTCTAGTTGCTGCCACCATACTAGCACTATATATCATAACTAACCCTATCAAAACAAGTGCTACATAACTTAAAAGTAAGGGAAAATCCACATACTTTGTATATTCTTTTATGTAATTGATAAAATTTCTAATGTGTTTCAAACGAATCCGCTCCTGAAAATAAAATTAAGTCTAAAGCAAACGCTCTAGACTTTAGACATTTGTGAAGGCATCATGTAATTTAGATAATTCTTTCTCGAGAGCAGATAATATCTTCTTACCTTCTTCTTTTTCAATTAATCCAATACGTGTTGCAAAATCAACTTCACGACTTAATCCAAACATTTGCGTATCTAACACCTCTTCATATAGAGGACATTGTGGCATTGTTAAATTGTCCATTTGCACTTTAATCAACTGCAAAATCTTTTCTGCATCTTGATTGAGTTGGTCATATGCCTTTTGCTTAAATTGTAAATTATTACTCATAGCATACACCCTCATTTCATTATTCTTATACTTTAAAATTCTATATGACAAGTCCTTAAAAATCAAGCATTTACTAATATAGAATATGGTATTATAAATGAGAAAGGGTGATAATATGATTATACAAATTAAAGGGAAAGTAAAATTCAATATTACATTAGATCCTTCAACTTTTATATTTGATGATCGAAAAGTTGAATTGGAACAATTAATGCAAGGGAAGTCTTCAGGGGAAGAAGAAATCACTTTCCAAGATAATTATGAATGGAATCGTGAAATTTTAGAAGGCGCTTCTAAACCTCCAACGCTTGTTTCAGAAAAGAAATTCAAGAAACAAGAATTATTAGAAGGCACATTTTTAATGAATATGCATTCTTTTATTATTAATGCAGAACCTGATAATGACGCATCACACGTAGAACTCTCAAATGAAAATGAAAAAGTACAAATTACTCTACAAGAATTAAAGGGGCTATACTTCCAATTTTCTAAAGAAGGTAAACGATTGTATGAAGATGGCATGGTAGATGCATATTTAAAAAATGATGATTTAAAGTTACTTTTAGCACATGTGACAGGCATTAAATTAGTTTAAGATATTATATATTGGTAGATAAACATAATAAACAAGCTTAAGACATTAAAGTCTTAAGCTTGTTTTTCTTGACGCTCTTTATGCAATCTATAACGATACAGTCCAAGTACAATTGCTGCAATTATTAAACTTTCTCCAACGGGTAAGAACACCGCAAGGAAATTCAATATAATACAACCTAGGAATAACAGAATATATATGACCACGTTTTGCCAAAGTTTTAACTTTCTTGCGAATCCTAAATTATAAACAATCGCACTTAATATAAATATCGCTATAAGCAGATACCACATCCCTGTTTCTGGATGTTTATCAACTGCAAAGAGTTTAGCAAGAAATGACATCCTTTGCTCTGGATCTACGCTTACTTGCGCATTTCCGATCATAAAATTCATCGATTACTCCTCCTCTTGCATTGCTGCTTTCACTTTCTTTTGTTCTCTTTCACGCTGAGATTTATCTAATGTTTTTTTTCTTAAACGAATAGATTCAGGTGTAACTTCAACTAATTCATCATCGTTTAAATATTCTAAAGCTTCTTCTAATGTTAAATTTCTAGGTTTCTTCATTGTCGTCGTTTGCTCTTTTGTCGCACTACGGATATTATTTGCTGCTTTAACCTTAGTAATGTTAACCGTTAAGTCATTATCACGTGAGTTTTCACCAACAATCATACCTTCGTAAACTTCAGTACCAGGCTCCATGAAGTTAACACCACGATCTTCTAATGCTAAGATCGCATAAGTACTAGCAACCCCTTTGTCCATTGATACTAATACACCATTACGACGGCCACCGATACGACCTTTTAATAATGGACGATATTCATCAAAAGTATGATTTAAAATACCGTAACCTCGAGTCATAGACATGAATTCAGTACGATAACCGATTAATCCACGCGCAGGCACATTAAAGATTAATCGTGTGTGTCCACTACCACTGTTCACCATATCAACCATTTCACCTTTACGTGTTCCTAATGATTCGATCACCGAACCCGTATTTTCTTCTGGCACATCAATTTGAACACGTTCGTATGGCTCATATTTCTTACCTTCTATTTCTTTAACGATAACTTCTGGTTTAGAAACTTGTAATTCGAATCCTTCACGACGCATATTTTCAATTAAGATAGATAAATGTAATTCACCGCGACCTGAAACAGTCCAACTATCTGGCCCAACTGATTCAACACGTAATGATACATCTGTTTCAAGTTGTGATTCTAAACGGTCTTGAATATTTCTAGCAGTTACAAATTTACCTTCTTTACCAGCAAACGGTGAGTTGTTTACTGAGAAAGTCATTTGTAATGTTGGCTCATCGATACGTAAAATTGGTAACGCTTCAGGTGTATCAACAGGTGTTACTGTTTCACCAACGTTGATGTCTTCCATACCTGAAACTGCAATCAAGTCACCCGCATAAGCTTTTTCAATTTCAACACGTTTTAATCCAAAGAAACCGAAGATTTTTGTAACACGGAAGTTTTTAATTGTACCGTCAATCTTAATTAATGATACTTGTTGTCCAACTTCCATCGTTCCACGGAATACACGTCCAATACCAATACGTCCTACGTAGTCATTATAATCTAATAATGCCACTTGGAATTGTAATGGTTCTTCACGATTATCAACAGGTGCGGGCACGTAATCAATAATTGTTTCGTATAAACTTTGCATATTCTCATCTTGTGTCGCAGCATCTAAACTTGCTGTACCATTAATTGCTGAAGCATAAACAACCGGGAAATCTAATTGTTCATCATTTGCATCTAATTCAATAAATAAGTCGTATACTTCATCTAATACTTCTTCAGGACGTGCTGAAGGTTTATCTATTTTGTTGACAACAACTACTGGTTTTAAGTTTTGTTCTAAAGCTTTCTTTAAAACAAAACGCGTTTGAGGCATTGTACCTTCATAAGCATCTACAACTAAACAAACACCGTCTACCATTTTCATGATACGCTCAACTTCACCACCAAAGTCTGCATGTCCAGGTGTATCTAAAATGTTGATACGCGTACCTTTATAATCAATTGCAGTGTTCTTTGCTAAGATCGTGATACCACGTTCTCTCTCAATATCATTTGAATCCATTGCACGTTCTTCAACGTGCTCGTTTGAGCGGAAAGTACCTGATTGTTTTAATAATTCATCAACTAAGGTAGTTTTACCGTGGTCAACGTGGGCGATAATTGCAATATTACGAACATCTTCTCTAAAATTTGTCATGTTTGTTTCCTTTCTTAATCGAACTACAGTTTATTATGTAACTGTGATATTATATCATATTATGAGATAATTATATATCGATAAATTTTAGATTCAAATACTAAGGGGTGTTTAAAGTGAAAAAAAGTAAATTACCATTTTTATTGTTAGCGGTATTCGCCGTATTTATGCTTATTTTATTTAGTGTCGGATTAGCCGAATTAAATTATTCACTAATTATTATATCAACTGTTTTATTTATCGTTACATTCGGATACGGCTTTACATTAAAAAGTCAATACCGCAAAAATAACTGGTTATAGAAATTTCCTAAACTGCAAAGAAACCTTTGCAGTTTTTCTATTTTTTTTTAGCAAAATTGAATTATTGTATTTAATTTTGATCAAATATTCAATTGTTGCATTTTGCACACAATTTAAATACGTAATATAGTATCCCTGTAAAATAAAAATTTAAAGGAGATACGTATGATATTAAAGCAAAGAGAAAAAAATAAACATTTAGCATATTTAGAAGCGCTTGAAGGAAGAATTGAATTTAATCAAACTCAACTCAACAAACTCAGTGAATTACGTAACATTGAGCAACTCGAAATAGAATTTGAACAATATATCAACCACATTAATCAAGATGTCTTTGATATTATTTGGCAATTTAATTACTCCGATTATCATGTTGATGCTACGATAAATGTAATATTAGTTTCTGAATCAGCTATTTATTTATTTAAATTAAATAAATACGTAGGCTTACATTATGTTAATAGTGAAGGTATACTTTGTAATTATTATACTGAACAACCTCAACTTGATTTATTGCAACTCAACTGTGTAAAATATTCGATTTATGCTATTTTAGATGAGAAATATAAACATTTACCAATTTATATAAAATGTGTGTGTATGGATGACTCCTTTGAATTAGATTCTCACACTGATCAATATCCATTTTTATTCCATTACGATATCATGCCATATATCAATAAAATTAATCAAACAAATAAAAAAAAAGTACTCACTATAGCGAGTACTTAATCCAAGCACATATTGAACCGATATTCATAAAAAAGATTCCTTATCAAACAGGAATTATCTGTCCTGAATGTAAAAAAATCAATCATGTTGTCAAACATAAATCCCTCGTTTATTGCGAAAGTTGTAGGAGTATTCATAAAATAGAAGACATATTCGAAGCTACACTTAAAAGTTATATATACATTACAGATGATAAAAATGTTACTAAATCTAAAATACAAAAATTTTCGAATTATTTCTTTTCAAACTATCAACTTCAAAAGTTATTTCCTATAACTGTTAAACAACAAATACGTAGTATTATCGTTTAGAAAATGCACCTTGATGTATATATTCTAACTCATTTTTATGTGGTGCTAAATATTCATTTAAGATCTCTTGATGTAACATTTTGTTACCCACTACAATTGAATTAGCCGTTAATAAATTAAGGGGTTGACCAAGTTGATTTGTTACAATGCCACCTACCTCTTCAACAATAATTAACCCTCCTGCAAAGTCCCAAGGATGTAAGCGTAGGGTCACATACGCATTTATTTTATTTGATGCTACATATGCAAAGTCTAAAGCTGCTGAACCGTAGCTTCTCGCACTGCGTGAAGCTTTAACGATTGGAATATATATGTCACGTGTGAAATCTTTCGTTAACCAATTTGGATTCATTGAGATAATTGATGTACTTAATGGTGTATCATCAATCATATTAAGCTTCACACCATTTTTATATGCACCATGACCAGCACATGCTTCAAATAATATGTCACGCATCACATCATATACGACACCTGCATATTTCTTACCATCAATAAATATACCGATAGATATAGCAAAGTTCTCTTGTTGATGAACAAAGTTTAATGTCCCATCAATCGGATCAATAATCCAAATAACTCCATCTAATTTTTCAATATCTTTACCACTACCTTCTTCACCTATAATTTTATGCTCAGGGTAAGCTAGTTGAATGCGTTCAAATAAAAATTGTTCAGTTGCTTTATCCATATTCGTCACTAAATCATTTGGATTAGATTTCGTTTCTATTTCTAGAGGTTCATTAAGTTGATTGCGAATATTTTCTCCAGCCTGCAATGTAATATCTTTTAAAAATTCATAAAGTTCCATTTACATTCCTCCTGTTTCATTTATTATACACAAGAACATTTGTATGCAAAAATGTTTTAACTTCAGACACTATAGTGTATTGTAGTAATTAATATTATGCACAAACTAATTTATAGATGAGGTAATTATGATTAAATATACTTTTACAAACAAAGATTTTGACGTATTTAAAGTCGAGGGGCTAGCATCACGAATGGAAGTACTAATTGAAACAACACGTCCAAAATTAGAGAATCTCGGTGATCATTTTAGTAAATATTTAAGTGAACAAACAGATGAGACATTCTATCCTCATGTTGCTAAACACTTAAGAAGAAAAACAAATCCTCCGAATGATACATGGGTAGCCTTTTCAACAAATAAACGCGGTTATAAAATGTTACCGCATTTCCAAATTGGATTATTCGGCAGTCATGCATTTGTATTATTCGGTATTATTTATGAATCACCTGATAAAGTACGTATGGCCAGTAAATGGAAAAAACAAATTAAAACAATTCAATCTTTAGATAATGATTATATTATAAAAGGTGATCATATGAAAGAAGATTATGATTTCATTAAAAATATACAAAAAAAAGATATCGATGCATATATCAATCGACTTGTGGATGTAAAAAAAGGAGAATTAATGTTTGGAAAAGTCTTTTATCCTGGCGACGATGCATTAAAGTCTGATAAGTCATTTATTCAGGCAATAGAAAAAACTTACTTTGATTTACTACCGTTATATCAATAATAACAATAAAAAAACGCCCTAAGGCGTTTTTTTATTGGTTACGATTATTATAGTTTTCACGACGTTCGTCAACAGCATCTTTTGTTTTATCTACATAAGTTACTCTATCACGATCACCATCAAAATTATTATCAAATGAATCAGCATTATTTGATGCATTATATTCATGATCAACATTCGTATGATTCTTTTGATCAATGACTGTATCTCTATCAGATTCCACAGTTTGATTGTTATAATTTACTTCACGTTCGTTTGCATCATAAACATATTCATTATTACGTTCACGTTCGATATTTTCATCACGCTCAACATATTCAGGTGCAACATTACGCTTTCTGTTAACTGTTTCTACTTCACGACTATTGTCATAATAATCATTGTTAGTAATAACTTTATCTTTACGTGCAAATAATAAAATTGCAGCAATAAAGAAGAATAAAGGAATGAAACCTAAAATGAAAGTTAAGAATAATGGTGCTGTTAATAATCCGGCAAGTAATAACATAATTCCTGCCAAAATACGTTTTTTCATTTTAAGCAAACCAATTAATCCAAATAATAATGGTAAGATTGTATATGCTACGATTCCCCAAACACCTTTAATCATCATTGGAACTACTTCATCCACAGACATGTTCGCATCATTTAATGATTTTTGGAATTCTGGATTCTTGTCTAACTCGGTGTTAAGCACATCTTTTAATTGAGCAATGAAATCTGGATTGTTTCCATTCACTAATAATTGATAAAGACCAAAAATTGATAATCCTAGAAGTGGTAACCAAGCTAACCACCCAAAGATTTTTTCTGGAACACGACTTACGGGTTTTACTGTTTGCGTATACTCTCTACGACTCATATGTTCATCTCCTTATAACTGTATTTAAGTACTATATACCCCTAATAAACATATATAAGCATGAATTAGCTAGAAAAATCATAAAAAGCTCAATCCAAACTTTCTTTAATTTAGTTTAGACTCATTTTGAATCTTAAAAACAATTCATTATAACGTTTAATATTCTCGAAACCTAAATCTTCATATACTTCAAGTTTCTCTTGTAGTGCTTTATTAGGATAGAAACGTTCATCTTCGCGTATTTCTTTATCTAACAGTTTATAACTTTCAGCGTTAGGTGTAGCATATCCAACCCACTCTGTATTCTGCTTACCAATTTTAGCATCTAATAAGAAGTTGATAAATTTATGTGCACCATCCACGTTCTGTGCTGTTTTCGGTATGACAATATTATCAAACCATAAGTTCGAGCCTTCTTTAGGAACGACATAATCTAAATTCTCATTTTCAGTCATTATATCAGCTCCCATACCACTCCAAACGACTGCAACATCCGCTTCTTTTTGTACCATCATCGTGTTAATTTCATCACCAACAACACCTTTTACATTAGGTCCTAGCTTTTCAAGTTTTTGCTCTGCTTCCAGAAGTTTATGAGGATTTGTTTCGTTTAAAGACTCACCCATACTATTAAGTGATAAGCCTAAAGCTTCACGTGCTCCATCTACGATTAACACATTATTTTTGAGTCGAGGATCCCAAAGGCTCTCCCAACTAGAGAAATCTATCCCTTTAGTTTTATCTGGATTGTATAAAATACCAACAGTACCCCAGAAATATGGAATTGAAAATTTATTTCCTTTATCAAAATCTAAATCCATAAAATCAGGATTAATATTTTTTAAGTTAGGTAATTTTTTATGATTAATTGGGATTAATAATTTTTCATCTTTCATTTTTTGAATCGCATATTCACTAGGTACTGCTATATCGTAATGTGTTCCGCCATTTTTAATCTTTGCGAGCATCGATTCATTTGAATCAAATGTCTCTAAAATAACACGAATTCCGTGTTCTTTTTCAAATGTTTTCAATAACTCAGGATCAATATATTCTCCCCAGTTATATACATATAGAATATTTCCTTTTCCACTTTTAGGAGGGGGATCGATAAATTTTGTAGAGAAAAGTAAAAGTACAGCGACAACAAGTGACGTAATGATAAGTTGCATTAATTGTTTCATTTCACAACACCCGCCTTTACTTTTCTTTTCTTCTCTTGATTATTTGAGATAAAGTAATATATAAGAATAATCGTCATTACAAGCACGAATAGCAATGTGCTAATTGCATTAATTTCCATTGAAATTCCTTTACGAGCCATAGAATAGATTTCTACTGATAATACGCTAAATCCATTTCCTGTAACGAAAAAACTTACTGTAAAATCATCTAAACTATACGTTAAAGCCATAAAGAAACCTGCGATAGCACCCGGTAATATTTGTGGAATGACAACTTTTGAGATTGTTTGGTATGTGCTTGCCCCTAAATCATAACTAGCATTTATCAGTGATTGATTCATATCGTAAAGTTTCGGTAATACTAATAACACGACAATCGGCACACAAAATGCAATATGTGAAATTAATACTGACCAAAATCCTAGTCCCATACCAGTATAATGTCCAATTACTGTAAATAATATTAAGAATGATGAACCAATAACAACATCACTACTCACCATTAATATGTTATTTAATGTAAGTAAACCAACTTTAATTTTTTTATTGCGCATATAGTGAATACCTAATGCCCCACAAATTCCGATAATCGTTGAAATACTTGCTGCAATTAAAGCAACAGCTAACGTGTTTACAATGATGACCATTAATCGTTTATTTTGAAACACAGATATATAGTGATCTAAAGTAAATGATTTAAAGTGATTCATATTGCCAGCCGAATTGAATGAATAATACATTAAATAGAATATAGGGAAGTATAAAATGAAAAGGGCAAATGCTAAAAATATTTTTGATTTTAATTTCATTTGATACCCTCACTTCCCTCTTTCGACTTTGTAATAATCATTACAAACGCCATTGCCAAAATTAAAAATACAGCAATTGTTGAACCCATTCCATAGTTTTGTGTTACTAAAAATTGTTCTTCTATTGCTGTTCCTAAGTTAACTACTTTATTCCCGGCAATTAATCGAGTAATCATGAATAAACTTAATGCTGGAATAAAAGTTACTTGAATCCCAGTCTTAACACCTTCCCATGATAAAGGCATAATTACTTTTTTGAAGGTCGTCATTTCAGTTGCCCCTAAGTCTCGTGATGCTTGTAATAAATTTTCGGGAATAGCATTCATACTATTGAATATCGGTAATATCATAAATGGAATATAGATATAAACAGAAACAAAAATAAATGCCGTATTAGTAAATAACAAACTTGTAGATGGTAAATGCATCCAGTTTAATAAATCATTAATTGTACCTTGCTTACTGAAAATACCGATAAAAGCATATGTCTTTAATAGTAAATTAATCCAAGTCGGTAAGATAATAATGAGTAACCAGAACTGTTTATTCTTTGCTGTACGTAAAACCATTGCAATAGGATACGAAATTAATAAGCAAAGTAAAGTAATAATTACAGCATACCAAATTGAACTAAGTGTCATTTTAAAATAAGACATTGAAAAGAAATCTTTATAATTATCCAAAGTAAACTGGCCACTATTGTTTGTAAAACTTGTGTAAAAAATCATCACTACAGGCGTAACGATAAAAATGACAATCCAAATCATATAGGGTATCAGAAAATATTTTTTTGCTTTTTCCATTTTACACCTCGTATGAATCTATACGTGCATCAAATTCTTCTTCAGTTTCACCAGGTAACATAATATGAATTACTTCCTCATCGAATGTTAATCCAACACGTTCTCCTGGATTAGCACTTCTTGTTGATTGGATTATCCATTCATTGCCTGCTTCATCGTAACAACAAATTTCATAATGAACGCCTCGGAATAATTGTGAATCTACTACTGCTTTTACTTTGCCTAGTTCTGTTGACGTTATCTCAATATCCTCTGGACGAATAACAACATCGACTTTTGCATTAGGTTTAAACCCTTTATCAACACATGGGTATTCCTTGCCATACATTTCAACTACATAATCACGCTTCATAACACCTGAAACGATATTTGATTCTCCAATAAAGTCTGCAACGTATCGGTTTATAGGTTCGTCATAAATATCTATTGGCGTTCCACTTTGTTCGATTTTGCCTTTGTTCATAACAAAGATATAATCACTCATCGCAAGCGCTTCTTCTTGATCATGCGTAACAAAAATAAACGTCTTACCTAAGCGTTGTTGAATTTCTCTTAATTCATATTGCATTTCTGTTCTTAATTTTAAGTCAAGGGCTGATAATGGTTCATCAAGCAAGATGACTTCAGGTTCATTAACAATCGCACGCGCTATTGCCACACGTTGACGTTGTCCACCACTCATATCTTTAATTTCACGTTGTTCAAATCCATCTAGTTTAACTAACTTTAGAGCATCCATCACTCTCGTTTGTATTTCGTTATTATTTACTTTTTTTATTCGTAATCCATATGCTACATTCTCGAACACATTTAAATGAGGGAATAACGCATAATCTTGAAACACTGTATTAACACGTCGTTTATTTGCAGGAATATCATTCATTCGATTACCTTCAAAATAAATATCACCTGTCGTTGCTTTTTCAAAACCAGCAATTAATCTTAATATCGTTGTTTTACCGCAACCAGAAGGGCCAAGCAAAGTATAGAATTTACCTTCCTCGATTTCAAAATTAATATTATCTAGTACTTTATTTTCGCCGTATGATTTAGATACGTTGTTAAATTGAATAAAATCTTTCATGACACACTCCTATAAATATGATTCAGTTGCAACGATTAATACGCGTGCATCTTTTTTATATTTGTTAAATAACTGATGTGATTCATTTGCTTTAAAATAAAAGCATTCACCTCGTCGTGCAGTATACTCTTTTCTTCCTATTCTAATACTTGCAGTACCTTCTAATACATAGATAAAACTATCTGAAAGGCTAGGTTCAAACTTTTTATACTCTGAATCAGATTTTAACGTAATAATAACAGGTTCCATGTCAAATTCATTTGAATCGGGTACCAACCATTGGATTAAATAACCATTATCGTATTCATCATAAAATGTTTGTTCTGATTTAGGATAATAGATACGTTGTTCATGCATTTTTTCATTGAAGAAATCAGAAGGTTCTGAGCCAAGTACTTCTAATATATTGAAAAATGTTTCCATCGAAGGTGAACATAAATTACGTTCTAACTGCGATATATACCCTTTTGATAAATCAGTACGTTCACCTAATTCTTCTTGGGTTAAGTTTTTTTGGCGTCGTAAATCTTTTATTTTTTTACCAATATCCATGAATTCACACCTTAGTTTAATAGTTGTAAACAATTTGTTTAGAAGCATATTTAATATAGCAGAAAAATTTATAGAAAACAACAGTAATACTAAATTTATTGTTTAAAACTACATCTTAAAAGATTTTTCATTGTTAGCTTTTGATTCTTTATAACGCTTCGTTACTAGATAACTATCATACGTTGAAACTTCTTTAAATGCTTTATAAATCTTATTCTCGTCTGATTTCATTGGTGCAACTTTTTTAAACGCTTTATATACCACATCATAATCTTCCGTGTTCACTTTTGATTCATAAGCATCTTCAACTAATGCTAATAAATTTACTACTGCTATTATTTCTTCTTGTGACCATTCTGGATCAATTGGATAACTATAATTCATATCTATTTCCTCCGTTAAAAAAAGCACTATTCATCTCTGAATAGTGCTTAATAATTTGTAAGTATTAATTACATAGTGTGGATTGGGCTACCCATTGCAACTTCAGCTGCTTCCATTGTAATTTCACCTAAAGATGGATGAGCATGGATAGTTAATGCGATATCTTCAGCTGTCATACCAGTTTCAATTGCTAATCCTAATTCTGCGATCATATCTGATGCTCCAGAACCAGCGATTTGAGCTCCAATTAATAAACCATCTTCTTTTAATGTGATTAATTTTAAGAATCCATCAGTTTCACCAATAGATAATGCACGGCCATTAGCTGCATATGGGAATTTAGAAGCTTTGTATTCTAAACCTTCTTCTTTAGCCATAGCTTCTGTATAACCTACAGTTGCTAATTCAGGCTCAGTGAAACATACAGCAGGGATTGCTAAGTAGTCAACTTCTGATTTTTCACCAGAGATAACTTCAGCAGCAACTTTACCTTCGTATGAAGCTTTGTGAGCAAGTGGAGGACCCGCAACGATATCTCCAATTGCAAAGATATTTTCTACTGAAGAACGACTTTCTTCATTAACTTCAACTAAACCACGTTCAGTTAATTTTACACCTAATGATTCTAAACCAATTTCTTCAGTGTTAGGACGACGTCCTACAGTTACTAAACAGTAGTCCGCTTCAATCACTTGTGTTTCACCTTTAACTTCATAAGTTACTTTAACACCAGTTTCGCTCTCTTCAGCTGATTTAGCCATTGCTTCAGTAACAATGTCTACACCTTTAGCTTTAAGACCTTTTTTAACAACTTGTGTCATTTGTTTTTCGAATCCACCTAAAATATCTTTAGACCCTTCTAAAATAGTAACTTTAGTACCGAAGTTAGCGTAAGCAGTTCCTAATTCAGAACCGATGTATCCGCCTCCAACAACTACTAAGCTTTTTGGAATTTCAGTTAATGCTAATGCACCTGTTGAATCAATTACACGTTTGTTAAATTTGAAGTTTGGAATTTCAATAGGACGTGATCCAGTTGCGATGATTGCATGTTTGAAAGTATAAGTTTGAGAAGCTTTTTCAGTCATAACTTTTAAGTTGTTTTGATCAACGAAATAAGCTTCACCTTCAACGATTTCAACTTTGTTACCTTTTAATAATGCGCCAACACCGCCAGTTAATTTCTTAACAACGCCGCCTTTGAATTCTTGAACTTTAGAGAAATCTACAGTAACGTTCTCAGCTTTAATTCCGAATTCCTCAGAATGAATAGCTGTCTCATATTTATGAGATGCAGATAATAAAGCTTTTGATGGAATACAACCAACGTTTAAACAAACGCCACCTAAACTTCCTTTTTCTACAATTGTTACTTTTTGTCCTAATTGTGCTGCACGAATTGCTGCAACGTATCCTCCAGGACCTGCTCCAATGACAATAGTGTCTGTTTCAATAGGAAAATCTCCAACTACCATTTGCTTACCCCTCCATTAATAATAATTCTGGATTATTTAATAAACGCTTAATATGATTCATAGCATTTTGTCCTGTTGCACCATCAATTTGACGGTGGTCAAAACTTAATGATAATGCTAATACTGGTGCAGCAACGATTTCTCCGTCTTTAACGATTGCTTTTTGAGCAATACGACCGATACCTAAGATTGCTACTTCAGGGTGATTAATTACAGGAGTGAACCATTGTCCACCAGCTGAACCTATATTACTAATTGTACATGAAGCACCCTTCATTTCGCTAGGAGAAAGTTTTCCATCACGCGCTTTTACTGCTAATTCGTTAATTTCATCAGAAATTGCGAAGATTGATTTACGGTCTGCATTTTTAACGACTGGAACTAATAAACCACGGTCAGTGTCAGCTGCAATACCGATATTGTAGTAATGTTTGTGTACTACTTCTTCAGTTGCATCATCTAATGAAGTGTTTAATGCTGGATAAGCTTTTAATGCTGAAACTAAAGCTTTAACAACGTATGGTAAGAATGTTAATTTAGTACCTTGTTCTGCTGCAACTTCTTTGAATTTCTTACGGTGATCCCAAAGTGCTTGAACTTCGATTTCATCCATTAATGTTACGTGAGGTGCAGTATGTTTAGAATTAACCATTGCTTTAGCAATTGCTTTACGCATAGCAGGAATTTTTTCGCGTGTTTCTGGGAATTCACCTTCTGGTGCTGCAATTGGTTGTGGTGCAGCTTTTTCAGTTGATGCCGCAGTGTCAGCTTTTGGAGCTTCTGATGCTACAGCAGCAGTTGCGCCACCATTTAAGTATGCAGTGATATCGTCTTTGATAACACGACCGTTTTTACCAGTTCCAGTAACTGCTTTAATATTTACACCTTGTTCACGTGCAAATTTACGTACTGAAGGCATAGCGATAACGCGACGTTTTTCATCTATTTCTCCAGCTGGTGCAACAGGTGCATCAGCTTTTGGTGCTTCTGCTTTAGCTTCTTCTTTAACTTCTGCAGGTGCTTCTGCTTCTTTTTCTGCAGCTGCGTCCTGAGCATGAGCATCATCAGAATCGATAGTTACGATAACGTCACCTAAATTTGCAACTGTTCCTTCTTCTGCTACGATTGTGTTGATTGTTCCTGAAACAGGAGATGGAATTTCTACTACTGATTTATCATTTTGTACTTCACATAAAATATCGTCTTCTGCGATGTTATCTCCAGCTGCTACGAACCACTTTACGATTTCACCTTCAAAAATCCCCTCACCAAGAGCGGGTAATTTAAATTCAAATGCCACAATAAATTCCTCCTAAGAATTAATTTAATTAATAATTTTATAAATGATGAAAAGTAACAAAGTCAAAGCAATGTTACTTTTCACGATGTGCTATAACAAGATATTAAAATTCATATTAGAATTCTAAAGTCTTTTTAGCTGCTTCAATAATATCTTCTTTGTTTGGTAACCAAACGTTTTCAGCTTGCGTATATGGGTAAGCAGTATCGCTAGCTGCAACACGAGCAATAGGTGCTTCTAATGATAATACTGCACGTTCTGAGATTTCAGATACAACAGTAGCCCCAACACCAGCTTGCTTCTGAGCTTCTTGCACTACTACAACACGGCCAGTTTTTTCAACTGAAGCAATAATTGTTTCAATATCTAATGGTTGAACTGTACGTAAATCGATAACTTCGATTGAGTGACCGTCTTTTGCTAACTCTTCAGCAGCTTTCATTGATTCTTGAACCATTGCACCGTAAGTGATGATAGAAAGGTCAGTACCTTCTTGTTTCACAGCTGCTTTACCGATTTCGATTGTGTACTCTTCTTCAGGTACTTCTTCACGGAAAGAACGGTATAATTTCATATGCTCTAAGAATACAACTGGGTCATTGTCTCTAATTGCAGAGATTAATAATCCTTTTGCATCATAAGGACTTGAAGGAATAACTACTTTTAAACCTGGTGTTTGAGCAACTAATCCTTCTAAATTATCTGCGTGTAATTCAGGAGTATGCACACCACCACCAAAAGGTGAACGGATTACAACCGGAGCCGATTTAGTACCGCCTGAACGGAAGCTTTGACGTGATAATTGTGCTGCTAAAGAATCGAATACTTCGAATACGAAACCAAAGAATTGGATTTCCATAACAGGACGGTAACCCGTTAAAGTGAAACCAACTGCTAAACCACCAATACCTGATTCTGCAAGTGGTGTATCGAATACACGATCTTCACCGAATTCTTTTTGAAGTCCTTCAGTCGCACGGAATACACCACCGTTGACACCAACGTCTTCTCCGAATACTAAAACGTTTTCGTCATTTTTAAGTTCAGTTTGAAGTGCATTTGTAATTGCTTGAATCATCGTTAATTGTGCCATGACTTACTTCGACTCCTTCTCTTTATGAATTTCATATTGTTCTTTTAAATTGAAAGGCATTTCTTCTGTATACATTAATTCAATTAATTGCGAAACAGTTTGTTTTGGAGTTGCATCTGCCTCTTTAATTGCATTTTTAATATCTTCTTTCGCTTTTTCGATTATTTCGTTTTCTTTTTCTTCAGTCCATAAACCTTTGTTTTCTAAGAACTTACGGAAACGAACTAATGGATCTTTCTTAACCCATTCAGCATCCTCGTCAGAAGTTCTGTAACGTGTTGGGTCATCCCCAGCCATTGTATGTGGACCATATCTATAAGTAATTGTTTCAATTAATGTTGGACCTTCACCCGCAACTGCTCTATCACGCGCTTCTTTTGTTGCGTAGTAAACTGCTAATGCATCCATACCGTCTACTACGATACCAGGAATACCAGCCGCAACTGCTTTTTGTGCTAAAGTTTTAGCTGCAGTTTGTTTACTACGTGGTGTAGAGATTGCATAGTTATTGTTTTGGATAACGAAGATTGCAGGTGCTTTGTAAGCAGATGCAAAGTTAATACCTTCATAGAAATCACCTTGCGAAGTACCACCGTCACCAGTGTATGTAATTGCTACTGCTTTTGTACCACGTTTTTTTAGACCTAAAGCTACCCCAGCAGTTTGAACATATTGCGCACCTATGATGATTTGTGGTGCCAATGCGTTCATACCTTCAGGCATCTGAGAACCGATAAAGTGTCCTCTTGACCATAAGAATGCTTTTGTTAAAGGTAAACCTTGCCAGATTAATTGAGGCACGTCACGGTAACCTGGTAAAATGAAGTCATCTTTCTCTAAAGCATAATGAGACGCTAATTGAGATGCTTCTTGTCCAGCTGTTGGTGCGTAGAAACCTAATCGACCTTGTCTGTTTAATGAGATAGAACGTTGGTCTAATAATCTCGTCCAGACCATTCTTTCCATTAATTCTACTAATTGTTCGTCAGTTAATTCAGGCATATACTCTTCATTAACTACATTTCCGTCTAAATCTAATACTTGTACTACTTCAAATTTCTCTTCGATTTCACGTAAATTTGAAACAGCGTCGAATGGGGCTTTCTTCTTAAGAGCCATTCTTTTCACCAAACCTTTCAATTTTGTTTTAATTACATTATCTATCATATCATATTTGTGTATTACAGATAAAGAAAAAGATATAAAAGAAAAAACAGCGTCATAACTATGGTTACGAGCGCTGTATTACCACAATAATTTTACTGTTATATATCAGTAAACGCTTTCATTTTAACAATTTTGACACAAAAATCACGCTTCATTTAAAGTTTTTACAATCGGTTTCTTCACTTGTTCCACATCACGTGTAGTTTTAGTATAATCATCTGTTTTCAGTTGGAACTTTTCATATAACTTTGAAAGTGCTGCAATCTTTTTGTTTACTAATTTTTTGTCGATGACATCTTCTTTTAAATAATTAAATAAGTCTAGTTCTTTAATCAATATTTCGTGATATGAATTCATCATCGACTCATGTTTAGCGTATTTATCTTCTAAAACAATGACTAACTTTTCTACATGCTTTTTCTGTGTTTTATCAGCAATAGCTTTAGCATCCTTTTTTGATGCTTCAAAAATTTGTTTAGACTTCCCCATCGCTATTGACTCTTTTTCAGCAATCTGTTTTCGTTCATTGGTATTTTTAATTAAATCATCAGCTAAACCGTTCATTTGATCAGCCTTCGCTTTATTCACTTTATTAAATAATTGTAATTTAGTATTCTCAAGTTTTTCTAAATTTTCACTTGCTTTCACAATTTGTTTTTCATTTTTATTTGCTTCATCTACTTGTTTGTAAAATGCTTCTAAATCAGCAGTTTTATTTGAACAAGCAACGAGTAATGCCATTAAAACTAAAAGCAAAACTCCCTTTATACAATTCATACTAATTTCCTCCTCTTTTTATGATTATCATGTTATATCTTTTTTCCTTTTATTTCAATGTATATAATGCATTTCGAATCGTAATCTGATATATTTTATATTAATAAAGGAGATGTATTTATGCTAACAATGAATGATGTTATAAGAGATGGACACCCAACTTTACGAGAAAAAGCTCAGGAGGTTAAGTTTCCACTATCTGAAGAAAACAAAAAATTAATTGACGAAATGCTAGAATTTTTAAAGATGAGTCAAGATGATGCTCTTTCAAAAAAATATAATTTAAGAAGTGGTGTAGGCATCGCAGCTCCGCAACTTAACCATAAAAAACGTATGCTCGCCATTTATTTTTACGATGAAAAAAATGAAAAATATGTTGAACATCAGTTGATAAATCCTAAAATAATAAGTCACAGTGTAGAAAAAGCATATTTACCAACTGGTGAGGGATGTTTGAGTGTAGATGAGAACATCCCGGGTCTCGTGCATCGTTATGCACGTATTACAGTTAAAGCCTTTAAACCAGATGGCAAGGAAGTTAAATTACGCTTAAAAGACTTCAGTGCGATAGTAGCACAACATGAAATCGACCATTTAAATGGCGTAATGTTTTATGATCATATCAACAAAGAAAATCCAATGGAAGTTCAAGATAATGCTATAGCAGTCCAATAAGCAAAAGGCTCCGAAACAACGATTGATATCATCAGCTGTTTCGGAGCTTTTTTATCACATTTTGAACGCATAAAAAAAATCGTTCATTAAATAAAGTCATCATTTCTTTCTTCGTATCGAATACCTTCATCATCTAAAAATCTCATTAAAGTACGCATCGTAGATATATCCATCATCTCTGGATCTGTGACATGAGGAGCTGTATGTACTTCTACTGGATTAAATTTCTGATATACATAATTCATAGTTACTTCATTCCTACGTTTATTAAACTCTATATAATCAAGCGTTAATACTTCATGGGTGTTGGCACTTAAAATATTCGTTTTTATTTCTTCTATCGTTTTCATACTATTCACCTTTAATCTATTAGTTTAAAATGCTTAAATGCTTTCATAATACCTTCATTATTTACATCATCCGTTACATAATCTGCTACTTCTTTTAGTGCATCGACTCCATTTCCCATCACGATACCTAATCCAACGCCTTCTATCATTTCTAAGTCATTATTGCCGTCACCTACGGCAATACAGTCCTCGACTGGAATATTAAGTACTTCACTCACTTTCTTAATCCCTTCAAATTTAGATCCCCCTGTTGGCACTACATCGCGACTCATTTCATGCCATCGAATAAATCTAATTTTGTCATACTTCCCGTCATAGTAAATATCTTCTTCTGGTGTATTAAAGAGCAACGTTTGATAAATCGGCTTATCAAGATAGAAATTTACTTCATGTCTTGGATGATCAAATTTTAATGTACCAATACTTTCTTTAATATAATCATGATATTCAATATTTGAAACCATTTCATGTTCATTTAAAAAGACTAATGGGTGATTGTTAGCAGTTGCATCGATCTCTAATTTTTTTAATGATTCTAAATCTAGTGGATTTTCATAAACTATTTCACCATTCATCTTTGCGAACTGACCATTAAATGAAATATAATTTTTAATACCGGTTTCTTTCAGAACATCTTGAAGCATGAACGGTGCACGCCCCGTTGCAATCGCTAATATATGCCCATTTTCCTGTAATACATTAATCGTTTTCTTTGTTGCTTCACTCATCACTTTATCGTCATTATAAAGTGTGCCATCAATATCAAAAAATATTAAATGCTGTTTCATTTGTCTGCCTCCATGCTAATTATTTATCTTTAGTGTACCTTTTTGTACGCTTTAATTCAAAAATGTATTATTATATATATTAAGAAGTTATATGCAAAGACTTTACACTACCATATTAATTCATGTAAGATAATAATACTTATACATTTAATATAAATGTCTTGTACGGTTTATGTTTAGCCCTAGACTTCTAGGGCATTCTTTATGTATATATATTAACGAGGAGGCTATTTATAAATGGCAATTTTTAAAGTATTTTTTCAAGAAGACAAAAGTGAAGTAATTATTCGTGAGAACACACAGGTTAAATATTTCGAAGCCGTTAGCGAAGAGCAGGTTAGAAGATATTTACTCGATCGTCCTTATAACATTGAATTTGTTCAAGAATTACAAGGTGCTCATCTAGAGTATGAACAAAAAGCTGAAAACTATAACGTGGAGACTATCTAAATGAAGCCTTTACAAAAGAATGAAGTCGGTGTATTCGCCCTTGGTGGAATGGGTGAAATCGGTAAAAATACCTACGCCGTTGAGTATCATGATGAAATTATCGTCATTGATGCAGGTATCAAGTTTCCCGAGGACGAGTTACTTGGTATCGATTATGTCATTCCTGATTATACATACTTGGTACAAAACCAAGAACGTATAAAAGGATTATTCATTACTCATGGTCACGAAGATCATATTGGTGGTGTGCCATTCTTATTAAAACAATTAAATATTCCAATTTACGGGGGTCCTTTAGCGTTAGGATTAATTCGAAATAAATTAGAAGAACATGGGTTATTGAGAACGGCAAGTTTAAATCCAATTACAGAAGATAGTGTTTTTGAATTTAAACATTTAAAGGTATCTTTTTATTTAACGACACACTCAATTCCTGAAGCTTACGGCGTAATCGTCGATACTCCAGAAGGCAAGATTGTGCATACAGGGGACTTTAAATTCGACTTTACACCTGTTGGCGAACCAGCTAACATAGCAAAAATGGCTCAGCTCGGTGAAGAAGGTGTACTATGTTTATTATCTGACTCAACGAATGCTGAAATTCCTAATTTTACTATTAGTGAACGCGAAGTGGGTCAAAACGTTGAACAAATTTTTAGAAAATGTAATGGGCGTATTATTTTCGCGACATTTGCATCAAACATTTATCGTGTTCAACAAGCAATTGAGGCAGCTGTAAAGTTTGATCGTAAGATTGTTATATTCGGTCGTTCTATGGAGAACAATATTAAAATCGGTACAGAACTTGGATATATTAAAGTACCACCTGAAACGTTTGTTGAATCGAATAAGATTAACAGTATTCCTAAGCATAAATTATTAATCTTATGTACTGGCTCTCAAGGAGAACCGATGGCAGCACTTTCTCGAATTGCAAATGGTACGCACCGTCAAATTTCAATTATTCCAGATGATACTGTTATCTTCTCATCTTCTCCGATACCTGGTAACACATTGAGTGTCAACCGAACAATCAACGCTTTATATAAAGCAGGTGCTGATGTAATACACGGTAAATTATCAAACATCCACACATCGGGACATGGTTCTCAAGAAGAGCAAAAATTGATGCTTCGATTAATGAAACCAAAGTTCTTTATGCCAATTCATGGTGAGTATCGTATGCAAAGTCTTCATGGACAACTCGGTGTTGACTGTGGTGTTCACCCTGACAATGTATTTATTCATGAAAATGGTGATATATTAGCGCTAACGAAAGATAGTGCAAGATTTGGTGGTAGAGTTACTTCTGGCAATATTTTAGTTGATGGTAGTGGTATAGGAGATATTGGTAATGTGGTGATTAAAGACCGTAAGATATTATCTGAAGAAGGTTTAGTAATTGTCGTTGTTAGTATTGACTTTACAACGAATCAATTACTCAGTGGACCAGATATTATTTCTCGTGGATTCGTATATATGCGTGAATCTGGTCATTTAATTTATGATGCAAGTCGACTATTGAAGAAGAAAGTAATTGAAAAATTAAATTCTGGTGAAGAACTTGAATGGCACCATATTAAGAACGTCATTTCAGAAAGCTTGTCACCGTATCTATATGAAAAGACTAAACGCAAACCAATGATTCTACCTATGATTATGGATGTTAATAAAAATAGTAAAGATACAATTAAATAAGATATAGAAACATTAGAATAAAAGTTTAAAGACCAAAAGTATAACCTATACTTTTGGTCTTTTTTATACAAATTTTTCTTAAGTTCTTAGCAATATATGATAATATTTACGTCTCAAGCATTCTAATTAATCTAGCTGGTACACCAACGTATAATCCATTATCTACACACTTCTTATTAACTACTGAACCAGCCCCAATGACACATCCTTTTCCTATTGTTACACTAGGTAGTACCGTTACATTAGTCCCTATCCATGTGCCATCACCTACAGTGATATCTTTACCTATAAGTAACCCTGCTCTATGTTCACTTGAACTAATTTCATGTGTAACGCCACAAAAAGTGACATTCATAGCAATATCACAGTTTTTACCAATGGTTACTTTTGAATTGGAATTTTCAAAAAGACAATTATAATTAATAAAAGTGCCATTGCCAATTTTTATATTATTAGTCACAAAAAATTGTCCTGCAAACAATCTGCTGTTACCTAAATCCATTTTGAATTGTTTATATAAAATTGCACGAGATTTCATTGATAAAAAGTTACTTGCAGCTATTTTATTTATACAAATATTCCACACTTTTCTGTATATCATTTGTTTCATAGTTATAATAACCCCTCAAGAAATATTTGTAAATTAATATGCAAATTAATTATAACATAAATAAAAAAGAAAATAATAAAAAAACAAACTTATATGAATATAAGTTTGTTTTAAATATTAATCATTAACAATTTTTTTCTCAAATCGATTTAAGTCATTATCATGACCAATCATTATTAATATATCACCATTTTCTATTTCAACGGTTGGATCTGGAGAAACAATAATCTCCTTGCCTCGCTTTACTGCAATGATATTGAGTCCATAATTTGCACGAATATCTAAATCAAGTATCGAATTACCAGCTAGTGTATGTCCTGCTCTAATTTCTACAATTGAGTGTTGGTCAGAAAGCTCCAAATAATCCAATACTGATGAACTTGCTACATTATGGGCTATACGACGACCCATATCACGTTCAGGGTGTACGACAGTGTCAGCACCAATCTTATTAAGTACTTTCGCATGATAATCATTTTGTGCTTTTGCAGTTACTTTCTTTACACCAATATCTTTTAAAATAAGCGTTGTTAAAATACTTGCTTGAATATTATCTCCTATTGCAACAATAACATGATCAAAATTACGAATACCTAAGCTTTTTAAAACATTCTCATCAGTCGTATCCGCAATAACTGCATGCGTTGCAATATCTGCGTATTCATTAACACGTGCTTCGTCAGAATCGATTGCCATTACGTCCATATCTAATGCATTTAATTCCTTTACGATACTACCGCCAAAGCGTCCTAAGCCAATGACTACAAATTCCTTCTCCATACTATCCCTCCATTACTTTCTCTTACCTTTGACATATTCAGTATCGAATACAAATAGTCTTAATAACAAATATAAAGAAGGAAGTAATAAAAGTAAACCTAAAATAAACACGATAACAAGACTAAAAGCCATTGTCTCATTCACGACAGCTTTATCCATATTAACATAAGGGTATAAAATGTATGGTAATTTAGAAATTCCATAGCCATAAAAAGCTGTCGCATATTGTAATACTACCATTATCAGTGCAATTTCTAAATTTCTTTCTAAATAGTATAAAGCGAAAGCGATTAAGAAAAATATGATACTCAATCCAAATAACCACCAGTATTCACCCGTTGCCACATCGAAGTGCTCTTTATTTTGCTGTCTTAAACTTAAAAATGTAAATTGGCATATAACCAACATTGGTAATGCCCAAATTAAAAACCAAGTTCTTAATATCTTATATGCAGGTAAATCGTTTGCTTTCTTAGCATAAACAGTTAAAAATGCTGATGAAATGTATAGCACTGATATGATACACAAGAATACAACACTCCATGAGAATGGACTCATCAAAAGTTCAAACCATTTCAGCTCTACGCCCTTAGCGGTCTTTGTAATGAATCCCCCTTCTGAAATAGTTAATACCGTCGAGAATGCTGCTGGTATTAACAATCCTGAAATCCCATATAACGCTACCCATGCCAATTTCGAGTCTTTACCGTATGTTTCAAAGGCATAGAACGCACCTCGAATTGTAAGTAATAATAATGCGACACTTACAGGAATTAATAAGGTTGATCCAAAGTAATATGCAGTGTCAGGAAAGAATCCAACGATTCCTACAAAGAAAAATACAAGGAAAACGTTTGTTACTTCCCACACTGGATTTAAATATCGTGAAATAACATCTCTTAATTCATTTTCTTGCCCAGTAACTTTTGCATATAATATAAAAAATCCTGCTCCAAAGTCAATCGCGCCTAAAATAACATAGCCAAATAAAAATGTCCATAATACTAAAATACCAATGTGTTGATAGTCCATTATTTGACACCTCCATTAGCATATTGATCTACATCAAATTGGGCAGGTTTATCTTTGTACATTCGTATTAATACGAAACTACATGAGAAACCTAAAATTAAATAAAGAACAGCAAACGCAACAAGTACAAGACTCACACCATCAGCATGTGTAGCACCTTCTGCAACTTTCATGTATCCACGCAATAACCAAGGTTGACGTCCCATCTCTGCTAAGAACCAACCAAACTCAATTGCTAACATACATAGTGGTCCCGTTAATGCGATTAAATATAACATAAAAGTATTTGTTGCCAGTTTATTTTTAAACTTATTAAAAATAACATATAACACACTCACGGCGAAACTAAACATTCCGAAGAAAACCATTAAATCAAAGAAATAATGAATAATTAATGGTGGTTGTTCATCTTTAGGTATTTCATTTAAACCTTTAACAGTTGTATCAAAACTATTATCAGCTAAGAAACTTAACATACCTGGAATCTTAATCGCACCTTTTACTTCTTGTGTTTCTTCATCTAATACACCAAATAATACTAAATCAGCACGATTTTCGCTCTCAAAGTGCCATTCCATGGCAGCTAATTTTTCAGGTTGCTCATTATGTAAGAATTTCGCTGATAAATCCCCTGCTAAAATTGTTAATAAACTAAAAATAAGACCAACAATCATAGCCATTTTCAATGCTTTTTTGTGATAATCTTTATCTTCTGGGAATTTATTACGTAATAATTTCACTGCTGCAACACTCGCAATACAGAATGCAATTGTCATTCCACCTGTTGTAACAACATGGAATGAACGAACTAAAAATGATGAATTCAACATTGCTTGAATTGGATCTATATCAACTAATACACCGTTTTTAATATTAAAACCTTCTGGTGTATTCATAAATGAGTTCACACTCGTAATAAATAATGCACTTAACGTTGATCCAATGATAATAGGTATATTAAGTAACCAATGTGTCCATTTATTTTTAAAACGATCCCATGTATATAAATAAATACTTAAGAAAATTGCTTCAAAAAAGAAAGCAAATGTTTCCATAAATAGTGGTAGTGCAATTACTTGCCCACCCAATTGCATAAAAGATGGCCATAAAATTGATAATTGTAAACCAATGATTGTACCTGTTACAACGCCGACAGCCACTGTTATAGTGAAGGTCTTAGCAAATCTTCTTGCCATTGCAGTGTATTTAGGATTGTTATACTTAATCCCTAATCCTTCTGTAATCATGATCATTAGTGGCATACCTACACCTATTGTTGCAAAAATAATATGAAAACCTAACGTCATTGCAGTTAGTAAACGACTTAAAACAACACCATCCATGATTATCCTCCTTTTGTGATTGTACTCACATTACTTTAAGTTTAATACACCTCACTACTAATATAAAGGGTAACACCCATTTGTTTTGTGACAAATCTGTGATAATAATCTTACAAAATATAAAATAGTCAACATTAATCTATTTTATTGAATATTTATCCAAAAATCGCTATAGTATGAATAGCAAAACAATGAAAGAGAGATGACTAATAATGAATATTGAAATATACACACAAGATGCATGTCCTCCCTGCGAATTTATTAAGCAGTATTTTAACCAAAAAGATATAAGTTTTACTGAAAAAAACATTAATCATATGCCATACAAAATCGAAATGATAGATTACAATGCAATGAGTACTCCTCTTATTAAAATAGATAATCAACTATTTTATACACCTGATATAGAGGCGATAGAAACATACATGGTACAACACGATGCTTAAAGATATAATGTTTAGTATGATTGACCGATTTGGGAAAAAGCTCGTACCTTTGTTCCATACTAATCCTAAAAAAGTTGCTATTAACCAAATCTCGATTAAAGTATTACAGCAACGTCATACACGTCCACTTAGTATCGTCCATATTTCAGATTTACACATTGGATTTCAATATGATTATAATGATTTAATGGAACATATCAAAATTATTAATGATTTGAGTCCCGATATGGTCATGATTACAGGAGATTTGTTTGACAACCTAGAAAAATTTGATGGGAATCCATTTGATTATGTGCCATTACTTAAAACGATTAAAGCACCACTTGGTACATACTTTTCATATGGAAATCATGACCAACGTAGTGAACTCACTAAAAATTTAGAAACCGTTCTCTTCAACAGTCATATTGAAGTTTTGAATAACTTTGGAAAATACATTCAATTTGAAAATGAAAATATATATATTTGTGGAACTGATGATATTCTTAATGCTTCTGGTAATATAGAACAGGCTATACGTAACCGTATAGCCATAAATGATCCAACCATCGCACTTGTACATGAACCTGATTATGCAGACTTTGTTAAGAAATTTAATGTTAACATCCAACTATCTGGACATAGTCATGGCGGTCAAATTTACTTCCCACTCATTGGTGCTCCAATTAAACCAGGACTTGGACGCAAATACCTTAAAGGATTACATAAACTTAGATATAAAAAAAATATATTATACTTACATGTATCACGAGGTTTAGGTACAACACATTTACCTATTCGATTTTTTGCTAAATCGCAAATAACAAAAATTTATGTAAAATAAAAAGAAGCTGAAATTCAGCTTCTTTTTATTTTCTTATAAATAGTGATCTACAAGTTGAACAACTTCTTCTTGAGTTGCACAATTTAATGCTTGCTCAGCAATTTTAGACATTTCAACCTGACTTAAGTTCTTAATTTGACGACGTGCACGCAAAATACTTGTCGCACTCATTGAGAATTCATCCAAGCCTAAACCTAATAGTAATGGAATTGCCGTTGTATCTCCAGCCATTTCTCCACACATACCAGTCCATTTACCCTCTTTATGACTTGCATCTATCACTTGTTTCACAAGACGTAAGATTGCTGGGTTATAAGGTTGATATAAATAAGAAACACGCTCAGACATACGGTCAGCAGCCATCGTGTATTGAATTAAGTCGTTTGTACCAATACTGAAGAAGTCAACTTCTTTTGCAAAAACATCAGCCATAGCTGCAGTGGATGGAATTTCAACCATGATACCTAATTCAATGTTATCACTGAATTTAATTTTTTCTTTTGTTAAGTTTTCTTTTTCTTCTTCTAACATTGCTTTCGCTGCACGGAATTCGTTAATAGTAGCAATCATTGGGAACATGATACTTAAATTACCATGTACAGATGCACGTAATAACGCTCTTAATTGCGGTCTAAAGATTTCAGGTTGTGCTAAACATAAACGGATTGCTCTGTATCCTAAAAATGGATTCATTTCTTTCGGTAAATTTAAATAAGGTAATTCTTTATCTCCACCGATGTCCAATGTACGAACAACAACTCGTTTACCATTCATTTCTTTTAATACTTTAGCATATGCTTCATATTGTTCATCTTCAGAAGGCATATTGTCGCGTCCCATATATAAGAATTCAGTACGATATAAACCGATACCTTCAGCACCGTTATTAATAACACCTGTTAAATCTTCAGGCGTACCAATGTTAGCAGCTAATTCAACATGCGTTCCTTCAGAGGAAACCGTTTTATCATTTACTAATTGTTTTAAAAGTTCTTTCTCTTCTAAGAATTCAGATTGCTTTTGTTTATATGCAGTAATTGTAGTTTCATCTGGATTAATGATAACTTCACCCGCAATACCATCAACGATAATGAAATCACCTTGAGATACTTGCGAAGTAACGTCCTTTGTTCCAACAACTGCTGGAATTTCTAATGAACGACTCATAATAGCAGAGTGAGATGTACGTCCGCCAATATTCGTAGCAAATCCTTGAACAAATTGTTTATTTAATTGAGCTGTATCAGAAGGCGTTAAGTCTTCTGCGATAATAACTACAGGCTCATCAATTAAGGTTGGATTCGGTAAAGTTACACCTAAAATATGTGATAATACGCGCTTAGATACATCTTTAATATCTGCTGCACGTTCTTTCATATATTCGTTATCCATAGATTCAAATATTGTTACAAAGTTTGATGATACTTCAGTTAATGCAGTAGCTGCATTGACTTGATTATTGCGAATATTCTCTTCCATAGGGTTGATAAGTTCTGGATCTTCTAAAATCAATAAATGAGCATCAAAAATTGCAGCTTTATCTGGACCTAATGCCACTTCAGCATTATTTCTGATTTGCGTTAATTCTACTTTTGATTGATTGATTGCAGCTTTGAATTTTTCAACTTCAGCATCAACATCTGATATCTTTTCATTTGAAAAAGATAAATCAGGTTCAATCATAAGGTAGGCTTTCGCAATTGCTACACCATCAGATGCGCCTATACCTTGTAAGTTTGCCATTATTTACTTAAACCTTCTTTAACTAAAACATCTGTAATCGCTTCGATTGCTTCTTTTTCGTCAGATCCTTCAGCGTAGATAGTGATTTCAGCATCCTTACCAACACCTAAACTCATAACACCCATGATTGATTTTAAATTTACTTTTTTAGCATTATATTCTAATTGAATATCAGATTCAAATTTACTTGCAGTTTGTACTAACATTGTAGCTGGACGTGCGTGAATTCCTGTTTCATCAATAATTACGTAAGATTGTTGTTCCATAATAAATAATCTCCTTTGGTTGCACTTGCAACAGTTTATTTTTATATATAACTTAATTAGTCTATACGATAGATAATATATCAGATAAATGCGTCAACTTCAATTAATTGAGTGTATTACAACAAACATTTGTCTCTTCAATGTTCAAAGTGTTATAAAATTGTAAAATTTATGCCTAATAAACATATTTTGCAAACGTTTACATTAAGTCTCTTGCTACTTTTTCACACTTATCAATATGTGCTTTACCTAAACGTTTCATCATATAATAACTAATCGTTCCTGAGACTGCCTGTCCAATAACAGGTACCCATTTAGATTGTTTTAATACTTCTCGACGCAATAACATCTTAAAAATGACTGCTACTAATCCTTTAGTAACCTTTTTACCGATGAAATCACTTCCTGTTTTAGCGGCAGAGAAGATAATTTTTTGTTTCATTTCATCTGAATAACCACTAACCTGTTTATGACTTAAACCATATTCAGAGTTAATTTCTTCTATAATATCTGTCATTAATTTCATATCGGCAGAAACATCTATACCTGGTATTGGGATGACTGCTGCTGCTGAACTCATTAATGATTTATTATGAATTAATTTTTCAGAACGTTCACGTCGTTCAATTAAATCTGTTTCATTTTTCGGTAATTGATTCACGACTTTCTTAGCCACATTTTTCTTATTATTAGCAGCAACTGCATTTGTTGCCATCGTAATAGCTGTATCTAGTATTCCCATGATAAATCACCTCATAAAATAATTTAAGTATGTTTTATACCTTTTGTTTTTATTCCCGAAAAATTTAAATATAATCAATTTCCTCTGTTTACTCTGGTAAAATTTTAACGGTAACAACTTTTAAATATTTTGATGCCTTATATTTATCTGTAGTTTTAAAGTCTTTCGGTAATCCCATAACAGACTCGATTTCAAAATTACAAATGGGCTGTAATGTTTCCTCAATCATCGTTCTAAATTGCTTTAACTGAATATTTGATGCGTTAGTGGATAAAATAAGATAACCATTGTAATTTACTAACGGTACAGCAGCTGTAATCAATTCATGGTAGTTATCTTTTACTGAGAAAACTTTCTTCTTGTTACGTGAAAAACTAGGTGGATCTATAACAATAACATCAAATGTATTTAAATGACGATTAAAGTACTTTAATGCATCAAATGCATCAAGCGTGAAAAATTTTTGTGCCGTAATATCTATATCATTAATTGCAAAGTTTTGTTCCATTAGTTCAATAGAACGTTTTGCGATATCAACGTTGGTTGTATTATAATTATTAGTTGCAGCTGCAATTGAGAATCCACCAGAATATGCAAATAAATTTAAGAATTCTTTCCCCTTTGTATCAATTTTCAATAATTTTTTACGGACATCACGTTGATCTAAAAATAATCCAGTCATTGCACCTTCATTTAAATCGATCATATAGTTTAAATTATTCTCTAAAATCATAATAGGAAACTCTACTTTTTCTTCTGTGAGTTGATGGGTTGTAACATTTTTATCATATCTTAATTTTTCAAATATACTTTTATACTCAAACACTTGTACAATTGCTTCAACAATCGCAGTTTTATATTTATAAATTCCTTTTGAATACCACTGTATTAATAGATGACCATCATAGTTATCGATTGTGAAACCACCCAGCCCATCGCCTTCACCGTTATATAAACGGAAAGCATTCGTGTCAGTAGCATTAAATAACGAAGTTCTAAACGCTTTTGCTAGTTCAAATAATTTTATAAAATAATTTGTATCTATTGCCGATATAAAATCACTATCTACTTTCCAACCAAAACCTCTGTTCTGTAGACCGCAGTAAAACGTTCCCAAATGTTCTGCTGTATCAGATTGTACAGTAAATAATTCACCTTCGTGAATATCATCTTTTTGATAAATATCATCGTTTTCGATTAATAAATATCCTTGTTTAAATTTTTCTTGTTTGTTTCTTTTGAGGGTGACTCTTTTCATAATTGTACTCCTTTTTTTTGAATATCTATACTATAACACAAAAAAGGTAGGTTACACCGAAGTGCACCCTACCGATAATATTTATATTTGGAAAAATAACGCCCATCCCCATGGGTTGTTGTTTACTCTTTAATTATATACTGTATTGTTGTAGTACACAATAATAAATTCACAAAATATAACCCATGTGTGTTATATCACGCACTTTAGTAATGCTTGCGTATGTGAATTAAATAAAGCGGGATTACAAAGATAAACATCAATAGCATTATAGGTGGAATGAAGAGAGCCAAATTAATACCTTTAAAAATCATTAAATAAATACTTGTTACAATCTTTATCGTTAAAAATGAAATACTAAACAGTTGACCAAAATGACCTTTATTTTTCAAATGAATACGAATAGTAAAGTATATATAAGCGATAATAACGATTAACAAACCTACAAGGTTAATCCATTCGTAAAAATATTGCATCTTTACAACATTAAATTTACTCGCATCAAATAATATATTTCGATTATTCAATTCTATAATTGTAATAATAAACATCAATCCACTCAATAGGATTTCTACTAAAAAAGGCTTTATCCACTTTGGACGTTTAAACCAAAATGGAATATCGTCTTCTTGTAAATTAATTTTTTCTTGAATCCAATTCATCATTTTTTTAAAACTTAGAATGATTTTTTCATCTAGCTTTAGTGATGTAGATGAAAGTTTTTCAATTGTCGAGTTCGTTCCAGCCTGTAGCTTACGATTAATTTGATAATCACGTTTCTTTTTATTTCTACGACTTAATTTGTCTTCTTGTTGCTCTTGTTTAGTAGGCAATGTTCTTTTTAAGAAAACATAATTGATTAAACAAAGTGTTGCAAGTATCAATAATGAAATAAAGAAAAAATTAATGCTCATGACATCTAATGGTAAAACTTTTTCTTTATTCAAATTATCGTATACAGCCAATTGTGACATAAAATATGCTATCGCATAAATAGCGATTAAAACAATAAAATGAAATTTTCGATAATTTTCATTGAGCTTTCTTCTATTTATCGTAAAATAAACAAGTACGATGAAGAAAATTAAATAAAATAATGAGTAGAAACCATAAACTTCAAACAAAAAGACTATGATTGCGACAAGAATCAAGCTTGCTGTTAATAAATAATAATAAGCAATTGTTTTATCAAAAATCGTTGATTCTTTTAATTTTTTAGACACATATATAAATGATAGCCCTATAATAATTAATATTACACCATATAAAATTGGATAGTTATTAATATAGTGACTGAGCAATTTAATGAGTTCAAAAATATATATATTAATAAAATCAAAAAAATTATACATATGTAGTTTGTTTACTGCGATGTCCTTAAAATGTGCGATTTGCTTACCATGATAAATAATAAATATACCTAAGAATATGCTCACAACAGCAAGTAAATAACCAATTAGGATTTCGAAATTTTTTTTAATCCAGTTCATATTTCCACCTCTATATCATTATATGAAAATACTCATTAAAAGTCTTTGAAATACATAAAAATCATCCTTAAGTATGAGAATGTTTAGTGAAATTAATGTAGGGAATATATTAATTATCAAAAGTATGAGGAGGAAATAATTATGACTGACAAATACGAAGAAATTCAAAATGATGCTGAATTAGCGAAAGAAAATAACGAGAAACAAGAAAAAGATGACAATAACGAAGGCTTAGAGCAAACAAAAGAGGATGTTCAAAAAACGTTAGAATAATATAAAGAAAAGTCGCCTTTAGGCGACTTTTTGTTTATAATCCTTTATTTCCAATATCATTACGATAGAATAAACCTTTACTTTTTATGTGCTCTACTAACTTGTAACTGTTCACTCGAGCTTCTTGAAGGTCTTGTCCTTCACCTAGAGCAATCATCACACGACCACCATTTGTAACCCACTGTCCGTCCACTTGCTTTAAAGCTGACACAATGTAATCTTTTTGATAATCATAACCTTCTACAACATGACCTTTATCATAGTTTCCAGGATAACCGTTAGAAGCTAATACAACACCACAAATCGTTTTGTTTTGCCAAACCAAATCTAACGGTTGTTTTTGGTCTACTGCTTCAATAAGTTCAATAAAGTCTGTGTCTAAACGGCGTAATAACACTTGTGCTTCTGGATCACCAAAACGTGCATTAAACTCAATCACTTTTGGACCATCTGCTGTTACGATCGCGCCAACATATAGAATACCAAAGTAATTTAATCCTTCTTTATGCATCGCTTCAACCACAGGATAAACAATTTCGTTATTAGTACGTTCAATGATTTTCTCACTAATATGGTTGACTGGACAGTATGCACCCATTCCACCCGTATTCGGACCAGCATCACCATCATATGCTCGTTTATGGTCTTGTGCAATCGTATCAAAAGGAATACAGAAATCATCATTCACAAATACCATTAATGAAAATTCTTCACCTTCTAAATACTCTTCAAAGACTACTTTCGCACCTTCCTCAGCATAAAAATCATTGATAGCTTCATTTGCCATGGTCTCATCCATCGCTACGACGACACCTTTACCTGCAGCTAAACCATCATACTTAATCACAATCGGCGTGCCTTGTGCTTTTACATATGCTAACGCGTCTTCTTTATTATCAATTGTTTCATAATTCGCAGTTGGAATATCATATTTCGCCATTAATACTTTAGCAAAATCTTTAGATCCCTCCATTTGAGCTGCACGTGCGTTGGGACCAAATGTTTTAATTCCAGCAGCAGTTAATCGATCACTTAAACCATCGATTAACGGTTGTTCTGGTCCAACGACAACTATATCTATTTGATTATCTTTTGCGAAATTGACTATTTTCTCTTGATCATTTTCAGCGATATCTACGACAGTTGCCTCACGAGCCATCGCTTCATTCCCACGAATGACAAATACTTCTTCTACGCGCTCAGATTGACCTATTTTTCTAATTAATGCATGTTCTCTACCACCAGAACCAATAACTAATACTTTCATAACTGCCTCCTAGTGTTTAAAGTGGCGAACGTCCGTCATTACCATGGCAATGCCAAACTCATTCGCTTTATTAATTGAATCTTGATCTTTAATTGAGCCACCAGGTTGAACGATACATTTAATACCTGCTGCATGAGCTGTTTCAACCGTATCACTCATTGGGAAGAAGCCATCACTCGCCATTACAACGTTATCGTTTATTTCAATTGCACGTTCAATTGCAATCTTCGCTGAGCCGACACGGTTCATTTGTCCAGCACCAATACCAACAGTTTGCTTATCGTTTGCTAAAACTATAGCATTTGATTTTACACTCTTCACAACTTTCCATCCAAGCTCTATAGCTTTCCATTGTGCTTCTGTCGGTTGTGTATCAGTCACGACACGCATATCTTCTTTTTTTACGTTTAATAAATCTTTATCCTGAACTAAATAACCACCAGAAACAGATACGAATTCTTTTTCATTTGCTTCAACAGACATGTCTATTTCAAGTAAACGTAAGTTTTTCTTTTGTGTTAACACTGCTAATGCTTCCGCGCTAAAGCTTGGGGCAATAATCACTTCTAAGAAAATTGAATGCATGATTTCAGCTGTCGCTTTATCTACTTCACGGTTAACAGCAACGATACCACCAAAAATACTCTGATTATCTGCATTATATGCATTTTCAAAAGCTTCCTCAATTGAAGCTCCTGTACCTACACCACATGGATTCATATGTTTAACTGCCACAGCCGCTGGAATATTAAACTGTTTAGCTAAGAAAAGTGTTGCATCTGCATCTTTAATATTGTTAAAGCTTAATGGTTTTCCATGTAATTGTTTTGCTCCAGCCAACGTGTTATTCGCATCACTCGTTTTCACAAATTCAGCAGCTTGGTGAGGATTCTCACCATAACGTAATGCTTCTTTGTTATTGCTAAAGAAGTTAACAATTGCTTCGTCATATTTATTTGTGTGCGCAAATACTTTTACCATTAAAGATTTACGGTACTCGTAATCTACTGTATCTGTTTTAATTTTTTCAATGATTATATTGTAATCAGTCGGATCAACAACTGTAATTACGTGTTTAAAGTTTTTAGCAGATGATCGTAACATAGTTGGTCCACCGATATCGATATTTTCGATTGCATCAGCTTCTGTAACATCAGGCTTTGCAACTGTTGCTTCAAATGGATATAAATTCACTGCAACCAAGTCGATTGGTGCAATATTATGCTCTTCAAGCGCAGCTACATGCTCACTATTATCACGATCAGCTAAAATACCACCGTGAATATTTGGGTGTAATGTTTTGACACGTCCATCCATAATTTCAGGAAAGTTCGTTAAATCACTGACTGATTTTACTGGAATATTATTTTCTTCTAATGTCTTCTTTGTACCACCTGTAGAGTAAACTTCAAAGTGATTTGCTACTAATTTTTGTGCAAATTCAACGATTCCTGTTTTATCTGAAACACTTAATAATGCTTTTTTCATTGTAAGCTCCTTATTGAATTATTTTTTTGATTACTCTTGGATATAATTCATACTCAAGGTTTTGTACACGTAGTTGTAAAGTTTCTTCTGTATCATCTTCGTAAATTGGACAACTCATTTGATCAATGATTTTACCTGTGTCCATTCCATTATCAACATAATGTACTGTGGCACCCGTTACGCGCACACCAAATTGTAGAGCTTGGCCAACTGCATTTTTACCTGGGAAACTCGGTAATAACGACGGATGAATATTTAAAATTTTACCTTCATATTCATGTAATAACGTGTCACCGATGAGCTTCATATAGCCTGCTAGAATGATCCATTCTACTTCATCGCGGTGGAGTTGTTTTAAAATTGCTTCTTCATAAGCCACTTTATTTTCGTATTGATTTAATTCGAAAATATGCACAGGTGTTCTAAATCGTCGTGCGCGTTCAATCGCAAATGCTTCACGTTTATCTGTATATAGACCAACAACTTCTATTTCAGTTAAATAATTTGCTTGAATGTTTTCCATGATTTTTTCATAATTTGAACCATTACCTGAAGCAAATATTGCAACTTTCTTCATGTTTAAACCCCCGTGATTTCTATTTCTTTATCACCAGATACGACTTTACCAAGCGTGTAAACTTGTTCATTTAATTGTGATTGCAATACAGATTGAATATTTTCAACTTCGCTTTCATTTACAACAAAGATAAATCCGATACCCATATTGAAAATATTGTACATTTCCATTACATCGATTTTACCTTTTTCCTGTAATAAATCGAATATTGGTAATTTTGGAATAGAAGTTACATCTATTGCTGGATAAACACCTTCAGGGAAGACACGTGGAATATTTTCAATGAATCCGCCACCTGTAACATGACACATACCATTTACTTTCGCATTTTCTAAAACAGCTTTTGCTGCTTTTACATAAATACGTGTAGGTTCTAAAACAGTATCTAAAAGTGTTTTACCATCTGCAAAATCTGCAGTTAAATCTAAATTATTATCTTTAATAATTTTTCTTACTAAGCTATAGCCATTTGAATGAATACCACTTGAAGCTAAACCTAAAATGACATCGCCTTCAACAATTTTTGAACCATCGATGTATTCAGGTTTCTCTACTGCACCAACAGCAAAGCCAGCGATATCGTAATCACCAACATGATACATATCACCCATTTCAGCTGTTTCGCCACCGATTAATGCACATTCACTTTGTACACAACCTTCAGCTACACCTTTAACAATTTGTTCTACAATGATTGGATCTACTTTGTTTAACGCTAAGTAGTCTAAGAAATAAAGTGGCATTGCACCCGTTGTTAAAATATCATTCACACACATTGCAACTGCATCTATACCAATCGTATCGTGTTTGTTTGAATCAATTGCTAAACGTAATTTTGTCCCTACACCATCTGTACCAGATACAAGAACAGGTTGCTTCATGTTAAGTTGTGATAAATCGAATGCCGCACCGAAACTACCTAATCCTCCAAGTACCTCTTTACGCATTGTTCTATCAACGTGCTTTTTCATTCTTTCTACTGCTTCATAACCCGCGTGAATATCTACACCGGATGCTTTATAACTTTCAGCCATGGTTAGACTCCCTTCTTCTTCTTCTCTTTGTCTTCAGGTAATAAGTGATCGACGATTTCGATTGGATAATTACCAGTGAAACATGCATTACATTCCCCTTTTGAATCAAACTGACTAAACACTTCATGCATACCTTCAACCGATAAATATGTTAATGAGTCTACTTCTAAAATATCTTTTATTTCATCTACGCTCTTATCTGATGCAATCAGTTCTGCATGTGTCGATACATCGATGCCGTAATAACAAGGGTGAATTAAAGGTGGAGAAGAAATTGCCATATGCACTTCTTTTGCACCTGCATTTTTTAAAGTTTTGACGATAAATTTACTTGTTGTACCACGAACAATTGAATCATCAATAACCACTACACGTTTACCTTCTATAACGTCTCTTACTGGTGAGTGTTTCATACGTACAGCACGTTCACGTAATGTTTGATTTGGCGCAATAAATGTACGACCCACATATCTATTCTTGATTAAGCCTTGTTCATTCGGCAGTCCAGACTCCATTGAGAATCCTCTAGCTGCTTGTAAAGAAGAATCGGGCACACCGATGACAATATCCGCTTCAATATCCATTTCTTTTGCAAGTTGTTGTCCTAATGCTTTGCGGACTTCATATATAGAATGATTCCTGAATTCAGAGTCAGGGCGCGCAAAATAAACATACTCCATAGAACACATGTGAGATTCAGTCTTTGTTGTATACGTATCTTCAATCAATCCATCATTGTTAAATACTAATACTTCACCTGGCTCAATATCACGAATATAATCAGCACCGATTGCAGTGAATGCACACGTCTCACTTGCCACACAATATGCTCCGTCCACTTTACCTAACATTAACGGGCGTACACCATTACTATCGCGCGCAACAAACATTTGTTCCGGATGTAGAACTAAAAATGCAAATGCACCTTTGATTTGATTTAGTGCTGCTTTAAAATTAGTAAATTTATTAGATGATTTTGCTTTTAATAACAGATGGCCTAATACTTCAGAATCACTTGATGTCTGGAATATTGCACCTTCAGATTCTAAAGCGAGTTTGATTTGCTCAGCATTCGTTAAATTCCCATTATGCGCTAACCCAATATCCCCTTTAGAATGTTTAAAAATAAAGGGTTGCACATTTGATAATTCTGATGCACCAGTTGTCGCATAGCGTACATGGCCGATCGCATGGTTAAAATCACTTAATGAACTCAGTTTCACTTGGCTAATAGCTTCCGGTAATAATCCCATACCACGTGCCCCATAAATATTCGACTCGTCAGAACAAACAATACCCGCACCTTCTTGACCACGATGCTGTAATGAATGAAGTGCCATGTATGTGAGGTCAGCGGCATTTGGGTGACCCCAAATACCGAAAACGCCACATTCTTCATTTAGGCCTCTGATGTCATACATTTTTCAATAGCCCCTTTCCAAGACTGACTGATGTTTTCAACACTTTCAGTAATTTCGCCTTGGTTTGTTTTTAATGTGAATGTTTCTCCTCCAAATATACCAATTTCAGTTGCATTTTCAGGAACAAATCCTTCTTTTGCAATTAAAATATAGTTCCCTTGTGTTTCTGCAAAAACTGCTGCATTTGTTGCATCTACTTTTGCTTCAATCCCTTTGTTAAAGTATGCAGTAATTTGTGCTAATTTAATTGCTAATCCGCCTTTACCTACTGCTTGTACGTGTGATAATTGACCTGCTGTAATTGCTTTACGGATCACTTCACCACGTTTCACTTCTTCAGTTAAATCAATATTTGTAGTTACATGTGATACTTCATTGAATAATAATTTTTCGATTTGTGAGCCACCAAAATCATTATTGAATGCACCCACTAAATAAATTTTCTCGCCTTCAGTTGGTTTGAAATCATTTAAGTAATTCACATCTTCAATTAAACCAACCATACCAACAACTGGTGTTGGGAAGATTGCATCACCTTTTGTTTCGTTGTATAAAGAAACGTTTCCAGATACAACTGGTGTATTCAGCGTGCTACAAGCTTCTGCCATACCTTTAGTAGAATCCGCTAATTGTTGATAAATTTCAGGCTTTTCAGGGTTACCATAGTTTAAGCAATCCGTCATTGCAAGTGGTAAACTACCAACAGCAATCAAGTTACGGTAAGCTTCTGCCACGACCATTTTTCCGCCTTCATAAGGATTGTTAAATACGTAACGTGCTTCTCCGTCAATTGTAGAAGCGATTGCTTTTTTCGTACCTTCAACACGTGTTACACCGGCAGATAAACCTGGTTTAATGATTGTGTTCGCACCCACTTGTTGGTCATATTGAGAGTAAGCCCAAGTTTTTGAAGCGATTGTTGGGTGATTTAAAAGGCGTGTAAATACGTCTTTTGCATCGATGTTGTCATAGTTATGATCAACGTCTTTATATTCAGCTTGTTTACCTTCTAATACGTATACTGGCGCTTCATCACTTAATGGTTGAACTGGGATATCAGCATAAATTTCATCTTCGTAGCTTAATACGAAGCGATCTGTATCTGTTACTTCACCGATGACTGCTGAATCTAATTCGTGGTGTTCGAATAAGTCTAAGAACTTTTGTTCAGTGCCCTTTTCAACGACTAATAACATACGTTCTTGTGTTTCTGATAACATCATTTCGTATGGTGAAATACCCGCTTCACGCGTTGGTACTTTTTCTAAATGTAAGTGAATCCCTGACTCACCTTTTGCAGCCATTTCTGAACTTGATGAAGTAAGACCTGCAGCACCCATATCTTGAATACCGACTAATTCTGGATAAGTAATTGCTTCAAGTGTTGCTTCCATTAACTTCTTACCTACGAAAGGGTCACCGATCTGTACTGATGGACGTTTTGCTTCGCTTTCTTCACTTAATTCTTCTGAAGCGAAAGTTGCACCATGAATACCGTCACGACCAGTTTTTAAACCTACGTATATTACAGGATTACCGATACCTTTAGCAGTCCCTTTTTGAATTTTATCATGATCGATAATACCCACACACATTGCGTTTACTAACGGATTCCCATCATAGCGAGAATCAAATTCGATTTCTCCTGCTACTGCAGGAATACCGATACAGTTACCATATCCACCGATACCAGCAACAACCCCTGAAAATAAGCGTTTGTTTTGTTTTTCAGTTAATTCACCAAAACGTAAAGAATTTAATAATTGGATTGGACGTGCACCGATAGAAACGATATCACGAACGATACCACCAACTCCTGTAGCTGCACCTTGGTATGGCTCAATGGCAGATGGATGGTTATGTGACTCAACTTTAAATACAACGGCTTGGTTATCACCGATATCAACAACTCCAGCACCTTCACCAGGACCCATTAATACGCGTTCACCTGTTACAGGGAATTGCTTTAAGAATGGTTTAGAGTGTTTATAAGAACAGTGTTCACTCCACATAACAGAGAATATTCCGATTTCAGTATAGTTAGGCTTGCGTCCTAATATTTCTACCACTTTATCGTATTCAGCGTCAGAAAGACCCATTTCCGCATATAACTTATTGTCTTTAATTTCTTGTTCGTTTGGTTCTAAAAATTTAACCATTCTTATTTCCCCCAACTTTCTAAAATTGATTGGAATAACTTAATACCATCATCTGTGCCAAGTAATGATTCCATAGCACGCTCTGGGTGAGGCATCATACCGCAGACATTACCTTCTTCATTCACAATACCCGCGATATCTTCAACAGATCCGTTTGGATTGTTTTTGTAAGTTAAGATGATTTGATTGTTATCTTGAAGTTCTTTTAATGTTTCAGGAGAACAGAAGTAATTTCCTTCGCCATGTGCAATTGGATAAATGACTGTCTCATTCTTATCATATTGATGTGTAAATTTCGTTTCGTTATTAACGATTGTTAAAGGCTCATTTTGACAAATGAATTTATGGCTTGTATTATGCATTAAAGCACCAGGTAATAAACCAATCTCAGTTAAGATTTGGAATCCATTACATACACCTAATACTGGACGTCCTTCATCTGCTAAACGTTTCACTTCAGGAACGATGGGTGCAACACGTGCCATAGCACCACAACGTAAGTAGTCACCAAATGAGAATCCACCTGGAATTAATACACCGTCAAAACCTTCTAAAGATGTATTTCTATAATCAACGTATTCTGCCTCAAAACCTGTGTTTAGAGCTGCATTGAACATATCTCTATCACAATTTGATCCTGGGAATTCAATCACAGCAAATTTCATTATTTTGTCTCCTCATCTTCAATAATTTTATAGCTGTACTCCTCGATAACTGTATTCGCAAATAATTTTTCACTTAATGTGTTTACTACGTTTGCTACTGCTTCTTCACTAGCTTCATCAACTGTCATAAATAATACTTTACCTACGCGAATATCGTTTACTTGTTTGTATCCTAAGTCGTGTACAGCACGTGTTAAAGCTTGTCCTTGAGTATCTAATACCTGTGGTTGTAATGTGATGTGTAATTCGATTTTAGTCATGATTATAATGCCTCCAGTTTATTATAAAATTTAGTATATGTTTCAATTAGTGAGCCCGTGTCATTGCGGTAAACATCTTTATCAAAGTTTTCGTTTGTCTCTAAATCCCAAATACGACAAGTATCCGGTGAGATTTCATCAGCTAAAAGGATTCTTCCTTCACTGTCTTTACCAAATTCGATTTTGAAATCAATCAGTTTCAAATTCATTTCGTTCATTATTTTCATTAATGTATCATTAACGATTAACGCTTGTCTTTTTAATTCTTGAATATCTTCATCATTTGCTAAACCTAATAACTTAACATGGTCATCAGAGATAAATGGATCGTTTAATTCATCTTTTTTATAGTAAAACTCAACTAAAGGTTTATCAAAAGTTTGACCATTTTCAAACCCTAAACGTTTTGTGATAGAACCTGCAGCATAATTTCTTACAACAACTTCTAAAGGAATGATTGTAACTTTCTTTACCAATTGTTCAGTATCGCTCGTCTTTTCAATAAAATGAGATGGTATGCCTTCACGTGTCAATCGTTCAAAGAAATAACTTGTAATTAAATTATTTAAACGACCTTTACCTTCCATTTTATCTTTTTTAGCACCATTACCCGCTGTTACTTCATCTTTGTATTCAATACGATAGACAGACTCATCATCTGTATTGAATACACGTTTTGCTTTTCCTTCATAAACTAAAGTCATTCCATCTTCTCCTTATATATAGGATAATACGTATCCGCTTTGTCGTCTAACAATAGGGTAATATGTCCCATTTTGCGATTTTCTTTCCTTACTTCTTTACCGTATACATGGACATGCCATTCAGGATGTTCTGGGAAATGGTTTTCCATCGCATCTAAGTCTTGACCTAATAAGTTATACATCACGGCATCTTCATGTAACGTAATAGATTCAGGTAACGTATGTCCGATAACCGATAAAATATGTGTATCAAATTGCGAATAATCACAAGCCTCAATTGAATAATGTCCTGAATTATGTGGACGTGGTGCAATTTCATTCACATATAACTTACCTGCTTTATCGATAAAGAATTCAACAGTAAACGTTCCAACAAAATGAATTTTAGAAATGATTTTTTCAACCTCTGCTATAGCTTGTTCAGTATAAGCATGTTCTTTTTTAACCGTCGTTTTAAATAAAATCTGATTGCGATGAACATTTTCTTGTACTGGGAAGTAACAAATTTCACCTTGTAAGTTGCGCGTTGCAGTAATTGAGATTTCTCGATCAAGCTCGATCATTTTTTCTGCCACAAGCACAGCACTTTCTGTCATGTTGTATGCTTCTTCTAATTGCTCAGCAGATTTTAATACAAGTTGACCTTTTCCATCATAGCCACCAAATACCGTCTTTAATACGATAGGATAATCTAAATTTACAATCGCATGATCTAACGTTTCTTTAGAATCTACTTTGTGATATGGCACAACGATAGCCCCACTTGATGCAATTGCTTCTTTTTCAGTTAATCGATTTTGTAAAGTACCTACCGTTTCATAACCTTGAGGTACATCGTTCTCTCCACAAATTACTTTTAATGTCTCTGCATTAATATTTTCAAATTCATATGTGATGACATCACTTAATTCACTCAGTTGTTTTAAGCCGTCTAAATCATTGTATGGAGATTCAATAAATTGATGTGCTACATATCGAGCTGGACACGTTGGGTCCGGATCTAATATATTCACTTTATAACCCATAGACTGAGCTGATTGTGCCATCATCTTACCGAGTTGGCCACCACCGATAATACCAATGGATTGACCTAGTTTGAACCTATTCGAGGTCACTTTGCATCGCCTCAACTTTCTCTACTAATGTTGCTTCATAACGATCAAGCTTTTCTATTAAAGTAGTATCTTTTAAACTCATCATACGAGCTGCAAGAATACCAGCATTTTTCGCACCCGCTTTACCAATAGCAGTTGTTGCTACTGGAATACCACCAGGCATTTGAACAATTGAAAGTAATGAATCCATTCCTTTCAATGCTTTCGATTCAATTGGCACACCAATTACCGGAACAGTTGTCATAGACGCAACCATACCTGGTAAATGTGCTGCTCCCCCAGCACCTGCAATAATGATATCAATCTCATTTTGACGTGCATTTTTTGCAAATTCAACCATTTCTAGTGGCGTTCTATGTGCCGAAACTACTTGTTTAATATAAGAAATGTCGAAATATTCTAACATTTCGCACGCTTCTTTCATCGTTGTCCAGTCTGAAGAAGATCCCATTATTACTGCTACCTTCACCAATGATCACCCTTTTTGAATTATTTGATAAACGCTTTAGATAAAGTGTATATTACTTATATAGCATAACAATTCAAGTTTGATTTTTCAATGTAAATTACGAACAATTGTAAACTTTTTTGTTAAAAATATAATTTTTGTTCGTATTTACGGTTGTTTTATTGCTATAATAAACTTAATCGTTCGAATAAAGGATGGAGGGAAATTTTAATGACAGCTAAAGTTTTAGACGGTAAACAAATTGCGGTGGACTATCGCGCAGGATTAGCAAAAGAGGTTGAAGCATTAAAATCACAAGGTGTGACACCGAAATTAACAGTAATCCTTGTAGGAAATGATGGTGCAAGTCAAAGTTATGTAAATAACAAAAAGAAATCAGCTGAAAAAATTGGGATGTCATCTGAAATCATTCATTTAGATGAAGCAACTACAGAAGAAGCATTATTAAATGAAATCGAAAAATTAAACAACGATAAAAATGTTCATGGTATATTAGTCCAAGTACCATTACCAAAACAAATTGATGAAACAAAAATATTAGAAAAAATTTCACCTGAAAAAGACGTTGATGGCTTTAACCCAATTAATATTGGACGCCTATACGCTGGTGTTGAAACTTATATTCCATGTACACCACTTGGTATTATGGAAATCTTAAAAAATGCGGACATGGATTTAGAAGGAAAAGACGTCGCAGTGATTGGCCGTAGCCATATTGTGGGCCAACCTGTATCGAAGTTATTAACAGATGCGAATGCCACAGTAACATTACTACATTCACGTAGTAACAATATGAAAGAAGTATTAAAACGTTCAGATGTTATTGTTTCTGCAGTTGGTAAACCTGGATTAGTAACGAAAGAAGACGTAAAACCAGGTGCAGTTGTAGTAGACGTTGGAAATACTGTCGTTGACGGTAAATTAACTGGCGACGTGAAGTATGACGAAGTAAGTGAAGTTGCAAGTGCGATTACACCAGTACCTGGTGGTGTTGGTCCATTAACGATAACTATGGTGTTAAACAACACATTATTAGCAGGGAAACGTAATATGAAATAGATTAATGATTTGCACCCAAACATACTGTTTGGGTGTATTTTGGTTCGCTTACTTTCGTATTACCCTTAATTAAGATTCAACCGTTATTTTTTCTCACATTCGACAAAAAAAACACCGATTTATAAAGAATCGGTGTTTATCAATTTACTTTAATTAAATTGTTATACTCATTTTTGGACCGAATGGTTCGAAGTGAACTTGACTACGGTCAATATTCATTTCATTAAATACTTCTAACATCGCTTCCATGAATGCAACTGATCCACACATGTAGATTTCTTCGCTGCCATTTATAATTTCAGCTAATTTTACTTTATTTAAGCGACCTGCTGTTTCAGAATAATTAAAGTAGAATTGTACATTATCTTTATTATGGTACTTTTTGATTTCTGCTTTAAATGGAACAGCTTCACTATTATAAGCTGAATGAATAAACTTAATGTCACGACCTTTAGCAGCTTCATCTTCTAGCATTGCCATAATTGGTGTCATTCCCACACCACCACTGATTAACACAATTGATTTATCCGCTTTTGCATCAACTGTAAATTCTCCGGCCGGTGCAGATAACAGAATTTCATCTCCAATTTTAACTGTATCATGTAAGTAGTTTGATACCATACCTTTATCACTGCCAACAACATCACGTTTCACTGCAAATTTTATTCCATTTGTTGTATCCACTGAACAGATTGAATAGTGACGTAGCGCATCATTTTCTTCACCTTCTGGATGGACTTTAACAGTGATATATTGACCTGCCTTAATCGGTTGCACCTTGATTTCATCAGATTTCACTGTAAATGATTTAATATCAGTACTTTCATCATTAATTGCAACTACTTTAAACGGTTTAAAGTCTGACCACTCTTCTTCTTCATATAATGCTTTTTCCATTTGGATAAATACATCTGCTATGACATCATATGTTTTTGTCCATGCATCAATAATTTCGGGAGTTGCTGCATCTCCTAACACCTCACCAATTGCCCAAATTAGGTTTTCACCAACGATTGGATAATGCTCTTCTTTAATTTGTAATGCTCTATGTTTATGTGCAATTTGATTCACATTAGGAATAATTGCTTCTAAATGATCAATATGTTTGGCTGCAGCAATAACTGTTTGTGCTAATGCTGTTTGTTGACGCCCTAATTTTTGATTTGTTTTATTGAAGATATTCAGTAATTCTGGGTGTTCTTCAAACATATGTTTATAGAATGCTGTTGTAATAGCATCTCCGTGCTCCTCTAATACTGGTATCGTTGCTTTAATGATACTTTTCGTTTCTTCTGTTAACATTTTATTTCCCCCTAAAAGTTGTATTTAAAATACATGTTTAACTCACATTATTAAGTTTACAACTTCATCATAAAAATCTCAACCATTATCACAAAAAAATGTTCATGATTTATTAAAATAATAAATATTTATTTAGCATCAATTAGTTTATAATAAGGCAAGAGGAGAGGATTGACTTGAAACTAACATTATATTCAGATTATTCTTTACGTGTGCTAATGTATCTCGCACGCACTGAGAATCGTACACAAATAGATGAAATCGCAAAATTTTACAATATATCTAAAAATCATTTAACTAAAGTGGTTAATAATTTAGCTACATTAGGATATATAGAAACAACTCGAGGACGTGGCGGTGGTATCACATTAAAGATGTCACCTGAAGAGATTAATATTGGTAAACTCATTCGTAAGACAGAAGAACATTTTAATATCGTTGAATGTTTTGACAGAGAAACAAATACATGTCCAATAATCGATCAATGTGGCTTAATGAGTGTTCTAGGTGAAGCACTAGTTGCCTACTTGAAAGTACTTGATCAATACACCTTGGAAGACATTTTAAAAAGAAAAACTTTTACAATATAATGTAAAAAAGCATTAGGAAATTTTCCTAATGCTTTTCATATTCTATAAATCAATAATTTTGTATAATCCTAACCAGTAAGCAGGAAGAATGTACGCTTCACGGAATGCTTGATCTTTACCTGCCTGATATTCGTTCCATTTTAAGCCATCTTTACTTTTTACACCAACTACACTTATATCGTAGTCGTAATCTTTATTCGCTCGTTTATAGGCTAATTTCGTACGTGTGGCATGATAATCACTTGTAACGACAAGTGCTGATTTTAAGTTATTTTTTTTCATTAATTTTAAAGTCTCAGTTGCATTTGTCCAAGTTGAAGTTGCCTTCATCTCTTTAATAATCGCTTCACTCGGAACGCCTGCTTCTTCAACAGCTTTAACATTATTCAATCCATTTTTATCTTCAATTGCAGGTGATATCATAACTTTAGGTGCATATTTTTCTTCATAGAATCGCCCTGTTTCTGTATAACGACCGCTATCTCCACCATCAATCATGATAATAACATCGCTTTTCTTTGGTTTATCGCCATGGTCAACATTGTTATAACACCAAACACCAATACCTACTGCAATTATTGCTAATAATAATAACGCACCAATAATACCGAGCAATTTCTTCTTCATTGAATATTCCCCCTGTTATCGATTTAACCAAAGTTTCGGGTATTGCCAAAGCTCTTTTTCCGCTTTTTTTCTTCCATCAGCTGTATCTAAATAGCTTTTACCGTTTAATTGTACTGCTTTATGATAAAAATCAAACATCGGATTATTCTTCTCAAATGTAGCAACTAATCGCTTCAATTCATAATCACGTCCAACAAGAGTACATCGATTCATATTTTCATTATGCATAAGATCTGTAGCACTAACCGCTGATGCTTTCATCGAAGTACTATAATATTCTGGTACAACTTTTGATTTATCAATCCCTACTTCTTTTAATAATTGTAAACTATTAACATCACTATTGACAATCAAAGGCGTATAAATAAGTTTACTTTTTGGATTTTTATCAAGTAATTGTTTCGCTGTTTTCAAAAGTTCTATATCTCGTCCTGGATTATATACAAGCACACAATGACTAGGCTTTACATAATCCTTTATTGCAAGATGCTTAAATTGTTGATGAAAAATGGTAAACACCGCTGTACTCACTAGATATAAAAGTATGGTTATTATTAATAACAGTCGCCAAAAGATTTTCATTTAAAACCCACTCTCAAACGCACTTTTTATTTTTTATTCAAAAAAAAACTGAAACTTTCATTTCAGTTTTAAATTGGATTTATTTTTGAATAATTTTCTTAATAGTATCACAAACAAATACTACATCTTCATCTGTCATAAGTGAAGCTGATGGTAAACATAACCCACGTTCGAATAAATCTTTAGCCACATCTTCATCATGAGAATAAAATTTTGTTCCTTCAAATACAGGTTGCATATGCAATGGCTTCCATACTGGACGAGATTCGATATTTTCTTCGCCTAATTTAGCAATTAAATCATTCGGTTCTATACCTAATTTATCCGAATCAATTGTTAAAGCTGTTAACCAACGATTTGACTTAGTTTCAGCTAATTCTGGCATTAATTCGATTCCGTCAATCTGACCAATTTCACGCGCATAAATATCAAAGATTTCACGACGACGATTCACACGGTCATCTAAAACTTCCATTTGCCCACGACCGATACCTGCACAAACGTTACTTAAGCGGTAGTTATATCCAACAACACTATGTTGATAATGAATCGCTTGATCACGTGCTTGCGTAGATAAGAAACGTGCTTTCTTTGTTAATTCATCGTCATCTGACATTAACATACCACCACCACTTGTTGTGATAATTTTGTTACCGTTAAAAGAGAAGATAGAGAATTTACCGAAAGAACCTGATTTCTTACCTTTATATTCAGCACCTAAACTTTCAGCGGAATCTTCAATCACAGGAACACCGTATGCATCACATAATGCTAATAATTCATCAAACTTTGCAGGTTGACCATATAAGTTTACAATCACAACTGCTTTCGGTAATTGTCCTTTTGCCTTAGCTTCTTTTAAAGCTTTTTCTAAAGCAACTGGTGACATATTCCATGTATCTCGTTCGCTATCAATAAATACTGGTGTTGCTTTTTCATAGCATATTGGATTTGCACTTGCAATAAAAGTTAATGAAGAACAAAAAACTGTGTCGCCTTCTTTAATATCTAATAATTTAATCGCTAAATGAATCGCTGATGTACCAGAATTTAATGCGGCACCTGAATGTCTTCCAACATACTCAGATACAACTTCTTCAAATTTATCTACATTTGGTCCAAGTGGTGCAACCCAGTTTTGATCGAATGCTTCTTTTACATACTTTTGTTCATTTTCACCGATATGTGCAATTGATAAGTGTAAACGTTTATTCATTTTAATGCCCTCTTTCATTTCATACTATTTTATTTTGTTCCAGTAAACGCAGGGACCGTGGCATGGCCATCTTGACTAATATCTGATTGTCTAAAGACTTTCACAATCGTTAAATAAATAATATATAAGTCTAGTATAAAACTTTGATGGTCAACATACCATACATCTAAATCAAATTTGTCTTCCCAACTAATATTATTACGTCCGTTCACTTGTGCCCAACCTGTAATGCCAGGTCGGACATTCATACGTCGTTTTTGATGTTCATTATATAGCGGTAGATATTGCATAAGTAGTGGTCTTGGACCTACCAAGCTAATATCTCCTTTTAAGACATTTAGTAATTGAGGTAATTCATCAATGCTTAATTTACGTAATGTTTTACCGAATTCAGTTAAACGTTCTGAATCGGGTAATAGTTCACCACGTACGTCACGCTCATCTGTCATCGTTCTAAATTTATAAATTTCAAAAGGTTCGCCATCTTTACCTGGTCGCGTCTGTTTAAATATTACTGGAGAACCAAGCTTTTTCTTAATTAGTACTGCAGATGTTACGATGACCGGGCTAAGTAATAAAAGTGCAGTACCACTTACTGCGATATCAAATAGTCTTTTCATTTTTTGTCTGCCTCTTTCTTAATTTCTTCATTGATGATTGCAATCTGTTCTTTTTCAACTTCACTGATTGTATCAGCAGGTTTTACGCCTCCAATACCATTTGCAATACCTATCACGCGTTTAGGAATATGAATACGGTCTACAATTACATCGCCTTCTTTACCAATGATACCACCAGATACGATATGGATGCCATTAAAATCCTTTTCGCCTTTTATGTCAGTAAAGAAATTAGAATTATAAGATTGATCAATACCATTTAATAGATCATTTGAAATACGAACATCTAAACGTAATACATTAATATCTTTTAAGTGTGCATTTTTAATAAATCCTTTAGAAAAATTACCAATACCACCATCTATTGCTAGCGCACCTTTATTTAAGTATTCTGTATACGAGTCATCAATAACCTCTAATGCTGATACCATAGTGCATAACACATCAATCGGTTCATTGTCCCATGCACTTATTTTCTTACCATATTTTGGTACCATTTGATTAATCATTGCAACAAAGTTTTCTACTTTTTCTTTGTTACGACCATGAAGGTATACATTATAATTACGCTCTGTTAATCGAATTGCTAATTTAATACCAATATTACCAGTTCCCACAATTAATACATTAGCATTTTTATCTTTGATTGTTTTATAGATTAATATATCTGCAGCTTCCATAGCTAAGTCATTCGGCTTCATTTCACGTAAACGACTTATACTAATATTTTCTTGTGCAATTGTAATAAAATCAATATTTTGCTTTCTTTCTACATCAACATAAATATATTTCGCTGTCCCATCAAAAACTTGAATAACTTCTGTAGCTATAACAGTATTTGCTATCGAGAAACTCATACACTTCTGTCCATTGATATATTTATCCGGTAACCGTAAAAAATCGGAACTGTGATTGGAAGTTGTTGCTAAAACGATTGAATCATAACTCTGAGTTTTAAATTCTTCTTTTAATTTTAAGAAATCCATAGGTCACCTCATCTGCGATTTACAAACTGACTTTTCTTTTGCCATTCTTCATGCTTCTCATCTATTTTTTTGCCCCAATTTTTCATGTAAAAAAGCTTTGCAAACACTAGTAAAATGAACAGGTAGCCTGAAATTCTAAGTCTTGATCCTGTACCTAAGTTATCGTTTGTGATACCGATAAATAAGAACCAAATTAAGCTCTGAGTTAATAACATTTTATCAAGATATTCCAAAGATTTTCTATTTTTATAAATATAGAAGAAAATAATTGCCATCGGAATTGACTCTGTCAAAAATAATACAAGTGTACTAAACCCACGCACTTGGAATGGTAATGGTCCTAATGCATTACTGAGTAAACTATACGCATAGTTAAATAAGAAAAATATATAATTGGGTTGATCTAGAGATATATTTAACTGACTAGCACCGGCATATAATTCTTGTCCATTTTTACGATAGTTTAAAGCATCTGCTAAACTTAAACCAACTAACGGAATTTGAAAATCTTTTAATGCTGTATAATAAATCCCCAGTAATACAAGGACAGTTATAATAACAAATCCTACATTTGTTGATTTATTTTTACGATTAAAGAAGATGAATAATCCTGAAGCACCTAAAAAAGATGCAGCTGCATAATCTCTGTAACTAAACAACAAGAACATCGATAAAAGTATGGGCAATATCAACAAAATTTTAACAAATCCATTTGAGTTTAAGAAAATTGCAAATAACCAAATAGAAAGTAAGAAGAAATCAAAAATCCAAATGTCACGGATAATTGAAATTGTTGATACATAGACAAAACTGATAAACAGTAACATCATACCTAGAAATAAACTATAAAGATTCATAACATGTCTACTACCTACTAGCGTACGAATTAATAAATACGTAATAATTGCAAATAGTACTACGCCTAAAAAGTTAAACATCTTTAAATAAAATACATATTCTGTATTAAAGAGCTTTAAAACATAGCCTAATATAAGAACATGCACTGAAGTAAGAATAGCGTTACCGCCATTCTTAATTTCGAGTGCATTTTCAAAGTAGAATACCCCATCATCACTACCACCTAAGATAGGTATTGCGAGACCATGATATCCAGTTGCTAAGCTCACATAATACAAAGCGATGGTAATTAAAAACATTACAGTGATGAACGCTGTAAATATTACAGCGGTGCGTATTTGACTTTTTTCCATTGCTTGTACTCCTACTCACTTATTTTGTTCGGTTATGATTAAAATTTCTTATTTGCTTCACCGATCACAAGTGCCTTAACATCTTCATCAGACATCGACAATAAACGATCAATATCCGACATTAACGCATCATAGTCTTTAGGTACTGCACGACCAACATAAATTTTTTCATGGACTTGATCTTCAGAAACTTCGTTTTCATTTAACAACTCTTCGTACATCTTCTCACCTGGTCGTAAACCAGTAAATTCAATACCAATATCTTCAATTGTGTATCCAGCAAGCTCAATAACATTCTTTGCTAAATCTACTATCTTAACTGGTTCACCCATATCCAGCACAAATACTTCTCCACCTTTAGCAAGGACCCCGGCTTGTATAACAAGTCGACTTGCTTCAGGAATTGTCATAAAGTATCTTGTAATATCAGGGTGCGTTACAGTAACTGGCCCACCTTTTTCAATCTGCTTCTTAAACAAAGGAATAACTGAACCACGACTGCCTAATACGTTACCAAATCGAACGGCAACAAATTTCGTTTCAGAACGTTTGTCTAAGTTTTGTACGACCATCTCTGCCCATCGTTTCGTTGCACCCATTATATTAGGTGGATTAACAGCTTTATCAGTTGAAACCATTACAAAAGTTTTTACGCCAAACGCATCACTTGCTTCAGCAATATTCTTTGTACCAAAAATATTATTCTTTATCGCTTCTTTAGGGTTCCCTTCCATTAAAGGAACATGTTTATGAGCCGCAGCATGGAATACTACATCTGGACGATACTTTTCAACGATTTTGAACATTCTATCACGATCTTGAATGTCAGCAATAACTGGAACAAAGTTAATATGGCCGTCTTTAAAGCGATTCTTCATTTCCATCATAATATTATAAATACTGTTTTCACCGTGACCAACAAGAAGTACTCGTTTTGGTCCAAAGCTAGATGCTTGTCTCACGATTTCAGAACCGATAGAACCACCAGCACCAGTGATTAATATTGTTTTATTATTAATGACATCCCGAATACCACCTGCATCTAACTTAACAGGATCACGACCTAATAAATCTTCTAAATCGATATTCTTTAAATGTGCAACTTCTTTTTTACCAGTTAACACATCATCTATATTTGGCATTATTTGAACTTTAACACCTGATTCAATACAAATATCATATAACTCTTTTAATTTATATTGAGCTAGTGATGGGATTGCGAGGATGACTTTATCAATTTCATACTTGTCAATTGCAGCACGCAAATCATTTCTTGAGCCCATAACTTTTACACCATTGATGACTTGTTTGTATTTATTAACATCATCATCTAAAAATAATACAGGCTTCATTTTCATAGTTGGTACATTTTCCATTTGACGTGCTAATGTAGTTCCACCTCGTCCAGCACCGAAGATTAATACACGTTCAAAGTTTTCTGTGTTTTCATGGTTCTTGTTGAAAATTCTAAAGAATATTCTTGTTGCACCTATGAAAACAATCAAGCATAACCAAATAATAATAACTGCACCAAAGATGATATTATTTGTTTCTTTCATTACTGTTAGAGCGATATATGTGAGTACTGTACCAACGAAAACTGCTAAACTAACTGCATACACGACTGATAGTAACTCCTTAACACTTGCATATATCCATAGTCTATTAAACAAATTAAATAAGAATGCAAATAACAAATAAGCTAATAATATTGAAATACCTGTTACTACAAAATACGTGTTCGGTTCAGGGCTTGAATCTTTGATAATAAACCAAGCTAGCAATACTGATCCCATAACTATTAACGTATCTATGACAATGAGCAGTAACGTTTTGAAATTCTTATGCATACAAAAAACCCTCTCTATTACAAATTATTGATAAACATAATATTTATCTGTATCGTACTCATCATTGTTAAATACGATACCTAACAATTTCGAGTTCTCACTTACAGTTAATAAATCGCGCGCTTCTTTAACGTTCGCTTTATTATTCTCTTGTTTATCAATAACTAATACCATACCATCTACTTTTGCTGAAAGAATTTGTGAATCAGTTACAGATAAAACTGGTGGACTATCAAAGATGATTAAATCATAATACGTACATAATTCATCTAACATAATGTCTAAATTTTTTGAGTTTAATAACTCAGATGGGTTTGGAGGTACTGGACCAGCTGACATAATATCTAAGTTTTCAACTTCAGTGGGTTGAATTGTTTGCTTTAAAGTACTTTGTTCTGTTAAATATGTTGATAAACCAACCGCATTTTTAACACCAAAAGTGTTATGAACTGTTGGTTTTCGCATATCGGCATCAATGAATAAAACTTTCGTATTATTTTGAGCAAATACACATGCTAAATTTGCTGACACAGTAGATTTACCTTCTTGTTGTACAGAAGAAGTTACTAATAACTTTTGTAACTGACTACCTGGTGTTGAAAACGAAATATTTGTTCTTAACGTTCTAAATTGTTCTGAAACTGGCGATCTAGGATCATCAAGAGTGATTAACTTTCTTGCTTTTTCTGATCTATTTTTAATTTTACTCTTACTTTTCTTGAACATAATAAAACTCCTTTGTCATACAATTATTATTTAATATACGGAATGTTACCAATTACTGAAACGCCAATTTCACGTTCTACCTGTTCTGAAGTTTTAAGTGATACATCCATTAATGCTTTTGCTAAGACATAGAATAAACTTAATAATAAACCTAATACAGCACCAATACCGATATTAATTAAGGGTGTCGGTTCCACAGGTTTCGCATTTCGAATAACACGTGCTTTTGAAGCAACTTTTAAGTTATTTAAGTCTAAAGAGTCTTGTTGTACCATTGTAGTTGTAATTGCATTTGCAATATCAACAGCTCGTTTTTGAGATTTATTTTCAACTGTTATTGTCAATAGCGTTGAATTCTGTACTGCTGTTGCATCTATATCCTTTGCTAAATCTTCAGGCAATACATTTAAATTTAACTTATCAATAACTGGTAATAAAGTATCCGGTAATTTAGCAATACTTGCATATGTTGTAATCGACTGTAAGTTAGTTTGTAAATCAACAGCATCATTACTTTTACTTGTTCGTGTCTCTTGATTTACAAGTAAAGTTGCTTCTGATTTGTATATCGGTGTTAGTAAGAAATACGAAACTGCCGCAGCAATTAAAGCGAAAAGTATTGTTGTACCTAATATAAATTTCCAACCTTTCTTAAGCGCCTCAAATATCTGAGTGAAATTCATGCTATCCTGCATTTTGTTACCTCCAAATAATTCTATAAAATTTTATAATCAATTTATTTTACCATAAGAATTTTATGTTTTTACTACATTTTAGAAATTTTGTTTTTAAAATTACTATTTTTAACTGAATTTACGTAAACTTTAACTTTTCTTTACAAATGTCATATAGTTAAAACAATTATTACTATGGCAATACATTTTCACTTTCAACATTCGCAACCAATTGATTTAAATAGCGATGTGAGACAATGAAAACAATAATAGCCATCGTAAATTCTGAAATTAATGTTGCAAAAATGGCACCTTCAACTTTAAAAATGGGAATTAAAATGATATTTGCGACTAAATTTAATATCGCAATAATTGCATTAATTCGCATCATCTTATAAACCATATGTTGAGTAGATAATATTGTACCATTCACCGCAGTCGCAAATTTAAATAAAATTGCTAAACTTAATAATTGTAGGTAAAATACTGAATCTAAATATTTTTCCCCTGCAGTAAACAGAATCAAATATTTAGCAGTTAACCAAACAAATATAATACCGATCAAACCTATGATAAATAGTATAATTGAACTTCTTCGATTAAATCGTTTCAATTGAACCGGATCATGCGTCGCCCAAACATGAATTCGCGTATAAAATATTCGTCTAAATATCAAATCTGGGAACATAAAGGCAAGTTGTATAATTGCAAATGCAGCATTATATTCACCTACCGCAACTTTACCGACTAAAAAAGATAATAATAGTACGTTACTTTGATAGTAAATAAAATAGAATATACCAATTAAACCAAATGGATATGTTTCTTTAAACGTTTCTCGTACTGTTGCATCTTTAGGGATTGGTGCATCTTGTAATACTGGTACTTTCACTTCCTGTGTATATAATTTGCGGATAACTCGCCAAAATGGAACAATCGCAAGTAGTGAAAGTATCACTAAATACCAGCCTAATGCAATAACATCTTTAAACGTTAGTACTGCAAGTACTGCAGCAAAGAAACGAACAAAGTATATTAAAAAATTGCTTAAAGATACTGCTTTAAAATTCTCTTCAATTTGATTAACCGAATTATTAATAGCGTAAATTCCTTGTAAAAAGATATTTGGAACAATTAATAATAAGAAATATTTTGTTTCAAAGTCATACATCGGTGAAAATACCACAACCATCAGTATCAATAATGTAATGGTAAAACTAATCGTAAATAAGGAAATACATGCATTAACGTATCGATAGGCTCGACGACCTTCGACCGCGAAACTCTTTACGATAAAGTCAGCGACACCAAAGCCGATAATCACTGATAATATATTGATAAATGTTAACCCTATACCGAAAATACCGTAATCTGCTTTATCAAGATTACGCGCGAGTAGAATATTCATGAGAAGTCCCATGATTGCACCCATACCGGTACCAAGGAACATCCATACAAAGTTCATTTTTTTCATTTAGAAAAATCCCCAATCACAATGCACCTTATCGTAAGTATGCTTGTTCGTAATCTTTCATCACAGAATCTAAAGTAAATGATTTTACTTTTTCGTTACTCTGTTGACCCATTTTATGTCTTCGATCATCGTTTTGAAGTAAATCTACAAACGCATAAATCAGACTTTCATTATTACCTTTTTCAACGACATAACCATTTTCATTATCATCAACTAAATCTACTAATCCACGTGTATCTGCAACAACACATGGTAAACCTTGTGCCATTCCTTCCATAATACTCTTCGGTAAGCCTTCGCGGTGACTCAGTAATGTCATTACATCAGAAATTTGTAATAAATTTGGTACATCACGTCTAAAACCTAAGAAATGAATATCTTTTAATTCATATTTCGTTTTATATGCTTCATACTTTTCTAAATTTGGACCAACACCCGCAAATAATAGCACCGCATCAGGTACTTTTTGTTTAATTTTAGACCAGTTCTCAAGTAAGAACATTTGGTTTTTGTTATCATTCATTTCTGCAACGCAAATAATGATTTTATCTGTAACATTTAATCCAAGTTCATTTCTTAAATTCAATTTATCATCATCACTCAATTTAGGATGATCAATCTCCACACCAACACCTTTAATATGTACTAAATTATCTTCCGTAAATCCTAATCGTTTAGCAGTGACAGTATCTTCGTTATTCGTTGTGATTAACAAATCAGTTTTTCCAGCTGTTAATTTTTCTAACGGAAAGTACATGAGCCAGTTTTTAAGAGGTGCATCTTTAAAAAAGTGAAATCCATGTGCTGTATAAATCAACTTACCATTCATATTTTTTGGTTTTGCAACACGTGTTAAAAACGCTGCAATCGGAGTATGTACATGCACAATATCAAAATCTTCATTTTTCATAGTTTCTTTTAGTATTTTCAAACTCATTAAATTATCTTTAGATAATGGATTACGATTAATTGGTACTTGGATTGTGTGAATACCAATACTTTCTAACTGTTCTTTATGACCACCATAATCTTCGTTCGCGATTGCATATACTTCGTAACCTTTATTCATTAACATTTTCATATATGGTGTGTGAAATGCTGTAAAGTGACGGAATACATTCGCAGAGAATAATGCTTTTTTCAAAATAATCCCTCATTTATTATAAAATTTATGACATCTTGCTATGTATTACTTGCCTTTAAATTTACGGTAAATAGGCAATACGATACTAAATAATTTTAAAGTATTTTTAATACCAATGCTACTTATAAGGGTGTTAATACGTTTTGTAAGTTGCGTGCTTGAATATTGTCTTAAATGCTCATGGGATTTTAATGCTTCAACAAGTTGATTACGTTCGTTACGATTAAGTAATGCTCCATAAATAAATGCTATAAAATATTTATTTGCGATATTTTGCTTAAGCTTTTTATCTGCTTCTTCACTCAGTTGAATATTACATCTTTTTAATTGTTCATCTACAATTTTTGGTGCATCTAAAGGATCAACTATATTTTTATAACTCATTGTACCTGTAATTTGTCCTGCTCTTTGTTGACGGTACTCAAGTACTGCCTTATCAAAATAAGCGATTTTGTTTGCCTTGGCAAATACAACTGGAACCCACATCATATCTTCATAATTCTTATTTTTAACAAAATACAAATCATTCTGTTTTATTAGATCTGTCTTGACGAAGAATGGCCACGCATACCAACTAAACATTAATTCTTTATCTAATATCATTTCTACTGCTTGTAAACCCGTCAATCCTTTAAAGTCACTTGGTTTAAAGGATCTTTGTACACGTTCCTGACGTTCATCCAGCATATAATAATAGTTAAAATCGAAAAGCACTATATCAGGATTATTATTCTCAGCAATAAATTCAAATATATCTTTAAAGAAAACTTTAGAATAAAAATCATCTGAATCGAGCATAACAAGATATTCACCGGTAGCTGCTTTAATGCCTGTATTACGTGCTGAAGCTATCCCACCATTTTGTTGACTGATGATTTTAATGTTAGGATATTGTTTTTGATAATCTTCAGCAATTTTTAATGAGTTATCGGGAGATGCATCATTTACAATAATCATTTCATATAATTCTGGATCTATATCTTGTTTAATTAAACTTTCGATACAATCCGGTAAATACTGTTCAACATTATAAACTGGTATTATTATACTTAGTTTCAATGGGATGCTCCTTATAGTGTTTTAATTATTTTAGCAGGTACACCGACAGCCACCGTGTTCGATTGTATATCACGGACCACGCTAGCACCGCTTCCAATCGTAACCCAGTCTCCTACTGTCACTGTTGGATTAACAACAGCTAGTGCACCAATTTGAGTACCCCTACCTACATTAACCGCTCCTGTTAATGTAGCATGGGGTGAAATATGAGCATAATCCGATACAACACAATCGTGTTCAACAATTGCCCCACTATTGATGATAACTTGAGTGCCTATTTTAGCATCAACATTTATGATAGCTCCAGGCATTACTAAAGTACCGATACCAATATGTGCTGACTTAGAAATAATCGCATGGGGTGAAATTAGCGTAACAAACATTTCATTAGACAAATGTTCTCTTTCAATTATAAGCTGACGCACTTTATTGTTTCCAATTCCAAAAAATAACCGAGCACCTGTTTCACGAATCATGTCATGAATATGTTTGGTATTACCATACAATATATCTTCTTCAGAAAAACGACTATCAAAAGCGTCATCGATAATACCAACAATTGTATATCCTAGTTGTTCCGCCACTTCAGAAACTACCTTTTTATGACCACTATTACCGATAATAATTAATTTCATTATTTTTGTTTCCTTTTATGATTTTCTAATACTGCCTTAATAAACGGAATCAATTCAGCTTCTTTTAATAAGTTATTCCATTCTAAGTGGCTTAAATCTGGAGTAACAAAATTAAATGCTTCTAATTCTTCACGAGTTAAATTCGATAAGTCACTATTTAACTTAAAGAATTTCCCGTTATTTACAGATTCAAAGTTGTTTACCCACTCATAACTTGTTGTTACGACATTCAAGTTTAAAGCACAATATTCAAGTAATTTTGTTGATGTTTGTTTATTAAACGGAAAGACATCTGGTATGTAATTCATACCAAACCTTGCTTTTGCTGCAGTTAATGGCAATTCTTCATAAGGAACGCGTCCTACGAAATGAACATTCGGTAAATTTCCAAACTCTTTCTCTAAACCTGGATCAGGTGTTCCAATTAAAATAATAGATAAATCACTATTCTTTTTAAACATTTCTAACATCTTATTCAATTCACGAGAAGGATCCATTGTGCCTATGTAAACAAAATCATACTCTTTCTTTACATCACCTTGAATAAAATACTGTTTGCTTATACCCATATCTCTATAAATAAAAGGTTGATTATCTTTAAAATTAAAAACTTGATGCACCTTTTTATTTTGAAATATTCGACCGTCGGGTTTTGTGTTTAACAATTTCTTTAAGAAATCTTTAACTTTTGCATTTTTACCGACCGTTATCGTGTTGTATTCATGAATAAGCGCTTGTTTTTCACTGCGGTTGCGGTCTAGTCCCATCACTTTCCATACGATATCGTATTCGTCTGTTATTTGATTTGACTTACTTACAACATCAACAATAAACTCACCCGAATCGTTTAAATAAGATGCATATGCATCTATTTCAGGCATATACGCTTTACCTTCATGTAATATCGCAATTTTAATCACACACTGTTCCTCCAAACTATAGTTTTGAATTTAGTTTATTATAGCATTATTTACAGTGAGATACATCAGAATACCAATAAAATGGAACTTATGTTATATTGAGATACAAGATATTAAAGGAGGTATATTATGCAAAATCATTTCAAAAAGATTACTGTCACATTCCTAGCTTCTACATTATTACTTACAGCTTGTGGTGGGGAGAATAAAGAAGAAAAAGCCGTTGAAAAAGCAAAAAAAGAGGCACAAGTCGCAAAAGAAAAATTAAAAGAAAAAGAAGAAGAATTAAAGGTAGAAAAAGAAAAGAATAAAGATGAGAAATCTACTAAAGAGAAATCTACTGAAGATGCTACATCAAATAACGAAAAAACTACAGAAGCAAATGATACTGTAGAAACTGCACAAACAAATGATGATGAACAAACTCCAGAGGAAATTAAAACTTCAGTAGCAAATCGTGACGAAGCTATTCAAAATGCCGTTGCTACAAGAGACAGTGCGTTAAAAGATGCTTTGACGGAACGTAATACAACCTATCAAGAAGCAGATGCCTTACTTAATAGTAATTCAAATGCAGATGCCGTAAGACAACATGAAGGCATGCGTGCTGAAGCAGATAGAATCTATGAAAATAAAGTCCTCGAAATTAACCGTAACTATTATGGTCAAGTGAATGAAGCCTATCGTCAATTTAAAGGCCAAATGAATGAAGTTATCAATCAGAATTCATAGTTAAATAAAAGCAAATGCCACTACAAATAATGTAGTGGCATTTGCTTTTTATAATTATAATTTTTGAATGTTACCGTAATTGTAGTAGTTAACTTCTTCAAAATTGTTTGGTACTACATTCTTAGTATCAAAAATCACTTTATTTGTCATTGCTTCAAAGTCAGCATCTTTTAAAACTTTGAATTCACTATGATCACTTAATACTAATACAAGTGAACTACCTTCTAATGCTTTATTAATATCTTTTTCTACCCATTCTAATTGTACATGTGGATCATAAGCTGATACTTCAAAACCACTTTCAGCATTTAGCATTTCATAAATATCAAATGCAGGTGATTCACGAATATCATCAACGTCACCTTTATATGTTAAACCGAATACTGTTACTTTATTACCACCTAATTTAGCAAGAATCGCTTTAGTTTTCTCTACAACATAAGCAGGCATTGATACATTGATATCACGTGCTAACTTAATTAACTTAGATTCTTCAGGTGCTTCAGCAATAATAAAGTATGGATCTACTGCTAAACAGTGTCCACCCACACCAGGACCCGGTGTATGTAAATTAACACGAGGATGTTTATTAGCCATCGCAATTACATCATGAACATTAATATCTAAACGATTACAAATCTTCGCTAATTCATTTGCTAAAGCAATATTAACATCACGATATGTATTTTCCATTAATTTAGACATTTCAGCTGTTTTAGCTTGTGTTTCAATCATTTCACCTTTTACGAAAGTACCATATACTTTTTTACCCGCTTCAACACATGCAGGCGTAATTCCACCGATAATACGGTTATTGTAAATTAGTTCGTGCATGATTTGTCCTGGTAATACACGTTCCGGACAATGAACTAAATAAATGTCTTCTCCAATTACAAATCCTTTAGATTCTAAAAATGGTTTAACGAAATCATCCATTGTACGTGGTGCAATTGTAGATTCAACAATTACTGTATCACCTTTTTTAAGTAAAGGTACAATGCTCTCTACCCCTGCCATAACAATTGTGTTATCACATGATTTGTGTTCGTCATCGTTGTTTGGTGTAGGTACAGCGATTATGTAAACATCTGCTTCTTCAGGCTTCGTCGCAGCTCTGAATTTACCACTTGCGATTACTTCATCTAAAGCTTCTTGTAAACCAGGCTCTTCAATATGAATTTGACCGCCATTTAGTTTATCTACTGCTTCTTGTTTAATATCCACACCTAAAACGTCTACACCATGTTTTGCGAACATAATAGAAGTAGGTAAACCAATATAGCCTAATCCGATCGTTGTTAATTTCAAAATAAACACCTATCCTTTTAAATTACGCAATGCGTATAATTTTCATATATTTACTAACGAATAACATGTAAAAAAATTCGATAGGTTAAATATACTTTTCCAAACTTATGTTACATCATTATATCTATAATTGCTACAATTATCTACTGTATTACTTTGAAATAATGATGTTAACTGTAAACAATGTTATAGCTTTATCTTTTATTTGTATCTATAGTATTATCTTGTAATGGAACATTCATAACAGTGTGAATAATTTAAATGCTTTATACCATCAATAAATAAAGGATGAGATACATTCATATCTCAACCTTTATTATCGAAACTAACCAAAATAATCATTTAACATATTCTATAAAAAACTACCATTTACAATCATGTCTATATAACTTAATGTCTTATTTTTTGACAATGGGTTATGTCCGCTCTCTTTATCATTATATAAAATAAACTGTATTGGTTGGCTATTAATTTTGTATTTATCAAGATTCTTTAATAAAGGATTAAAATGGTTATCCATATCCGATTTACACAATCTATTTTGAAAATAATAGACTTTTGGTGTTCTATGAAACTTTTTCAAAATGCTAGTTATCGATAATCGGTCGCTATATTTTTTATGAATTTCAGCATCCTCCATGTCAGGAAACACCTTTTTGTACATTGCTTTATATGCAGACTCATAATATTTATAAACATAAGTTTGAGGATTATTAACAATTGCTGTCGTCTTAGCATGCATTGTTGCTAAGACTAATGACATAAATCCCCCTGCTGAAGATCCATAATAAAATGTATTTTTATCTTCAATATCAATTAATAAAATCAGCTTTTTTATTATCTCAGAGTAATCTTCAAGGAAATGCCTATCTTTTGTGCCTACACCCCAACCTAATCTTAAATTATTATCATGAATTGTTCTATCATCAATGAAAACTGCATTATATTCCATCTCATCTGACCAATTTGATCGCATAAAAACAGGTGGTTTTTTGATTTTAGGATTCACAGCACCATTAGAAAATACAACTAACTTTTCTGATTTTTCTTTTAAAGTAATAATAAAATGAAAATCCATTCCCTCTTTTTCAATTACAATATGTTGATTATTATTTTCTTTTAAAAATTCTAAAGTTATTAATTCAAAATTAATCTTATTCATAAACTATCCCCTTTGATATAGTTTAAAACTATTTAACATAATTTACTTCTTTTTTAAGTGCATTAATGGTCTCAACTAAGTCTTTATCTTCTGGACGTTTGTACTTATCATACATCGTATAAATATCTAAGAATCGTGTAATAGCTTCTGCTCTATCCTCTGGTGCAATTCTATCTAATCTTACTAAGTACCAACCTCTTACATAGAAATTAAATCTTTTCTCCATATAAGTATCTAAAAGATTATTCTCGATTAAGAATGGGATACGTTCCGTTTCTAACTTGTAATACTTATCAAAGAATTTTTTAGAAATTGTGTTTGTCACAGAACCACTTACAGCAGCATAATACATATGAATATATTCGTTCACTAATAAAATTTGATTCGAGTTTAACACAAGTTCTTGGAAGAACATCGTATCTTGTCCCGCCGCACCTTCAATCATACGTAAATTGTTGTCCTTTATTACATTAGACTTCACCACTAATGCTTGAATACTTTGAGCCCTTAAACCACAGCGTTCCATAAATGCATGCGGATCAGTTATTAATGCTTCGCCATTATTGTATTTAGTTCCAGTAATATAGAAATTAAATTCAGAACGTTTCTTATTATCTTCTTTTAAAATATTACCTACTACCATATCTAGTTGTTTGTTCTGTTGTAATTGGTCATATAGGAATTTGTATCCATCACCAATTGCTTCATTATCAGGATCTAAATACGTAATATATGGTGTAGATGCCAATTCAGCCCCTTTATTTCTTGGACGTGAGGCACTACCACTACCACTTTCAAATTCATAATAAACAATAGAAGGATTTTGTCTTCTTAATCGGTTTATTATTTTAATTGTTAATTCATCTGTGCTTCCGTCATTAACAAAGATGATTTCCATATCATCATACATACTAGATCGTTTCAATGAGGACATACATTTATCTTCTAAATACGTCCCATTATTATGAATTGGAATAATAACGCTTAATTTTTTACGTTTGTTGCTAACATTTTGGTTTTGGCGTATAGCCTTTGGCGTTGTGACTTCAACCATATCTAGCCCATAACCTTTTAAATCATTATTTTCTTTCGTTCTAATATCATACATCGTTAAACCTTCATTTTGAAGTTTAGTGTAATTATGATGGTCATCTTCATTTGTAGATTTGGTAACAAAATCTACATCGGTATATTTAAAGGCACTATACAAATCTTCTAAATAATATTCTTCATAATAGTAAGTATCAATAAATTTAGTAACAAAACCTTCTGAAATATTTGCCGTTTCAAAGTCTTTTTCTGTAATTAGATGTTTGTTACCATACGATTGTGCATCAAATTGTGATTTAATTGTTTCAGTAACATTTGGAACCACAACATAAATTGGTTGCTCGTAACTATCATTATACTCAATGCCAATATCATGCATTATTTGTTTCATACGGTGATAAGTCGTTTCACTACGCATCACATTTCTAATACCCTTAGCTTGAATCGATTTTAATTCATGCTCAGTAAGATTATTAAAAATCGTTTTAAAGTCTGTTTTGTGATTTAAAATGAATACATTTGGAAATTTATTATTTACTCCTACAGAATAGTTTGATAACAATAAGTTACCAAATGCTTGTAATTCGTAGATTCTATTAGCAAACATTGTATCAGAATATTTTACTGAGTTAACGTTAATTGCCCATCTAAAAATTTTGTGTATCTTTTGCAAATTTTCATGACTCAAAGGACTTGTAACATTAGGAATAAACCTTAATGGAAAGTAATATCTAGCCCTCTGCAATTCTAAGTTTCTATCAATAATTGTTAATTCAGTATTATTGTTATTAACAGCATCAAATATTCGCGCTGACTCCTTGTTACGTTCTGGATATTTAACCATCCAACTACCAGCAAATATAACTTCATCTTTTTTCTTTCTACTTAATGCTGTTCTAGTTCCCACCGGATTATGGTAATGTGGATTCACTCCAAATGATAAAGTACTTACATTATTATTTTGAGTATAAGTTTTATAAGCTTCTTCAACTTCAATTGCTGAAGTATAAATATAATCACAGTGAGTTGCTAAATCTTTATATACATCATAATTTACTGGATCTTCTTTAGAATAGAAGACTACAGGTATTCCTTTTGCTTTCAAGTTCGAAATTAATTCTATCACATGACGACGTTCTGCACCTTTCAATGAAGAAATACCTGTCCAACTATCATCAATTCCTCTCCAAGCAGTCGCAATAATCACGAAATCAAAGTTTAAGTCTAATTTTTCATAATCATATGGAATATATACTAAATCAACAACATCTTTATAACTATTATATAAAAATTCATCGCAAATAATACCAACACGTTTATTAATTTTATTAAACACTCGACTACCATTAGATTCAGGTATATTAGCTAAATAGGGCTCTAATTTATTAAAGAAGTCTATTTTGCCCTCACGTTGCCACTTTTCCATGAAGTCTACAAATGATTCATTTTCTTTTTTATTTGCAAGTAAAGATAAACCTAATTGATAATCTTTTGAAATAATATCTTGATACTGTTGATATTGTACAATCTTCCTTTCGGTTGCTAATGCATTAAAATCAACATCATCTGGTGGTGTAGTATTTTCTTCATTTAATTCTGTTTCAATACCTAATAGATTTTGAATAATTTTTTGTTGAAAATTATGTTCACGATTAAATGTCATTATTTTTTACCTCGCTTAGAACGTTTTTCCCAAATCAATAACTGTAATTTACCTAATTTCGAATTGCGTAAGTTTTCTAACCTTTTTAAAATTCGTGCATTAAGTTCTCGTTGCTTATTTATTTTCTTTTCTAAAGCAATATTTTCATTTAATAATTTAGTTAAAATTATTTTAACTTTATTTTGTTCATTGATGTAAATATGAGCTTTATGTTGTTCGAGTATGAAAGATTCAGTCGTATTATGTACAATATTATTTGGTAGATTTGCATTTTCTAAGGCATCAAAGTTCACCCAACCTGCTACCATATTTTGTTTAATCTTTGCACGCTTTAATCTCGGGAAGATACCTTGAATTGTTATCTCTTCATTTGGATCTAGTTGATTAAAAGTTATTGTTTCATCCATTTTAGAAGTAACATATAATACAATATCGTTCCCTTTAACTTTACTTTGAATATCTACCGTATGCAGACGGTCTACAACGTGGGATGGGGCAAAAGCAACGAATGTGTTTTTTCTAAAAATCGCTTCTAATAATTCTCCTTCATGATAAGCATAAAATCGGCTAAAAACTTGATAACGTTGGAAGTATAAATTGTAATCTCCATTTTTATTAATCAACTTATTAATTGATGGGGAATAGAATTTTTCGTATTCTACTTCTATCTTTTCCTCAGGTTTATTGTATAAAGGGATAGAATTTTCAAAAGCAATCCACCCAACAATTATCTCACCTTGCTCAATTAATACTTTTTTTATGCCCTCTTCTTCTACATGTTTGATGACACTTGCAATTTTATTATTATAGTCTTTAACTTCTCCGATAATATCAGTCATTTCTTGATCTGAATAAATTGCATTCTCTGTATTTTCATTCACTAAAATGTGATCTAAATACTCACTATTTTCATGTAGCCAATTCGAATTCATGTTCCACCTCGTAATTTATTTTATTAATTTTTCTCTAAATATCATATCATTCTAGAAGAAATTATGTGTGTAAGTACAACGTTCCTGCCTTAACCCAAGAGTTTGTTGTCGTTGGTTTATGATATTTAATTTCTATGTCATATCTTTCATTTGCTTGTAACAAAATGCCTTTACTCAAATCAACAATATCTAGTACTTTTTTCTCCTCATTATTCGTTATAGATACACTGATATAATTTCTGCCTGCTTCTTTTTCATAAGTAGAATACAACTTAGTTTCTTTTTCGTTTAATATAGATAATCTATAGCGTATCATTTGGGTATCTTTTAAATTTACATTTGGTATTAGTGCTATCGTATGATCTTTGTAGTCAAAATTAAATTTAAAATTAATTACTTCTTCTACACCAGCATCTTTAGCTATTGTTGACATAATTTTATTTCTTTCTAATTCATATAAATTTCCATTAACATTACCTTCAAAAAAGTTTAATATCGGCCAGTATGCATCAATCAAATCTTTATGTAATAAATGATACTTTCTAATTTCATAAGGTAATTGAAGCAATATATTCAAAGTACTTCTATCATTTAAATAGTTGAAATAATCCATTACCCTATCAGTCTCTTTTATAAGTTGACTATGCCAATTACCCATTCTAGAATCAATATGAATAACATCTAAAGTACGAATAATATTCTCTGGTTCAATTTCAGTTTCTGTTCGTGTAAGATATGCATCAATAGCAGCTTTAGCTTCATCTTCAGATTTAATTGTTTTAATTTGCTTATGTTGCAAATAATCATATAAATCTGTAATGGTTAATTTCTTTGTTAAGAACGCTTTGGGATAATCAAATTTAGCATTTGAATAAATCACACTTCTAAATTGTAATACATCCTCTGGTTCATCTTTAAATTTTTCCTCAAATATTTCAGCAATTGGATGATTAAACACTGTTCCGGTAACATCATACATATTTTTAGAGAATTCCTTATCAGCTTGGTCCACTTGAAACTCAATCAATTCATGATCAATATTTAGATTATTGACAAGTCTTTCTACAATTAATTTATCCGTCTTATATATGTTCTTTGCTCTTTTGTTCGTTATTGCTTCAATTTCTTTAATATAAGTAAATGTTTTTACAGGTTTATTTATTGGCTTAGTCAATGCTAATGTACATTTCGAATCGACTCCACCAGTAATACTTACCAAAAGATTATTCTTTACTAAGTCTAGCGCAACGTTCAAATTATTAATTTGTAATTTCAATTTATCTAAAATTTCCTCGTAATTAAGTTCCTTTATTTCTGGATTAGGAAAAATACGCGCTTTACTCTGTCCAATTATCAATTTATTTGAAGGCACGAGCTTATAAACATCAGCATACCTTGAATAATCGAGTGTTTTAGTTGAAGAATACATCTTCTTATTACCAAAAATATCACCTATTAATTTATCGTGAGATGATACGATTTTTAAGTCTGCAGTATAATAAGGCGATCTAAATCCTGCGGCATCAGAAAATACTTCTATGCCATTTTCAGTATCTTTTATAATAACAAAACTACCATTTAAATGATTAATATTATGGGATGTTGCAGAAAGTTGTTCATTAAGTACACTTTCTAAAATCTGTTCACTATTCATTTCTGGAGCTGTATTATCAAATGCATAACCTAATAAATATGCCTTACCTAAGTTTGAATGATGAGACGAGACATTCGTGTCTTCTGAAACATACAATGTATATCCATTTGAAAGTGAATGACTATTTTGAAGATGCTCATTTTCAATTTTTTCATTAGTGATTAAAAATGCTTTAGGTATTAAATAGTTAAACATTAGTATTCTCCTGTCATTTAATTTTCATAAGTTCTATAAGCGATTTAATATTCTTATCCCAAATGAGATGTTGTTTGGTAAATATTTTACATTGTTCACTGAAGTTGTGATATTCGTTTAAATTATTATTCATTTTTTGAATGATATTAATAATCTCATCAACACTTACCTTTTCTTTAGCAAACCCAAGTCCATTTTTATTAATCATTTCTTGTGCTTCATTACCTATATTTGAAACAACAGGCACACCTAAACTTATCGAATCAATAATTTTTCCAGGTAATATATTCATAAAAATATCATCTTCTATTAAAAGTGATAGGGATACATGTCTTGCCTTCATAAATTTTAAGCAATCAAGTCTAGGTAATACATCATAAATTGTTACATGTTGTAACCTCAAAGATTTTACTGCTTTTTTGAATTCATTTGCATGTAATCCATATACGATGGCATCAAATTTAATATTTAGATCGTTTAATCTTTGTGCAATATCTAATAATTCATCAGCATTTTGTGCAAAACCTAGATTTCCTGAGTAGAAAACAGTAAAATTATCTACTTTTTGTATATCAAGAAGAGCATTTAGTTCATTTTGATTAATACTATTAGGTAAATATAGCATTGGTTTAGATTTTTGTTTTAATTTATTTTCAATATGCGTCTTAAATCCTAAATGATTAAATATAATTTTGTCACTCTTATTGTATATATAACGTTCCAAATAATTTAATACCGGTGAAAATATATTAATCCATTTTATATCAAGTGCATAAATACTGTCCGGCCACAAATCTCTGATATCTAGAATGACTTCAGATTTAATTTTTCTTTTTAATGGAGCAATTGCAAGTGGCATAAATATGTTTGGGCTTGTCACCAAGATAGTATCGTATTCTTTATGATGATGCTTAATAAATTGATATGTACTCTTCATTATTTCTAAATAGTATAATATTCTCTTAATATGTGAATTAGACTGTTTGTCTAGATGTGTCTTAATTCTATACACTTGATTTTTTCTATTATTTATATACTCATCATTCCAATACTCATCCGTCTGATACATAGTAGCATTTGGATATGAAGGGTCTGAAGTTAAAACATCAGCATGCACACTTTTCTGATTTAGCAATGAAAATATATTTTTAAAGCGGTTAGCACCGCTACCGATTTCGGGATAAAAGTTTTGAGTAACCAATAATACTCGATTCATCTTATAACTCCATTCATGATAACTTTGACTTACGTAGTAACGTTTACTTGAATATATTATAACAATAAATAGCATGTTAATATATTAATAATGCAACGTTTAATTTAATAATAAATAACCGTAAATATTAATTACATTTACGGTTTTAAAGATTATAAAGTGTTATAAACTTCTAGTAGTTTTTCTTTTTCATTGTCCCAGTTATAAATTTTCTTGATTTCTTTACACTTTTCACTATATTGATTACGCAAATCTTCATCTGCAACTAATTTATTAACAGCTTCTGCAATTTGATTTATGTCGTGACTATCAACAGTAATTCCAACACCTTGATCTACAACAGCTTTAACTTCCGGAAAATTGCAACTCACAACTGGAACATGCGCCATAATGTATTCAAATAATTTATTTGAACTAGCTGAATAATGATTAAAACAAATATTTTGTAGCACTTGGAAACCTAGGTATGCTTGTTTCGTGTATGAAGGTAATGCTTTAAAATGTACCTTCTCAATAAACTTAATACGATCACTTACAGGACTTTTTGCAGCCAGTTCTTTTAATGTCTTCTCTAACTTACCAGCACCTAAAAATACAAGTGTGCCTTCTTTTATTTGTGGCATCATTTCGATTAATAACTCTAAACCACGACCTTGTTGAAGTCCGCCTTGGTATAACAAGATCTTTTCATCTTTAGATAAACCAAGCTCTGCATGTAAATCTACGTCTGGTTTATCTTCAATATTATAAAGCTCAGAATAATTATAAAGGGTATGCGGGTAAAAACCATAAAGCTCCTCATTCTTCTTCGCACGCGTATGGTTTTCTACCATCATTTCGTCCACAAATTTAATCATTAATGACTCAAAAAATTTAATTGTTTTCGGATTATAACCAGTCCTTGACGTTTGGACTTCATGAGAATCGTAGACTAACTTTTTCGGTTTTAATCTCAACTTAGAACAAATAATCCCTTGTGGTAAGGTATTTAAATCATTTGAATGATATATATCAGCATTATCTCTATAGCCTTTAACAATCATCCGACCAATAATTGCAGCATTTACTATATTTTTACGGACTTTTCTTAACTTCACACTTAATGCCATCATTAATAGTAAAGAAGCAAAGTAAATCAATAACATTATATTGAAATACAATAATGTTACACCAATAATTGTGCTTACTGTTCCTACTTTTATCAAAAATGTATTTTTATCATTTTGATATGCTGTAATAAATGAAGGATAACGTTGTACACGAGAAACATTGAAGTTTTCTTTTACTTTTTCTTCTCGTAATACAGAATCATCTTTTGGATTATCAATAGCAATTAAATGTACATCGTAATTATTATCAGATAACGTCGTACATTCACGGTTAACACGCGCATCATTCGTAAAATGATTCCAAACAAACATCGTAACTTTTTTCAAATTCTTCACCTTCAAATAATAATTTTTTATTTTAATATTTTTTTATTCTAACATATTGTACATCAATACAAAGTAATAATGAAATAAAAGAGAAGCAATGGACGGTATTTGTCCAATGCTTCTCATAATGTTTAACCTTATATTTCTATAACCCATTAGCCATTTTTTCAGCCCTGATTTCTTTTAAATAAGGATATAAATCTTTAAATATATAATGATAGAAAGTTCTTGAATAAGTATTAGTCATGTGATGCTTATCACGCATAATAGTTATATTACCTTGAGTTGGATTACAGTATCGCCCTTTGTTACATATTAAATTCGTATAATCCACATACTTTACATTAGGCTCAGCTTGGATTTTTTTCGCCCAATTTGGACTTGGTGGTATATGAGATTTTGCAACTTTACACTTTGTCGAATCCCTACCGTAAGCACGTATACAATCTGGTACTTGAGATTTAAAATAAGGTGTATCTCTAATTGCAAACACTTTAATATTATGATTATTTAATTCTCTAAATTTATTAATTATGCCAGTGTCATGTCTATATCCTGTTTGAGTGTTATTTGCCTTTGTTAGTACAACATCAGGTTTATATTTTACAATTGCAGGAATAACTGTTTTGTTCCATTTATTACAACTTGCATAATTACTTTTTTGCGTCGTTGTTAATGTACAACCACTTTTAGTAGCTAATAAAACTCTAATCTTATATTGATAAGCAAATTTTTCCACTGCTGCTAACCAATGAGAAGAATGTGAATCACCAATAATTGCAACTGTATAATTATACCCTGTTTTTCTACCATACTTACAAATCTTTTTTGGATAACTACCATATTTTCCAGCGTGACACCCATCTAAAAATCCTTGATTATGATCACTAAATGCGTTAATTGTTGATGGACGTAAAGTCCTTAAAGGATAACTACTCTTCTTATTTTCTAATACACCAGGATATTGTGAAATACTAAGTTCACTTGCATCTGCTTTGTGATTTAATATTGCTGTCATCACAAGAATAAATGACCAAAATAAAATTACTATTTTTTTCATGTTTTTTGTACTCCCTGTCAATTTGTTAACTTCAACCATAATTATACAGTAACATTTTTATAAAGTGAATAATAATTTTAATTGTTAATAAATTTTATATATTTTTTTAATAACAAATAAAAATACTAGGACAATATGTCCTAGTATATAAAATCTAATTTCATGAAATAAACTGTAATATACTACTAAAAATAAATAGTCCAAATAATATTACAAATGTAAATACATTTAAAAAATCTACTTTATTTGTTTCTTTTTCAAGTGTTTGTCTTTCTTGTTGTTTTTCTATCATTTCTTTTTTGTACTGAATTTGGTCTTCTTTAGATTTTTCCTTAAAATTACGCATAAATTTTACATATTGGTAAATGACTTTTTTACATTCGCCATACTCAACAACTTCACCAAAATTCAACCAAAGAGCTTTGTCACACATACGTTTTATTTGACCTGCTGAATGAGAAACAAAAAATATTGTTTTTCCTTGTTTTTGAAAATCCTTCATTCGTTCAATACATTTATTTGAGAATGTTTCATCACCAACAGAAAGTGCTTCATCAACTATTAAAACATCAGGTTCTGTATGGATTGCAATTGCAAAACCAAGTCTTGAGCGCATACCACTAGAATAACTCTTTATTGGCTGGTATATAAACTGATCCAATTCCGAAAAATCAACAATATCCTGAAATCGTTCATCTATTTGTTGTTTTGTTAGTCCATGCATCATACATTTCATTCTAATATTTTCTTCACCTGTTAGTTCATTGTTAAGCCCTGCGGAAATAGCAATTAAAGAACTCCTACCTTCAATTTTTATTGAACCTGCAGTAGGTTGTGTCACCTCCGCAAGCAAATTACTCAACGTTGATTTACCTGACCCGTTTAAACCGATAATACCAACTGATTCTCCTTCTTCTACTTTAAAACTTACATTTCTTAATGCAAAGTAAGGAGAAGATACTTTTTTCTTTCTGAAACTAAAAAGTGATATAATTTTATCTTTTTTACTTGTATTTAGGTCATAGACTTTAGATACATTATTAACCTCGACTTTACTCATGTACATCCATCCAAATCTATAATTATTTTCTTTATTTTTAGTACTATAAATAATCTATTAATTTGTTTCTAAATTTAAAGTGAACTTGGCTACCAATAAAGATAAGTAATGAGCTAAGTGTCCAAAACCATAAATGGTCGTGCCAACTACCATAGATAATTACATCGCTCTTTGTAAAAGCAGACCTATAGATACCGACTAAAAACCCAAATGGATTGTAAGCATTAATTTTATGCATTATTGGATTAGCATTTTCTAAAACCCAAAAAATTGGTGTTACGAAAAACGCCATTCTCATCACATTTTGCAATATATTTTTAGTATCTCTAATTAATATGACCAACGTACTCATTATTAGTGAAAATCCAAAAATAAATGCATAACTAGCTACAACAAAATATAAAAACCAAAGGTAATGCCACCATGGTACTAGACCATTATAAAGTGACAATACAAATAATATTGAAGATGTTATCAACAAATTAATTAATGTATTCATAAATGAAATTGATAATAATATACTTGATGGAAATTTCATTTTTGTAACAAGACTGATTTTTGATTGTATCGCACTTGAACCGCCCATGATTGATTGTGAAATAAATATCCATGGAAATAAACCGCTGATAAGGTGGATAATAAATGGGATTTCGCCAACATCTGCTTTCGTACCACGCAAGCCTAAACCGAAAACAATATAATAAAGAACTACTTGTAAAAGTGGTTGTAAAAAGTTCCAAAAAACTCCTAAATAGTGATTAGAGTATGTACTTTTAATATTATATATAGCTAATTTATAAATCAGATTAACATGCGTTATTTGTTCCTTGAATAATGCAATAAGTTCTTTCAAAGTAGTTGCCTTCTTTCATTCTAATTAGATTCATTATACATTAAGTTTCATATATCCCTTAACAATTGAATGAATCATACGAATCGTATCTTCTTTACTAATAGGATCATGACCCATCTTATCATTATTGTAAAATATAAATTGAATTTTTCTACTTGGAATACTATATTTCTTAAGTGCTTCCATAAAAGGTTCGCAATGTTTCTTCATATCACCAACACATCTAGCATTTTGTATGTAATAGATTCGAGGTGTATTTCCGTTTCTTTTCATTGCATTGATTAAAGAGAATCTAACTGCAAACTTTTTCTTAATGTCTGTCTCTAGCATATCAGGAAAAACTGATTTAAATAGTTTATCTACTGCAATTTTATTATATCTAGTAACATATGTTTGTGGGTTGTTAGCAATAGCTGTAGCCCCTTTATGCAACGTTGCTAAATAAATAGACATAAAGCCACCTGCTGAAGAACCAAAATAATATACATCTTTACTTTCTTTATTAATTATATCGCAAATCTTTGCAATTACTTCATAATAATCTTTAATATAATGCCTATCTTTAGTTCCGACTCCCCATCCAATTCGGAGCGAATTATTATGAACAGTTCTATCATCGATAAAGACTGCACTAAATTCATATTCCTCATGCCAAGAATTCCTCATAAAAACTGGAGGTGTGGCTTTAGAAGTATTAAACGCACCATTTGAAAATACTACTAATGGTTGAAATTTATCTTTTAACGCTAGTTTAAAATAAAAATCTATTCCATCTTTTATTACTTTAATAGCTAAATTGTTATTTTTTATAATAAATTTTTTATTTAAATCTTCAAAATTTATTGTATTCATAAATACTATCCCCTTTTTAGAAGAATGTAAATCCAATGTAGTGATGCAACTTTTAATTTACAATAATTTAATTTTATTTACAATGTTTTTCACTATACTAAGATATATTTATCTTTAACGTTTCATAATACCAACATTTAAATGTGTGATTTCGATTTATTATTGTTATTTTCCATAAATAGCTATATAATTTAATAGTTTATAAATCTAAATTACAAGGAGCACAATATGAATAAGATTTTCAGAACAATATTAATCTTACTCTCATTAAGTTTAGTCATTGTACCTGTGTCATATGCTGCATATCTATATACAACTACAAAAGGTGCAATTGATTTATCATTTAGTAAAAACACAGATAAATCTAATCTGAGAGATAAGGCAGTTGATCCGTCTATGGATCATATTTCTATTTTATTCTTAGGAATAGATGATAGTATTTCGAGAAGAGAAAATGGTCAAAAAGCATCTGAAGCAAGAACAGATGCAATGATATTAGCAACGTTTAATCGAAGTAATAAAAAAATTAGACTTGTGAGTATCCCTAGAGACACACTTGCATATATACCTTCAATTAAAAAATATGATAAAATCACGCATGCTCATGCTGAAGGTGGTCCGGAAAGTTCAATGCATGCAGTTGAAAACATTTTCAATGTTCCTGTTGATTATTATGCACGTGTTAATATGCAGGCATTCGTTGATATCGTAGATGAACTTGGTGGAATTGAATTCGACGTACCTTTTGATATCAATGAACCAACGAAGCTAGATAAAGGCCGTATAAAAGTTAAAGAAGGTAAACAATTGATTAATGGTGATGAAGCCTTGGCACTCGTACGCAGTCGACATGTTGATACTGATTTAGGACGCGGTAAACGTCAAATGGAAATGATTGAAGCAATTATTAAAAAGGCAAAAGATTCAAATTCAATTTCAAAGTTAGACGAGTTAGTTGAAATCGTAGGTAACAATGCTAAACACAATCTTACATTCGATAATATTACCTCAATAGCATCATATTACACATCAAATGATGTTGATTTTGAGCAAATGCAATTAAAGGGTACTGATTACATGTACAATGGCGTTTACTACTATAATCCAGTATTTGATCACATATATAAAATTTCAAAATTATTAAGAAAAGATTTAAATTTACCTAAAGAAAAACGCTCATCATTATTAGATTACAAAATTATTGCTTTAAAGGGTGATTTAATTCCATTAGAAAAAATAGATCTTGATCAAATTGAAAAAGACTTTAAACAGTTAATGAAGGATAAGAAAAAAGCAAAGAAAACAAAAAAGAATATCAAATCTAAAGAAAAGTCAGATTCTATTCATCAAGAAAATACTGAACAAGTACCTAAACAACCAGTGCCTGCTCCAACTGAGCAGTCCCCAACACCTACACCGGCCACTGAACAAGTACCAGTGCCAGAGCAAGTTGAAACTGAATCACCTGTCAATAATACACCAGAACCACCGGCAAACTTTGAGCAAGCACCCGTCAACAATGATGCAACTAATAATAATGTAAATATCAATTCAGCTAATACAAATAACACTCAAAACTTTACGACGTCTCGTACCGTCCCTGCTCAATCATCTGTTCTAAATAATGAAACAGTTGTAAATCAACAATAAATAGGAGTGAAGCGTTATGACAACACGTAAAACATATGAGAAATACGAACACATAAATAAAATGTTTGATAAGATGCATGATATGATAATCTCACCAAGAGATGTCTCACATTTACGTAAACATTTCTTTTATCTCAATGAATATCATCAACAAAATTATGAAGCATTACTGATTTATTATACAGATGCTGATAAAAATCCGTTAACTGACGGTGCCTGTTATATTCTCGCTATACCTGAGATATTTAATAACATAAATGTATTTGATTACGAAGTCCCATTAGACTTCGTTTTCGATGGTGAAAAATTAAGCCATACGTTTACAAATTTAAATGTTTTTTATCAATATTTGATTGCTGCAGTATTAGAAGTATCAGATATTCAAATATTCACTCCGTCAGGTTATTCAATGGGTATGAACCACTGGGATCTTACTCAAATGCAACTATTTTGGCAATATACAGCAATAATTAAAATGCATAATTGATTTATAAATCATAAAAAGCACCATCAATTTCGATATATAAATTGATGGTGCTTTTTTTATTTACTTTCAATCAATTTAATGAATATTTATGACCCTATTGAAAATGCCTGAAATACAGTAAAAATCTAGTGCATTTTAAAATTTACTTTATGAATTTATTGTTTCATATATTAAAGTAATATTACAATTCAATTCCTTTATATACTTAATGAATAAATGTACTTATAATAGAAGAGAATGAAATTATGAATTAAATTGAGAAAGGAAGTACACATGGATAATAAATTTTATTACAAGACTCCTGCATTAATGTTAATGATGTTCGCTGGAACAACTACCGCTGCTTATGCCGCAGAACAAGAGGAAGTAAAGCCTCAAACAATTGAAAAGACAGATAATGATGCAACTAATAATGAAGTCACGAACGAAACTTCTACTGAATCTAAAACACAAAGTCTTAATGTTATTGCAAAAAATGATTTATCAAATCCAAAATCTATCACTGAACAATATTCTTTATCTCAAGTAAAAAATAATATCAATCCTGAGTCTAATGCAATTCCAACAACTGAAGCTCCTACTACAGAAGATAATTCAGTGGAAACTGCAACTGATGTTCCTTCTACAGAAACTAAGTCTGTAGAAACTGCAACTGATGTTCCTTCTACAGAAACTAAGTCTGTAGAAACTGCAACTGATGTTCCTTCTACAGAAACTAAGTCTGTAGAAACTGCAACTGATGCTCCTGCTACAGAAACTAAGTCTGTAGAAACTGCAACTGAAGCTCCTGCTACAGAAGATAATTCTTTAGAAACTGTAACTGAAGCTCCTGCTACAGAAACTAAGTCTGTAGAAACTGCAACTGATGTTCCTTCTACAGAAACTAAGTCTGTAGAAACTGCAACTGATGTTCCTTCTACAGAAGATAAATCTGTGGAAACTGCAACTGTTGTTCCTTCTCCGGAAACTAAGTCTGTAGAAATAACTACTGAAGTTCCTTCAGAAGATAAATCTGTGGAAGCAACAGCTAAAAAGAAATCTATCTTGAATACAGCTAGAGTACGTAAGTTAGGTTCTTCAACAAAATCAAAAAATATAGACACTATGTCTGTTAATGAAGTTATTAAATACAATAACTGGTCAGTACCTGTCTATGAAAAGAGTTTCTTTGATTCACCGAAAATTGCATATCGCAATGGCGTTGCAAAACCTGAGGGTATAGTAGCACATGAAACTGCAAATCCCACTTCAAAAATTGATGGTGAGATTGCTTACATGAAACGCAATTATAACAATGCTTTTGTTCATGCATTCATTGATGATCAACGTATTGTAGAAGTAGCGGATACCGACTATATTTCTTGGGGTGCTGGACCAGCTGCAAATCCTCGTTATATCAATGTTGAGTTAGTCCGTGTTCATGGTAAAGAAGCTTTCAGTCGCTCAATCAACAACTATGCTGATTACTTTGCAACTAACCTCCTATATTACGGTTTACCTTTAGACAATGCACATTACGATGGTAATGGTACTGTTTGGAATCATAAAGCTGTGTCTAACTTCTTAGGAGGTACTGACCATACAGACCCTATCGGTTGGTTTCAGCAAAATAACTATACGTTTGATGACTTTTATAACTTAGTATCAGAAAAATATAACTACAAATTAAATGGTACAGTTCCCGTAACTCCGGCACCTGCACCAGGTAATACACCACCGAAAGTTACACCAACAGTTCCCGCTACCGGTAAAGTAGTTACGTCAAATGAACGCCGTGTAGCAAAGATAAAATGGACAAATACAAATGTTTACACATCAGTATCAAACAATCCAACTTCTAAAGCTGGATCTAAAGCAAACACAACATTCTATGTAAATAAGAAAGCTGTATTAGATGGCGTTACTTATTACTCGCTAACAGATAACAATAAAACACCTCGTGGATGGGTTAAAGCTAAAGATACGAAATCGTTCTCTATTACTCCTGAATCTAAAACATCAAAACGATTCACTGTAAAAAGTACTGCAAAAAGTATGTATTCGACTCCTTGGGGAAGTTCAAAACAAGTTGTAGGGAGCTTAAAGCCATTCTCAGGTAAAGAGTTTAAAGCATCTAAATTTGTTAAAGTTGGACAAACATCATACTATTTCGGTACCGTAAATGCGTTAACTGGCTGGGTTAACTTAAACCACATTACATTAAAAACAAAAGCTAAAGCACCAATAAAAATTACTGACATGAAAAACGTTAGTTTAATCGGGCGTACAGATGCAAAGAATGCTGTGTTATATACAAATATTCAATCTACTAAAAAGGCTAAAACAAAGCCTGTTGATATGCAGCTTTATATCAACAAAGAAGCTAAAAAGAATAACACAAAATATTACTCTGTAGCCGATCCTAAAAACAAATTTTTAGGATGGATCAGTGATACATTTATTAAAGAAAAACCGTATAAAACTGTTTCTTGGACGAAAGTTCCATACACAGTTAAGAAAACAACTGGTTATATCTACTCTATTCCTGGTGGTTCTAGGGCACAACGTGTGAAAAAGTTAAGTGATTTACCATCTAAGACTGTTCAAGTAATTAGAACTGATAAAGTTGGTAATGCATTATGGCACAAAGTATTGTTAGAAGATAATACAACCGGCTATGTCCCTGATAGCTACTTATTTTCACAAAATATCGTGAAATTGAAAGCTCCTGAAAGTTTAGATGTTGCAGTTGCTAAGCAATCTCGCTTAAAAAATTATGAACGTAATACTGGACCAAAAGTTGTATTCTCTACACCAGAGAGAGCATATAATGAACGTTTGGCTAAAGATTATGAAATTAAAGCAAATATGGATACAAAAAATGCTATGAACGATGCTGAATTAAAGTACCAATTCTTAGATTTAGGACAAGCTGAAGGTATTTCTGCTAAACAATTAAACAAACTATTAGTAGGTAAAGGTGTATTAGAAAACCAAGGTGCCGCATTTGCAGCAGCTGCTAAACAATTAAAGATTAATGAAATTTACCTCATTGCCCATGCTTTCTTAGAAACAGGTAATGGTACAAGTCGTTTATCTAATGGCTTAGGTATCAGTAATGACAATAAAAAAATCATTGATAATGCTAGCAAAAAATATTACAACATGTTTGGTACGAAAGCAACAGATAATAATGTTGAATTAGGTGGTATCGCATACGCAAAACAAAACGGCTGGGATTCTGCATCAAAAGCAATTATTGGAGGCGCTAAATATGTACGTGAAGCATATATAGATAAGGGACAACGTACACTTCACCAAATGCGTTGGAATCCAGAGAATACAGCAACACATCAATATGCGACGGATGTCCGTTGGGCACAAAAAAATGCAACAACAATTGCACGTTTATACAAAACTCTTGGTCTAGATGGATTAAATTACATCGTTCATGAATATATTTAGTAATAAAAAAATAACCTTTCTTTTAAAAAGAAGGGTTATTTTTTATGATTTTAGGATATATAAGGATTAAACTGATGATTATTTTCGATACTAATAGATTATTTTAAAATCTAAATGGATCTCTTAAAGCAAATGATTGATATATCTTCTCTAAAAGTTCAATCAATTGTTCTGATTCTGTAGAATTTAATTCACGCATAAAGCTACGAACAACTTTTGCTTTGATTTCTTCAGCTCGTTCTAAAGCTTTTTCACCTTGTTCAGTTGCTATTAGTACAGTAGAACGAAGGTCATAAATACTTTGTTCTTTTCTGATGAAACCATTATCTACCATTTTTTTTATAGCTCTAGATACTGCAGTTTGTTCTTTATTTAGTTTATAAATTAATTTTTTTTGCGTCATGTTTTCTTCGCCAACGATAAGTTCTAGCATATATAATTGTTCGCGTGTAAGCGTAACATCAGTTAATTCAGCTGAAGCAATTTCATCAATTTTAGAATCCATAAAGTAAATTAATTGTCCAAATCTCTTAAGTCGCTTTTCATCCATGTTTTTGTCTCCCTACTTAATTTGTTATTTAGATTATAAGCCCAAAAATTTAGTTTAGCAACGATATATAATATTTTAACAAAAAATTGTAGGCTATTTATATTTTATAATAACATATTTACTATGTATTTTTTCGATATTTAAGGAGTATTTTTATGAAAAAAGAACGAGATCATTATTTTGATAATGCACGATTTTTATTAATTGTTTTAGTTGTATTTGGTCACCTTCTTCGATCATTTATTAATGAAAGCCATTTTTTTCAAGCGCTCTATATGTTTATATATAGTTTCCATATGCCAGCATTTGTACTTATTTCTGGTTATTTCGCGAAAGGTATTCACAAACCAGGTTATATAATGAAAGTTACAAGGAAGTTATTACTGCCTTACATTATTTTTCAAAGTTTTTATGCTTTCTACTATTATTTTATAGATGATGTAAGTACTATCGACTTAAATCCATTTGATCCACAATGGGCAATGTGGTTCCTACTAAGTCTCTTTTCGTGGCAATTAATGTTATTTGTAATTAAAGACTATAATCCATGGGCTATGCTTGCTTGTGCGTTTATTTTAGGCATTGGCGTTGGATACTTTGAATTTATCAATAATACTTTAAGTTTATCACGTACCTTTGTATTTTTTCCTTTATTTTTAATTGGGTATTATGCTCAACCCGAACATTTTAAATATATTCGAAATAAAAAATATGTTCCATTTTCTTTTATGATGCTAACTATTGTATTCATTTTCTACTTAGTGACCGATTTCAACTTCGAATGGTTATTTGGTAGTAAGCCATATGCTAAACTTGAGAATGATACATCTGATATATATAGTGGGGTTAAACGAGCAATTATTTACTTAATCATATTAATTAGCACGATAAGCTTTTTAAATTTAGTGCCTAATCGAAAGTTACCTCTAACATACATTGGTTCTAGAACAATGTTTATTTATCTGTTGCATGGATTATTTATCGGTTTATTTAGAGTAAATAATTGGGGGAAATATTTTAATGATCATATCGCTTCGATACTCATATTCATGATATTAGTGACTATTTTCTTAGTCTACACATTAAGTATGAATGCTACTAAAAAAATAGCCTCCCCTATAGTTGAAATTAAAAAACCTCAGTAGAGGTTTTTTAATTTTGTAAATTTAATATGAATTAATTTTATTTAATATTTTTTATTTGTGAAGAAATATGTATAATTGTTATTAGATGAGCATATATATGTCTGATATAAATATAATTACATATTGCTTTTCAAATATGATTTAAGGAGAAAATTTATGCGTTTACTTTGGCAAACACCTGAAGATAGATTGTCACTTTTAAAAGACCTAGTTAAACACGACAGCATCACAAACACTGATGGTGAAGTTAACTTTCCTTTTTATATTAAACAGACACTTAAACAACTTGATTATTTTAGTGAACATGAATCTCATATTAAATTTATTGAAACGAGCGATCATAAAAATGCTGTAGCCGCAATGTATCGTTCACGTGCGACAGATGATACAGTAATAATAATGAGTCACTTTGATACAGTTGATGTCAATGACTATGGGCCATATGAAACACTAGCTTTTGATTGTGATGCATTAGGTAAAGTATACGAGGAAAATCTACCCGAATTTGATTCCTACCACCAAAATGATATTAAGTCTAGTAAATATTTATTTGGTCGGGGCGTCATGGATATGAAATCAGGTTTAATGATGCATTTAAGTATTTTAGAAAAGGCAATTCATGAAGCATGGCCAATTAACATTATTTTATTAACGGTTCCAGACGAAGAAGTCAATTCTTCAGGTATGCGTAGTGCAGTAACAGAACTTTCTGACTTTATCGAACAAGAAAACTTAAATTTATTACTTATAATGAATGGAGAATCTGCATTTAGTCAGGTTCCTCATGATGATAATTACTATATTTATAATGGAAGTATTGGAAAAGTGACGCCATCAGTCTTTGTATATGGTAAAGAAACACATGTGGGCGAACCACTTAATGGCTTAAGTGCAACATATTTAATTAGCCGTATTAATTCTGAAATCGAATACAATTCTCAATTTATTGAACGCTTTAAAGATGAAGAAACTCCTTTACCCGTTAGTTTATATTTGAAAGATCTAAAAGAAGATTATAATGTTCAAACACCATTTATGGCGTCTAGTTATTATAATATCTTCTTATTTGAACAAAGTGCTGCACACGTATTTAAGCAGTTCAATCAAATCATTGAACGTACAATTTCAGAATGTACTCGTGATTTAAACCTAGTGTTTGAAGAACTGCCAAAGATTAATGTGATGACATACGAAGCATTAGTGAAATCCATGAAGAAAAAACATGGTCAATCTTTAATAGATGAAATTATTGATTCTGTAGATCAAGCAGATGATCGACTATATGCTCAAACGGTTATTAAAGAATTATTATTGCTAGATAATAGCAATGACTATACAGTTGTAACGTATTTAAGTGCACCCTATTATCCTTCAGTAAATAGTGGACAGGAAAAGTTAATTAAATCGATTACAAAGTATACAATTAAACAAATGAAAAAACAGTTTAATCGTGAGACGACAAAGATTTATTATTTTAATGGTATTTCCGATTTAAGTTACGTGAACTACACGCATGATGATAGCGATGCAAATATTTATACTAAAAACACCCCAGGTTTTGGTAAACATTATGATATTCCTTTTGCTGCAATGAAGAAATTAAATGCACCAGTTATAAATATCGGTGCTTTCGGTAAAGACGCTCATCAATTAACTGAACGAATAGATATTAAAAGTGTGACTGAAGAAGTGCCATATGTATTAAATAAAATATTCCTTAAATTCTTTATTGAAGAATAGAATAATAACTTTCTAATCTAGACGGTAGTTGCTTAAATGCAATTGCCGTTTTATTATTTTCATTTGCAAATCAGCTAATACTAAAGCTTTCTGATGTTGTTTTTGAATAAATGAAATATGTTGAGGTATTTCTATACTTTCATTATTAACAAAATATATGATTGATTTCTCTTTATTTCCTTCAAAATGATAAATCATTTTTGGATTGATGTAGAGTTGAAAATGCGTTTTCTTTTGGTGTATCGGATAATATATCCATTCCAGTGATGCTTCAATCATAATTGGTAAGTGGTGTGCTTGTCCTGTTAAAATTTTAACAGACTGTTTACGCGTCTTAATATTACTACCAAAATACGTTAGTGTATCCTCTAGTAGCTTTTCTGGTCTTTCATCTACAATCCGATTCTCTTTTGTCAAAGTCATAATTTCAGTTTTACCTTCTAAAGAAGGTCGCTGGTAAATACACATATCTGTTGCACAAAGTGGCAGAGTTAACATATTTATCACCTCATATCAAATTATCATCCCATATATATTATAGATAAATCATTCTAAAAACTGTATTTATTAATCAATTTTAAACAATAAAATAACATCAACTTAACAAAACCAAGATATATTTCAAAAACGTTAACTTTTGTTTATTTATATATTCTTATATGCTTTAACTATCCGGAAATATAACTGAATGTCTAGATGTTCAAAAAGGAAAAACAATGTTTGAACAAATTAAAGCTAACTATGACAAAATGATTTATCACTTCATTCATAAGTATAAATTAAACTTTGATTTTGATGAATATTATCAACTTGCACTGATTAAATTATGGGAACTAGAGCAAAGTTATGATGCTACAAAAACTGAAAAGAAGGAAAAATATATATATACAAAATTAAACTTTTACTTTATTGATGAGATTAGAAAGTTAGCAAGAAGAACGGATAGATTTATCGTAACTGATGATGAATTTATGAAACACAATATGTCGGTAAATGATGAATATGATATGCTCTTCATAGAAGATATTAAATTGTTATTATCAGACAGAGAATTTACTTGGCTTTCATTAACTTTACAAGGCTATAAAATGAAAGAAATAGCAATCCAAATGAACTTAAGTGTATCGGCAATAAAAAAGTATAAACAAAGTACTAAAAATAAACTTAAAAAACACTATAATCAATTTAACTTTTAAGAAAAGTATGCAAATAACAATTTATTATAACAAACGAAATATTTTTGTATTCAATATGTACCAAATTTAGTATAATAGCAATTAGCATGTTTTTAAGGAGGAAAATGAATGGCAGCAAAAGTTGGAGATATCATTGAATTTCACGAAGGTAAACAAGGCATTGTTGAAAAAGTTAACGAAAATTCAGTCATAGTAGATTGTACTATAATGGAAGATTTCGAGAAACTGGAAATCCCCGAAAAAACAGTAATTAATCATAAACGATATACCATTGTTGTAGAGGCTTAAGATAAATGAATCAATTAAAAAAGCCTATTGTCGGTTTTTTAATGTTGTTTATCTTATTTCATGTAATACTTTTTGCTATGCGCAATGAACATCAAGTATTTTGGCATCTATATACCGGGTTAATGTTACTTTCATCTATTGGTTATATATATTATGAACGTAGCATAGCATCTAAACGATTATTAGATGCTATTATCACAGGTATCCTCGCAAGTTTCATAATAATGATCTTACATACTTTATTATCTTTTATCTTAAGAGATCTTCATTATTTTAATGTATTAAAAGAAATTGTGAAGTTAGGTGTTTATGTGAAATGGCAATTATTAATAACTTTATTTGTGTCAATCCCTTTACAAGAATTAATGATGCGTATTATGTTACAGGATTACCTTGATGAACGATTCAATCGTATTATAACTTCGGTCATCGTAAGTTTATGTGTCACTAGTTTATTTATATATACAGTCGACATTCAAATATTAATCTTTATATTTTTAACACAATTTATATTAGCTATCAGTTATCATCATACGAAACGCATCATAACACCTATTACAGGACAAATTGTAGCAATCGTATTATTAATACTCATTTATCGATAACAATAAAAACATCTTGAGACAAAAAGGTCTCAAGATGTTTTTTATTGTTGTTGAAAATGCAAGTATTCTTTTTCTTCATAATATAATGCTTCATTAAGTAATATATCTTCTTGATAACGTGCTGTTTCTATAAACTCATAACTACTTCCTTTTAATTCAAATGAATTAGTACGTTCTTTAAATACAAGCTTTATATGAAGTAGAGAATCCCTTGGTGCGAAGATAATATCAGACAAGTCATGCTTTACATTGTCAGTATCATTACTGTTCGTAATCATTAAATGAATCCCTTCAGTGCATAAGGTTGTGATATCCCCTTCTGTTGTACATAAGTCATTTATATCTCCATTATGTAATGCAATAACAAAATCTGGGCTTTCTTTATCATACATATAACGAATCCAAGATTTTATCGAATCCTTTGGTTTAGACACGATTAATTCTTCATTATCTATTTGTTTCGCTTCAGACAAAGCGATAATACCAATCTTAACACCTTTATACTGCTTTATTATATACGGTGTATTAAAATAAGGTTCCTTTGTAGAAAGATTAAGAATATTACATGATAAAAATGGAAATTCACTCATTGAATGTGCTCTACTAAAAAATTTAAAACTTAAATCAAAGTCTTGATGGCTAATATTTGTAGCATCATATTTCAATAAATTCATCAACGTGATGAGCGGTATACGTTTATATTCTTTAAGCCCAGCATAGTAGACACTCACAGGCGAACCTGTTAAAAATGGTCCATTATTTAATAAAATAACATGGCCACTTTGCCTTGCCAGTTTTATATATGTCGCAACTTTTAACATATTAATTTCATTATTTTTAAGAAAGGTTGCACCATTAATGTTATTTGTTGTTATAATATGTATATTAATTAATCCCTTATTCATGTGAATCACCTCATAGTATATTATATCATGATTAAGATGTTAACTTTGATAAATGGAGAATGCTATGGACAATATAAATGATTTTAAGTATATAAAGAAATATATTTTTTTTAATATTATTTTAACCCTATTATTTTCAGCCCTCTTTTGGTTCATATTATCTCGTAATGAAGCAAATCAATTACGAGATAATATTAATGATTCAATTAGAATCCATTCTGAACAAATAGATTCATTCTTTAGCGAGACAATTTCGGCTGTCGAAAACATTGCAACTACTGTCACATATGAAAAAGACTTTGATAAGATTAATAAACGTATTCAAGTCATGAAGAATCGCGAAGCCCGTATTATCAATTTTTATGTTTTAGATCATAATGCAGTTGTTCTAAATTCTAATTCTGAAGCGATGATTGGAAAAACAGTTGAATCGATGAAGTTCTTTAATAACATAGAAAAAAGAACTTTGAATAATGTCGCTATTAGTAGTATGCGCAAGAACATGATGAATAAAGATATTGTCTATATTACTAAAAATATTAATGACTCGCATAACAGTAAGTTGATTGTAGCCGAAGTTGATATTAATACGATTGGATCATTCATTGATTCTTTACAAAAAGGTAATACTGTTACCATTACAGATTTCAATGATAATATTATCTTTCAATCGAATAATCCTGTAATTACAAATATAAAAGAATCTCAAAAGTTACTAAAAGTTGATTGGAATTTAACAATTAATTCTAACAAAAATGTATATCAAGAAGTATTTCAAAAAGTATTATTAGCTAGTCTTGTATTTTCATTACTTGTTGCAACTTTGCAATTGTTCTATCACAGTTATAAAGCACAAAAGGAAAATGAATTATTACTCGCAGATATTAACTCACAAAAAAAAGAATTAATTGGGCAATTAGCAGCAAATACTGCTCACGAAATAAAAAATCCATTAACATCAATAAAAGGATTTGTCGATTTACTTGAAATGCAATATGACCCCAAAAATGAAAATAAATTCTTTAATATTGTTAAAACTGAACTTGAACGCATCAACGTTATAGTCAGTCAGTTCTTATTACTGGGCAAACCAACCAAAATTGATGTAGAAATCGTTGATTTAAGAGAAATTGTACGTGAGACCATTGCATTTCTTGAATATGACTTAAGTGTCAATAAAATTCGAACAATTAAATTTTATACTGATCATCAAACACTGGTACACGTTGCAATTGATCAGTTTAAACAAATTATTATTAACTTAATTCAGAATGCAAAAGATGCAATTGAGGAAAATAAACAAGGTATTATTGAAATTAAAGTGGATCATACGCAAACACAAGCAATACTTACAATACGAGATAATGGTGTCGGAATGAGTGAAGAGATTCTAAAACAATTATTCAATCCATTCTTCACAACAAAAAATACAGGAACAGGTCTCGGCTTACCAGTGACAAAAAGTATCATCGATGCGAATAATGGTGAAATAGAAGTAATTAGTAAAGAAGGGATTGGGACGACATTCATTATTAAATTGCCGCTCGTATCGATTCCATCTGAATACGATCAAGTCAATCAAAGTATCAAAAAAGACTAGCTGCGCTAGTCTTTTTGTTTGGCTTATTTTATTACTATATACTTTAGCTTATACCTTAACCTATCATTATTCGTTCCTTTGGATATCTAAATTTATCAGGTTCAGCTTTACCTCCAAGCATAATAATAAATGAAATTAAACCAACTCGTCCAATAAACATTAATGCCATAATCACGAGTTTACTTCCGTTTGTTAAGTCCCCAGTAATGCCCAGGGATAAACCACAAGTACCAAAAGCACTCATCACTTCAAAGAAGATGGATAATAAATCGAATTTTTCATTCTCAAATAATAAAATAAATAAAAGGCCAGCAAAGCAAATAATAGTAGCAAGGACCATTACTGCAAATGTTCTTTGAATATCAATCGTATCAATTTCTTTATTAAATACCTTTATATTGGTTCTTCCATTACTGTAATTAAGTAAAAATAAGATAAGAATTGCAAACGTCGTCGTTCTAATCCCACCCCCAACTGAACTTGGACTAGATCCGATGAACATTAGTCCACCCATAAAAAACCGCGTCGCTTCAGTAAGTTCATTTAAGTCTATCGTCGTCAGCCCTGCACTACGTGTGGTAGAAGATTGAAATAAAGCATAAAACAGTCCTTTATGCCATGTTATTTCTTTGAATGCATGATTATATTCAAATAAATAAATAACAACTGTTCCTACAAAGAACAATAAGAAATATGTACTCATCGTTAATTTCGCAAATAAACTAAATCTAAAATTCGGAATTTTGTTGGTTAAATACGTTTTTATTTCAATGATAACTGGGAAACCTATTGCACCTAACACGATTAAGAACATAGTAATCGTTTGTACAAAATAATCATCTGCATAACCATTTAATGAATTCCCTGTAATATCTAAACCACCATTTGTCGTCGCAGATACGGAAGCAAATAGCCCATTAAACAATGCTTCTTTTACACTGCCCATCTCTTTATAAAAATAAAATGCTAAAAACAATGCTCCTAATATTTCGATAAATAACATCGCCTTTACAATTTCAAGGATCATTGTCACAACACCAGACATCTTGTTTTGATTATGATCTACCATAATCAATTGTCTTTCACGCATTCCAATCTTTTTACCGATGATAACCCAAAGTATTGTACCCATTGCCATAACGCCTATTCCACCAAGATTGAGAATAAGAAGAATCACACATTGACCAAACACTGAGTACGTATCAGCGATTGAAACTGGAGATAATCCTGTTACACTTATACCAGAGACAGCAACAAATAATGAATCAATTAAGCTAATGTTTACATTTGGTTTATGCACATACGGTATACGGAGTAATAAAAAAGAAATGAAAATCGCTACAAGATAATACAGTACAATACCTTGCTGAGGTGTCAATTTTTGAAATAACTTGTTCATTGTTGTCACTTCTTTCTTAAATCTTATATTATAAGGTTACTTTCACTTCTTTCTTAACACCATTACGTTCATACATAATGGTAATCGTATCTCCAATTTTTTTCTCATGGAATAATATTTTTCGAAAGTGAATTTTTGATTTCACTTCTTTACCATCTATCTTTTTGATAATATCTCCAAGTAATAATCCATTTTTTTCGGCAAGGGAATTCGGCTCAACATCCATAACTTCAACACCTGATTTGTTCGTAGGCGAATTAGGGTCATTTGGATCACTGTGCTCGCCAATATCTTCTATCATAATACCCATTTTAGGGCGTTTAATACTCCCATTTTGTTCTAACTCTTTTAATACTTTATTAACATCATTTGATGGAATACTAAATGCAATGCCTTCTACTCCATCCATTGAAATCTTCATAGAGTTTAAACCAATCATTTCTCCTTGTTGATTTAGTAATGGTCCCCCTGAGTTACCAGGATTTATCGCAGCATCAGTTTGCAATACGTTCATTTCCCAATCGTAGATTTCATCTCCATCAATATCAACAGGTACATTACGTGATAAACCAGAAATTATTCCCGATGAAACACTGCCCGCAAACATTTTTCCTAATGGACTGCCCATCGCAATAACTTCTTGACCCGGTTGTAAGTGCTTACTATCAGCCATTTCAATCGTTGTTTTTAACTTACCTTTAGGTATCGTTAATACCGCCATATCAGTCCAAACATCATGGCCAATCATCTTAGCTTTTTCCTTTTGTTCACCGTAAGTAACTTCAATTGCATTCGCCTTTCCGACAACATGATAATTTGTTAATATATAGGCAAGTTTTTTATCAAGTTTATAGACAACACCTGTACCAATACCAACCTCTTCTGGTGGTTTTACAGCACTTTCCGAATCTATCGTTTCTGAATCTTCTGCTTTTTGAAGATTAGTAACACTTACAACATTATTCAAATTTTTATTAATCGACTGTTCTACAGTCTGAACTACTTCTTCCTTTTTTTCCATTTCTGGTTGTTCTCTATTAAAGAAACTCATGAGTAAAATACCTAGTAATAATCCCACAAGCGAACCCATTAAAATTTTAGGTAAATATGACATCCAAGTTGATTTATGTTGTTTTTTTGATTCTGTTTTTTCAGAATTAATAGCCGTTCGCATAGTTTTAGCATGCACATTTGGTTTTCCTTTATTTGTATTATGCTGTGATTCACTGTTTTCGTCAATTTGAGTTGGTATTAATAAGGAATCCGACGACTCATATTTTTTTTCATGATAAATATTTGTATCGTCATCTTGATGGTTTTCTTCTAACAATGCATGATCTGTATCTTCTACTGAAGTACTTCCTGCTTGTCTACTCACACCTTCTGTACTTGAAAGTGTATCCATTGGTACGTCACTTTTCTCAGGTGTTACTTCAATATGTTCTTCAGGTGATATAACTTGCACAAGGTCATCTTTTTTATTTAAATACGGATAAATCATTCTAGTCTTTTGACCATGATAGAATAGTCTTTTTGGACGCGTGTAATCTCTCTTTTTTATTACAATTTTTTGTTTAAGATGCATGATTTCCTCCATAAAAAAAACTTAGTGTATCTATTATAATATAGATACACTAAGTTTAATATGATATATGTTATTTTTTATTGATTTGCTTGTTTTTTCTTACCACTAAACCATCCAATTGCTAAAATACCTAACAATACAACCCAGAAAGTTAATTGCCATGGTAATCCATGCGGGAAATCATGTGGTAAGATTTGAATCGCTTCATGTGCAAGTACCATTACGACTAATTTAATTCCTACCCATCCAACTATTGCAAATGCAGCTGCTTCAAGTGAGGGATTATCATGTAATAACTTAACGAACCAAGTCGCAGCGAATCGCATAATAACAACACCGAGCATACCGCCTGTAAACATAACCAAAAATTGTCCTAAGTTCATACCACCGAATTGTGGTCCTACTTCAGGCAATGTCAATGCAATGGCAATGGCTGCAAGCATAGAATCAATCGCGAATGCAATATCGGCAAATTCAACTTTGGCAACTGTCATCCAGAAGCCACTTCCTTTTTTACTATATTTCTCAAGTTCCGCTTCTTCTTCATCACTTGTCGCGTCACCTGTATTGAAATATTGATATAAGTTCTTAATGGATATAAACAACAGATACGCTGCACCTAATGCTTGTATTTGCCAAAATTTAGCCAGGTAAGCGATAGCAAATAATGAAGCAAAACGAAATACAAATGCACCGAGTAATCCATAAAATAATGCTTTTTTTCTCTCTTCTTCAGGTAAATGCTTGACCATAACTGCCATAACAATAGCGTTATCGGCTGCTAGCAAACCTTCTAATACAACTAGTACTAAAATAACCCATGCATAAGTAATGATAATAGACATATCCATTTGCTTCACTCCGATTTAATGAAAATTAATATTGATTTGATGACGTTAAGTATTATACTACACATTTGCATAATCCTTATCTGATTTTGCTTATAGTAAACTGTAAAGTTTAATTTCAGGGAACTTGTCTAAGAACCATCGGGTAGCAAATTCATTTTCAAATAAAAATACTTTATTCCCAAAACGGTCTTCAACTAATATTGAACGGCTTGAGTTCATATTATCCTTAATTTCTTCTTCGTTTTCTATCCATCGCGCAATTTTACGTCCTACCTGTTCCATTACAACATCTACGTTATACTCGTTGTTCATGCGGTGTTCAAATACTTCAAATTGCAATTGCCCAACTGCTCCTAGAATAATTTGATTTGTGTGTAAAGTTCTATACAACTGAATTGCACCCTCTTGTACAAGTTGCTCTATTCCTTTATGGAAATGCTTTTGTTTTAATACGTTTTTAGGACTGACTTTCATAAATATTTCAGGTGTAAACTGTGGTAACTTTTCAAATTTAAATTTTTGATTACCTCCGACCAATGTATCCCCGATTTGAAAGTTACCAGAGTCATATAGTCCGATTATATCTCCGCTTACCGCATGATTGACAGTCTTTGTGTCATCGGCCATGAATGAAGTCGAACGCGATATTTTCATTTTTTTATCTGTTCTTGTTAATTTCACGTCCATACCACGTTCAAACGCGCCACTTACGACACGCATAAATGCAATCCTATCACGATGTAATGGATTCATGTTGGCTTGAATTTTAAATATAAAGCCTGAGAAATCTTCTGAAAAAGGAGAAACTTCTTCTCCTTCTTCTGTTTTACGACCACTTGGCATCGGTGCATGATCGACATAAGCGTTCAGGAAATTCTGTACACCAAAGTTAGCTAATGCAGATCCAAAAAATACAGGCGTTAAATCTCCTGATAATAACTTTTCATTATCAAAAGATTCACCAGCACCATCCACTAACATCAACTCTTCAATTGCTTGTTCAAATGCTGAATCGTGAATGATTGCATGGTCTTCAACAAGTTCAAAGTCTTCATTTAAATGTAAGACATTCTCTTCATCTCGGAAAGGTTCAATCGTTTTCTCTTTTCGATCAATAATGCCGAAGAATGATTGACCCATACCAATTGGCCAGTTCATTGGATATGTTTCGATTTCTAACGTTTTCTCGATTTCCTCTAGTAATTCAAATGGTTCTTTTCCTACACGATCTAATTTATTGATAAATGTGAAAATTGGGATACCACGCATTTTACATACTTTGAATAACTTTAATGTTTGTGGCTCAATTCCTTTAGCAACATCGATAACCATAACTGCACTATCTACGGCCATTAAAGTACGGTAAGTATCCTCAGAAAAATCTTCGTGCCCTGGTGTGTCTAGAATGTTAATTTTAAAATTATCATAATCAAACTGCATCACTGAACTTGTTACTGAGATGCCACGTTCTTTTTCAACATCCATCCAATCACTCGTCGCAAACTTCCCGGTCTTTTTTCCCTTTACAGTACCCGCTTCACGAATAGCTCCACCGAATAATAATAATTTCTCTGTCAATGTTGTTTTACCTGCATCTGGGTGAGAGATGATGGCAAACGTCTTTCTAATTTCTACTTCTTGTTTTAATGTCATATTGTACTCCTTATAATTCGCTCGTCCATTGTGCGATTGATAATGCTAACTGGTTAGCTTCTTTTTCGTCTAAGATATTAAATAAATGATGGTATAAATGTTCGACTAATGCATCACCATAAATATCGTAATCAAATTGTATTGAGAAAAAGATATCTGGGACACTCACTAAAATCGTTTCTTCTTTTTTGTTTTCATGAATATATACTTTACATTGTAATGTCTCTCCATTATTTGTTCTGATTTTCATTTTAATCTCTCCCGTATTTTTCATAGGCCGCTTCTAATCCGATTAAATCATCCCGATGTGGCACTTTTACATAACCAGGCATAATTTGATAAGGTTCACGTCCTTTTGATGCAAGGACTACCATATCTCCCGGTTCACTTACATCTATAGCATGGCGAATCCCTTCAGCACGATCTAAGAATGATTTATAGTTTGTATGTGTCGCACCTGATTCTAATGCATCTGTTAATTTTTTAGGATCATCATTTGCAGGATTATCCGGTGTAAAGATAACATAATCTGCACGACATGCAATCGCACCCATCTCTGGTGTCTTTGTTAAATCACGTTCTCCTGCCATTCCGACTAAGAATATCATTTTGCCACGTTTAAAAGGTTGTACTGCATCAATCAATTTGTTCATCCCATCGGGTGTATGGGCATAATCGATAATAAGATCAATAGGTAAGTTACGATCTAATACTTCTAATCGACCTTCGACTGGATTTAAATGTTCTGTTGCTTGTGCCAAATCAACAATTGAATGGCCTTGCGTCCACATTGCACAGAGCGCTGCAAGCATATTATATACATTAAAACGACCAATATAAGGGCACTTAATATGAACTTTGCCGTCTGGCGTCACCATATCAAATTGAATACCGTGTATTGTCTCTTCGATATTCACTGCTTTGAAATCTACATCATTATCTATCCCGAATGTAATCACTTCACGTGGTGTTGAGATAATAAGTTCTGATAAATAATCATCATCCCCATTAATTATTGCAAATTTCGGTTTTGAATAATCATTGCCAAGTTGTGCGAATAATAAAGATTTGTGAAATCCATAACGTTCCATCGTATGATGAAAGTCTAGATGGTCTTGTGTTAAGTTCGTAAAAATTGCAGCATCAATGTCAACACCATTTGTACGACCAAGTGCTAAACCATGACTACTCATTTCCATAGACATAACTTTCGCACCTTTTGACAGAGCATCTTGAATATGATTGTTTAAAGTAATCGTTTCAGGTGTAGAATTTGATCCTTTTGCAACATCCTCATTGAATTGGAAACCATTTGTTCCTAAATATGCTGAATTAATATGTAATGCACGGTTAATATGATGTATCATTGTTGCGACACTTGTCTTACCGTTCGTCCCTGTAACTCCGTAAGTTGTAAGTTTCTGACTTGGAAAGTCCAAAATGAACTGCGCCATAATATTTGCTGCTTTAATAGTATCTTTAACAACGACTTGACCTACATCATTAGGTACATCATTCAAATGATGATCTACAACTACCATCTTGCAACCTTGTGCAATAACGTTCGGGATAAATTGATGACTATCCACAGTATAACCTTGGCTTGCAACAAACACTGAGTTAGTATTTGCTTGTCTCGAGTCGACAACGATATTATCTATTTTATCAGGAAATTTACCGTAAAGTTTCTTTGCTTTAATCACTTTGAGTAACTGCATTGTATCCATAAAGTGCCCTCCTTTAATTCAATTCTTAATTATACACCTTTTTAAAACATTCGCCTATACAAGTTATTCATGTTCATTCAAAATAAATAAGCGTATAATAAGATACAATTAATAATATTAATGAATTAAACAGAGGCACATGGAGGTTTCTATGTCTAAAATTGTAGTAAGTCAAATTTCGAAATCATTTAATCAACATAAAATATTAAACGATATTAGTTTTTCTGTTGAAAAAGGAGAAATTATTGGAATTATCGGAGCATCTGGTTCCGGAAAAACAACTTTAATACAATGTATGCTCGGGATTCTTAAATCAGATCAAGGTACAGTGACAATCAATGATTATTTCATGCCTAACTTAGAAGCCCTTCAAAACATTGGATATATGGCTCAATCAGATGCACTTTATGAAGATATGACTGGTTTGGAACATTTAAAGTTTTTCGGCCATATTTATCAAATCAAAAAAACATCTTTAACTGAAGCTATAACACATGTTGCTAATATTACAGAGCTTACACCTCACTTAAAAAAACGTGTCGCAAACTATTCCGGTGGTATGAAACGTCGTCTTTCACTTGCAATCAGTTTATTACATAATCCAGAACTCATCATATTGGATGAACCTACAGTTGGAATTGATCCGATATTAAAACGAAAAATATGGCAATCATTTTATGACTTAAATCGTAATGGAACAACAATTATTATCACAACCCACATTATGGATGAAGCCGAAGCGTGTGATAAATTGTTGTTACTTAATAATAATGAAATGATTGGATTCGGTGCACCAGATCGATTAAAGTCGTATTACCAAGTTGACAGTGTAGAAGATATATTTATTAAAGTAGGTGAAATGAATTGAATATATTCACTGTAGCACGACGCATTATTTTACAAATTATACGTGATAAACGCACTATGATGTTACTTTTTATTGCTCCTATCCTTATTCTTACCCTTCTACATTACATTTTTCAAACTGTTGATGACGGTAAAGTACAGGTCGGAATATATCATATTCCTAATACCTTAATTAAACAATTTGAAGAGAATAACATTACGATGAGCAAAATCAGCTCAAAAGTAGATATTAAACAAACGATTGAGGATAAAAATTTAGATGCATTACTCATATCAAATAATGAAAAAATAGAAGTCTATTATGAAAATTTAGATCCGAGTAAAACCATGAAAATAAAGACAGCTATTCAAAGTTACAAAATCAAAACTAAATTTTCAAAATCACAAGTAGTTATTGAGGAAATGCAAAAAAAGTTTAATGAAATGAATGGACAACTCGAGAAAATGAAAAAACAACTTGAAAAACTAGGACCTCTTCTAGAGCGTGTTGGTATTGATATGCCTGAAACTAAACATAAAACAGGTAATCATTCTAAAAGTGATGTATCACCTTTTAAAACGCACTATATCTATGGTGATAAAGATAGTGATTACTTTGACATGATTAATCCAGTACTCATTGCTTTCTTTGTTTTCTTCTTTACATTTTTAATCTCAGGTATCACTTTACTTAAAGAACGTACGACAGGTACACTGTATAAGTTATTATCTACACCAATAAAGCGCTTTGAAATTGTTTTTGGTTACATGTTAGGTTTCTCACTGTTTGCAAGTATTCAAACTGTTATGCTAGTACTGTATGCGGTATATATATTAAAAATACATGTTGAAGGTAGTTTACTTTTGTTTATAATAAGTAATATTGTATTAGCATTTGTCGCACTTGGTTTAGGCTTATTCATTTCAACTTTCGCCAAATCAGAATTCCAAATGATACAATTTATTCCACTAATTATTGTACCTCAAATCTTATTTAGTGGTATCATACCATTAGAGAATATGCATAAACCGTTGCAATGGCTGAGTTTTTTAATGCCGCTTAGATATGGTGCTGAAAATTTATCTCGTATTATGATAAAAGGTCAGTCAATAGAAATATTACCTAATATCATAATATTGATAGCAATATTCTTACTATTACTGGTTGCGAATACTATATTACTGAAACGATATCGCGACATTTAAGTAAAGTTTCAATGTTTTGTAAAGTTTTCACAAAGGTATTGTAATTTTTTTGTAATTATTATGATATCCTTACACAAAGATGTGATAATAATATAGAATTACAATAAATCAAATGAATCGGAGTGTACTTATGCTGATTAAAAATAAAAAAATATTGATTTTGACGGGATCTTTCGGCAATGGTCATATTTCAGTAACAAACGCACTAGTTAATCAATTTAATAAAATGCACTTACCGAACGTGACTGTAATTGAGCATGATTTATTTCAAGAAGCACACCCCATAATCAATAGTATCGCTAAAAAATATTATATAAATAGTTATAAATATTTCAGAAAGTCATATAAATACTTCTATTATGCAAGACAAGATAAAACAGATGCATGTTTTTATAAATATTATGGATTGAATAAACTCGTTAATTTAATTATTAAGGAAAAGCCAGATTTGATATTACTAACATTCCCTACTCCAGTCGTATCTATATTAAAAAGAGATTTTAATATTCATACACCTGTTTGTACAGTAATCACAGATTATAGAATGCATAAAAACTGGCTCACACCAGATTCAGAAATGTACTACGTTGCAACAGATAGCCTCAAAAACGAATTAATAACATATGGTGTGCCAGAAGAGAATATTAATATCACAGGCATACCGATTCATGAAAAATTTTCTGAACCTATTGACCGCAATACATGGTTAATTGAACATGGTTTAAATCCAAATAAAAAAACATTACTTATGGTTGCTGGGGCTTTTGGTGTCATGGAAGGTTTTAATGAAATGTTATCTTCTCTTGTTACAAAAAGTGATCATCAGTTTGTTGTCGTATGCGGTAAAAACCAATCACTCGTTACTAACTTACAAAACCAATTTAAAAGTAACAATGTTTTAGTGATGGGCTACACGCAAAACATGGCACAATGGATGTCAAGTTGTGACTTAATGTTAACTAAACCTGGTGGTATTACAATTACTGAAAGTCTGTGCAAACATATTCCTTTAGTATTTTTCAATCCTACGCCAGGACAGGAAGGTGAAAATGCTGTGTATTTCAGCAATAAAGGGTATTCACGTATCACCCATTCTTATGCTGAAACAATTCATGTCTCACTTGATTTATTAAATCACGAAAAAGAATTAAACCGCTTAACTCAAAATATGAAAAATGATTACATTCCAAATTCTTCACAAAACATTTGTAACTCAATTATCGAAATATTAAACGAATCAATAACCCATAATCAAATTCAATCGAAAGCGAGATTATATGCGCGACTTATCGCGAAATAAGTTTACTGGCAAAGATTTTTGGTTAATGATTTCGATCTTGTTTTTAATGGAATTCGCTCGTGGAATGTATATTTTGAGTTATTTACCCGTGCTACCCACTACAGCATCCAAGGTTACTGTAGGTGTAGTTTCATTTGCAATCACATTACACTTTATTAGTGATGCTTTAACCAATTTCGGGATTGGATTTATGTTGAAACGATTTGGTACGAAGAAAGTATTAAATTTAGGTTTTTTGCTAGCTGTTGTTGGATTATCGATTGTGGTGTTCTTCCAAAATCCTTTATCACTTATTATAGCCGCAATATTAACGGGAATTGCTGTGAGTCCGATTTGGGTCATTATGCTGAGTTCTATTGATGATGGCAAGCGTTCTAAGCAAATGGGCTACGTCTATTTTGCTTGGCTCGTAGGGATGATGGCTGGAATGATTGCAATGAACTTAATCTTTAAAATTCATCCAACACGGTTCACATTCATAATGCCAGTATTTGTACTCATTGCTTGGTTACTGTACATGTTTGTTCATGTTGAAGTATCATTTATTGAGAAGAAATCATTAAAGACACAAATGCTGCACATCAAACACGTGATGATGCGTCATCTCGTGTTATTCCCTGGCATATTAATGCAAGGATTAGCTATTGGAATGCTCGTTCCCATCTTGCCAACATATGCAATTGATAATTTAAATGTTACAACATTAGAATATACGTATATTTTAATTGCTGGTGGCGTAGGTTGTACAATTTCAATGTTATTTATTTCAAAATTCATGGATGAAGTTTCGAAAATATATTCATATATCGTGATATTATCAGGATTCTTAGTATATGGTGTCTCTATATTTTTCATGACTCAAATTACGAATTACTATTTAGTTCTCGGTGCTGCATTATTTATAGGTATCTTTTATGGTTTATTACTCCCTGGATGGAACGCATTTATGGCAAGTCAAGTAGAACCTAAACTTAAAGAGGAGTCTTGGGGCGTATTTAATTCACTTCAAGGCATCGGTACGATGCTTGGACCATTAATTGGTGGTGTCATCACTGAACTTTTCCATAATACAAATTTTACACTCTTTTTATCTGCAAGCTTATTTATCTTTTTAACATTATTCTATGGATTCTACTTTTTACGTGTTCATAACCAAAACAAGAGAGCCAGTCTTTAGGACCGGGCTCTCTTGTTTTTATTATTTATACTTTTCTACTAAGTCTTCTAAGAATGGAATCAATTGATCTTTCATATCTGATCGCATTGCATATTCCATCGTTGTTTTTACGAAACCGATTTTATCTCCAACGTCATATCGGTCACCTTCAAAGTCATATGCGTATACTTCGTCATCTTCATTAACGCGTGCAATCGCGTCCGTTAATTGGATTTCGCCACCTGCACCAATATTTTGCTCTTCTAGATAAGTAAAGATGTCTGGTGTTAAGACATAGCGTCCCATTATTGCTAAACGCGATTCCGTTGTTCCTAATTTCGGCTTTTCAATTAACGTTTCGATTTCATATAAACGATCATTTTGAGATTTCGATTCAATCATTCCGTATCGTTCAGTATCTTCATATGTTACCGTCTTCGCACCAATAACCGATTTCTGTTTCTCATCATATACGTCCATCAATTGTTTAATTGCTGGTACTTCACCATCAACAATATCATCCCCTAATAATACTGCAAAAGGCTCATCACCAATGAATTGTTTTGCAGTCCATATTGCATGACCTAAACCTTGCGGGGACTTTTGTCTTACGTAGAAGATATTAGCTAAGTTTGTTGAATGCTGTACTTTTTCTAGTAATTCAAACTTACCCTTAGCCTCTAAATTATGTTCTAATTCCATTTGAGCATCAAAATGATCTTCAATTGCACGCTTATGTTTCCCAGTAACGATTATTATATCTTCTATACCTGCTGCAACCGCTTCTTCAACAATATATTGAATTGTTGGTTTATCAAGAATTGGTAAGATTTCTTTCGGCATAGCTTTTGTTGCTGGTAAAAATCTAGATCCAATTCCTGCAGCTGGAATGACAGCTTTCTTAACCTTCGACATTTGGATAACCACCTTTTACTCAAATTAATATTTAAATTATGTAAATTCATACTATTTAAGTTTATCACACTTCATATACAAATTAGTATTAAGAACATGTAAAAAAAGGATAATCTAAAAAAATAGATATCCTTCAAAAAATTAATATTTTATTTTGAATGTTCATTTACTGTCTTTACTGCTTCATGTGTAATATCCTGACGATGCAAATAAACATTGCGAATGATAGTCTTTATGACAGCATATACTGGCACTGCAACCAATATTGCCATAAAACCACCTAAATTACCTGCTGCTAAAATCACAGTGATAATTGTTAACGGATGCATATTTAATGATTTTCCCATAATATTTGGCGTAATAATATTACCTTCTAATTGTTGTGCTATAAACATAATAATGACTACATATAAAGCCATAATAGGTTTTTGTATTAATGCTATGATTAATGCTGGAACCACTGCTAAATAAGGTCCTAAAAAGGGTATTAAATTAGTTAACATTCCCCACATTGCTAATATCAAAGGATACTCAAGTCCAATGATTAAATAACCAATCAATAATAAAATACCTAAAATAATACTTACCGTTACTTGACCTTGTATATAAGACTTTAAAGTTTTGTCTATATCTTTAAATAAATTGACTACAAATAATTTGCGACGTCCAGAAAATGGTGAGGATATAAAAGGTATAAAACGATCATGATCTTTTAACATGTAAATTAAGAAAAAAGGAACTAAAATGATTAAAAATAAAGTAGATATAAATTGAGTAATAAAAGAAAATGCATTTGATACAATTTTTCCTGTATACTCATTTATCTTTTTTGTTGCGTTAGTGATACCATCTTTCACGTTATCAGGTAACTTCTCGCGTTGATCTAAAGCTAAATTGACATATGATTGAAATTCTTTTTGTATCGTTGGAAAATTATCTACAAAGTTATTCCCCTGTTTCATAATAATCGGACCTATAAATGATAAGAACAGCCCAGTTAGTATGACAAGCGTAAGCATAATTGTAGTCAAGCTTTGCCAACGTTGCAAATTAAAACGTTGCTCCAATTTGTCTTGTAAAGGCACGGTAACATAATACAAAAAACCGCCCAATAGTAATGGTATGATAATCGATTTAACGATAACAATGACAGGATAGAAAATATGATTAATTTCTAAAAAATACTTAATAATTAAAAACGTTAATAATAATCCAATGCCGAAGCGAAACCACACTTTTTTAGTCATATTGTCCTCCTAATTTTAATATAGAATTATTATACCCAAAAATTAATGATATTATTATCTTAAAGATAAATTAAATCAATAAAATATTTACATAGAGGTGATTATTATGAGTAATGGATTAATTACTCCGTTTACGATTGACAGCAGTTATTTAGCACGCATAGTAAAAATTGGTATTTATTTTCCGAATGAATTTTCACCTTTTGTTGAGCATACATTATTTCTTTGTTTTGATGGACAAGATGTGAGTCAAATCGGTCAGATTCATCGTAAATATGAAAGGCTTGTCGAGGATGCCATTGATCCTGCAGTCTTCGTTTTTATCCATTACACGAATGTCACTCAAAGAAGTAATGAGTATCACCCGGAAGGCGTGGATCGAAAAAAATATCAATCATTTATTGTTAAAGAATTATTACCATATTTAGAAAGTGCATTTCACATCACTCATACAAAAGAGCGAACCATCCTTATTGGTGATAGTTTAGCGGCGAGTATTTCACTCACACTAACTTTAGAACAACCCGATCTATCATCAAAAGCTGTCCTCTTCTCGCCAATGGTTACAAATAATATTATTAAACAAATCAATTATTTAGATAAAGAAGTAAAAGAGGCTCTCGATTACTATGTAGTTGTTGGTAATAAAGAGGATAACTTTGAACTGTTGACTGGTGGTTTTGCCGATTTCTTAAACCCAATACGTGAATTCCATCACGTATTAACAGCAAAAAGCATTCGCCATTATTATGAAGAAATTAATGGTGGCCATAATTGGAAAACTTGGAAACCTCAAATTGAAAAAAGTTTAAATTATTACTTAAACTAAAATTCTGATATAATTGAATTATCAGAATAAAGGGGGCAACATTATGAAATTAGGCATCGTACTTTACCCATCAAAATCTTATCAAGATGAAATCAACAAATATCGAAAAAGATATGATTCACATTACGCATTAATTACTCCTCACATCACAATTAAGGAAGCATTTGAGGTCGAAGAAAGCGACATTGATGTAGTAACAGAAAAATTAAAAGACATTGCAACATCAATTCAGCCTATCGAAATCAATGTTGAAAAAGCGTCTGATTTTGCACCGACTCAAAATGTCATTTATCTTAAAGTGACGCCAAATGATAACTTAGTAAAACTTTATGAATTATTAAATGATGGAACTTTCTATGGTAAAAATGAATATCCATTCGTACCACACTTTACGATTGGACAAGGATTTACATCTCAGGAATTTGAAGATTTAAAAGGGCAATTATCTATGACAGATGTAAAACATACTGAAATAATTGATACATTAAGCCTTTGCTATCAATTAGACAATGAAACTTGGAATGTAAAAGAAACATTTAAATTAGGTGAATAAAAATTAAAAAGAAGGTTGCGATGATTCAAACTTATCGCAACCTTTTTAATATAAAGTTATTATTTTATTTACCCTACAATATGATATCCGCCATCTACGTGAATGTTCTCTCCTGTGACACCACTAGATAAATCAGATAGCAGGTATAAAGCCGTCTTGCCCACTTCAATAATATCAACATTTCGGCGCAGTGGTGCATGCGTTTCAATTTCTTTTAAAATAGTATTAAAGTTACCTACTCCTTTAGCACTTAATGTACGTATTGGCCCCGCAGAAATTGCATTGACACGAATCCCGTCTTGTCCTAAGTCGGATGCTAAATATTTCACATTCGCTTCAAGTGATGCTTTTGCAACTCCCATAACGTTATAGTTCGGTACGGCAAATTCACCACCGATATAAGTTGTTGTAACGATTGATCCGTTACCATCCATTATCTTAGAAGCTTCACGAGCTACAATTGTTAATGAATATGAACTAATATCTTGGGCTAATAAGAATCCTTCACGACTTGTATCAATAAAGCGACCACGTAAATCTTCCATATTCGCAAAAGCAATAGAATGAAATACCCCATCAATTTTCCCATACTTTTCTTTAATTGAAGCAAAAGCATTAATTACGTCTTCATCACTTTGAACATCACACTGAATCATATCTGCATTTTTGTTATTTTTTAAATTCGGTAATAACTTTTCTAATTCTTTCATACTTCTTTCTTTTCGATACGTAAACACTAATTTACATCCTGCTTCATCAAGTACTTGAGCTACACCATACGCGATACTTCTTTTATTGGCAATTCCCATAATTACATAAACATTATCCGTAAAATTTAACATCAAAACTCTCCTTTTATATGTTAGTTCTAGTATCTACTACTAATTAATTTCAACTATATCACAAAATGTTTGGTTAAAAAAGAAAAATAGCAAGGGACATTGATTTATTGTCCCTTGCTAAATAGTTAAAACAACTCTAATTCACGTTTAATTTCATCGACATACTTTCTTTCACCCGTAACAATTAAACGGTCTTTAAAGTGAAGTTCGGTATCACCGTGAGGTACAATAGAGTCATTACCACGTAATATACGAACGAAGATAATGTCACCTGAAAACGGAAATTCTCGCAACTGCATCTCGTGATATCTAGTATTTAACATTTCAATTTCGTAAAGTGCTGTTTCAACGTTAGACAATAGATTTAACATATTTGGTGATTCAATTAAACCTTTTAATAATGTTTTCGTACTTTGGAATTCACTAAATACTTCAATACCTTCTTCTGTTAAACGTTCATCTTCTTGTAAAGTTTCAACGCGACAAATCACACGCGAAACACCTTCTTGTTTTGCCATTACCGCGACTTTACGGTTAATTGATTCGTCATTTGCTGAACATACTACAATATCAAAATCAAATAATCCACGTTGTAACAATTCTTCATACTCATATGCGTTAAGTTGTATAGTATTCAAATCTTGAATCGTTCGTTTATCCACATTATTTTTTAAATAGAATAAAGTTGGTAAGTATAAATCCGATTTGAAACTTTGTGCAACTGGGATTGATAACTGATTTTTCCCAATGAATGCCACTTTAATCATTTTCTCTTCAGTATGGGCAACAGGAAATATTCTTTTAAATAGGATAGGGACTATAACACATGTAATAACTGCTGCTAAAATTAAAGTTCCACTTGTTGTAGCATCTATAGTTCCTAATCTCTCAGCAATTTTTGCTGAGGCGATTACAAGTGATAATGTTGAAGTTAATAAAAATGATGAAGCTACAACCGTTTTCGTATCATACCATTTCTTAAGTACCCATATTGGGATAATTTTCGTTAAATAAAACGCAATTAATAAAAATGGAATTAAGATTAAACCTGATGGATTTTTAAATAACGATGGTATATCTAAGTCTACACCAACCATTATAAAGAACATTGGGATGAAGAAACCGTAGCCGAATGAATCTAATTTATTGACCATATCTTTGTCTGGACCAAGAAGACTCACAACACACCCAGCTAAAAATGCACCTAGAATATTTTCAGCACCAACGCCTTCTGCAAGTGCCACAAGTAATATGATTAGTGCGAACACTGCACGTATACCAATTTGAGTTGTACCAGCCATTAGCTTTTCTAAAAATGGCGCTTTCTTAAAGTTCTTCCCTGTAACATAGAATAGTGCTGTAAATACAATCAAAATACCGATTAACCAAATTGGCGAATCTCCTTGTGCATATAATGTACCGTATAACGTTAATAATAAAATAGTCGCTAAATCAGCAATTACAGCTACTAATAAAATGATTTGTCCAATTGTTGTTTGCATAATATTCATTTCTTTTAAAGTTGGTACAACAACCCCTAGAGAAATGGTTGAGATAACAATCACCATTAGCAATACATCGTCAATAATACCTGACCATTTGAAAATATATGCTGCAAGTATAGATAATAATAGTATACCTGCAAAAATAATAACAGCAATTATCAATGGGTTTGGTTCTCTATGTTTGTCTTTCTTTTGGTTCGGTGAAGATTTGAATGCTTTAAAGTCAATTTCTAATCCACTTAAAAACATTAAAAAGATAAACCCTAAGGTCGATAACATATTTAACATATCAGTACGGTCTACCCAATTGAATAATGACTTACCAACGATAATACCCATTATTATTTCAGCAACCACGACTGGTAAAAAATTAATACGTAATCTATTAATAATGATTGGTGTTAAGAATGCACACACGACAACGATTACTAAAGATAATAATTCTGCATGATTTCCCATCTTGACCTCCTAAGTTAAATAACTCATAAATGTAGTAGCTAATCCAAAATAAATCAACATACTAATAATATCATTTGTTGTAGATATAAATGGTCCACTAGCAACCGCTGGGTCAATATTTAAACGGTGCATGATCAATGGTACCATCGCACCAGCAAGTGTAGCGACAGTCATTGCAATTGTTAAACTAAAGCACACAATTAAACCAAGAACTGGTGTTTTATATATAACACAAATAATAATAAATAGCATAATCGAACAACTCAGTCCTGTAATGAAACCTGAACCCGCTTCGCGCAGAGCTAATTTAAATTTGCTTTGTTCACCAATTTCACCGGTCGAAATACCACGTACTACAACAGCTAAACTTTGAGTACCCGAGTTACCGGCCATACCCCCTATCAAAGGAATAAATGCTGCAAGAAGCGCCACTTTACTTAATGTATTTTCAAACTGTCCTAGTATTGAAGCAGTTATCATTCCCATCACAGTCAGCGCCATAAGCCATGGCAGACGTTTACGTGCTGTTGCAAACATTGAATCATCTGTTGAGTCAATATCACTTACCCCTGCAAGTTTTGAGTAGTCTTCACTTGCCTCTTCATCGATAACATCTAAGATATCATCAATAGTGATAATTCCAAGTAAATGATTTTGGTAATCGACAACTGGAATTGCTAAGAAATCATAGTCTTTCATTACATTTGCGACATCTTCTTGGTCATCTGCAACATTTACACTAATCACACGTTCGTTCATGACGTCTTCAATGTATTCATCGTTTTCCGCAACAATTAAATCTCTCAGTGAAATTACGCCAACAAGTTGTTTTTTCTCGTTTAATACAAAGATATAGTAAATAGTCTCCGCGTGTGGTGCTTGTTCTTTCAACTGAATCATTGCTTCTCGTACAGTACTTAATGATGATACTGAAATAAATTCAGTTGTCATTAATCCACCAGCAGTATCCTCTTCATAATGAATTAACGCTTTTATTTCACTTGCCGTATCTTTATCCATTAACAAAAGTAGGCCAGCTATTTTTGTTTTCGGCAACATTTTTAATATATCAACTGCATTATCCAAGGACATTTCTGCAAACATACTGCTCGCATAGCGTGCATCCATTTCTTCAAATATGTGATCGTATTCGTCCTCTTCCATTTCAGTCGATTCTAAAAATTCAGCGACTTCTTTCGGTGATAAGAAATGATAAATCTTATCCCTTACTTCGTCACTAGATTCGGAGAAATATTCACCTTGATCATAAGTATGGAGCTCAAGAAATTCTTCTCTAAATCGATCTATTTCACCTTGTAATAACAAGTCATCTAATACTTCTTTGTTATACATCTCTTCTTCTAATACAACTTCTTCTTCTGCCATAATTTCACCTCCAAAATACAATTAATTATAACACATCAAAAATGTGACTGAAATCTTTAGGAATAGGTAATTCAATGTTAATCATGTCATTTGTAAGTGGTTGTTTAAATGTTACTTGATTTGCGTGTAAAGCATGTCGATTGAGCTGACAATCTTCTCCGTACAGTGTATCACCTATTAAAGGATGCCCAATAGCTTGAAAATGGACGCGAATTTGATGTGTTCGTCCGGTATGCAATTTAACTTTAACCAATGATATATCACGATCAGCATCATAAAGAAGACATGAATATTCTGTTCTGGAAGATTTGCCAGACACACTTACGGTCCTAGTAATAATTGAATCCTGTGCGCGATCAATAGGCATACAAACGTTACCTGAGTATTTTACTTCGCCAACACACAACAGTAAATAGTTTTTTTCTATTTTATTCGTTAGCAAATGATGAAACAGCTGATGCTTAGCGAACACAACAATACCACTCGTATTTCGGTCAAGCCTACTTACAGGATGCAATACACTTCTGTCATTTGTATTGCGCTCCATATAACCATATACTGCTTCTATCAAACTGTCATGTGGATGTAGTTGTGACGGAATGGTATTCATATAACTGGGTTTATTCACAATAATTAACATACAATCTTCAAATAAAACTTCTACTTGCAGATTACTTGGTTTTAAATTTGGACTTTTGACCTCATCAGGAAGTGTCACTTCAAGAACGTCACCTGTCTTTAATGGTTCACGAACCGTCACTGGCCAATCATTAACAAGTAAAGCGCCATTTTGTTTAATGGCGCTTAACGATTTCTTACTATAGTTTTGATTCAATAAAAATGCTTTAACAGTTGTGGCTTCTTTTATAACGTATTGTAATTGAATCATTCGTTTGCAATAAATGAATCGTGTACTCTCTTCCAGAACGGAAAAGGTCTAAATCGTGCAAAACGAACTTTTTCATCTGCAACACGATACTGTATCGAAGCCACACCTTTATGATCTGCTGTCAGATGATCAAATGTTAATTGTAACGTACTTGGATTAGCTGGCACAACTTGGCACGTATGATGTTTAGGCAACACGAGTGGTGAACCAACTGTTCTAAATACACGGTTATTAATAGATGCAATTTCAGTAATTTGCATCGCTTCAAGTGAAGGATGAATTAATGCACCACCTAAAGCCTTATTATAAGCTGTAGAACCACTCGGTGTAGAAATACACAACCCATCTCCTCTAAAACGTTCAAACTGATCCCCACGAATGAATAAGTCAGCAACAAGTGTCGCCCCATTATGTGTCTTGACAGTAGCTTCGTTTAACGCTAAATATCGTGAGGGACGACCTTCATCGTATCGCACGATTACTTCTACTAATGGATATTCAATGACTTGAAACGTATCATTATTAATAGCTATTATCAATTTTTCAACCTCATGTGGTAACCAATCAGCATAGAACCCTAAATGGCCTGTATGAATACCGACAAAACTTGTTTCACTGAGTCTATGACTATATGTATGAAATGCTTGTAATAATGTGCCATCTCCACCAACTGAAATAACGATTTCAGGTGTTGAAACATCTTCAGTCATATTAAAGTCCTTCATATAACCTATCATTTTTTGCTTCAATGCATTGCTCTTCGAATCACCTTTAGATAAAATATTAAAGCGCATCAATTCACCCCCTTAGTCTCTAATCTCACTACGTTGTTCTGAATAAAACTTTTGAGCCTCTTTTATCTCTTCTCGTATTTCTGACATTTCTTCATCTAATAAATAAGCCGCTTCTGCAGCACGCTCTAACCGATTTTGAATTTCCGGTGGATAATCCCCTGCATATTTATAACGTAAAGTATGTTCAATTGTTGCCCAAAAATTCATTGCGAGCGTTCGAATTTGTATTTCTGCTAAAATAAATTTCTGGCCGTTCAACGTTTCAATTGGATATTTTACAATGACATGATAAGAACGATATCCACTTTCTTTCGTTTCTTTAATGTAGTCACGTTCTTCAACGACTTCGAAATCATGTCGATTCCTTAATATTTGTACGACGACATCAATATCATCAACGAATTGACACATCAAACGTAGTCCTGCAATATCATACATTTCTTCACTTAAACGATCAAATGGAATACCACGTGTATTGGCTTTTTCAATGATACTTGGTATGGGTTTAACTCGCCCGGTAACAAATTCGATTGGTGAAGATTTTCCTTCATTATGAAATTGTTTACGTATTCCTTTTAATTTAATTTTCAATTCATCAATTGCTTGTTTATATGGTGATAAAAATAAATCCCACTGGTTCATAAAAACACCTCACTTTAGAGCTCAAATACCTCTTCTGCACGTTCAGTAAAAGGTTTTCCGTAATTATAGTTATCTTTAATATTATCCAATAACTCATCAAATTCAGTATTAAAATCAGTTAATTCGATTGTACCGTAAAGGAACCATGGATAGGCTTTATATGCTTTCATCATCGCCCATGTTTCTTCGACAAAACGTAAATTTGCATATGCATTACCAGCATCTAATAAATATACAAATTGAAAGTTATCACTATCAACGACCATCGTTCCAGTTGCTTGTACTTCAATTTGAGGTTCTTCTGTTAATAATATAACTTTATTTTCTTCTAATTTAATTTCATTGACATGTAAATTCATTCTATTATCATCTCCTTAACAAGAATATTTTAACATAAATATTCAAAATACTTTAATGAATTTGTATTTAAGTTATTTAAGTCATAGTGTAATTTACTTTACTTCATATGTCCTCTTGTACATAATGAAAATATACAACTAAAGGGGGCTCACCATGGAAGAACTTGAAATTGAATTCAAGAACATACTCGATTATTCAACATATGAGCAATTGAAATCGGAATTATTTGAAACAGCACCCATCATAACGCAAACAAACTTTTATATCGATACAAACAATTATGATTTAAAATCTCATAAATGTGCATTACGCATAAGAGATAACGGATCAAGTAAAGTAATGACCTTAAAAATTCCACAAAAAATTGGCATCATGGAATACACAGGTGCTATCGATGAACGCATTATTGATCAAGAATATATAGAGCAAGGGTATATTCCTGAGAATATAGATGCGCAATTAAAGCATATGAATATTCCAGATAACGCATTACGCATTTTTGGAGCATTATCTACGGAACGCCGTGAAGTTGAGTATAAAAATGGCTTGCTTGTACTTGATGCCAGTTACTATTTAGATACAAGCGATTACGAATTAGAATATGAAGTTTCAAACTTTGAAGAGGGGCAAATAAATTTTAACGCATTCCTTGAATATTATAACATTGAAAAAAGAGAAACGTTGAGTAAAGTACAACGATTTTATAATCATTACCAAAAGCTCACAAGCAAAATACTTTAAAATTGGTGAATAAATGCTATATTAGTATAAAAGTAAGGAGACGCTATATGGAAACACTCTATGAGCGCATCGGTCAACAAAATCTTTATCAAATGATTGATATATTTTATCGATATGTCTCACAAGACGACCGTATAAATCACTTATTTCCTGGAGATTTTGTTGAAACTGCTCGCAAGCAGAAGCAATTCTTAACGCAGTTTCTTGGTGGACCAACACTCTATTCTGATGAACATGGACACCCAATGATGCGTGCCCGTCATATGAACTTTCAAATTGGTGAAAACGAAAAGAAAGCATGGTTAGAAAATATGACACGTGCCGCACACGAAGTTGATATGGAAAATGAGGTTAGAGACTATTTACTACAGCGATTAACGTTAACAGCTGAACATATGAAAAACGTCGATTAAAGATTGAAGGTGATGTAGAATGGGACAACTACAATTAATGGTTAATCAAATACAAGAACAATTAACACCAAGTCAAAAGATTGAAATTTATTCTTTCTTTGATCCTTTTTGTAAAGATTCTTGGAAACTAAAAGCTACTTTACGTAAATTGCAAATTGAATACTATCAATTCGTAGAGGTTAAACAAATTCTACTTCCAACATTAAAAGTATTAACTAAATGCCAAGCCCAAAGTACAACATGTGATGATAACATTGCGTTAGCCTTCAAAGCAGCTGAATTACAAGGTCGTAAGAAAGCTAATCTATTTTTAAACTTTATACAAAATGAAATTATGCCTAAACAAGATATTATTACCAAAGAACTCATTATGTACTGTGCTCAAAAAGCTAATTTAGATATTGATGTCTTCATGGAAGATATTCGCAGCAATCATGTCACTACATCTTTAAAATGTGACCAACATATTGCTAGTGAAATGGACGTTACAGTCACACCTACACTTGTATTCTTCAATGAAAATTATGAAGATGAAGGTTTAAAGGTTGAAGGAATTCAAGACTACCACATTTATACCTATATTATTAATGAGTTGGTTGACATTCCAATTGAGAAGAAACTGCCACCGTCACTTGCTGAATATATCCATGAACAAGAAATGGTAAGCGAACATGAACTTGAAGTAGTGTATGAATGGCCACATAATATATTATTGAATGAACTTCGCAAATTGAAATTACAAAATATTATTGAAGATGTCTATTATGATTACGATTTATTTTGGCGTATTAAACATTAATAATGCACCCACTACTTCAAAGTTGTGGGTGTATTTTTTGTATCAATTAAATTTTATAGTTACTAGTACAGTTTTTCAATCGCTTTCATTGTTAATATTATTGAATTCCTTTACTATTCATTAAAAAAATGCATAAAAAAATACCGTGTCTGATTACACGGCATTTTAAACAAAGGGGATGGGAGAAATTTTTCACTCAAACAAAGGGGTATGTTTGGTTTGTGATTAATTTCATGTACTTAATATAACACGTTATTAAAGCTGTTTCAATGTAAAAGGTTAGTGTTCACAAAGTTGACAAATTGAAAACGTATCCAATGTTATCCTTTCATTGCTTTGATTAAACGCTCAAATTCATCTAGACGTTCTTCAAATACTAAACATGCATTTTTAATTGGTTCACTAGATGTCATATCTACGCCAGCTTTCTTTAATACTTCGATTGGATAATCTGAGCTACCCGCCTTTAAGAATTGATTAATGTAACGATTAACTGCGGGTGTACCTTCATCTAATATCTGTTTACTCAATGCATAAGCGGCACTATATCCTGTTGCGTATTGGAAAACATAATAATTGTAATAGAAATGAGGGATTCTACTCCATTCATATTGAATATAGTCATCCGTAATAACTGCATCGCCATAATATTTTTTATTTAATGCGGCGTATTCAGTGTTTAATCGATCTGCTGTTAATGGTTCGTTCTTTTCGACAATAGAATGAATGAGATATTCAAATTCAGCAAACATTGTTTGTCTGAATACAGTTCCTCTAAAACCATCTAATTGGTAATTTAATAAATATAATTTTTTCTTTTCGTCATCTAAATTTTTATACATATAATCAGCTAGTAATGCTTCATTACAAGTCGAAGCAACTTCAGCAACAAAGATTGAATAATCTGACATATTTGATGGCTGATTCGCTCTTGAGAAATAACTATGTACACTATGTCCAAACTCATGTGTTAAAGTAAATGTATTATTGACACTATCTGTCCAGTTCATTAAAATAAATGGATTTGTACCAAATGTGCCTGAAGAATATGCGCCACTTCTTTTCCCTTTATTTTCATACACATCTACCCAACGATCCATTAAACCTTCCTTTACCACATCTGTATACTCTTTACTCATCGGTTCTAATGATTTCAACATCCAGTCTTTCGCTTCGTCATATGATACTTTAAATTCAACATCTTCAATTAATGGTGTGTACATATCATACATATGCATTTCGTCTAATTCTAATAACTCTTTACGTAACGCAGTATATCGATGTAATAAAGGTAAGTTGTCATTAATTGTATTGATAAGCGTTTCGTACACTGTCTCTGGAATGTCATTATTTGATAATGCTTGATGTCGTGCACTATTGTAATTTCTTACTTTACTTGAGAATACACTTGATTTCACTTTGCCTGCTAATGTCTGTGATAATGTATTATTAAATTTACCATATTCTGTATAAACTGCTTTATATGCATTCTCACGTAAGACACGATCCTCAGACTCTAAATAAGTAATATAATTTCCATGTGATAATGGTAAGCTATTACCGTCTTTATCTAATACATTTTCAAATGTTAAATCAGCGTTATTGAACATACTAAATGTATTACTAGATGCTGATAATGCTTCTTGTGCTTGTGCTAAAATTAATTCTTCTTTCTCACCTAATACATGTGGACGACGTTTATTGATTTTTTCTAAATCAAATCTAAAACGTTCTAATCCGTTATTTTCTTTAATAAATTCTGCTAATTTTACTTCATCTATTGTCATTAACTCTGGTAACATAAAGCTCCAAGCAGATGAGAATTGACTTGCTAGTGTTGCTGCGCGTTGTTCAAATGCAGTATACTTAGCATTTGTTGTATCTTCATCATGTTTTAAATGCGCATAAACGTACACTTTACCTAACAATTCATCAATTTCAGAATCAAGTAACAAGGCATTCAATAAAACTTCACTAGATGATCCAAGTTGTCCTTGAAATTCTTTTTCTTTACCTAAATAAGAAGATAATGCTGTAAATGCCTCTTCAAAAGCTTCGTCACTTGCAAATATAGTTGTTAAATCCCATGTGTTTTGTTCAAGTTGTTCACTTCGCGTCATTAATTCTGTCATACTATACCTCCATAATATTTAATACTATTAATTTTCTCACTTTTCTGTTATTAATGCACGTATTTGATTTGATGTTACTTGATAATTTTTTAATATTTGAAATGCTAATTGTTCATGAGACATTAATCTTTTACTTTGTTCCGTTAAATTCAGTAAACTCATCCATTTATCAAAGTTAAAAGTTTTATGTTGAATCATAATCATCAAACCGACTTGCCATTCTATTGGATATGTATTGATATAAAGTTGTTCTCTTAAAACAACACGTAAATATTTCGGAATATGCCTGCGATCTATACCAAGTTGATATAAACCACTTAAGGTTGGTTCTAACACAGATTTCTTCGCCAAACAGTTTTGAATATACTGCTTTGATTCAAGTTGACTTATTATGCGATAGTCTCTACTCAATTGACTTTGTTCAACTGCTTGTAGTAATGCCTGTCCCGATTGAATCGTTTCGATTTCTATATCAAATGTATTTCTGTTAACGATTTGTAAGATATGAAGCGCAAAAAAAGTTTTCAACTCCGTATGATAGGCGATCAACACATTTCCTTTCAAATGTATCAAAGCACTTTGAAAGTGTGTCAGTTTCATACGTTTTCCATCAATCTTTATATCTTGAAATTTAGCAATCCAAATAACATCGATGCCAATGGAACCATATCCAGCTGAACGTGCTGCTATATGATTAATAGGAATCACTGACATTTGTAGTTCTAAAGCAATACCCGTATGATGAAAGCAATCAGGAATTTGTTCAATTTCAGGTAAATAGTATTCCATATAACACGTTTGAGGTGTGAATAATTCATACAATGCATACTTTCCTTCGATATGCGATACTGTTTCTTTTTTGTATATATACATAAAACAATCTTTTATTGACTGATGTGCAAAGTGTGGCATTTTAACTTTACCTTTTTTTAAGACAACTGGACGATTACATATTGGACATGTATATATTCCTGGTTTAGCATGTTGAGCATTAACTAATTTTTGTTGTGAATTCAACGCTTGTAACAAAAGAAGCACCTCCTACATATATATAGTAGGAAATGCTCAAAGTATTTTTTACATTTCTGTAAAAAATGTAAATGACTATTGTTTAAAATATTTTCTTACTTGATGTTTCACATTGTAACTCATAACGACTTTACCGTATTCTTCAAGTTGTTCTTTAGAAATTCTCGTTTCAACGGCATATTCTAGAATATGTGCGACATACGCATGGACTTCATCGTCTGGTAAGCGCTCATCAAAACTCACATAATAGTAATATTTACCTTCGTGCATATATAATAAATCTTCAATATCAATTTCGTAGTGGTCATCATAACTAAATTGAATGACGTCTTCTAAAGATTCAAAATGTGCAATGAACTCATTTTCCAATTCATTCACTGCTGCAGCTTTCATTAATAAATCACGTAATTCTTTCTCATCTTGCATAGATTTATTTAAAAATTCATTGACTTGATATTCTAATTGCTCTGGTGATTCATCATCCGGTAATTGTAATACATCATCTTGCTTAGACTTAGTAATGACAAATTCGATACCTTTGTCAAAGGCATGCACTTGAATCCATAATGGTCCATCAACAAAAAACTCTTCTTCTTCATTGACTTCTTCCATCATTGACCAAAAGAATGCTTCGCCTGCTTTACGGCTCGTCCATAAATCATGTTGATTAAAGCCTCTTGCCTCTATATCAGCATATGTTAAATAAAATTTTAAAGTGGTGTCATTTACGCGCTCAATTCTCATGGTCTACTCCCCCTATTCAATAGAATTGTAAGTCTATTGTACATGAAAGGATACACGCCCACAATGAATTAAGCTTGTAAAACGGCATAAAAAAGCTGTCAAAATCGTTCATGTGAACAAATTTTGACAGCAATAATTATTAATCTACCATACGTTGTGCTTCTAATAATTGGAACGTACGTACTTTACGTGGTAAGAATCGTCTAATTTCATCTTCATTATATCCAACTTGTAAACGTTTTTCGTCTAAAATAATTGGACGACGTAATAGACCTGGGTTCTTTTGAATAATTTCATATAGCTCTTGTAAAGGTAATGAGTCAATATCTACATTTAATTTTTGGAATGTTTTTGAACGGGTAGAGATGATTTCATCTGTACCGTCTTCTGTCATTCTTAAAATGGCTTTAATTTCATCAATTGATAAATTTTCTGAAAATATATTACGCTCCGTATACGGAATGTCATGTTCTTGTAACCATGCTTTCGCTTTACGGCAAGATGTGCAACTTGGTGAAGTAAATAATGTTACCATACATCTCACTCTCCTAATTGTGTTATTTATCGGTTAGATAGTTATATGTATAATTTATCTTAAACGTATAATAAATTTTACCCATTACTGATCAATCTAAACATTGTCAAATGAAAAAGCTTAAAAATCTTTTTCTCTAAAAAGTTCGTTAAGATAAACTATCAGCTGAATGCTCTAACCTGATATTCTTATTATATTATCCGAACATTAAAATTTAATGAGAATTCCCTAATAAAATCAAAATAATTGTCTGAACATTCAATCAGATACTAAAAATATCAATTTCTCACTTTTTTCTGTTTACTACTTCACTATACACCCAATAAAAGCTTATTACAATACGTTTTCATGATTTTTCATAATTGTCATATTCACTATTTTTATAAATCACTACAATATAGTACAATAGAATTATTATTATAAAAGGAGTAAACTAATATGCAAACATTATTCTCAGGTATCCAACCGAGTGGTGTTCCAACCATCGGTAACTACATTGGTGCGCTACAACAATTCGTAGAAATTCAAAATGATTACGATTGCTATTTCTGTATCGTAGATCAACATGCCATAACAGTACCTCAAGATAAATTAGCTTTAAGAAAAAACATTCGCTCTCTAGCAGCGTTATACTTAGCAAGTGGATTAAATCCAGAGAAAGTAACATTGTTTATTCAGTCAGAAGTACCAGCACACGCCCAAGCTGGATGGATGCTTACTACCGTATCTACAATCGGTGAATTAGAACGTATGACGCAATTTAAAGATAAAGCTAAGGATCGTAAAGATGGTATTCCAGCTGGTTTACTTACTTATCCACCATTAATGGCAGCTGACATCCTTTTATATGGTACACATATTGTACCTGTCGGTGAAGATCAGAAGCAGCATATGGAATTAACGCGCGACTTAGCAGAACGATTTAATAATAAATATAACGACATTTTTGTGATTCCAGAAATCAGAATGCCTAAAGTCGGTGGTCGTGTGATGAGTTTACAAGAACCAACGAAAAAAATGAGTAAGTCTGATGTGAACTTGAAAGGATTCATCTCATTATTAGACCCACCAAACATAGTAGCGAAAAAGATTAAAAGTGCTGTTACAGACTCTGATGGCATTGTAAAATACGATAAAGAAAATAAACCCGGTATCTCAAACTTACTCGGTATATACTCAATCTTCTCTGGTAAATCAATTGAAGAGCTTGAAGTAATGTATGAAGGTAAAGGATATGGCGACTTTAAAGCTGATTTAGCAGAAGTGATGGTTAACTTTATCACACCGTTCCAAGAGAAATACGAGCACTATATGAACTCACCAGAGCTAGATGAAATCTTAGATCGTGGAGCTGAAAAAGCAGCGTTTAAAGCGAATAAAATGCTTAAGAAGATGGAAAACGCGATGGGATTAGGTCGTAAAAGAAAATAAGAGAATATATTTGAAATAAAAGAACTTCACCGATATATCGGTGAAGTTCTTTTTTAAAGATGAGTAAGACACTTAGTCATCTTTCTTATTTTTTACCTTCAATAACTACTTCTTTTAAAGTTGTGTCTCCAGCAAATTTGTGTGTTACATAGTTTTTCACGTAAGGTTGACGAAGACGTGCAGTACCACGTTGATACATTGGGATGATTGCAGCATCTTCTAAGAAGATATTTTCAGCTTCTTGTAAAGTCGTCCAACGTTTTTCAGTATCTTCTAATAATGGACCTTTAGCATCTTTAACCATTTTATCGAATTCTTTGTTTGACCAATCCATTTGGTTATGAGGGCCGTTTGTCACAAACATATCGATAAATGTCATAGGGTCTGGATAGTCAGGACCCCAACCAGCAAATGATAATTCGTAGTTTTTCTTAGATTCTAATTCTAATTTTTGTTTAAAAGGTTGTTGTTTAACTTTTAAAGTTACACCTGGTAAGTTTGTTTCTAATTGTTCTTTAATGTACTCAGCATCTTTCTTAGATGTATCAGCATCATACGTTAAGAACTCAAATGCAAATTTGTCTTTACCTAATTCTTTTTTCGCTTTTTCAAGATATTTTTTCGCTTCTTCTTTATCATAGTTTAAAGGTGATTTAACGCCTTCAATGTAGTCTTTACCGTCTGGGCCTTTAACGAATTCTTTAGGCATTAAAGTATCTACTGCTACAGAACCGTTGTTTAATAAAGTTTTAACATATTTATCTTTGTCAATTGCTTTCGCTAAAGCTAAACGTAAATTTTTGTTTTGTAAATCTTTGTTTTTAGATTGGTTAATACGTACAAAGTATGTTGATGCATCTAATTCAGTTGAGAATTGATCTTTATATTTCGCATCATTTTTGTATTTATCAACATTTTCAGCTGTTAATCCTACTGCGTCGATTTTACCAGTAGTATATAAGTTTAATGCTGTTTGTGTTTCTTTAACGATTTGATAGTTAATTTCTTTTAATTTAACTTTGTCTTTATCCCAATATTCTTTGTTTGGTGTTAATTGGTAATTTTTCTCAGTATTCCACTCATTTAATACGAAAGGACCGTTGTATAAAGTGTCATCTTTAGTTGTACCGAATTTTTCACCTTTTTCCTTAACGAATTTTTCGTTTTGAGGTAAGAATGAACCAAATGCTAATAATTCTTGGAAGTAAGGAACGTTAGTTTCTAATTGAATTTCTAAAGTGTTGTCGTCAATTGCTTTAACACCTAATTCAGAAGGTTTTACTTTTCCTTCATTTACTTTTGTTGCATTTTTGATATCTGCCATGATGTACGCATATTCTGCAGCAGTTTTAGGATCTAATGTACGTTGCCAAGCAAATACGAAGTCTTTTGCAGTTACAGGGTCTCCGTTTGACCATTTCGCATCTTTACGTAATTTGATTGTCCAAGTTTTACCGTCTTTAGATTTTTCAGGATCACCTTCAGCAACACCAGGAACGGCTTTATCGTCTTTATCTAATGTATAAAGACCTTCCATTACTTGGTTGAAAGTATCAAATGATACTTGGTCAGTTGCAAGTGAAGAGTCCATAGATGGAATGTCTGAACTAGATGAAAAGTTTAATACTTGATCACTTTTACCATCTCCGCCAGCAGATTTTTTATCTTCTCCGCCAGAACATGCTGATACAAAACCAGTTAAAGCTAATAATAATACTAAAAACCATTGAAAGTTCTTTTTCATTCAACTTTCCCCCTACATATAATATTTTTCAATCTGCTGTTTTAGAATATTCAGAAGATTTGTATTAATTATATTTTATTCGATAGTTTATAGCAATACTTTTTTTATACATTTTCTAATTTTTTTGAATATTTTATTATTTTATAATTATTCATTAACATTAATTAAGTATAACTTTAAAATTTATATACTACGCCTATTAGACAGCTAAATTAAAATTTAAGTACTATTTAATTTGCATATCGTGTAAAAATACATTTTATATTTTTTTATAAATATTATAAGTTTTTATGTATAAAAATCAAAAAAGACTTAAAGATGATTGTTCATCTTTAAGTCTTGATCATTTTAGTAGTCGTGATTATATGCTTTCTTTAAAGCTTCGTACTCTTTTGGAGAGCAATAAACAAAATGGTCTGGCGCTACTTCACGTAGTTCTAAAACATCATCTGCAGTGTATGCATGTACATCTGGGTTATATGTTTTACGTACACGCGTACGTTCTGATTCTGGATCTGGTAAAGGTATTGCTGATAATAATGACTTCGTATACTCATGAAGTGGATTGTTATATATTGCATCCGCAGGTCCAACTTCAACTAATTTACCAAAGTACATTACTCCGATACGATCTGAAATGTACTTAACCATTGATAAATCATGGGCAATAAATAGGAACGTAATACCACGCTCGTTTTGTAATTTCTGCATTAAGTTTACAACTTGTGCTTGAATCGATACGTCTAATGCTGAGATAGGTTCATCGGCAATAATAAATTCTGGTTCTACTGCTAGTGCTCTCGCAATCCCAATACGTTGACGTTGTCCACCAGAGAATTCATGTGGATAGCGATTGGCGTGTTCTTTTGATAAACCTACAGTTTCTAATAATTCATAAACACGATTTGCACGGTCCTGTTTATTTTTTGCTAATTTATGAATATCGATACCTTCAGCAATAATATCCATAACTTTAAGTCTTGGGTTTAATGATGCATATGGATCCTGAAAGATCATTTGCATGCGACGATTGAATTTTAATAAATCTTTTTTATTTTTGATTGATTGAATATCCGTACCATCAAATATAACTTGTCCACCTGTAGCATCGTATAATTTTATTAAAGTTCTTCCAGTTGTAGATTTACCACAACCAGACTCTCCTACCAGCCCTAAAGTTTCACCACGAAATATATCAAACGTTATATCATCAATCGCTCTTACTTCATTTTTCTTGCCAATATTGAAGTACTGTTTTAAGTTTTTAACTTCGATTAATTTCGTCTTTCCTTCAGCATATGGCTTTGTTGGCAATGCTGCTTTTTCTGCTTCAGTTAATTCTGTTTTATTTAAATCAGCTTCAGAATAGTGAGATGCATCTTCAATAATCTCATCTTCACTAACTTCTATTGGACCATCTTCTATTGTATGTTCTTCAACTTTAGTGTCCATTTGATTTTGAGTTGTTTTTACATTTTCATTTGAGTTAAGTCTTGTTGTATTATTCATATTTGTTTCAACTTTATTATCATTACCTTCAGTCACTTTAACGCGACCATCCGTATTATTATGAACTCTATCATCCCTCATTAGAAGTTAACCCCCTCTACACGTTTTGGTTCTGCATAATCACCAGGCATCGGGCGCAGTTTTTGTTTAACCATCTCAGGAAGTTCAACTTTTGGTGCTTGAGGATCCATTAACCATGATTTAACAAAGTGTGTGTCTGATACTTGATACCAAGGTGGCTCTTGTTCAAAATCAATTTGTAATGCATAATCTGAACGACGTGCAAATGCATCTCCAACTGGTGGTTTAATTAAGTCTGGTGGTGTACCAGGAATTGCTTTAAGTTCTGTATCTTGATGCGTATCTAAACTTGGCATAGAAGATAACAGTCCCCAAGTATATGGATGCTTCGGATTGTAGAAGATTTCGTCTACAGTTCCAGTTTCAACGATTTGACCACCATACATAACAGCTACACGGTCAGCAACGTTAGCAACTACTCCTAAATCATGAGTAATAAAGATAATTGATGTATCAATTTTCTTTTGTAAGTCTTTCATTAATTCTAAAATTTGCGCTTGAATGGTAACATCAAGTGCTGTTGTCGGCTCATCAGCAATTAGAATTTTTGGATCACATGCAAGTGCTGTCGCAATAACGATACGTTGACGTTGACCACCTGAGAATTGGTGAGGATAATTGTTAAATCGTCCCTCAGGATTTGGAAGACCCACTAAGCGTAAGATATCTAACGCACGTTCTTTCGCCTCTGCTTTTGATAACTTTTGGTGCTTAATCAGTGGTTCCATTACTTGCTTACCGATTTTCATTGTTGGATTTAATGATGTCATTGGATCCTGGAAGATCATTGAGATATCTTTTCCACGTACTTGTTGCATTTCTTTTTCTGATAGCTTCGCTAAATCTTTCCCATCAAAAAGGATTTCTCCTTCTTTAATGCGAGAGGGCGGTGTTGGTAAAAGTCTCATGATTGCTTTTGTTGTTACTGATTTACCTGAACCCGACTCCCCAACAATTGCTAATGTTTCTGCTTTATCTAAGTGGAAATCAACTCCACGTACTGCTTGAACTTCCCCCGCGTTAATATCGAAGGAAACTTTTAAATTCTTAACTTCTAAAATTCGTTCTGCCATTGATATTTCCTCCTTTATTTACGCATTTTTGGATCGAATGCATCACGTACACCATCACCAAATAGATAGAAACATAAAATTAATAATGATAATACTAAAGATGGTGCAAACATTTGATATGGATGAATGAGTAACATTTTACGTCCATCATTTACTAATCCCCCTAAAGAAATCATTGGAGGCTCTAATCCTAAACCGATGAAACTTAAGAATGCTTCGAAGAAAATCGCTCCTGGGATAGAGAACATCGCAGTAACAATGATTGGTCCTAATGTATTCGGTAAAATATGTTTGAAAATTAAACTACTATTAGAAGCACCTAATGTTCTTGATGCTAAAATGTACTCTTGACCTTTCAATTTCAAGAATTGGCCACGAACGATACGACTCATTCCAATCCAACCTGTCACTGACATCGCCAAGATAATTGTCCATAAACTTCCACCGAAAAGAATTACAAATAAAATCATAATGATTAAGTTAGGAATTGACGAAATGATTTCAATAATACGCTGCATTAAAGTATCAACCCAACCGCCAAAGAATCCCGAAATCGAGCCGTACGTTATACCAATAACAACATCAAGGAATGCAGCAACGATACCAATGAAAATAGATATTTGTGTCCCTTTCCATGTACGTGTAAATATATCACGGCCAAGTTGGTCAGTTCCAAACCAGTAGGCTTCTTTAACATTTTTAGATTTATAAACATCAAATCCATCTTTATCTTTACCATCAAAAGGTAAGAATCCAACATCTTTTAATGCCATAATTTTTGGTGGCAAATTAGAATGATCAACGTTTTGAGCTTTGTGTGTATGTCCACTAATCATTGGTCCAATAAGGGCCATTAATGCAAGTAAGATTAAGCCAATTAAACCTAAGATGGCTGCTTTGTTCGCTTTTAATTGTAACCACGCATCTTGCCAAAATGTCTTAGATTCTCTTTCAATCTTTTCCTCATTTATTTCATCACGATTGGCCAGAACAAATGAACCAGGAGGTGTCGTTAAATTTTGATTTAAATTTGCATGACTAATATTCTCTTCTACTTCATTAAACTTTGTCATTAATCTCTACCTCCTTGAACACGGATACGTGGATCGATGATGCCATATAATACGTCAACAATGAATAATACTGCTACGAATAATGCACAGATGAATACTGTAAGCGCCATAATAACTGGATAATCATTCATTTGTATAGAACGTACAAATTGGTCACCTAATCCTGGGATACCAAATATTGTCTCGATTGTTAAAGCACCTGTTAAGATACTCACTGTCATAGGACCAATTAAAGTAATGATGGGAATTAACGCGTTACGTAATGCATGCCCAAATAATACTTTTGGCGTTGAGTTCCCTTTCGCTTTTGCCAGTGTAATATAATCAGAACTTAATACTTCTATCATTTCAGAACGAATATAACGCGCGATCGTTGCAATTACCCCGGCTGATAAAGCGATAGCCGGTAATACTGCATAACTAATATCTTCCCACCCTGCAACAGGGAACAATTGTACTTTTACCGCTAAGAAATATTGTAATAATACTGCTAATACGAATGATGGTACTGAAATTGCAAATACCGAGAATACTGTAGCTAAATAATCTACCCATGTATTCTGCTTAACGGCTGCAACTACACCTAATATAATACCGATTACGATACCAATAATCATTGCGTACAATCCGATTTCCGCTGATGGGCCAAGACGAGGAATGATTAAACCTAATACCTCTTTATTATCATATTGGAAAGAAACTCCAAAATCTCCGGTTGCAGCTTTCTTTAAATAATTTACATACTGAACTGGCAGTGGATCATTTAATCCGTATTTTTCATTAACGATTGCTTTTTGTTCTGCTGATAACTTTTCGTCATTAAACGGAGAACCTGGCATTAATTTCATCAAAAAGAACGTTGCCGTCATAACAATGAACAAAGTTAAAAGCATATAAGCAATACGCTTAATCGTATATTTTAACATGCACTTCTTCCTCCCTTATATTTAAATGTAGTGCAAAAGCTTTTTTGCTCTAATAATATAATAACTAAATTTTCTCATAATTCATACAATTATTTTTATTTATTTAAAAAGAAGGATATTAATAGCATATCCTTCCTCCTAAATTTTTTTCAAAATACTATTTTTCAATTGAAGTTTCTTTAAATGAGTAATCTCCAGCAAATTTATGTGAAACGATATTTTTAACGTAAGGTTGTGTTAAAAATGCACTTCCGCGTTGATAGATTGGAATGATTACTGCTTCATTTAAGAATTCTGTTTCAGCATCTTGTAATGTCGTCCATCGTTTTTCAACATCTGTTAACAATGGGCCATTTGCATCTTCAATCGCTTTATCGTAAGTTTTTGAAGACCAACCTGTTTGGTTATGTGGACCATCTGTAACAAACATATCTAAGAACGTCATTGGGTCTGGATAGTCAGGACCCCAACCTGCTAATGATAACTCGTAATTACCTTTAGATTCTAAATCTAACTTTTGTTTGAAAGGTTGTTGTTTAATTTTTAAAGTAACTCCTGGTAAATTCGTTTCAACTTGTTCTTTGAAGTATTCTGCATCTTTCTTTGAAGTTTCAGAGTCAAATGTTAAGAATTCAAAAGTGAACTTATCTTTACCTAAAGTCTTTTTCGCTTTCTCGAGTGAATCTTTTGCTGCTTCTGCATCAAAGTTTAACGGTGACTTAACACCTTCAACATAGTCTTTGCCTGATTCGTCTTTAACAAAATCTTTTGGCATTAAAGTATCAATAGCTACAGAACCATTGTTTAAATTATTTTTAACGTATTTTTCTTTATCGATTGATTTAGCTAAAGCCATACGTAAATCTTTATTCTGTAAATCTTTATTTTTCGTTTGGTTCATTCTAATGAAGAAAGTCGATGCATCTAATTCAGTTGAGAAGTTTTTATCTTTTTTGTATTTATCAATAAATTCAGCTGGTAAACCAATACGGTCAACTTTTCCTGTCGTAAACATGTTTACACCTGAGTTTGGATCTTTTAATACTTTATAAGTAATTTTATCTAATTTCACTTTATCTTTATCATAATATTTATCATTCTTAGATAAAGTAAATTTATCTTCAGTTTTCCATTCGCTTAATGTAAATGGTCCATTGTATAAAGTATCTTTTTCAGTAGTACCAAATTTGTCGCCTTTTTCTTTAACGAATTTCTCATTTTGTGGTAAGAAAGTACCAAAGGCTAATAATTCGTTGAAATATGGTTTAGATTTCTCTAATTCAAATTCTAAAGTAGTGTCATTTACGGCTTTGACACCTAATTCAGTAGGTTTCATTTTTCCTTTATTAACAGCTTCAGCATTTTTTAAATCATACATAATATATGCATATTCAGCAGCTGTTTTAGGGTCTAAAGTTCTTTGCCAAGCAAATACGAAGTCTTTTGCTGTAACTTTGTCTCCGTTAGACCATTTTGCATCGTCACGTAATTCAATTGTCCATTTTTTACCGTCGGCTGAGATTTTTGGCTCACCTTTAGCAATTGCCGGGACGGCTTTATCATCTTTATCTAATGTGTATAATCCTTCTATTGTTTGGTTGTAAACATTAAATGAAACAGAATCCGTTGCTAATGATGAGTCCATCGTTGGAATATCACTTGCAGCAACTAAACGTAACGTTTTACCCTCTCCACCAGCTGATGAGCCAGTTTCTGTTCCACCTTTCTTGCCAGAACATGCTGCAAGAACCATCGTGATAGCTAAGAATAAAACTAATAGCGATTTTACCTGTTTTTTCATTTCTTTCCCCCATTTCTTAATTGCCTCTGGTTAATTTTCAGAAGATTAACTTTATTATAAATGTTTTGGTATTTAAATAGCAATAACTTTTTATACATTTTTTTAAATAATTTTCAGCCTTTTTATGCATGATAGTGCACTAAAGTGTTAAACTGATGGTATATTTATACTATATAATGTATATAAAAATGTTGTGAATACGAGTTTAATACTATTTTAATTATTTTTATTTCGTGATTATTCATTTTTATAACATTTTATATGCATATATTAAAATTATAGTTATAATAAATAAAGTTAAATCAGGAGGTATAATAGTGAAGAAATACATCATAATATGTGTAATTGAAGTTGGCTTAAGTGTTCTTTATACACTTTTTAAAGGTTTAAGTTTATTACATTTTCTAAATGGAATATTTACAGTGTCATTGATTGGTCTATGTATCGGACTGTTGATGTTGATGTATGGTGATGGCGCGTACAGTATTATGGGACATTCATTTAGAAAGTTTAATTATATGTTGGCACCGAAGCGTATTAAAGAAACAATGGAGGAAGACCCTAATTTCAGTACAAAATTACGTATTAGACAAGAAAAGTATACTTGGACTAATCCTATTTTGTTCGTGTCACTAGGATTAGTTGTTATAAGTTTAGGATGGATGTTTGTTTAAAGAGATGAGAATGTTGGAAATTTAAGATTTGGACGATAAACCCAGTTTGTTAGCCAATTTTTTGAATATCCATGTATTTATCTTTCCCTTCTTTATTGTAGACATTAACATAAAAATGAGTGAGAAAAATTAATTTCTCACTCATTTTTATTGTTTACTATACTTCTTTAATACTAGCACTGCGTTGTGTCCACCAAATCCTAAACTATTTGTCATCGCGTACTCAATATCACGTTCAACACTTTTATTCGGCACGAAGTTTAAGCCAAATGCTTTCTCATCTTGTTGATGTATTGTAGGTGCAATCTTTCCAGTTTCGATTGATAAAGCTGTAATGATTGTTTCAATTGCGCCTGTTGCACCAAGTAAGTGACCTGTCATAGATTTCGTAGATGATACAAGTAATTTCTCAGCATGCTCCCCAAAAGTTGTATTTATTGCCATCGCCTCATATTCATCACCAATCGGTGTACTAGTACCGTGTGCGTTTAAGTAATCAATCTTATTAGGTTCAATACCAGCATCCTTTAATGCCATCTTCATAGTACGAACGCCACCTTCACCATTTGGCGCTGGAGCTGTAATATGATGTGCATCACCATTGTTACCATATCCGACAACTTCAGCATAAATATGAGCACCACGTGCCAATGCATGTTCTAAATTTTCTAACACAACAACGCCTGCACCTTCACCCATAACAAAACCATCACGCCCTTCTTGATACGGTCGACATGCTGTTTCAGGATCTGCATTTGTACTTAATGCACGGTTAGATGTGAAACCTGCAATACTTAATCGAGTAATCGGTGCTTCAGTTCCACCAGCAATCATCACATCTGCATCTCCATATTGAATCATACGTGTTGCATCCCCAATAGAGTTTGTACCTGTTGCACAAGCTGTTACTGTACACCCATTAGGTCCTTTTGCACCTAAATCAATTGAAACTTGTCCTGCTGCCATATCAGGGATTAACATTGGAACAAAGAATGGACTCACGCGTCTTGGTCCTTTATCCACTAATGTTTGATGTGCATTTTCGAATGACTCAATACCACCAATACCAGAACCTAGCCAAACTCCGATTCGGTCACTATTATCATCCGTAATTTCTAATTTAGAATCTTTTAACGCCTCACGTGCTGCAACAACTGCATATTGCGTAAAACGGTCCATTCGACGCGCTTCTTTTAGTGGCATATGCTCTTCTATATTAAAGTTTTTTAACTCTCCAGCAACTTTTACTGCTAAATCTTCATTTTCAATACGTGTAATCGTTGCTATTCCGTTTACACCGTTAATCGCATTTTCAAATGTTGTACGAGCATCATTTCCGATTGGGCTTAATGCGCCGATACCTGTAATTACGACTCTATTCTTCATCAATTAATTCTCCTTATCTCCCCATATTAAAGTCATTGCACCATAAGTTAAACCGCCACCAAATCCTACAAGCACAAGTTTAGAACCATTTATCACCTTACCTTGTTCAATTTCATGAAATAGTGATAATGGAATACTAGCAGCAGATGTATTCCCATATCTATCTACTGTAACACTCATTTTTTCAGGTGGTATTCCCAAACGTTCTCTCGCAGATTCCATAATACGTATATTAGCTTGATGAGGGATAAACATATCTATATCTTCTGAAATCAATCCGGCTTTCTCCACTGATTTCGATGATACTTCTCCCATAATACGCACTGCAAATTTAAATACTTCGCGTCCATTCATTTCAAGTAATCCTGACTCCTTATTTTCAAATAAGTACTTACCACCTGAACCATCACTGCCCCATTCATGTGATAAGAAACCATATCCTTCAGCGACTTCACTTACTATAACAGCTGCTGCTCCGTCTCCAAATAATATTGCTGTGTTACGGTCATTTAAATTAGCAATTTTAGTTAACTTTTCTGCACCAACGACCAATATGTTTTTACATAGACCTGTTTTAATAAATTGTTCTGCTGTAATTAAACTATAAATAAAACCCGTACAAGCTGCAAGTTGATCCATTGCAGGAACATTTCTTAAGCCTAATTTATCTTGAAGCATGGTAGCAACAGATGGAAATTTATGATCTCCTGTAGCTGATGCTACAATCACCATATCAATTTGGTCTTTATTAATATTAGCATTTTTAATCGCATTTTCGCATGCAATATAAGCTAAATCACTAACATCTTGATCATCACTTGCAAAACGACGTTCTTTTATTCCTGTCATTTTTGAAATCCATTCATCAGATGTGTCTAAATAACTTTCGAAATGTGCATTTGTCACTACTCTTTCAGGAATGTAAACCCCTATACCCTTTATACCAACATTCATATTACGCACCTCTTATATCTACTTTTAGTATCTGGTACTAATTTATCACAAAATTATAAGAACTTCAATTAGAAGTTCTTATTGTATATCATTTGTTTCAATATATGAGTTATCTTTATATTTCGGTGTTTTTTTACCATTGGGTAACACGTCTTTAATTATATAGTCTTCCATTATTTGATTCATTTTCTCTTCTGTTTCAGAGGTTACTAAAGGGGAAAAACTCTTCACTCCTGTTACATCATCTCTCATTCCAAAGTACTTTGTACCACCTACTAGTCGTCCTTCTGAATAATCTTTAGCGATATCTTGATATAACTTCGAAATATCTTGTATTGTGCTTGCAATGACATAGTCACCTAAATAACTTTGGTCGGAAATATATCCAATTGCTTTTCGGTCATAATCTTTAACAACGCCCATCACTTCAGTATTTATCCCATCTGCAGCTGGATAAAAAATATCCACATCATTTTCAATCATTTTCTTAGTAATTAATGTTGCATCACTGTGATAACCCCACGTTTTGACAAAAGTTGCTTGTACGACTGTTCGATCATTCTCAAAATGTGCACCATCTCTAAAGCCGATAATTTCAGGTTGATAATCAAAGGCACCAATTACCCCAACATTATGTGTTTTCGATTCATGACTCGCTAAGTATCCAGCAAAAAAACCCATACTATAAGCTTCAATATTTAAAGCTGTAACATTTTTATGCTCACTCTTGCCATTTGTAAATACAAAATGTACTTTAGGATATTTTACTGCATATTCATTAAATAACTTCTCATATTGAGAACCTTGTCCGTAAACTATTGACACATCACGTTGCATCAATTGATTAAGAATCACTCGCGTTTTATCATCCGTATCGATATTTTCTTGTATGTAAAAGTTTGTATCATATTCTTGAACGATGTCTAACATTGCTTTATAACCTTCTGTACCCCACGTTTGATCATGGATAGAATCCGGAAAAATAAAGCCAACACTATTGATTTCATGATATTTCGGAATTTTGATATATACAATTGCGCTGAGCACAGCTATAAGCACAAATACAAATGCTAAAAATTTCTTCATTTTTAAGTCCTTTCAATGTATGGGGTATACATTTTGTCTACACTCTTTTATAATAATAAATATAACATCTTTCATGGGGGATAAACATATGCAATATATTATGACTTTCGTTTGGGCTTTTATTTTAGTTCAAATGGGTAACTTCGTATTAATGAGTTTAGGTGGCGGTAATGACTTAAACTTACCTTTCGCATCAATAATTGGCGTTGTATTCGGAATATTAGCAATTATTATTGCACATCTTATTCCAAACGAACCAATTCCAACTCACGAAGAACACTAATTTATACAACACATAAAAAAGTCGAGACGATATGAATCCGTCTCGACTTTTTTTATACTGTAAACGTAACCCCAGTTTCAGATTTATCAACTTTAATAATTGTATCTTCTTGATAATCTTCTTTAATTAATAATCTTGCCAGTGGCGTCTCAATTTCTTTTTGAACAAAACGTTTTAGTGGACGTGCACCAAATTGTGGCTCATAAGCAGTATCAGCAATCCATTTCTTAGTCTCTTCTGTTAATTCGACTTTCACACCTCGGGCATCTAATCGTACATTTAATTCTCGTACAATTTTATCCACAATAAATGTCATATCATTTCTGCTTAATGGTTTAAATAACACAATATCATCCATTCGGTTTAATATTTCAGGTTTAAAATGGAGATGTAAGGCATCCATGACATTTAATCTAGCTTCTTCTGTAATTTCATCATTTTCAATGCCATCTAGTAAATATTGTGAACCTATATTACTTGTCATAATAATGATTGTATTTTTAAAGTCTACAACACGTCCTTTTGAATCTGTTAATCGACCTTCATCTAACAATTGTAATAACACATTAAACACATCAGTATGTGCTTTTTCAATTTCATCTAGTAATAATACAGTATAAGGATTACGTCTAACCGCTTCTGTTAATTGTCCACCCTCCTCGTGTCCAATATATCCGGGAGGTGCTCCAATTAAACGTGAAACTGCATGCTTCTCCATGTATTCACTCATATCAATACGCACCATATGTTTTTCAGAATCGAATAAAGTATTTGCTAATGTTTTAGCAAGTTCTGTTTTACCTACACCAGTTGGTCCTAGGAATAAAAAACTACCGATTGGTCGGTTTGGATCTTTGATTCCGGCACGCGCTCTTACTACAGCATCTGCCACTAAATCGACTGCCTCATCTTGACCAACAACTCGTTCATGAAGAATCTCAGATAGCATTAGTAACTTTTCTTTCTCAGTTTCAACTAATTTACTTACAGGAATACCCGTCCATTGAGATACAATATAACCAATCTCTTCCTCAGTCACTACTTCACGAATTAATCGATCAGTTCCTTTTGTTTCTTCAATTAAACTTTCTTCTAATTCAGCTAATTCTTTTTCAACTTGAGGAATCTTACCGTACTGTAATTCAGATGCTTTCCCAAGATCATAGTTACTTTGAGCTTCTTCTAATGCTGTACGATATTTATCGAGTTCCGCGCGTTTCTCTTGAACAACACTAATTTGTGATTTCTCACGTTCAACACGTGCTTGCAAAGTATGTTGTTTCTCTTTCTCATCCGCGAGTTCCTTTTGTAGCTCAGCTAAACGACTTTGACTCTTACTATCGGTTTCATTTTTTAAAGCTTTCTCTTCAATTTCAAGTTGTAATACACGTCGATTAACTGCATCAAGTTCAGTTGGATTAGAACCCATCTCTGTACGAATTGTTGCACACGCTTGATCCACTAAATCAATCGCTTTATCAGGTAAAAAACGATCAGTAATATAACGGTCTGATAATTCAGCTGCTGCCACAAGTGCTGTATCTTGAATTCTCACACCATGGTGCACTTCATAACGTTCTTTTAAACCACGTAAAATTGAAATAGTATCCTCTAAATCAGGTTCTTGAACATTTACTTTTTGGAAACGTCGCTCTAATGCAGAATCTTTCTCAATATATTGACGATATTCATTTAATGTTGTTGCCCCTATACAATGTAATTCTCCACGCGCGAGCATTGGCTTTAACATATTCCCTGCATCCATAGCACCGTCAGTCTTACCAGCACCGACAAGCATATGAATTTCATCAATAAATAAAAGAATTTTTCCATCTGAATCTTTAACTTCTTTTAAGACTGCCTTTAAGCGCTCTTCAAATTCACCACGAAATTTTGCACCTGCTACCAGTGCAGATAAATCAAGTTCAAAAATTGTCTTATCTAATAAGGCATCTGGTACATCTTTTTTTACAATACGTTGTGCTAATCCTTCAACAATTGCAGTTTTACCTACACCTGGTTCACCAATTAAAATCGGATTATTTTTAGTTTTACGACTTAATATACGAATTGTATTTCGAACCTCTTCATCACGACCAATAACCGGGTCCATCTTACCATTTCTCACTTCTTCTACTAAGTCGCGTCCATATTTCTTTAACACTTCATATTGTACTTCTGGGTTTTGTGTTGTCACATGATTTCCCCCTCTAATTTGATTAATCACTTCTTCGATTATTTCAGCTTTATTGCCGATAAAATCTTTCGTTAATGCGTGCGTTTCAATAGCAGCTAAAATAATATGCTCTACAGACGTATATTGATCGTCCATTTCAGTCATTATTTTATCTGCTCGATTCATTAAATTACTAAAGTCATTACTTAAATATTGACCATATTGCACATTACCTTCGACTCTTGGATACTTTTTAAGTTGCTCTAATAATAAATTTTTATACGTTATTACATCTAAATTGCTGCGTTCGAAAACCGTATTTAACATACTATCACTTTGCATTACAAAGTGTTTCATTAAGTTTTCTACTTCGATGGCTTGTAATTTTTCTTCTATAGCATCGTTTTGTGCAAATTCTAAAGCAGTCTGTACATTATAAGTCATTTGTTCAATATTCATCTTATCACCTCGATAATAGTTTGACCTTCTTTGACTATAGTTTTATTATAAAATCATTTGTAAAAAAAAACAACTAAAGTGCATTACAAAGAGATAAAATAGATACATAATTATTACTTATGATAATTTTTTGTGTGCTATAATAAGTTTAATTAATAAAAAGTGCGGGTGATACAATTGGTACAAGCTGAATACCACGAAGCGATAAGTATAATTAACTATATTACTGAAGAGGGTAAGCTCGAAACATTTGATCAAAATCAATATATATATCAAGCAGAAGACTTGGCTAATGCCATTTATGTCATCAAGAGTGGGAATATCGTGATACATCGTGTTTTAGAAGATGGGAAAGAATTCTCATTAAAGTTATTAGGGCCGAGAAATATTTTTGGATCTACAACATTATTTTGTGGTATGAAGAAGCATTCGTTATTTGCGAAAGCAAAGACAAAAGTTTCTGTATATAAACTTGACATTGATCAATTCGAAAATGCAATATTGAATGATGAAGTATTAAATTACGAATGGTTATTATGGATTCAAAATGAAAATGAAAAACAAGAGTACAAATTAAGGGATTTATATACTTTGGGTAAAAAAGGAGCTATCTACTCTACGTTGATTCGATTGTCAAATACTTATGGTGTATTAACTGACGAAGGCATTCAACTTAATATAGATATGACAAATAATGAGCTAGCGAACTTTGGTGGTACTACTCGAGAAGGAGTTAATCGGATTATTAGTGAACTTAAATCTAATGACATTATCGCTACAAAAGGTAAACGCATTACAATTAAAGATATCGACTATTTAAAAGAGCAAATTAATTGTGAGAACTGCCCTATTAATATATGTAAAATGGAGTAAGCGGCTGCAAGTGACGTTTGAGAAACCAAAAAAAGGCTACGAGATGAATTATCTCGTAGCCTTCTCTAATTACTTCTTATGATACACCTAATGCAATTTTAGCATAACGGCTCATCATATCTTTAGACCATACGGGTGTCCATACGATGTTCACCTCAACGTCTTTTACTTCTGGTAATTCACTTAAGGCAGTTTTAACTTGATCAATGATTTGTGGACCCATCGGGCATCCCATTGACGTTAAAGTCATGTCAACTGTTGCTAACCCGTCATCATCCATTTCTACATGATAAACTAAACCTAAGTTAACGATATCTATACCTAATTCAGGATCAATTACATTCTCTAATGCACCCATCAAACTATCTTTCATTGCTTCATCCATTCATATCACCTCAATCTTTGTTATAATCTTACTATATCAAAAATCATTTTCTTTTCAAATAATATATTTTAGATACATGATTAAAGGAGTCGTTACTTTGGAACAGCATTTAATTTGTCTAGATTTAGACGGAACTTTACTAAATAAGAATCAAGAGATTACGCCATACACAAAAGAAATTATTAAAAAAGTCCAAGATCTAGGACATAAATTTATGATTTCTACTGGTAGACCCTATAGAGCAAGTCAAATTTATTACACTGAACTAGATTTAGATACACCGATTGTCAATTTTAATGGTGCATTCGTTCACCATCCAAAAGACATGATGTTTGAAACATTTCACGAGCCACTCGATTATCAAGTAGCGCGCGAAATTTTCGAAAAAATACCACATTTAAATATTCAAAATATCGTTGCAGAAGTAAAAGACCATGTTTATCTCCATTATCATGATGAATATTTATTTGAAGGTTTCAGTATGGGTAATCCTTTAATTGAAGTAGGTGATTTACTTAATAGTATTAAAGAACCTCCTACTTCAATTTTAATTCAAGCTGAAGAATCGGAAATCCCTAATATTTATAAACATTTAGATCAAGTTTATGCTGAACATTTAGAACATCGCCGCTGGGGTGCACCATTTCCAGTTATCGAAATTGTCAAAAAAGGAATCAATAAGGCAGTTGGTGTAGAAATTGCGTTAGACTACTTAAACATTAAACGAGAAAACACAATTGCATTTGGAGATGAAGACAATGACCACGAAATGATTGAATATGTGGGAACAGGTGTTGCGATGGGTAATGCGATTGATGCATTGAAAAATATAGCAAATGATATAACAGATACAAATAATGAAGATGGCATAGGAAAATACTTAGCACGATATTTCAATATAGAATAGAGGGATATTGATGAAAATTATAGTTGTCGGTGCTGTCGCAGGCGGTGCGACAGTTGCTTCACAAATAAGACGATTAAGTGATGCCGAAATTACAATTTACGAAAAAGACCGTGATATGAGTTTTGCGAATTGTGGTCTTCCTTATTATATTGGTGGTGAAGTAAGCCCACGTAACCGACTTATTGCAGCTACCCCAGAGACATTTGAACAAGATAAAGATGTTACAGTAAAAACGTATCATGAAGTCATTGCCATAAATGCAGAACAGAAGGAAATTACAGTAAAAGACATTAAAAATAATAAAACATTTATTGATACATTTGATTATTTAATTCTTTCACCAGGAGCTAAACAAATAACATTACCAACGCTTAATGCCAATCATGTGTTTACATTGCGTAATTTAGAAGATACCGATAGAATAGCTAACTTTATCGAAACTGAAGGTGTTAAAGATGTTCTAGTGATTGGCGCGGGTTACATTAGTTTAGAAATAGTCGAAAACCTAAAGTTTCGTGGCTTAAACGTAACTATGCTACATCGTAGTGCGCATATCTTAAAGTCAGTGGATCAAGATATGACATCTCAAATACCTACAATTTTAGAAGATAATGATGTACGTCTATTACTGAATGATGAAGTTAAATCACTAGAAGGAAAGACAGTATTATTAAAATCAGGGCGTAAATTCGATTTCGATATGATTATTTCTGCTTTAGGTATACAACCAAATACAGAATTCATTCAATCAAGTGGCGTTCATTTGACAGATAATGGTCACATTAAAGTAAACAATTATTTTGAAACAAATTATCCATATATTTATGCCTTAGGTGATGCGATTGAAACGAAATATCGCCATGTTGAACTACCTGCACAAATTGCACTTGCATGGGGTGCGCATCGTGCTGCAAGTATTATTGCACAAAATATCGTGACCCCACAGTCAGTCCAATTTAAAGGATTAATCGGAACAAATATTATACGTGTATTTAATTACACTTTTGCAAGTGTTGGTATTACACCAAATTTACTAGAACATTTTGATTATGAAATTGTAAGCCAAACACAAAAACAACATGCGGGTTATATGGCAAATGCACATCCACTATCTATCACTATTTATTTTGATAAAAAGACACGTAAAATTTTACGCGCCTCAGGATATGGTCAATCTGGAGTGGATAAACGTATTGACATCATTGCGACAGCCATAATTGGAAACATGTCTATTGATGACCTTAAAGAAATTGAAGTTGCATATAGCCCTGTTTATAGTAGCCCAAAGGACATCATTAACATGCTTGGATATAAAGCTGAACAAAAATAAAAAACCGCTGAAGCGGTTTTTTTATTTTGTATTATTATGTTGGCTCGCTAAATATTTTTTTCGGTTACGCGTTGCTCCAATAATAAATGCTGTAAATAAAACGACAATCGTGCCTGCTGCAATTAAGTACCCATTGTTGAATCCTTGATTCTTCACAACTGCGTATAATTCAGCTTCTTCACGATTTGTAATCAAGGAAAATTTATTATCTTTATAGTGTACGCGGTCACCAATAAGTAATCCACTTAACATTTGATCTTTAGGAATTTTTTTACTATCTAATTTCACATTCGTTGCTTTACTTGTATTGTTCACATTGTATACAAAATCAACTTTCTTTGTATCAAAGTATATGAGTTGATTCCCTTTATTGTTGTAGATTACATCTGATTTACCTTCAAACATTTCATCATACTTTTTATATACACCACTTATTACTTCTAAATATTCAATTACTTCTTTTTCTACACGGAAATCAAGTAATTGGTGAATATCAGGTGCCTTGTCGCCGTTCATAGCAATCTCAGTACCATATGTCATACTGATTGGCATTTTTTGAATCATTAAATAACTCATCATTTGCTTAATTCGGGTACCTGGAAACATATTTTCTTTTGCTGCATAATTTGTAAATCTCGGCATAAAGAAATTATCACTTGAAAGTAATTCATTTGATTCATATTTGTCTGGAATATCTTGATCCGTTGTTTTGAAAGCATTGGCTAATGCCTTCGTGGTTTCTAATTTTTGCACATGACTAAATCCTGATACATTAATATCTTCATTTAAAATGGCTATTGTTTCAATATGATCAGGGAATACTGCTTTTGCATCAATACCATCCTGCATTGCATACATTGAAACGCCATCAATACCAAACTTTTCTACAAATTGAGTAACAGCCTCTTTATATTTCTTTTGATTATCAGGATTGTTTAAATCAATAATTTTTTTATCTTTAAAATATTTTTTTTGGAAAGTATTCATTTTCGTATCTGGGGTTGCAGTGAAACCATCTGTGACGGTTGTTGGTATATCAACGATAACTTTCATCTTTTTATCGTGTGCTAATTTAATCATTTTCTTAAATTGTTTTTCGCCACCATAAACTTCATCCACTGAAACATAATTTTTAATGTCATAACCTAAGTAATCCTTTTGATTCTTTTCAAACACAGGAGAAACATGTAACGTGTTAAACCCCATTTTTTTGATGTAATCCATCTTACTAATAATACCGTTAAAGTCACCACCGAAAGGTAAATTTACATCCTTTTCATTATGAATATGTTTATTGTTGTCTTCATTTGCATTCATAAAGCGATCAACTATTAAACTATAAATACGTAAATTTGAATCAGTTGCAGCAACTGCTTTCGGTTGCATCGAAATGAGCAACATGATACTTGCTATAAATATTATTATTTTTTTCATTCCCATTACCTCACTTTAGTCGTTACACTTGATTATACTAAAATAAATAGAACGTGGGGGGAAATTCATAAAAAATTCAAGAATCAAAAAGAACCTCTATAATAGAGGCTCTAATAAATTTACTTGAACATTCCTGTAATTGGACCTAATGGTAAATGTGCACCTAAGCCAATTGTAATGATAGCAACTAGAATCACAATGTAGAAGAAATTTCTAGACGCTTTTTTTCTTTTCTTACGTGCTAATGTAACTTCCATTAATGCAATAGTTGCTAAACCTAATAAGAATTTTATACCGTACATCATAGCATCTGCGTTCATCGCTTTAAAGAAGATAAAACATCCACTTACTAAAGCAAGCAAAGCAAAGACACGTAATAACATCATAAGTGGTTTAAAATATTTACTTGGTCCTAATCGATCTGAAAAATTTTCATATGCTGCAAAAAAGACGATTAATAAAACAACCCAACTCATGATGTGTAAATGTAACATACCAGTAATCATTGGTGTTCCCCCTATATCTATATTTCATACTTATATATTTTAACATATATTTTACTATAGCGTTAATAAAGAGTGTATATCGCATTTAAAGAATCTATCATCTAGTAAAGTCTTCTTGTGTTTCCAACTAAAAAAAAGACATCCTTGGATTTCCAAAGTTGTCTTAAATAAAAGGAGTCAAAATTGATTACTTTATGGGTTTTCTACTTATTCTCCTACTGTATTCATCAAAGTACCAATACCATCTATCGTTACTTTAATCTCGTCGCCGCGTTTTAAGTATACTGGAGGATTCATACCTGCACCAACACCACTTGGCGTACCTGTAGCAATCACATCTCCAGGGTGAAGCGCAACATATTTTGAAATTTCAGCAATTAAATCGTCAATTTTTAATACCATATCTTTTGTATTACCATCTTGTCGGATTTCATTATTTACTTTCGTAACGATACTTGCATTTTCTGGTGTAGGTAACTCATCTTTTGTTACAATGTAAGGTCCCATTGGGCATCCACCAATTAAACTTTTTGAAAGGAAAGCTTGAGAATGTTCTTTTTGTAAGTCACGTGCAGTAATATCATTAATAATTGTATAACCATATACAAAGTCTAATGCCATTGCTTTAGGAATCTTATGGCCATACTTACCGATAACTATACCTAATTCACCTTCATAGTCTAATGCATTTGTTACATCACTATGGGCTGGAATTTCATTACCATCACCGATTAAACTAGATGGAGCTTTCGTAAATACATATAATTGATCTACTTCATTATTTAATTCTGATGCATGTTCAGCATAGTTACGACCAATTGCAATAACATTATTTGTTGGAGTTACTGGTGGTAAGAATTGAATTGCAGTGAAATCATATTTATAGTCAGCTTTATTACTAGATGCTTCAACTTTTTCAATTGTCACACGAACTAATTCCTGAAAGTCAACTGTGTTATTTTGTTGCAAAGCTTCTAGTAATGTTTTAGGATAGTCCCCTTCTTTGAAATCAGCAAATACTTTAACTAAATCCCAAACTGCATCCTCACGCTTAACTTTTACGCCATATGTTACTTTGTCTTCAAACTTAAATGTTAAAAACTTCATTCCGCTTCCACTCCTCTTCTATGTTGCCCTCATTATACAGAATATTTTCATAACTTTCATTCTTTTGTGTTTAACTGTGTCTATATTTCTTATATTTGTCTATCCATATACTGATTGCTATATATAATATGCTTATAATAACAGCTATAATGAATGACTGTCGCATTAAATGAACAATCGATGTTGCTGGATAATGTAATTTATGAATGCCAGTAAATACGGTATAGACGATAATATCTATGACGATAATTACGCTGATAAATAACAATGCTTGTTGTGTCACGACTTCTTTTGAAAGTTGGTTCTCAAAGTTTCTCACAATAATAAGAATGATAAATATTAATCCTAATCCTTGTAAACTTGAACCAAGCATCGCAAGTGAGAATTGTAAAAATCCATAACTGAATTTAAATATGAGTAGTTTTACTGTCGTACCACAAATCAAACAAATCAAAGCATGAATAACAATATTATTTGTCCCTTCTCTTTTATTATGATGATATATCCCCATCATTAAACCAGGCACTATCCCTACAACAAAAGCAATCACGTAATACAATATATGTGTCATAAAATATGAAATGTTAAGGTGTATAAATTCAAATAAGTGATGTTTATTATGAATTTCAATAAACTGTTGGAACTGATTCACGTTTAAAAATGATTCATAGTTTAAAAATAATATCATCATAGGTATCACGATGATGAATGAAAATCCTGCATAAATCCCCAATGTTATCCAGGCATATTGCTGGGTTGATATTTTTCTATTGATAATCAATTTCAAAATAAGGATGCCAATAGATAATCCTAAAACGACACTCATTCTCGTTATTAATAACGAAATCAATAGTCCAATTACAATCAGCAACATGACTGATTTATTGTTTAATTGATGCAATAAATGAAATCGCTTTCCAATGATAAAGCCAAACATACTAAAACTCATGAAAACAATCATCATGATATAAATTGATAATGTTGGCATTTCCATTTCGTTATAATATTCAAATGGATTAATCAACTCAATTGGCTGGTTAACTAAAAATGCAATACTCAATGTATACAATATCAGCGGTATTGCGTATAGACCGTGTACTACAAATTGTTTCATGCTTTCACCTCTACAAGTCCACCTTCAAAGAAATAAAGATAAGATTTTACTGGTGCATTCAATACCGTCTCAAGTGCTGCTTTATAATACGACATTTGAATGCGATAATTTTCGGCCATTGTTTGTAACGTTTCTTCTACAGATTTACCTAGTCTTGGAATGACTTTATCTGTTTTATAATCTAATAAATAGTAGTTACTTTCATATTTAAACACACAGTCAATCATCCCCTGCACGAGCTGATCAGGATGAGCATCCACTAAATATTGCTTTCCAATAACGAACGGTAACTCGTGATACACTTCATCCGCTTGTGTTAATTTCGCAAATATTTCAGTATTCATAAATGTCTTAATATGCTCTGTATTAATAAACTGGATGTCTTCACGAGAGATGAGTTTCTTATCTGCTAAACTTTCAATGAATTCATTTAGTTCTGTGTCATTTATTACACGCAGTGGTAAATGTTGCATCACTAAATGCATTAATGTCCCTACCTCTTGTGCCGTTTTCTTTTGTTCTGTCATAAACTTCGGTCGATCATATTGTTTCTTACCAAGTTTATATTGATTCACATAAGTCCAAGTCGTTAATTCATCTTCTGTTTCAGCTTTTTTTATATCCGAAACGCTTTCCTTAGTAGGTAATGTAAATTCATTTTCGTATGCATAATGATAATCTTTTAATGCATGTAACCATTCAGTATCAGCCGTGGATACATCTATTTCAGATTCAATATTCTCTTCTTGTGTAAATGATAATTCATTAATCATTTGCACAGGTATATTGATTGGTGCATCTGGTTGTAAAATGGCTGGCATAATAAAAGATAATGGGGTTGAAGCATTCATTCGATAGAACAAATCAAGTTTGTTATCCATTTCGATATTTTGGAATTTCTCTATTGCTTCTTCTGTATGAACAGAACCAATTAATATTAATTTCTCACGAGCACGTGTAAATGCCACATACATTAAACGTAACTCTTCTGATACTTGTGATAAGCGCAAATGATGTTTAAAAATACCATTCGTCATCAGTGGAAAAGACACATTAGCTTTCGCATCAAAGTAATTAATTGCAAGTCCCATCTGTTGATCCATTAATACATCTGACGCCATATCTCTTAAGTTAAACTTTTTATTCAACCCGGCATATATAACAAAAGGGAATTCCAATCCTTTCGATGCATGGATAGTCATCATTCTTACTACATTTGCTTCATCTGAAATAATATTCACTTCACCAAAGTCTTTTTGGCTGTTTAACATATTATCGATATAACGGATAAATTGAAATACACCACGATAACTTGATTGTTCAAAGTTATCTGCTAGTGATAATAACTTATTTAAGTTGGCTGCACGTTGCTGCCCACCTGGAAGTAATAAATATTTTTCAACAAAATACGTATCTTCATAAATATAAGATAGCAATTGACTAACACTCATTGATTGTTGACAATTACGATAATCTTCTAAATCACTCAAAACTTTCATTACTTTCGCTTTTAAGTTGTCATCTCTACCGTTTTCTCGATACTGTATTAAATTTTGGAATAGATAAATCGATGTATCGACTGAACGAATCGTTGCCAGTTCGTCAGCACTGAACTGATATATAATACTGCGTAACACTCCTGCTAATGGAACATCTTGTAATGGGTTATCTATGACGCGTAAGAAACTCATGATTGACTCAATTTCATCTGTTTTAAAATATCCTTCTTTACTACTCACATGAAATGGAATGTTATAAGCTTTCATCACTTGCATGTGTGTCACAGCATTACTATAACCACGTTCTAATATGGCGATATCTTTAAATGTTGCTTTTCGGTAGGCTTGCTTTTTAACATCAAATACTTGTTCTTCCTTAATGATTTGCTCTATACGTTGTGCGATATAATGACTTTCTGGATAGTCAAGTTCAATATTCTCTTTATTCATAATAATCATTTCAGTCGTTTGACGTACTTCATCAAATGGTGCACCGTAGTACAGCTTTTGGGTTTCATCATAATCGATGTCACCAATCGTTTCATCCATTATACGTTCAAAGACAGCGTTAGTATCTTCAATAACAGATGCACGTGATCTAAAGTTTTTAGAGAGTTCTATGACTTTTCCTGTATCATTCGCTCTAAAGTCAGCATACTTTTGCAAGAATAACTCAGGTTCAGCTTGTCTAAATTTATAGATAGACTGTTTAACATCGCCAACCATAAATAAATTCCCTTTTGATTCAGGATGCTTCTTAATCGCTTGAATGATACTTTCTTGCACACGGTTCGTATCTTGATATTCATCGACTAATATTTCATGGAAATGATCGCGTAGACCAAGTGCGATTTCAGTCGGTTTTCCATCATTAAGCAATATTTTTAATGCAAAATGTTCATAATCACTAAAATCAATCACTTTGCGTTCACGTTTTAATTGCTCAAAACGATGCATTACTTGTCCAGTTAGCGCTGTTAGTGCTGATACTTCACCGAACATTGCTCGAATATCTTCAACCATTTCACTAGGGGGTGCATAAAATAAACCTTTTAAATTTGCAATAATTGATTTCACTTCTGATAAATCATTCGTTATTAAATCATTCATCATCTTCGCATCTGGATCGTCCTTCGACTTAACAGATGGCTTACGACCAAAAGAAATCGCTTGAATATGTTCGTATTGAGCATACAAATCACTCGGAATTTCTAGACTTTTATCGATTTCTTGTAAATAGTCCAAGGTCTTATCGAATGCTTCACTGATACAGTAATTTTCACTCCGTCTAATTAATTGACGTGCTTGTTGGATTGACGTCATCACTATTTCAGATAATCTTTTAAAATTTTCATCTTCAACATGTGCGTGCTTGTATTGATCACGTATACGCTCTAACCATGCCTCTGGATCACTATTAGCAATCGTATAGTAATATAGTTTCGCTAATAATCTGCGCAGTTGGGCATCACTACGTTCATTCGTTAAATGTAATATTAGCTTTAATTGATTTTCATCTAAACTTTCATATGCACCTTCTAATACTTCATCAATTGCCTGCATTAGTAAAAGGGACATTTCTTCATCATTTCCTGTTCTAAAGGTTGGGTCCAGGTCAATTGTATAATAATATTTTTCTATTAAATTTAGACAAAAACGATGCAATGTTGATATCTCTGCTTGATGAATCTTAACAAGTTGACGTTTCAAATGTTCTGTCGGATTATCTTTTAATTCACTCACGATACGTGAATGTATTCGCTCGCGCATTTCTTTCGCACTCGCATTCGTAAATGTAACAACAAGCACTTCATCAATATTTATGCCTTTGTCTACAATCTTACGGATAATTCGTTCCACGAGCACAGCAGTTTTACCACTGCCTGCAGCTGCAGATACAAGTGTATCTTGACCGTATGTCTCAATCGCTAAATGTTGATTATCAGTCCATGTCATTGCCATCTGTTTGTCCTCCTTTCAGAATTGTTTGAATTACATCGATTTTTTCATCTTTCGTACGAATATCTTGAACGTTTAGTATTGGATCAATATGACATACAGCTTTAAAATCACAATAATCACATGGTAACTTATTGCCATATGATAAAGGGGAAATATCACAATCTCCAGATAATACATCTTCCGCTGTTTTTTTAAAGTTGTTGCGGTTATGCTCGATAAATTTATTCAAGATATCTACAGGTAATACTTTTGACGCTGAAGTAAACTCTCCTGACTTTTTCAAACCAACAGGAATGATATCTGATTTATTTGTTTCTGCTATCATTTCATCATAATATTCTACTAAGTCTAGATCATCAATGATATAGCCATCCATTTTATATTCAGCTGCTCTTTTTTTTATTAAATCTTGTGACAACTCTTGCTTATTGCTAAGCTTTAATTTAGGCTCATATACGTGAAAATATAACATACCCGCAGGCAAAGTATCTTCTTTCAGACCTAACTTTTCTTTATTTTGTAGAACGACATCCATGTAAGTCATCATTTGCATTTGAATCCCGTAATACACTTTTCGTAAATCTAATGATGTCGGACCTGATTTATAGTCAATAATCGAAACATAATCATGTTCCATTGTGTTTAAAATGTCGATTCTATCAATCTGGCCACTTATTTCTACCCGTCTTCCTTTTGGTAAATCAATCTTTTGACTGTCAAGGTCACCTTGTTTACCGAACCGTGTTTCAAATTTCGCCATCTTGAATTTACTTTGCTTCTGGTGTGATTGAATCATGCTAAATGTATCTGTAAGCATCGATTCAATCTTTAAAATCATAAAGCGATAATGTTGCTTAGAATACATGATTTCAAATTGAACAGAAGGTAAATGCTGTGATAAATATTGTCTGATTGCTTGTCTTATATCCTCTCGAGATACACTAAACAATTTGTCCATAAATGTTTCACCTAGATAAGCAAGTACTTCATGATAAATATTGCCAAGTTGGAAACTTTGTAACTCAAAGTTATCACGTGGTCTGAGTCTTAAACCATGTCCCGCAAAATGCTTAAATGCACATTCATTATAGCTTTCAAATCGCGAAACACTTGCTTTAATCACATCACCATATAATAAATTGACGTTAGTATCATTGATCGGTCGAGTCTGATTTCGGAACTCGCTTAATTTGAATATTGATTCATATCCATTTGCATTATAATATTGAATAATATTTTGCCAAGCTTTATCTTGATAGTGTTGAGCCGCTACACGAATTCCTGCATCGATCGTAGTAATTTGTTCATCTGGTTTGAAATCAGCTGAATACACCATTTGTGTATTGATGATTGCTTTAATATCATTGATATATGATGAAGGTCGCATTGCTTCATATGATTGATTCATTAAGCTATAAGATAAATAGAGTGAGTCTGTTGCATTGGTCATTGCGATATAGGCAACAAATCGTTCATCTTGTGTTAATAAATCAGTTGTCGGTGCGAGCTTCAATCCACCGATGTCCGAAATATCTCTTTTTTCACTATCTGTAATAATGGCATCTTCCTTAATACGGCGAGGTAAAATATCATCGTTTAAACCACAAATGAATATGACTTTTTTATTTTCTACTTTCGCTAAATCTAAGTTTAATATTTGAATTTGATCTAAACCTTGTGGTGCAGCATTGTATTCTAACGATTCAAATCCAACATCTAATATTTCTACCATCGCGTCATAAGTTAATGCTTTATCTCGTAATACTTCAACAAAGTCATCTAACACTTGATTAATGCCATTCAACAATTGATCAAACTCTAGCGCTTTATAATTTTGGCCATCTTCACGCATTTTATCGCGATTCGCCATTAAGTATTCAGGCAGTTGAATCGTTAATAAAAATTGATATAAGTGTGTGGCAAATTCAGCTGCATTAGTTGATTCTGTTAATGATTTTCTGAGTGGTTCAATGAGCGCCAAAATATGGTCAACATAATGAATAAATTGTTCCCAAACTTCTGTTGAGTACATATCATCTTTACTGTAATGTAATTTTCTTTTTTCAATTAAATCTTTATAATGCATGCCTCGTGTAATCATGACATTTTCAAGCATATCAACGAATTGAATGTCTAAACGTTCTGCATTTTTTGTGACTAATCCTGTTTTTAATGCTCTATATAAATGATCAAGCTGAAATGTATTTTTAAAGAAATCAAGCAATGAGCGTATTAATTCAATACTATGATGATGATGCATCACTTCTTTCAAATCAGTATGGTATGGTAAATTAAGTTGAATTGCACGTTTTATCAAGCTTTCAGCATGCGCTTGGTCACGATACAATACGGCTATATCTTTATATCGATAATCATTTTTACCTAAGTTATAAATTTTATGCATTATACCATTTACTTCTGATTGAATGTTATCCGCTTCTAAAATCTTAATTTCTTCTTTAGGGAAGGCTTGCACGTGTAATGCATCAAATTGTGCTTCTAAATGCTTTAAAGCCGGATTGTTAAAACGGTAAGTATAAACGAATTTCGTGATTGTAAAATCTATATTGCTTACATTTAAATATTCCGAAATACTGTGAAATGTTTCTTCTGTTTTACGGAATAAGTCACTTTGGTGTTCTGGATCAATTGTAAGTGCTATAGTAACTGACTTTGCATGTTGACACAGGGCTAAAATGACTAAATATTCAATCGTTGTAAAGTTATAAAATCCATCAATATAAATATCTGACTGTTTAATTGAAGGTGAAATTTCGATCAACTGCATTAAATGATAAAGTGTATCTTCAGATTGCATGAATTCATTGGACATTTCTGTGTTTAACGCATCATAAATAAGCGCAATATCATGTAATTTATCTAAGGTTCTAACTTCTAAATTCGAAGTTGTTAATGCATTTAAATCCTCTGATGAAACATTATATTTTTTTAATTCACTAATTGTTTGGCTTAGCTTTTGACTAAAACCATAATATTGGCTTGTTGTTTGAAAGCGGCGGAGCTGTGCTTTATGTTGCATGATAACGTCATATGTCAACATTTCAACACCTGCTTTAGAAATCATCGATAAATCCGTACCACCTAATTCACTTTTTAAACGCCAATACAAGCGATCGAATGAATAAATTGCAGTACGCATGCTCCCTTTAATCGAAATATCATGACTTAATGCTTGTTCTATTGAGAACGTACTTTGTCTTGGTGCAATCATAATAATTGGTTCACCTAACGGAGCACTTTTTAATTTGTCTTTAATAGATTCTATGATATAGTGCGTTTTCCCTGTTCCACGTCTCCCTAATAAGAAACTTACCGTCATATGGGTTCCTCCTAAAAAAAATGCACTTCTTATAATAAATTATAAAAAGTGCTGACTTATTTACTTTGGATCAAAATTATAATGGAAACTATTAAATGGCCAATAGCGTAATGCTACTTCACCGACCACTTGCTCTTCTTTAATTAATCCGAAGTATCTACTATCTTTACTCACTTCACGATTATCTCCAAGTACGAGTAATTTGTCTTTTGGAATTGTATTCTTACCATTTGTATTCACTAAATCTTTTACACTAAAGTTTTCAGTCAGTAGTATATTTGTTTTAGCAACTTTATTCTCTTCTAAATATGGCTCTTCTACTTTCTTACCATTAACGATAAGTTGGTCGTTATTATACTCTACAGTGTCTCCGGCTTTACCGATGACACGTTTAACGTAGTCAGATTTCTTATCTGCGTGAAATACCAGTACATCACCTTTATCAATTTGACCAACAGTATAGCCAATCTTATTAACGATTACCTTCTCGCCATCCTTTAATGTAGGATCCATTGAATCCCCTTTAACAGTATATGTAACGAATAAGAATTGATTAATAACGAAGATTAACGCAATTGCAACGACAATTGCAATCAACCATTCCACGATTTCCTTTTTCAAAATGCCACCTCTTATTTTTTATTATGCCAATACGTAAAGATAATTTTCCCTATCATTTGATTACGATTAATACAGCCAAACGTTCGTGAATCCAGACTATTATCTATATTGTCCCCCAATACTAAATAACAATTGTTCGGTACAGTACGATATTGTTTCATTCGATTATCGAGTAATTGTTGCATCGATGCATCATGATAATGCGTCTTTTTACCATTTATATACACCGTTTTATTTGAAACTTTTATATAGTCACCTGGTGTAGCAATGATGCGTTTCACCATTAATTCATTATCGTTTAATTTAAAGAAATACACGTCATTCTTTTTCGGTTCAATTACGATATCGATAAATTGGTTCACGAGCACACGGTCACCATCGTTAAAGTTAGGTTCCATGGAGTGCCCATCGATTATATAATTTGATATAAAAAATGAACGTAATATAACAATAAACAATACCGCGCAAGTAAATGGTACAATAAAACTTTTTAACTTCATCGATTCGCCTCTGATTTAGTGATACGTTTTTCAAGTATCTTCCCTATAACCCATAAAAGAATTAATACTATAGCAACAATTATACTCTTTTTCGGTTCTCTAACAAAGGAATATATATCGTTACCGATAAAACTTAGCATAAATAACATAACAGCTTTTCCACATAAAACTGCAATTAGATAATGCCTTATATTCACTGTACTTAAACCTGCAACAACATTTATAACACTAGACGGTGTGAATGGGAAACAAAGCAATATGAAGAGTGGCATTATTCCCTTTTCATCAACACGCCGTATAAACTTTAATGTATGTGGATGATTATTTAAATGCCTTAAAAACTTGTGTTGACCGTACTTTCTAACCAACAAAAACACAATATATGCACCACAAAATGCACCAAGCCAAGTTATGATAAATCCTAAAAATAATCCATATGTATTTACATTAACAACTGCAAACAATGCAATCGGTAATATTGGAACAAATGCTTCTAAAAAGGGTAGTAAAAACGCAATGATAATCCCAAAAGATTCAAATGTTTCGAAGTAACCTTTAATTGCTTCTTCACTAAAATATTGCATTATGATATCCATAATAACACCTACTCTCACCTCATTTTATCGAAATTAAAATAAAAGTGCATTAAAAAAGCTAAGGCAAAAGCCTTAGCTTAAATGGAGGAATATGTTATTTATTTAGACGTGCTTCTAATTCTGCTTTTTTTTCTTCGAATCCTGGTTTGCCAAGTAACGCAAACATGTTTTGTTTGTATGCCTCAACACCTGGTTGGTTAAATGGATTCACACCTAATAAGTATCCGCTCATTGCAACGCTTAATTCAAAGAAATAAACCATGTAACCAAATGTGAATGCATCAAGTTGTGGTACTTCAACGACTAAGTTCGGTACACCACCATCACTATGTGCTAGGATAGTGCCTTGGAACGCTTTCGTATTAACGAAGTCTAAAGTTTTACCTGCTAAGAAGTTTAAACCGTCTAAGTCATTCTCATCTGCCTCAATTGTAATATCCGCACGAGGGTTTTGAACTTTGACAACTGTTTCAAAAATATCACGACGACCTTCTTGAACGTATTGACCTAATGAGTGTAGGTCTGTCGAGAAGTTTGCACTTGATGGATAAATTCCTTTGAAATCTTTTCCTTCAGATTCACCAAACAATTGTTTCCACCATTCATTGAAATATTGAAGACTTGGTTCGTAGTTAATCAACATTTCAATAGTGTAACCTTTATTGTAAAGCACATTTCTAATCACAGCATATTGATATGCAATATTTTCATTTAAGTTATCTGAACTTAAATCTAAACGTGCTTTATCCGCTCCTTGCATCATCGCTTCAATATCATGTCCGCTCGCAGCAATCGGTAATAATCCAACAGCAGTAAGGACTGAGAAACGACCCCCAACATCATCAGGCACAACGAAAGTTTCGTAACCTTCTGTTGTTGCAAGTGATTTTAAAGCACCTTTTGCTTTATCTGTTGTCGCGTATATTCTTTCTTTCGCACCTTCTTTACCGTATTTTTCTTCTAATAATTTTTTAAATACACGGAATGCCACTGCTGGTTCTGTTGTAGTTCCTGATTTAGAAATTACATTGACTGAGAATTCTTTATCTTTAACATATTCTATTAAGTCGCTTAAATAAGTTGAAGATAATTGGTGACCTGCAAAGATGATTTGAGGTTTACCTTGTTCTGATTTTAAGTGATCAAATGATTTGTTTAGCATTTCAATCGCCGCACGAGCACCTAAATATGATCCACCAATACCGATAACAACTAATACTTCACTATCTGATTGAATTTTTTTCGCTGCTGCTTGAATACGTGAAAATTCTTCTTTATCGTAATCATTCGGTAAGTTTATCCATCCTAAAAAGTCACTTCCGGCACCAGTTCCTTCATGAATTGTACTGTGCACATTTTTTACGATTGATTGCATTTGCTCTAATTCATGTTGCCCGAAGAAAGTTTCTGCTGTACTGTAATCAAATTTAATATGTGTCATTATAAATCCTCCTGTTTATGAATTCTTATTAATTGTACTCTATACGGACATACATCTCAATGTATGCGAATTTTGTAAACGCATACATTTTTAAATAACTAATTTTTTATGACATTTTAAAAAACACTCTAATCATCGTCTTTATAACTATAAATAAATTGAATAACACTTTCTCCATTCTATATTTATACACTATTTTGAATATTATGTGTTGATATTGAATTTATATTTTGTTATGATTTTATGTATATTAATTCATTAAAACAAATATTTATAATAAAAGGGAGATTTTATTTATGACTAAAGAAAAAGTAGTACTTGCATATTCAGGCGGTTTAGATACTAGTGTTGCCATTCAATGGTTAATTGAAAAAGATTATGATGTCATCGCATGCTGTTTAGATGTCGGCGAAGGAAAAGATTTACATACAGTTAAAGAAAAAGCACTTACTGTCGGTGCTATCGAATCAATTATGCTAGATAAAGTCGATATATACGCACAAGAATATTTAAGTTATGCAATAAAAGGCAATACTTTATATGAAAATACTTATCCATTAATCTCTGCGCTAAGTCGACCACTCATTGCAAAAGAATTAGTTGAAATTGCACATCAATATGATGCACATTATATTGCACACGGTTGTACAGGTAAAGGTAATGACCAAGTACGATTTGAAGTTGCAATTCATAGTTTAGATCCTAAAATAAAAACGCTAGCACCAGTACGTGATTGGGGCTTTAGCCGTGAAGAAGAAATCGAATATGCAAAAGAACATCATATTCCAATTCCTATTAATCTTGATTCACCTTACTCAATCGATCAAAATCTATGGGGCAGAAGTAATGAATGTGGAATTTTAGAAAATCCATATATAGAACCACCTAAAGATGCCTATGAGTTAACGAAAGCGCCCGAAGAAGCTCCAGATACACCACTTTATTTGGAGATTTCTTTTAAAGGAGGGCTACCTACTGCGATTGATAATGAAGAATTACAACTTCATAAAGTCATTCAACAATTAAATAAACTAGGCGGTGATAATGGTGTAGGTCGAATCGATCACGTCGAAAATAGACTTGTTGGTATTAAGTCACGTGAAGTATATGAAGCTCCAGGAGCAATGATTATTATAGCTGCTCACCAAGCTTTAGAAACAATAACACTCACAAAAGACGTCCAACATTTTAAACCTTATGTAGAACAGCAATTTGCTAATCTTATTTATAATGGTCTATACTTTTCACCTCTATCAAATCATTTAAAAAATATGCTCAATGATATGCAACAATACGTGAATGGAAAAGTAAAAGTGAAGTTATATAAAGGAAATATCACGGTTGTTGGACGTACAAGTGACAATTCTTTATATAATGAAAAACTTGCAACTTATACGAAAGAAGATGCATTTAATCAACAAGCTAGCGTTGGTTTTATTGAGATTTACGAATTACCAACGAAATTAGCTACTGAAGTTTATAGAGGTGATCTAAATGAGTGATGCTTTATGGGGCGGTCGTTTTGAATCATCAATGGATGAACTTGTTGAAAAATTTAATCAATCGATTGATGTCGACCAAACACTATTTTATGAAGATATTGAAGGTAGTATTGCACATGTAACAATGTTAGGCGATTGTAAGATTATCTCTAATGATGAAGCCAAACAAATAATATTAGGATTACTAGAATTAAAGACTGCATACCAAAATGGAGAAATAACATTTACTTCGAAGTATGAGGATATACATTTGAATATTGAACATTTGTTAACTGAACGTATAGGAGCAGTTGCAGGAAAGTTGCATACTGGACGTTCTCGAAATGATCAAGTGGCAACAGATATGCATTTGTATACTTATAAAAAAGTTAAAATAATGATTGATGCATTAAATTTACTGCAACAAAGTATAATTACAAGTGCAGAACAAAATATTGATGTCATAATTCCAGGCTATACACATTTACAACGCGCACAACCCATTTTGTTTGCACATCATATTATGACGTACTTTTGGATGTTACAACGTGATAAAGAAAGACTGACCGAAAGTTTATCGCGAATTAATATGTCACCACTCGGTTCAGGTGCACTTGCTGGGACGACTTATCCTATTAATCAACAACAAACAGCAGACCATTTAAAGTTCGAACAAATTTATCCAAACAGTATTGACGCTGTAAGTGACCGTGATTATATTTTAGAAACAATGAGTAACATTAATTTAATAATGATGCACCTATCAAGATTTTCTGAAGAAATCATATTGTGGTGCTCACATGAATTTAACTATATTACTTTAAGTGATGCCTATTCAACAGGATCATCAATTATGCCCCAAAAGAAAAATCCTGATATGGCCGAACTCGTAAGAGGTAAATCTGGAACAGTAGCAGGAAACTATATTGGGATGTTGATGACCCTTAAATCATTACCACTTGCTTATAATAAAGATTTACAAGAAGATAAAAAATCATTCTTTGATTCACTTGAAACATGTATCGATAGTTTAACCATTTTTAGTGGTATGATTGATACTATGACAGTGAATAAAAATCATATTAAAATGACGATAGAACAGGACTTTTCAAATGCGACTGAACTGGCAGATTATTTAGTTGGATTCGGTATTCCATTTAGAGAGGCACATGCTTTAACAGGTAAGCTAGTTGGTGAATGCATTAAAGAAAACATATTTCTAAAAGATGTGTCTCTGGATAAATATAGAGCTATTCATCCAGAGATTACGCAAGAAATTTATTCTATCTTACAGCCAAAGGCGGCGGTAGAAAGAAGAACAAATTTTAATGGTACAAGTACAAAGTCTGTATTAGCACAAATAAAACAAGGCAAGTCTAAGTTAACTTAGACTTGCCTTGTATTTTTATAACGCTGCTTTATAAATTGCCATAATATCGTCTTTATCTAAAGTATAAAAATTACCGAATGGTCCGTAAATTAATGTTTTGTCTGCAAATACTTCCAAATCGTCTTCTTTTACACCTACTTCTGATAACTTCGTTGGTGCACCAAGTGATGACCAGAATTCAGACACTGAATCAATACCGTAATTAATCTTCTCTTCAACTGATAATTTGTTATCCACATTAAATACATCTTCAGCAAATTTTACAAAACGTTCCGGTGATTTTTTACTCACATAACGCATCCACTCTGGGAAGATAATCGCTAAACCAACACCATGTGCGATATCATATACTGCACTAACAGCATGTTCTAAGTTATGTGTTGCCCAGTCCCCGTTATAACCCAAGCGCATAAAGCCGTTTAAAGCAACTGTTGCACCAAGCATTGTTGTCTCACGTGCTTCATAATTTTCAGGCTGTTCCATTGCAATTGGACCTGCATTCATAATTGCTTTCATCACACCGCTGATCATAGCATCACCAATTTCAGTGTTCGTTGCTTCATTGAAGTATTGTTCTAATAAATGACTCATACTATCTATAATACCATTTGCTGTTTGGTTTTTTGGTAATGTGTAAAGTAATTCTGGATTTAATAAACTGAACTTAGGAAATACTAGCGGTGAGCCCCATCCTAATTTTTCATTTGTTTCCCAGTTAGTAATTACGCTACCTGAGTTCATTTCTGAACCTGTTGCAGAAATTGTAAGAATTGTTCCGAAAGGAATTGCACTTTCAACAGTCGCTTTGCGCGTAACAATATCCCATGGATCTATATCACTTGTTGCAGCAGCTGAAATTAATTTAGTTCCATCAATTACTGAACCACCACCTATTGCTAATATGAAATCAATATTATTATCTTTAACTGCTTGCACACCTTTTCTTACCGTTGCAAGTCGTGGATTTGGTTCAATCCCTGGTAATTCAAAAATATTATAGCCTTCTAGAAGTTTGATGACACGGTCGTAAAGACCTGTTTTCTTAATGCTACCGCCACCATAAGTTAATAGAATGTTCTTACCTTCTGTGAATTTTTCAATCATTTGTGGTAATTGATCGGTACTTGTTTTTCCAAAAACCAAAGTTGTTGGATTGTTAAATGTAAATTCGTTCATTTTAACATGCTCCCCTCTATTTTATTATATTGTATAAGACTTTTTTATTTTTGGGTAATATAATGACTTGTACAATTGGTATTGTTACAATTTCGGTACTTAATTACCTCTAGCAGCAAATAAAAAAGACATACCCAAAAAGAGTATGTCTCATAATTAATATTATGCCCATCCACGGTATCGTGCAGCTTCAGCTGTACGTTTAATACCTACGATGTAAGCTGCTAAACGCATATCTACTTTTCTTGACTCAGATAATGTATAAACATTATCAAATGCTTTTACTAATTTTTCACGTAACTTTTCATTGACTTCTTCTTCAGTCCAGTAGTAGCCTTGATTGTTTTGTACCCACTCGAAGTACGATACAGTAACGCCCCCAGCACTTGCTAATACATCTGGTACTAGTAAAATACCACGATCAGTTAAAATTTTAGTAGCTTCTGGCGTTGTTGGTCCATTCGCCGCTTCAACTACGATTTCAGCTTTAATATCGTTTGCATTATCTTTTGTAATTTGATTAGATATTGCTGCTGGTACTAAAATATCACAATCTAATTCAAATAATTCTTTGTTTGTAATTGTATCTTCAAAAAGGTTTGTTACAGTACCAAAACTATCACGACGGTCTAATAAGTAGTCAATATCTAATCCATTAGGATCATGTAATGCACCATGTGCATCAGATATACCTACAACTTTAGCACCCATATCGTATAAGAACTTCGCTAAGAAACTTCCTGCGTTCCCAAAACCTTGAATCACTACACGTGATCCTTCGATTTGTTTGCCGCGACGTTTCGCCGCTTCTTCAATCGCAATTACAACACCTAATGCAGTAGAGCGGTCACGTCCTTGTGAACCACCTAATACTATAGGTTTACCTGTAATGAATCCTGGAGAGTTAAATGCATCCATCATGCTGTACTCATCCATCATCCACGCCATAATTTGTGAGTTAGTAAATACGTCTGGTGCAGGAATGTCCTTTGTAGGTCCAACGAATTGAGAAATTGCACGAACATAACCACGTGATAAACGTTCTACTTCGTGTATACTCATTTGACGAGGATCACAAACGATTCCACCTTTACCACCACCATATGGTAGATCAACAATACCGCATTTTAAAGTCATCCATATTGACAAAGCCTTTACTTCGTCTTCATCAACGTCTGGATGGAAACGTACGCCACCTTTAGTTGGCCCCACTGCATCATTATGTTGTGCACGGTAACCTGTAAAAGTCTTAACTGTTCCGTCATCCATTTTAATAGGAATACGTACTGTTAATAAACGTAAAGGTTCTTTAACTAAATCATACATACCTTCATCGAAACCAAGTTTATCCAATGCTTCATGAATAATATTTTGTGTAGATGATACTAAACTTGTAGTGTTTTCTGACATGTTTTTTCGCCCTCTTTTTTCATTCTTAAGTACTTCAGTTTTTATTGTAACATATTTAAAATCTTTTAAAAGCCCTTTTTGAAAACGCTATCATTTATTTTTCAAATACCGATTTTACTTTTTCAATTGCCCAATCTAAATCTTCTTGAGAGATAATCAATGGAGGTGCAAAACGAATAACTGTATCATGAGTTTCTTTACATAAAAGTCCTAATTCTTTTAATTGTTCACAATAAGGTCGTGCATTTTCAGTTAATTCAACTCCAATAAATAGCCCTTTACCACGCACATCTTTAATGATTGGATTGTCTATTTCTTTAAGTTTTGATTGGAAATACTCACCTAATTCTAATGAACGATCTGCTAATTTTTCATCAACTAAAACATCTAATGCTGCCATAGATACAGCACAAGCTAATGGGTTACCACCGAATGTAGAACCATGGCTTCCTGCGTTAAATACTTCTAAAATTTCTTTATCAGCTAATACACAAGAGATAGGGAATACTCCGCCACCTAATGCCTTACCTAAGATATACATATCAGGTACTACGTTATCCCAATCCGTCGCAAACATCTTACCTGAACGGCAAAGACCTGCTTGAATTTCATCAGCAATAAATAATACATTGTTTTCTGTACATAATTCACGAACTTCTCTTAAGAAACCATCACGAGGGATATTAATTCCCGCTTCACCTTGAATAGGTTCTAACATAACTGCAGCTGTATTTGGAGTGATTGCTGCTTTGATTTGTTCGATATCACCGAAATCTACTAATTTGAATCCACCTAACAATGGACCATAACCACGTTGATATTCTGCCTCACTAGATAAAGATACTGCAGCCATTGTACGACCATGGAAATTACCATTCATTGCAATAATTTCAGCTTGATCTTTCGCTACTCCTTTTACTTCATAAGCCCATCGACGTGCTGCTTTAATTGCAGTTTCAACTGCTTCAGCACCAGTATTCATTGGTAAGACCATTTCTTTTCCTGCAAGCTTACAAATTTTTTCATACCATGGACCTAACTGATCACTGTGGAATGCACGTGACGTTAATGTAACACGATCTGCTTGATCTTTTAAAGCTTGTATAATTTTAGGATGACGATGCCCTTGGTTAACTGCCGAGTAAGCAGATAACATATCTAAGTATTTGTTTCCTTCCGGATCTTTTACCCAAACACCTTCAGCTTCAGAAATAACGATTGGAAGTGGATGATAGTTTGGTGCACCGTAATGATTTGTAATTTCAATTATATCTTGTGATTTAGTCATATAATAATTCTCCTTTTTAGAAAAGCAGTAGTGGGCTTCACACTACTGCTTAATAATATTATTTATTAAAATACATTGTTAAATAGCAACTTATAACATTTCAGAAGTTGTTCTACCTTGCATGTGTAATACTAAGTAATCAGGGCCACCCGCTTTAGAGTCTGTACCTGACATTTTGAATCCACCAAATGGTTGATATCCAACAATTGCACCTGTACATCCACGGTTGAAGTATAAGTTACCTACCATGAAGTCACGACGAGCTTCTTCTAAATGTTCACGATTGTTAGTGATAACAGCACCTGTTAAACCATAGTCAGTATCATTTGCAAATTGAATTGCTTCAGTAAAGTCCTTCGCTTTCGCAATTCCTACAACAGGTCCAAAGATTTCTTCTTGCATTAAGCGGTCATCATGTTTTAAATCAACAAATACTGTTGGGTTAACAAAATTACCAACTGACTCATCAGTTGTTCCACCAACTAATAATTTTCCTTCAGTTTTACCAATTTCAATATATTCTTTAATTTTATTCAAAGATTTTTCATCAATAACTGGTCCCATGAAAAATTCATTTGTTTCTGGATTTCCGGCTTTTAATTTTTCAGTTTTCTCTTTTACTTTTGCTACTACTTCGTCATATACATCTTCTACGATTATCGCACGAGAACATGCTGAACATTTTTGACCAGAGAATCCAAATGCAGATTTCACAATCGATTCTGCAGCTAACTCTAGGTCTGCTTCTGAGTCGACAACTATCGTATCTTTACCACCCATTTCAGCAATTACACGTTTTAAATTTAATTGACCTTCATGTACTTTAGCTGCACGTTCATAGATGCTAACACCAACAGAACGACTACCTGTGAAAGAAATGAAACGAGTGTCAACGTGATCTACAATGAAATCACCAATATCACGAGATGAACCAGGAATATAGTTAACTACCCCTTTAGGCATACCTGCTTCTTCTAATACTTCCATGAATTTATATGCAACAACAGAAGTGTTTGAAGAAGGTTTAAGTAATACAGTATTTCCTGTTACTAAAGGTGCAACAGTTGTACCAGCCATAATTGCTAATGGGAAGTTCCAAGGTGAGATAACTACACCTACTCCTAATGCAATATAGTCATAACGGTTATATTCTCCAGGTCGGCTTTCAACCTTAACGCCATCTTTAATACGTAACATTTCACGGCCATAGTACTCTAAGAAGTCGATAGCTTCTGCAGTATCTGCATCTGCTTCATTCCAAGGTTTACCCGCTTCTTTAATCATGATTGCTGAGAATTCATGTTTACGACGGCGTAAAATTGCTGCGGCACGGAATAAAATATCAGCACGCATTTTTGGATTTGAAGATCTCCAAGTTTCAAAAGTAGATTTAGCAACTTCCATTGCTTTCTCAGCGTGCTCTTGCGTTGCTTGAGAAACATTTCCGATAGTCTCTTCTCTATTTGACGGATTATATGAACGCATTTTATTTTCTGTCATAATACGTTCTCCACCAATTATCAATGGATAATCTTGCCCTAAATATGCGTTTACTGTTTCTAAAGCTTTTAACATTGCTTGTTTATTTTCCTCGATGCTAAAGTCTGTGAATGGTTCGTGTTTGTACGAAATCATTACATTGCCTCCTCTTTGTTTGTTTTATAGAAAACCCTTACATATTATATAATGACTAATTTTAAGAAATACTTCAACCCTTATTACTCAAATTTTCAAAATAATTTTTTATACACAAAATTGAAAAAAAATAAAAAGAAACTACATTATTATTGTAGTTTCTTTCCTTTTTCAACCCATTCAGGTAACTTTTCTCGTAATGACTCAAAACCAATATTTTCTGGCTGTTTCAATTCATCAAGCACTGATTTTTTCTCTTTTTTACGTTCTTGTCGTTTAAAATAATCATTTTCCTTTAATGATAAATTTAATTTACCATCTTCAGAAATATCGAGTATCTTTGCTTTTACAATTTGTCCGACTGAGAGAAATAAATTTAAATTATGTACATAATCATTCATCACTTCTGATATATGGATTAAACCTTCCGTGTGATGTTCGGTTTCTACAAATGCGCCATAGGGTTGAATACCTGTCACTTTAACCTTAATAAACTGTCCTTTTTTGTACTTTTTATTCGTCATATTTATCCCTCATTTTTAATAATATTATTTTACCATAAAAATGAGTATAAAAAAAATCATGTAACTATTAATTGTTACACGATTTCACATGTTGCTTTAAGTTTGTATATTTCATTTAATATTGTAGTAATTTCATCGACAGTAGGTGACTGTTCAAAACTATGCATAAATATATCAGATATACCTTGAATTGTATCTTTAATTGGTAATTTTTGGTGCACAAGGTCCATTATCTCGTAATATTCCATATCCCCTTGAGTAGAATCTTCGAGCTGCATTGGATTCCAACCATTTAATATTTTATACATAGCGATATTAAAGTCTGGATTCATTTCGCTCTTCCTCCAACCTCTTCATCACTTCGGCTTCAAATACTTTAAATTTCTCTTCTTGCTTTTTAGAATTTTTGATAAATAATTTAAAAGAAATATAAGCTAATGTCATAAAAAAGATTAATGATATGACTGCCGGTATATATTCCCACTTGTTTTCTGGAAAATATAAAAATTCCATCATAATGAATCACCCCTAATCTAGTAAATTATTATATCATTAAAAAATAGTAAAAAAAGAATAAGTCATGAACATTTCATGACTTATTCAAGTTTGCCAGGCATCTGCTTTGGAGTCACCGATTAGGCTGTCGACAAACAGCTTATTTTATAATGTTTATTTTTTCAATCACAACGTCTTCTAATGGTTTGTCTTGAGGTCCAACTTGAACATTCGCAATAGTTTCTAGAACGTCAAATCCTTCAACCACTTGACCAAATACAGTATGCTTTTGGTCTAACCAAGGTGTTCCACCGACTTCAGCATATTTATCAACGATTTCTTCTGGCCATCCACCTTGTTTTAATTGTGATAGCATTTGTGCTGGTACTTGCTTCATTTGAACTATAAAGAACTGTGAACCGTTAGTGTTTGGTCCAGCATTTGCCATTGATAAGGCGCCATATAAGTTAAACGCATCCATTGAGAATTCATCTTCGAATTTATCGCCATAAATACTTTCTCCCCCCATACCTGTTCCAGTTGGGTCTCCACCTTGAATCATGAAATCATTAATAACACGGTGGAATATAATACCTTCATAGTATCCTTTTTCTGATAATTGAATGAAGTTTTCTACTGTTTTAGGTGCAACTTCTGGAAATAATTTAATTTTCATTGCTCCTTTTGTTGTTACCATTTCTACTAAACGTTCATTTTCTGAAATTTCTGTATTTAATTGAGGAAAATTAGTCATTTTTATGCTCCTTCATGATATGATAATTACCATAATATATTAACACAAAAAGGATGAGAAATATGTATTTTAGACTTATGCACAAATCAGGTATTTATATCGTAGAAAAAATTCAAGATCAACCGAATGGCGTTTTAGTCAGTGTCGTTAGCGTCATCACGCACCCAATGCAAGGTGATTTACATAGTCGTGGCGAGGTTGAAAATGTCTTCTTCCATGAACGTAAAGCATTAGCCCATCACGAAAAACGTGTCGTCGATGCTAATCTATTAAAACCATATAATGAAGCAGTTTTACCTTATACTGACTCATTAATTCAAGCAGTCGCTAAAATGGAACAAAAATTACAAAGTGAAGAATCGCTATTTAATAGGAAAGCATTAGAAACATTAGCTTCTATTAAAAAAGATTATGAGCGTCTTTATAAGTTTACATTCCCCCAATAAAATTGTGACAATTATTTGACAATTTATGATTTTATAGAATGTTTCTTCTTATTTAAAGAAAATTAATAGCAATGGTTTGTAATAATTCGCTGAAATTATATTCACTTAAATTTTCTGTATAATAGAATTATTGAAGGAGGTTTATATATGTCGATATTATGGATTGTGCTGTTACCTTTTATTGCAGCATGTTTTCCAATTGTATTAGAAAAGAAAATCAATCGTATCCATACGGGATGGTTCGTACTTATTGTTCCTGTTATCGCTTCTTTATTTTTTATCAGTAAGTTGTCTTCACTTGATCAAACCTTAATCGAAAATAATCCATGGATGACCCATATTGGTTTAAATTTAAACTTTAAAATTGACGGGATTAGTTTATTATTTGCACTCTTGATTTCAATTATTGGAGCACTTGTTGTCTTTTATTCCATCTCTTACTTAAGTAAAAAAGAGGAACTTGGAAAGTTTTATACATACCTCCTACTCTTTATGGGAGCCATGTTTGGCGTTGTTCTGAGCGATAATGTTTTAGCATTGTATATGTTCTGGGAACTGACAAGTATTTCGAGTTTCTTATTAATTTCATTTTGGTACTTTAAGGACAAATCAATTCAAGGCGCATTAAAATCAATGTTAATTACCGTATTTGGAGGATTAATGTTACTTGGAGCTTTATCAATACTAATTAACATTACAAACACAACTTCTATTACTAAAATGATTGATAAAGCAGATTTAATTCAATCACATACTTTGTTTCCTTTCATCATTGTTTTAGTATTACTTGCAGCTTTTACGAAGTCTGCTCAATTCCCATTTCACATTTGGTTACCTGATGCAATGGAAGCACCGACACCTGTCAGTGCATACTTACATTCGGCAACAATGGTTAAAGCAGGGATTTATTTAATTGCTAGATTTACACCGATTTTTGCAGTAAGTAATATATGGACAAATACTTTAATATTCATTGGATTATTTACAATGTGCTTTGCTTCAATTAAAGCGGTCAATCAAAAAGATTTAAAAGGAATATTAGCATTCAGTACAATCAGTCAATTAGGTCTGATTATGTCTTTACTTGGGCTTGGTTCTTTTGCATTCAAGAGCAACAATGAGTCGCTTTACTATCTTGCCATTACAGCAAGTGTCTTCCATATCTTAAATCATGCTTCATTTAAGGGAGCATTGTTTATGGCGGTCGGTATTATTGACCATGAGACTGGTACGCGTGATATTAGAAAATTAAATGGCTTGCTCTTCTTAATGCCAATTACTTTTACAATTGCATTACTTGGACTCTTAAGTATGGCAGGTCTACCACCATTTAATGGCTTCTTGAGCAAAGAAATGTTTATTACATCTGTATTAGAAACAGCACAACATGGTTTAAGCAATCAGCCAATATTAGGCAGTATCGCACTTATCCTAACGTTCGTTGGAAGTATGTTTACATTCATTTACTGTATCAAGTTAATAAAAGATATATTCTTTGGATCGCCTAAAGACAATACGAGTGAGAAACACCCACATGAAGCACCAAAATTATTACTTGCTTCACCAATTATTTTAATAACAATCATGCTCGTAATATCTATTATTCCAAATTTATTCTTACCATTATTAAATAGTGCTACGAATAGCATATTAAATGATAATGTACATATCGAACATATCCATCATTTTCATGGTATTAACATGCCACTTCTAATGACAATTGCGATCATTATTTTAGGATCAATTGGTGTTGCGACGTTTTCTTATTGGAAGCATTTATATCAAATCATCCCAGAGCGTTTGAGTTTGAATAACGGTTATGACTTTTTACTTTATCATTCACAAAAAACAAGCAAAAAAATCAATCAATTACTTGTTTTTAGAACGATTCGCTTTAGTATGTCAGCCATTTTGATCGCATTAATACTGATGACAGTTTATGTATTCTTTAATGTATCGATTCGTATTAACTTTAATTCGTTAGGTACGATTCAACCTTACGAATTAATTTTAGTCGGTATCATTCTGATAGCGAGTTTCATGATTTTAAAAGCACAATCAAGACTCTTTAGTATCATTATGTTAAGTGCAATCGGTTATTCTATTGCATTGATATTTGTATTCTTCGATGCTCCTGATTTAGCCTTAACACAATTATCGATTGAAACGATTTCAACAGCATTATTTTTAATGTGTTTCTATCATTTACCAAGACAATACCGACATGAAGAAAGCCGACCATTTAAGTTTACGAATTTATTAATTGCAGTACTTTCAGGTATTTGTGTAACGGTTATTGCACTTGCAGCATATAGCAATAAAAATTATCCTTCAATAGCTGAATATTACATCAAAAATGTATATGAATTAGCTGCTGGTAAGAATATGGTTAACGTTATACTCGTTGATTTCCGTGGCTTTGATACCTTGTTCGAATCAAGTGTATTAGGTATAGCAGGTATTGGTATATATACTTTAATTCGATTAAGAGAAAATAGAGGTGAACAGAATGAATAAACAAAATAACGACGTGATTCTACAATTCTGTACTCTCGTTGTCTTTTTCATTATTATCACGTTTGCCTTTGCTATCTTTATGGGTGGCCATTACACCCCTGGCGGTGGTTTCGTCGGTGGTTTACTAATATCATCAGCGTTATTAATTGTATTAATCGCCTATGATATTAAGACACTCAATCAGATTATACCCATAGATTTTAAAAAGGTTATTGCAATCGGATTAATGTTTTGTTTTGGTACACCACTAATAAGTATCTTACAAGGCAAGCCATTCTTTACACATACGTTTGGTGATTTACATTTACCGTTACTTGGTGAATTGCACCTTCATACGGCAGTGTTGTTTGATATTGGTGTAATGCTCGCAGTTATTGGCACTACACTTACTATAATTTTAACGATTGGAGAGAGCGAATAATGGAAATATTAATCATTATATTAAGTGGCATTCTTGTTACTTGCGGTGTGTACCTCATTCTCTCTAAAAGTTTGCTTAGAATCATTATAGGATCTTCAATTATTTCACATGCAGTTAACTTATTACTATTAACGAGTGGTGGCCTAAAAAAAGGGGCTTCACCTATCTATGAAGAAGAACAACATTTTTACAGTGACCCTCTTCCTCAAGCATTAATTTTAACTGCTATCGTCATCAGTTTTGCTGTTACAGCATTTTTCCTGGTCCTCGCTTTTAGAAGTTATAAAGAATTAGGTACCGATAACGTATCTGATTATAAGGGGGTTCCAGATCATGAGTAACTTGATAGTATTCCCAGTTATTCTTCCGGCTATAACTGCTATTATTCTCATTACTTTAGGTAAAAAGCCGATTATGAAGAGGAAAGTTGCGTTCTTTGGCACGTTAATCACATTTTTTGTAACGCTGTACCAATTTTATTATGTTTTTAAACATGGCACAGTTTATTTGGAACTTGGAAACTGGAAGGTACCATATAGCATTGTGCTAGTGTCTGATATGCTTTCAGCATTATTAGTATTAACGACATCTTTTATTACGTTACTAATAATTTATTATTCATATCAATCAATTGGTATTGAGCGTGAAACGTATTATTACTATACGTCTATCATGTTCATGCTCGCAGGTTTAAATGGGGCTTTTACAACAGGTGATATCTTTAACTTGTTCGTATTCTTTGAAGTATTCTTGATCAGCTCGTATGTTCTAATGATTATCGGTGGTACGAAAATTCAGTTACAAGAAAGTATTAAATACATTCTTGTCAATGTGACAAGTTCAGCCTTCTTCGTACTCGCAATAGGCATGATGTATTCTGCAATTGGATCACTAAACATGGCGGACATGAGTAGTAGAATTGAAGGCTTAAAAGATCAAAATATCATTGTTATCTGTGCGATATTATTTATCTTTGTTTTTGCGACAAAAGCAGGTATGTTTCCATTGTATTTCTGGTTACCTGGCGCTTATTATGCACCACCGATTCCAATATTAGCGTTGTTTGGAGCACTGCTTACTAAAGTTGGCGTATATGCACTCTATCGTACGTATAGTTTATTCTTTAGTTATACAGGTGATATTGTAAGTAATATTTTATTATTACTGGCATTACTCACAATCATCTTTGGTAGTATCGGTGCACTCGCCTATCATGATATGAAGAAAATCATCATATATAATATTATGATTGCGATTGGTGTTATCATTGTTGGACTTGCTGTATTTACTAAAGAATCAACAATTGGTGGGATTTATTACTTAATCCACGACATGATCATTAAGGCTAGTCTATTTATGCTTGTCGGTATCATTATGAAAATTACAAATCAAACGGATATTCGAAAATTGGGTGGGATGATTAAACACTATCCACTGCTCGGTTTTACATTTTTCATCGCTGCATTGTCGCTCGCAGGTATCCCACCACTAAGCGGATTTTACGGTAAATATTTTATCGTAAAAGCGGCGATGCAAGAAGGTTATATCATCAGTGCAATAATCGTATTAATCAGTAGTTTAGTGGTATTACTATCTGTCATCAAAATATTCTTGTTTGTTTTCTTTGGAAAAGGTGACAACTATCCAAAGGTAGCAATAAACAAAATGATGTTTGCAGCTGTAGCAATAACCGTGATCGCTGTATTGTTTGGTGTGATGAGTGATTCAATTTATCCTTTTATTGAAAAAGCGGCGTTATCAATTCATTCACCAGAAACTTACGTCAAAGCATTAGGGGTGAAATAATGGCAATACAAATGATTATTCATACTGGACTTGTAATACTTTGGTGTATATTAACTGGTTCCGTATCTTTCGGCAATATGCTACTAGGTTATTTATTTGGAATTATTGGTATTTTCATCATGCGACCATTTTTACCTGGTGGATTTTATTTATTACCTTTTATAAAAGTGATTAGTTTGTTTGGTATTTTCATCATTGAATTATTTAAAGCAAACTTAAGTGTACTAAAGATTGTCATGTCTCCAAAAATTGATATTCAACCCGCATTTTTCATGTATCCTACAGACTTACGAAAAGATTGGGAAATTAGCTTATTATCATTGCTTATCACGTTAACACCCGGCACAGTCGTAGTTGCAGTCAGTGATGATAAAAGCAAACTCTATATCCATGCTATTGATTTTAGTGATTTAGATTCTGAAGTTAAAGGGATAAAATATTCATTTGAGAAAGCGATAAAGGAGATAGGGCTATCATGACAACTGAAATTGTAAATATTATTATCATTATTGCCTTAATTATCGTATCTTTAGCTATGCTAGGAATATTGTATCGCGTTGTAAAAGGACCTACACTCGCCGATCGTATCGTAGCTCTGGATGCTCTTGGGATATCTTTAATGGCTATGATTGCATTGTTCTCAGTATTATTGAACACAAAATATTATATTAGTATTATCATGTTACTTGGCGTTCTCGCTTTTTTAGGAACGACAGCATTTGCGAAATTTATGGAGAAAGGAGAAATCGTTGAATATGATCGACACAATTCTAATCGTCATTAGCTTGATTTTTATCATTATTGGTGCACTTCTGTCTGTTATAAGTGCTGTAGGATTAATCCGTTTACCTGATGTGTATACAAGAGCACATGCAGCCAGTAAATCATCTACACTTGGCGTAATGTTTATGATGTTTGGCGTATTTCTTTACTTTCTAGGTCAAGATCATCACTTTGAACCGACATTAATTCTAGCAATATTGTTCATATTCTCAACTGGACCAATAGGTGCACATTTGATTATGCGTAGTGCCTATTATTCAGGAACACCGTACACTCCATCGACTGTAAAAGATGATTTGAAAGATGCAAACTAAAAAAATGAGGTGAGGACGTTTGTCCTTACCTCATTTTTTTGATTGCTACAGTACATCTTGAAGTTGATATTAAACGCTCTGCTTCATCATACACTTTTATCTCCCAGACATGTGTAGACTTACCTTGATGTACAATAACTGCATGAGCAAATATATCTCCTTCTTTAGCACTTGAGACATGATTGGCATTGATTTCTAATCCCAAAGGAATCTCATTATCTTCAATTAACAATGCTGATCCGTATGAAGCTGCCGTTTCACATAATGCGACTGTTGCTCCACCATGTAAATAACCGTATGGCTGACGAACTAAATCAGTAATTGGCATCTTCATCACTAACGTCGATTGATCAAAACTCACTTCTTCAATTTTAAAATGAGTAACTAAACTGGGTACTGAGAAAAGATTTGAATCCATTGTGACCTCCTGATTTAATCAAACGCTGACCATGTTTTTACTTGCTGATCAAACGATTGGTTATGAATTAATATTCTATTCATTCTAAATATATCATCTTTTTCAGTTATCGGTCGTGTCGTTAATATAAAAGAAGCATCAAATCCTGCACTTTTTACAATTTTTCTATCTCTATCTTCTGCTTTACCATATGGAAAGGCAAATGTGTTAATATCAATGTCCATGTGCTTCTTAATCTCTTCACGACTTTTAATTAAATCTAGTTTAAACACTTCATCTGATACTTCAGTAAATTTCGCTTTATCAAGTTCCAATTCATGCAAATCATATGTGTGTGATCCAAATTCAATTAACCCAGAATTTTTTAATACGTTCAACTCATCCCAATTCATCAACTCTAGATTTTGAAAGTTTTCTTCACCCACATGACCTGCAATAATAAATATTGTAGCGGAAACATTATATTTCTTTAATATGTTAAATGCATTATCATAAATACTTTTATCTGCATCATCGAAATTTATCCAAACACAGCGATTTGGAAATTTCTTTTTCTGATGAAAATTTAATAATTCTTTCGTTGTCACAAAATTCGCATTATGTGCTTTTAACCATTTAATCTGTGATTCAAATTCATTGGTAAATACTGAGTATTCTCTAAGCTCTTTATTTTGTGACGTTAATCTTAAAAATTTATTAATTATTGAATCATCTCTGACACGATGATAATTAAGTGCGATACAGCTGTTGTTTTCAACTATTTTATTATAGTGACTTGGTTTTACAGCATTAGCTTTAATATTGCCTACAATTAGCGAAATAAATAATATAATAAACAATATAAGGAGTATTATATTGTTATGTCGTTTAATCCAATTCATGTTAATCTACATTCCTATCTGTAATTGGATTTTTTTCAAAAGTAATCATTTTAGCATTTTGTAAATCATTATATATATCAGATGTAATATAATCTAAATCGATAATATCTTGTACTGAGGTGGGACTTGGATATTTACGTCGTTTTAATGGACCGAATCTCCACTTATTGTATGATGCCCATAATAATAATAATATAAATACGAATACAAAGAATGATATTACAAACCATGTGAACTTAATAACATCCATGTTTTTAATGTTTAATATTATCTTTAATATATTCACTTGATCAATACTAATATTTAAAAATGAAGTGACATAAAACAACATCGCGTAAACTACATAAATCCAAATAATTATTGAAAGTAGTGATAGAAAACTTTCAAAAAACCAATTTTTTTTAGTTTTTATGATTAACTCACTTCTCTGTTTCCTCTGTCTGGACTTGTCCATGTAGCATATCCTCCTTTTATTCGAGATTGTATTGCTTTAGGGAATGCACACACAGCAATTGCTGCATTCACAATCCAATAAATAAATGGATACCAGGCAATCCAGAAATATACACTTGTGATGTTATCATATTTAGAATCTATCAGTAGTGAAATTATCAGTTGAACAACGCTTAATAAGACAAGTGAAAATGCAGAAAAAGTAAGAATTAATATTAAATCTTGTATAGAACGTACTACAAACAACAAATAATATCCCATAAGTATAAATAGAGAATAACTCCAAAATATACTAACCCACTGTTCAATATAAAGTGGCCATAACCTTCGGTGTTTCCATGACTTTAATATTGGCCAAAATTTCAATATAACTTCTTGTCCTCCTTGGGCCCAACGAATTCTTTGTTTCCAGTAACTTGTTAATTGTTCAGGAACTAACATCCAACATAAAGCATTTGGCTCGTAACGTATATCCCAAAATTTTTCATGAAACTTCCATGAAACACCAATATCTTCTGTAATCATATCTACATCCCATAAAGCGACATCGATTAAAGCTTTTTTTCTAAAAGCAACAATTACGCCTGAAACCGTCATTATTTTACCTAATATTCTCTGTGTTCTTTTTATTGATCCAATAATAGATGCATATTCTACCACTTGGATTTTTCCTAATAATGTATCTCGATTTCTAATACGGGGATTACCTGTGACAGCTGCCAATCGTTCTCCTTTATTAAAAAAATGTTTGATTAAATGATATGGCGCATCATTATCTAAAATTGCATCACTATCGACACAAACTAAATATTCACTCTTTGATGCAAATAATGCTAATCTTAGTGCATTTGCTTTTCCTTTATTTTCTTTACAATCTATACCCCTAACTTCTGGATTCTTTTCTGCAAGCATTTTAATTAATTCACCAGTGTTATCTTTTGAACCATCATTGACGCAAATAATTTCTTTTTTGGGATAATCCAGTTTTAAGAGATTTTCAACCGTTTCTTCTATAGTATCTGCTTCATTGTAACAAGGCACTAATATACTGATAAGTGGCCAATCAATGTCTGTAGGAATTTCTTTGGTTACTTTATACTCTCTTCTCAAAAAATACAGTAAAGATCCAGCTATCCATACAATGGACATAAGTAGCGGATATAAGAATACAAAATTAGACCATACACTGATGATCGTTTTAAAAAATGTCATTGTAATTTGCCTCCATAACGCATTAATAAAATCAATTATTTTTTCACTTTTTTATTTTTATACATTTCCTGATCTGCACGATCTAATAAAGAATGTACTTTGTCATTATTCATGTATTTGCTCACACCATAACTCATCGAAATCATAATTTGATTTTCTTCAAATGAAATTTTCTTATTAAATAGATTATTTAATTTATTGATATACATTTCTATGTTTTCTAACTTATCGATAGATGCTACGATTACAAATTCATCACCATATAACCTATATCCTCTTAAATTATCTGATAGTTGTGTCCGCAAAATAGTACCAATAGTTTCAAGTACTTTATCACCTATTCGATGACCGTAAGTGTCATTTATCCCTTTAAAATTATCGATATCAATATAAATTGCATATATATCTTTTTCTTTAACTAAGCTTAAATCCTGATCAAAATATCGTATCAATGCTCGTCGATTTCCTATCTGCGTTAAATGATCAATCAATAAATGCATATCGGTTTTTTCTAACTTATATATCAAATGATTGATAAGGTTAAAGCTTTCACTGAATGCATCATTGGAGTACGAATTTAATCTTGCTGTATAGTCACCTCTATTAATCTTTATTAATATTGCTTGCATTTCTTTTATCATTAATTTATTACATACAAAACATATTAAGTAGAATGTTATACCAAACGTAATCCCTACAACTAGAACATAATAGATTATGTCTATTTTCCTAACCATACTGAATTGTATTAAAACTTTATACAAGCTAAAAAAAATAGTTTGTAATATTAAGCTTACTAAAATACATAATATAGCTACTCTATAACTATAATTTATTCGATTCATAAAAATACTCCTTATTATTCACATATAAAACCTATAAATTCTATATAAATCTTGCCATATTTAATTATTTTTAATCTATATTGAATGTTTATTATAACAGTCTAACGACTTTAATGTATATAAAAATTATAATATTTAACATATTATTTTTATTTTGTTAATATATTTTGGGAAATAAAAAAACATCATTTTTACTTTAATTAGTAAAAATGATGTTTTTTTATTTTTTAACCTATATTTTTTTATAATACCATTGCAGCAATAAAGCCGAAAATGATAAGCGGGATATTAAATAGTAAAAAAGTAGGTACACATGTGTCCCAAATATGATTATGTTGCCCATCCATATTTAATCCTGCTGTTGGTCCTAATGTAGAGTCACTTGCAGGGCTTCCAGCATCACCTAGTGCACCTGCTGTACCAATAATTGAAATGATTGCCATACTACTTAATCCAATAGATTCACCTAGAGGAATAAATAATGCTGCGATAATAGGTACTGTCGCAAATGATGAACCAATCCCCAACGTTACAATTAATCCAACAATCAGCATAAATATTACTGTCATAACTTTCGAACCGTCTGTCAAACTCACCATACCATGAACTAAACGTTCAACATCTCCAGTAGCACTCATTAAACTTGCAAATCCATTAGCAGTTAACATTACTACCCCAATATAAGCCATAATCTTAATACCATCAGTTAATGTATCATCAAGTTCTTTCCATTCGTACGCAAAAGAGAAGAAAAAGATTAATATACCAGCTAATGCTCCAAAAATCATTGATTCAGTCATCGTTTGAACAATAAATGTACTTAATATTGCTATAATCGTAACCATAATAACATAAGGGCGAAGCGGTGGTCTATTCTCATTTTCAACCAATTGAACCGTATGGTATTCTCTCGGCTTTCTAAAAATAATAAACGCTATAAACAATCCAACTACAAACCCCATTGACGGAATAATCATTGCTTTATAAATATCACTAAATTCAATTGCGTGATTTGCTTTGTCGAAACCTTTTTTAATAATACCGTGGAAGATATAACCGTAGCCATATGGCATTAAGACATAAGGAAAGTTAAGTCCAAATGTTAAAATTACTGCGATTAATCTTCTATCCATTTTAAGCTCATTAAACAGACTTAATAATGGCGGAATGATTATTGGAATAAAAGCGATATGTACAGGTATAATATTTTGAGACATACAAGCCATAACGATTAGTGAGGCTAAGATTGTGACTTTTGTTACAACTCTCGTATTCTTTTTATTTTCTACTTTTAGTTTGTTTATAATTTTGTCTACTAAATAATCAGTTATACCACTGTAAGAGATTAATGCTGCGAAGCCACCCAGTAATGCATAACTTAATGCCACTTCACTACCATCAACTATTCCATCAGTAAATATTGAAATTGTCTTTTCAATTCCAAGCCCTGAAACAATTCCACCTGTTAAAGCACCTAAAAATAATGATAAGACGACATTCAGTCGACATAAACTTAAAATAACCATAACTAATACTGCAATTAATACTGCATTCATAATGAAACCCCCAAATACTTTAGTTCGCTAATGTACTACTATATTAAAGTAGCTACTTAATTTCGTCAAGCGATTCTATTACTTTTTTGAGGATATAAGTGAAAATAGCTTGATTTTTTGGATATTGTCTAAAATTTATATACAACAATTTAGAATCTATGCTGTGTATATAGTGATTTTGTATGTTTTCTAAATCAGCATAATCTGAAAGTTCCGGTGGATTTGCATAATGATAATTTACTGCAAAATGTTCTGTAACGAGTTTAGAAAGAAAATGTGTACTGTTATGCTTTATTGTCAATGAGTGAGCCTTCTTACCTTCATAATTCGAATCATGTATGAGAACTGTTTGCATGCGATATTGCTTAGCATAGTGAAGGGCATCATAGCATATGTTATGATAGATATCCTTATGCGTAATTATTTTTAAACCATTAAATGCAATACATTCTTGTGATGGTTGTTTTGATTCTTTATACTGTATGAATATCAAACCAACATTACTATTCTTTAAAGCACTAAGTAGTGCTTCATTAATATTATATTCATTAGCAATATACAAAAGTAATATATTCGATTTTTGAGGGATATATTCATACATGGCAACATCCTCAGCATTTACTAGACATAGCGTTCGATCAACAATATGTTGAGGTAATTGAAGGAGGTTACATGTTTTGCATTTATTGTCTTCCATATATTTTGTATCTAACTTATTTTGTAATGCAGTTTCAAGTATCGTCACATGGTCTATATTTAAATATTTAAGAAGTAAATCAAGATGAATATCAAATGCCTTAATATTAATATGTGGTAACGTCATTTGACTTATTTGAATTGCTAAATTGATGACATCTTGTATATCTATATACTTCATATTCTTAACTGGTATAAATAGAAAGTTTGTAACATCACTTTGGATAAAATATGGTTCTGTCTTATCTTGCAGTGGATATTGGGACTCTATAAAATTTTTATGCTTTGTAATTAATGATCTTATTTGACTCACTTGAGATGGTAAAAAACACACATAGAGTGTATCTATGTGTGTTTGTAATTGATTATTTTGCATGTATTACGCTCCTTTAGAACATTGTATAACCACTTCTTCTTAAGTTACGAATAACAAACCCCGCTGCAACTGCACCGATCAAACCACCAGATAACATTATTATATCAGCTGGTAATAAGTGCGTTAATCCTATCCAAAGTTTATTAAATGCAAATGTGGGTTTTAATAAATAATCTGCTGTAGATATTTTATCAACAATTGCAAATACAACTAGTGGATATAAAGCTGTCATAATCCAAGTTGATTTAAGTAGCATATTTAAAATAAATGCTATCCCGAAAAATAAAACAAAAAATAATAATGTTGAAATTATCAACTGTACTAATGCCGTCAAAAAATACCCTCCTATGAAAATAAATGATAATGTGTATAGTTAAATTGTGCACCTGGTGATTGGGTACTCGTTAAAGTAATGGTTTCTGATAAGTCTTCGATTAAATGGTGTATCATCGGAGATACTTTATTGTCTTGTAATATATCATTAGGTTTTCGCCAAGCAACTTGCTCTATTTCATGATTTGGTAATTGCACAGTGATTATCGTATCTTTAGGATGAATAAGAAATAAAATCATGTTGTCAGAGATCACTTCTTTAATTACCCCTGTCCTTAGCCCGATTACTCCTTTGACTACTCCTTCAATCCCAGTTTCTTCGTATAATTCACGTAGAACAGCTTGATCTGCTGTTTCACCATTGTTTACAAAACCTGCAGGCGTACTCCACATGCCGCGCATTCCACTATATTGTTTCTTTAATAATAGCCATTCGCCTTCCTCATTAATAACAACAGCATTAACACCTAACCATACTTTATCTCTCGTCATAATAATCTCCTCAGTTACAAAAAAAGTGAGGAAGGCAATTTTTATGCCTCTCTCACTTTTCAGCATTTAATATTGAGCCAATATTAAAATTTACCTTTTTTGTATGCAACACCAGCGCCACCCATTTTAAATAACGCACGTGTATCAATTAATTTTTTCATGAACGCAGCTTTTTTACCAGTGATTTCTTTACCGAATACAACTCCAACGCCATCATGATCACCTAAAGAACATACCGTTCCTTTGTCATCATATGCAAACGCTGATAATTTCTCACCGTTTAATAATTTTTGGATTGCAGCAGCAGTAAATTCACCTTGTTGCATAGCAATTTGAGCAGTTGTTGGTAAAGGACGTTCTCCGCTCATTACTGCAGAACAATCACCGATTACAAAAATATCATCATAACCTTCAATACGTAAATCCTCACGCACTACGATTCGACCACGTTTTACACCGTCGAATGATTCTTCCATTAATTTAGAACCACGCACACCTGCAGCCCAAATAACAGTATTAGCGAATAATTGTTCTTCTTGCTCATTCACTTTCACGACGAAACCATTTTCGTTTGCAGCTACGATTGGTGTAGCAATTTTAAATTCAACACCACGTTTTTCTAAGTAGTTCATTACATATTTCACTAAATCTTCAGAGAACATAGGAAGCATTTTTGGTGCTGCCTCTACACATGTTAATCTAACCTTTGATTGATCGATATTGTATTCTTTACATAACGCAGGTACTTTTTCTACTAGCTCCCCTAATAATTCAATACCAGTAAATCCAGCGCCTCCTACTAATATCGCTATATCTTTTTCGTCTTTATCTACACTATTTGCATAGTTAGCAAATCGTTCCTCAATATGAGCTGCAATACGACGTGCAGTGTTAATATTTTCGATTTGGAATGCATGTTCTTTCATTCCAGCAATTCCAAACGTTTCAGATTCAAAACCTAAAGCAACAACTAATATATCAAATTTATATGTACTGTTAGTTGTTTCAACCGTTTTTTCATCTTTATTGATTTTCGTTACTTCATCTACAACGAAATCAACTTTAGAATGATTTATAACACTTGCGATTGGATATAAACAATCTTGGTATTCACGTGTACCTGCTGAAGCTTCATGTAACCAAGTTGCTTCATAGTGATATTCATTTTTGTTGATTAATGTAATATCGCAATCTTGTGAAGAAACTAACTTTTGTAATTTAGTTACTGTTTGTAGACCAGCATAACCTCCACCTAATACAACTACCTTTTTTCTTTCAAATCCCATTTGTATTCACCCATTCTCAATAAATTTTTAGTTATTTTAATATGATTTCAATTTATAAAATGTGATTTTTGTCACAAAGTTATTTTTGAATATTCCAATTTATATATTAAAACTTTTAAAGCATAAATACAAGCGAATTATAATTATTTATTAACAGTTTTCGGGTGTTCCAGCAACTTCTTTTGTTCTAAATGAACTTCCACATCCACAAGAGGCAATTGCATTCGGATTTTCAATCGCAAATCCTCCACCCATTAATGATTGCTTAAAGTCAACTGTTGTACCATTTAATATTGGTGCATCTGCTTTATCAACAAGTACTTTCACACCGTAATAATCTATTACTTCATCATTTTCTCCAGCTGATTCTTCAGCACTCATACCATAAGATAGTCCTGTACATCCTCCACCTTTAACAGAAATGCGTAGGAAACCTTCTGGTAAACCGTTCTGCTCCATCATTGCTTTTACTTCATAAGCTGCTGCTTCAGTTAAAATTACTGTAGACATCAATATTCCTCCTTAAAAAATCCATGTTTCTTCAATATGTTGATATATATTTTGTTTTAGTAAGTCAGGTGTATCTCCTGTAACGATATCACCATTAACCAGTGCATACAGACTCTCACTACACTGGCCACAATATGTTAAACAACCGTAATCTAAGACATCAATATTTGGATCGTTAGATAATTCGTCAAAAACACTTTGACTACCCTTGGCTAAATTTGAAATACAAAACTCCACAATAGGATTCATTTACATCTTCCTTATATAAGATAACTTTTACTTATCATATTCTATCAGCATTTATTATCGATTGAATTGTATAATCGCTATAATTTAATGTTAATCTATATTATAATTTAGATTGAACAAAAACAATAGAACTTTGACTTACAAAGGGGATTATTACAATGAAAAATTTAGTATTGCTTGGTGGAGGATACGGTAATATGCGTATTATGCAAAAACTTTTGCCTAATACATTACCAGCAGAATATAATATCACGTTAATTGATAAGATTCCATTTCATGGTTTAAAGACAGAGTTTTATGCTTTAGCAGCTGGAACTGAATCGGATAAGGATGTTCGTGTAGAATTTCCACAGGATAAACGTTTAAATATCGTTTATGGAGAAGTTACACAAATAGATTTAGAAAAGCAAATCGTGACCATTGGTGAAAATCATGTTGATTATGATGAACTAATAATTGGTCTTGGTTGTGAAGATAAATATCATAATGTACCTGGTGCTGAAGAATATACATACAGTATTCAAACAATGACTAAGGCACGTAAGACATATCAAGCGATTGCTGACTTACCATCTGGTGCTACAGTGGGGATTGTAGGGGCTGGATTAAGTGGTATTGAGCTAGCAAGTGAATTACGTGAATCAAGAAAAGATTTAAACATTCAACTATTTGACCGTGGTGAACGTATTTTACCAGCATTCCCAGAGAAATTAAGTAACTATGTTAAAAAATGGTTTGATAAGAATGATGTAGAAGTGATTCCGAATTCAAACGTCGTTAAAGTTGAACCCGGTGTACTCTATAATAATGAAGATTCTCATAATGTAGATATTTGCGTTTGGACTGCAGGAATCCAACCTGTTGAGATTGTACGTAATTTGCCTGTTGAACTTGGTGACGGTAATCGCATCAAACTCAATCAATATCACCAAATTCCAACACACCCGAATGTCTATGTCGTTGGAGACTGTGCATCTTTGCCTCATGCGCCAAGTGCACAATTAGCTGAAGTACAAGCAGAACAAATCATTGACGTAATGAAGATGATTTGGACGGAAAAAGAATTACCAGAAACAATGCCAGAATTGAAATTACAAGGCTTCATGGGTTCTTTGGGAGAGAAAGAAGGATTTGCTTTCCTTTTAGATAAAACTGTGACTGGGCGATTAGCTCGATTAATGAAGTCGGGCGTACTGTGGTTATATAAATACCATAATGGTTAAATGAATGAATTGGATAAACAATAAAACGATTAGGGAATCCCTAATCGTTTTATTGTTTATAATGAGCCTCAACAAATTTTGTGACTTGTGGCAATTGGATGTATCCATCAGCCACAATCTCATCATCCATTGTAATTAAAGGGTAGAATAATTCATCGTTGTTGATTTGCTCAATTATATTCTCGTCGTGATCCGTTAAATTTTCTGACTTGTTAATATCAATATAATTATAGTTAAATTGTAAATCAGGAAACTTGCGGTCTAGATTTGGTTGAACCCAGTCATAAATATCTTTTGAAGTTGGCGCATTGACACAACTTGCACACACAACATCTGCACCGTAAATGATAACATTTATCATTTATAATACATCCCCCTTTAAACTATCAAATTTATATGCTATATTGATTATACTAAAAAAGTTAGAGTAAACCACTACATTTACTCGAAAGGAGTTATTATGACCACTGAACAACAAACAATGTTTGATGCTGTTAATGAAGTATTAGAAAAATTACGCCCATTCTTACTTAGAGATGGTGGCGATTGTGAATTAGTAGATGTTGAAGACGGAATCGTAAAACTTCGCCTTTTAGGTGCATGTGGAACTTGCCCATCATCAACAATTACTTTAAAAGCTGGTATTGAACGCGCATTACTTGAAGAAGTACCAGGTGTTGTTGAAGTAGAACAAGTATTTTAATGATGCTTTGAGCCGAGACTGACGTCTCGGCTTTTTATTTTGCTTGAATTAACGGTATTTCACTTTTTCGTCTATCGATTCCGCTAATTCGTCTATTAGTAATCCATCACTAGCCAAATAATCATGACCAGCTACTAATTCCCTTTCTCATCAATTGTTAACCTATGATATAATTTGGTTAACTAATTATTAGGAGGAACTGATAATGAATTATGCTGAACGTGTTATTAACGGTTATACTTTAACGAAAGAAGAAGCACTTCAAGTCTTACATACACCTGATCATCAAGTATTATCTCTACTGAACGATGCGTATCAAGTGCGTTATCATTACTATCAAAACAAAGTTAAACTGAACATGATTTTAAATGCTAAGAGTGGTTTATGCGCAGAGGACTGTGGTTATTGTGGTCAGTCTATTAAAGTCGATAAAAATAAGACGGGATGTACGCCATACGCTTTAGTTGATGAAGATGAAATTATTCAAGGTGCTACTAGTGCAGTTGAAAATAAAGTCGGTACGTATTGCATTGTAATGAGTGGTAGAAAGCCTACTAATCGTGAAGTTAATCGCGTAACAAACGCAGTTGAAACGATTAAAGCAAACCATCCACATCTTAAGATTTGCGCTTGTCTTGGCTTAACGAACGATACGCAGGCGAAGCAATTGAAAGCTTCGGGTGTAGATCGGTATAATCATAATTTAAATACAAGCGAAAGATATCACGAAGAAGTCGTTTCTACTCATACATATGAGGACCGAGTAAATACAGTAGAAATTATGAAAGCCAATAATATTTCACCATGCTCGGGTGTTATCTGTGGCATGGGAGAAACCGATGAAGATATCGTAGACATGGCGTTCGCATTAAAAGCAATTGATGCAGATTCTATCCCAGTCAATTTCCTACATGCAATTAAGGGTACAAAATTTGAAGAGAAAGATGAACTTACACCGAACAAGTGTATAAAGATATTATCATTATTTCGACTGATCAACCCAACAAAAGAAATTCGCGTTTCGGGTGGTCGTGAAGTTAATCTTCGTTCACTACAACCGATGGCTTTATATGTTGCTAACTCAATTTTTGTTGGAGATTATTTAGTTACAGAAGGTCAACCCAATCAAGAAGATTACAAAATTATTGCAGATTTAGGTTTCGAAATTGAAACCAATGCGTTCGAACAATCGCACGACAAATTAGAATATCTTGTATAAAAAAGGAATTGACGATAAAAAAATCGTCAATTCCTTTTATTTTACTTCACTGACTGGTGTCTTATCTTGTGCAATTAATTTAGCATTTTGAATACATAAATCAATCATCGCATCACGTGTTTCTACTGTTGCACTTCCAATGTGTGGTAAAACAGTAATACGATTTTCCTTCAAGAATGGATGATCACTACCTACAGGTTCATTATTTAATACATCAACCCCAGCCGCATAAATTGATCCACTTTGAATCGCTGTTAGTAAGTCCTCTTCAATAACATGACCACCGCGTCCGATATTAATAAATATCGCACTTGTCTTCATCTTATCAAATGCATCCTTATCGAATATGCCTTTTGTTTCTTCTGTAAGTGGTGCTGTACAAACGATATAGTCACTTGTCTCCAGTAATTCATCCATAGACACATAGTCCGCATTGATTTCTGCAGCACTTTTACTTTCACTTCGATTATGATATTGAATATGCATATTTAAAGATTTACAGCGCTTTGCTAGTGCTAATCCTATACTTCCCATTCCAAAAATACCGACTGTTTTCCCGTAAACATCATTTCCCGCTAGTAAATAAGGAGACCACCCAATCCAGTTCCCTTCTTTGACTAAATCACTTGCTTCTACTATTCTTCTTGCAGTCACTAACATTAACGTAAATCCAAGTTCAGCAGTTGTTTCAGTTAATACATCTGGCGTATTACATACAACTATTCCTTTTTCTCGTGCATAATTGATATCGATATTATCATACCCAACTGCTAAATTAATAATCGCTCTTAAATTCGGATTAGTATCCATAAATGCTTTATCCATTTCGTCACTTAACATCGATATAATAATATCTTTGTCTTTAGCTGCTTCAAGCAAATCTTCCCTAGGCATTGGTTTAATTGTCTCATGATACATTTCAACTTCAGCAACAGACTTTAAATCTTGTACGAAATGATCCGGAATTCTTCTCGTTATTAATATTTTCATATTATTTACCTTCGTAAATATCGATGACGTCTAATAAGTTCTTCACACTATATGTCGGAGGTACAGCTTCAGCCATCACTTGGTCATAAGTTGAAACACCTGTTTGTACATGTAAAGTATCTATACCACTATTGATACCACTCATAATATCAGTCATATATAAATCCCCAATCATTACAAGTTCAGATTTATCTAAACCAATCATTTCAACAGCTTTATTCATTATCGTCTGCATTGGCTTTCCTATAAATAATGGCTCTTTACCTGTTGATACTGTAACAACACTTGTCAATGCACCATTTCCAGGCAAGAATCCACGTTCTGTCGGAATTGATGTATCTGGATTCGTAGAAATAAACTTTGCACCATTACGAACAGCAAGACACGCTTTAGATAATTTTTCATAGTTAATATCAATGTCTAAACCAATAACGACATAATCCACATGTTCTTCATCTTTAATAACTAATCCTTCATCTTCTAATGCTTTACGAATCCCTGTACCACCTATTACATAAACACTAGCTCCTGGCTTTTCATCAGCAATATATGACGCAGTTGCCATCGCGCTTGTGACCACATGCTCTTCATGTGCAACAAAACCCATGTTCGATAATTTTTCAGCAACCTCATCCGGTCTTTTTGACGCATTATTCGTTACAAATAAATACGGTAGATTATTGTCTGCTAAATATTGTATAAACTCTTTCGCACCATCAATAATACGTGTGCCTGCATACATTGTGCCATCTAAATCTAATAAATACCCACTATATTTTTTCATTCTTACTACCCTTTCCGAATGCTGATACAGGACCTAATTCATTTTCAATAAATGTATCAACATCTGCTTTAAATGTTTGATATGCTTTTATATTCTCTATAAAAATTCGTTTGACTTCTGCACGGTTAATCTCCGTATATTTTCTAACAAACCATTGACGTGTCGGTAATGTATTACTGATTTCTATTTTAGCTTGTGGTGAAATCACTTTCTCCATTTCTAAAATATCAATTACATCTTGATAACTTCCAGGATCTCGCATGACAAATCCATCAATAATCATATTACCTACGTCTACAACTGCTTCAATAAGCATATGACATATTCTTTCAAGTGCAAATCCTTCTGCAAATGTCACTTCATTCGATAACTTATCAATATACACTAATTTCTCTTCTAATTCATCTCTATCTACAAAATACATGTGATCGCCTCCAATCTTATTCTATCAAATTTTGAAAAGTAAAACACAACATGTATAATAAATTTAATGGAGGAATGCAATATGATAGATATGTTTTTATATGATGATACAGAAAAAGCAAATATTCGTTTCGTAAGTTTTGTTGGTGAAAACCGACATGATTTAACTTTGATTCAAACAAACAGACATTACGGTAAAACAATCGTGTTGAACACGCAATCAAATAAGTTCGGTATTATTGGGCGTGATGATTTAGAAGAAGATGGTTATATTGCACATGTTTTTGGAATTAATGATGAAGATGCTGCTGAGATTACTGAATTCTTAGAAGAAGTGATTCACTAAATTAAAAAGCCAAATGACAATGAATAAACTGTCATTTGGCTTTAATTATTTCAAGAAGTCACTCAGTGTCTTCATATTATTTATAGATGCATCTTTTAAATTTGAATCAGTTGAATCTAATTCTTCATTCTCTTCTTTAACTTCCACTGCCGTTTTAACATTTATTATTTCTTCTGAGACGGGCATATCTAGTACCATTGCTTCCTGATTCGTTTCGATATTAGTGATATCTTCAGGTTGCGTTAACTTCACGACTTCGCTCTCAGTTAATCGTTTTAAGATAAAAAATGGACAACCGAAGTTACAATACTCTAATAAATAATCTTGAATAGCAGAAAATCTTCTACTAATATCTGCACCCTTTTTTTTATCCTCAAAAAAGCCTTTCAGACGTAACTGTTCAAAACCGATGTCACCTACTATATAAGGGTATCGATCCAAGATTTCAGAATAACGACCTTCAAACATTTCCTGGTCAAATGCATTGTTATAATTTTCTAAAAGATGAAAATAATGTTGGTTTAATTGTATAATCATATGTCACCTACTCGCTAGCAGCTTCACCTAATCTATGTTTTTCTTTTGCGGCTGCATTTACTTGTTCATCTGCATGATAAGAACTACGTACCATTGGTCCAGCTTGGCAATGTTTAAATCCCTTTTCCATCGCAATTTTACGTAACTTACCGAATTCTAACGGTGTATAGTATTTTTGAACTTTTAAGTGTTTACGTGAAGGTTGCAAATATTGACCGATTGTCATTATATCTACATCGTTAGCACGTAAATCATCCATAACTTCTAATATCTCTTCCCAAGTTTCACCTAAACCAACCATTAAGCTTGATTTTGTTGGAATATCTGGCTGTAATTCTTTAGAACGACGTAATACTTCTAAAGAACGATCGTATTTGGCACGTGCACGAACTCTCGGCGTTAAACGACGAACAGTTTCGATATTATGGTTTAATATATCTGGACGTGCATTCATTAAACGTTCCCAGTTGTCAAAGCTTCCACCCATATCAGAAGGTAATACTTCTATTGTTGTATAAGGGTTTACTTCACGTACTTTACGGATTGTTTCTGCGTAAACTTCTGAACCACCGTCTTTTAAATCATCACGTGCCACTGCAGTGATAACGACATGTTTCAAGTTCATTAAGCGAACTGATTCTGCTACACGTTCTGGCTCATTTAAATCAAGTTCATTTGGTAAACCTGTTTTAACTGCACAGAAACGGCATGCACGTGTACATACCGCTCCAAGAATCATAATTGTAGCTGTACGACGTTCTCCCCAACATTCATGAATATTTGGGCATTTTGCTTCTTCACATACTGTATTCAAATTATGCTCACGCATCATTTTCTTTAAGCCTGTATAGTTCTTATTTGTGTTTAACTTTATCTTTAGCCATTCGGGTTTTCTTAGTATATCTTCGTTCTTAGTCGCCAAATATATCCCTCCAAGTTAATTATTCTACAATTATAACATATAGTTATTATTTTGAAATTCTAAGATTCACCAGTACTTAAATTGTACTCATTATTTTTCACAGCTATTTTCATTAAATCTCGTAAGAATTCTGGCATGTAATATTCCTTCTCATTTTGAACAAATTGTGGGAAAAATCGACCAAAAGTATACATATCAAGTGTCGCTAATTGATACTTTTTATGATTATCTATTTCTTCTGTACCAATAAAATATCTTTGCTGTGATTGTATAAAACCTACATTATGCAAAATATAATTACCAAATATATCTCCTCGAAAACCAAATCCTTTAACTATTTCATCTTTATATTCGTGTTGTTGACTAACGTTAATAATTTCTTTTAATTCTCGACCGGTCAAAGTAATTTTTACTGGATTAATGGGATGAGGTAACATTTTATGCAAATCATAATGTGTGAAATGATTACCAGTATAACCGTTCACAATAAGACCAGAGTTAATTAGTGCACATTCCCCACCAGTAAACTGCATTAACTTATCCGCTAGTATATAAGTAGTATGTGACGCACTAAATAACCTTCTAGGTAAATTAATTTCATTTTTTGTAATATCTTCAGATAGAAGTGCCTTTCCTTGTTGGTAATAGTCATCCTCAATATTGCGAATATCATCTGTATTAATTAATCGTGCAGTTTTCTTTATCAATTGCTTGTCCTCAAATGATAATGTTACTTCACCTAAAAATTCACCATAGCGACCTGCTGCACCAATGAGTACACCATTTACCAATTCACCTTGCTCAAAATAATGATGTGTATGTGCACCGAGGATTAAATCGATTTCTGGATGTGTTTCAGCTAGCGTACGATCAAAGAACTTACCTAAATGACTCAACACAATCAACACATCAACTTGTGATCTTAAGTGATTAATTTCTTCAGCAATTGCTTGCATAGGATCTGTAACATGCCATCCTAGTGCTTTATAAAATGGTGTAAATTCAGCCGTTGCGCCAACTATACCGAATGTAATACCTTGTTGTTCATAAATTACCGACTTTTGAATATGTGCAGGTAAATGACCGTCTGTGTCGTATAAATTACAACATGTAATTTTAAATTGTGCTTGATCATATAAACGATTAAAATCTTCAAAGTTTAATGTAATTCCTTCATTGTTTCCAATGGTCACGACATCGACTTGCGCTTCATTTAAGAGTTCAACATTCGCTTGTCCTAATGTCGCTTCAGTGAAAGGATGACTACGATCCACGTGATCACCTAAGTCTAGATACATATTGTGCTTTGATTTTGACTTCCGATCTAAGATATAGCGCGTTATTTTTTTATAATTCGATAAATAACTATGTATATCATTGGTATGAAATATTGTGATATTCATTTATGTGCCTCCTTAGCCAGTGAAGCTTTTTATAATTAAATAAATCCCGAGTAGCATTAAAATAATACGTAGCAATAAGACAACTGATGCTGATTTCATACGCTTATTAATTTGTACGCCAATCTTAGCACCAATAAAACTCGCAATAATTAAGATGATTGCATATGGCCAAATAATATTACCTTGTAATATATGACTCGTTGCACCACTTACACTTGATACAAAAATCATAATCATACTTGTCCCAACAGCAATGTGCGGTGGAAATCTAAAAATAATTATCATGAGTGGCGTCGTTAAGGCACCACCACCAATGCCGAATAATCCAGTTAAACAACCCACCATAAATGTTAAGATAATTGCTGGAACTGGTGAAATACTATATCGATATGTATCGCCCTTAATATCTATATATGATTTCTCATATTTATCATTTTGGAAAAACTTAATTGGCTTTATTTTATCTCTGACCATTAAGACAATGCTCATAATGATTAAGAATATGCCGAAATATAAATTAAATCGATGAATCGTTAAATACTGACTTAAATGCGCACCAACTAACGCACCTGGAATAATTCCTACCATAAAAATAACCGCATTTTTTAAATCTGCCTGTTTATTTTTAATGTAGCCTATAGAGGCTGAAAGACCTGTCGAAATCAAAATGACTGTCGATGTACCGATCGCCATTTGTGGTGTAATACCTTCGATTAAACCAATTTCCATACCTAAATAAATTAATGCAGGCACGATGATGATACCACCTCCGATACCAACAATTGATCCAATGATACTTGAAAATAAACCTAATAATACTAATATAATACCTGCTGTAATACTCATTTTTACACTTCCTAAAATAGTTTTAATTGCTTATAGTTTAAACCTGTATACTCAATATTTAATATCTCACACATTCTTTTTGCATTACTAGCGGCATGCCCACCTGAGTTATTATTAAATACAACATAAATATCTCGCGCTTTTTTATCTAATATTTGAAGTTCTTTTGCTAAAAATTGCAGCTCACTTTCGTTATAATTATAAAGATAACGAATATCACGCCACTCTTGATCAGACATATCTTTTTTTGTCCAACCCGCTACGTTACGACCATGCAATCTCACGAGGGCATCTTGATGCGTAATACGGTTAACAAAAGGAATACTTCCGTGTCCTGCTTGTGGTTCATCACAAATGGAATGAATCAATTGTTGTTCATATAAGAACGTCAGCGTATGTTCTTTCATCTCTGAAGTGAACCAACTGTCATGCCGAAATTCAACACAAACCGGAAATTGTTTAAAATAATTATTTAAGTAAATAATATAATTTATATTGACTGTTGTACAATCATACCACGGAGGAAACTGAATGAGTAAACATCCCAGCTTACCAGCTTCATACATCGGTGTTAACATTAAACGAAATTGTTCTATCAATTGTAGTCTACTATCAGCAAAATCTTCAACTGAAGCATGCCCAGTTAATGCTTGATGTATTTTTACGATAAATTTAAAATTTTCGGGTGTTTCTTTCAACCATTTATTAATATTGCGTTCAGGTTGTACTGAATAATACGTTGCATCTAGCTCAACGATTGGAAAGTGCGCACCATAATGGTATAGTTTTTCATTTTTATTGGCGAGATCAGCATATAAAGAATCATGATCACCCCAACCTGTTAGTCCTATATATATCATTTCATCACCTAACTGTTATTCTATCATAAACTTATCAAATTATAGATTGGAGAACTTATGACGATTATTACTTTAAAAGACGTTTCATTTAGTATTCAAGAACAACCCATCATAAATAATGTATCAACTACGTTTGAATCAGGAAAGATTACCGCTCTTATCGGTCCAAGTGGTGCTGGTAAAACGACGATACTCAAAATGATTAACGGCCTTATAAGCACTACTTCAGGCGAAATATTTATCGATGACGTATCGATTCAATCACTTGATTTGGTTGAGCTAAAAAAACAAATTGGTCTTGCACTACAAAGTGCACCAATGATTCAAGGTTCAGTTTATGACAACCTCAATTTACCGAAAACAATTTTTAATCAAACACTTTCACAGTCTGAGGCAGTCGCACTACTTGATTCACTCAATCTAGAAACAATCGATTTAGACACAGACGTAAAAAATTTATCTGGTGGACAGCGTCAACGTCTATCCATCGCTAGAACACTCGTAAATCAACCGAAAGTTTTGTTACTTGATGAGATTACATCGAGTTTAGATCCGAGAAGTGTACGTGAGGTAGAAGCTCTAATCCATAAAATTAATAACAAATATAGTGTAACTGTCATTTGGATTACCCATGACGTTGAACAAGCAAAACGTGCCACAGACAGCTATTGTATGTTAAAAGATGGTGAAGTTGTGACGACGGGGCGATCTGCTCAATTGTTTGATACGAATCACGATATACTGAATGCCTTCTTAAAAGGAGAGATAGAATGACACTGACACAACTTGCGCTTACACTCATATTTGTACTAATACCTTTAGCATTAAGTTATTCATTAAAATTAGGACTTGAGAAAGACATCATCATTGCAACAGTAAGAAGTACCATTCAACTCATATTAATCGGTTATTTACTAACGTTTGTCTTTGATGGCAACCACCCTGTCTATATACTATTAATGATATTATTAATGATTACTGCAGCAACACAAAATATTATTAAAAAGGGAAACGGCATCAAAGGCATCACATGGAAAATCGTCTTAACTTTAATTACAGTTGAAGTCGTAACTCAAGTTATTCTATTAGGATTTAAAATTATTCCTTTTGAAGCCCGTTATGTTATTCCTATCAGTGGGATGATGATTGGAAATGCGATGGTTTTATCTTTACTCTTCCTCAATCGCTTTTTAAGTGAACTCGATCAAAATGATGAACAAATTGAATTAATCTTATCACTTGGTGGTAATTCAAAACAAGCGATACATCGTGTACTGATAACATCCATTAAAAATTCAATGATACCAACAATAGAAAGTCAAAAAACAATGGGCCTTGTGCAACTGCCTGGCATGATGAGTGGACAAATTATTGGTGGTGCCGATCCAATCGTTGCAGCGCAATTCCAATTGCTTATATTATTCCTGTTGCTCACTGCCGCAACACTCTCTAGTGTAATGGTTGGTTTTTTAAGCTATCCAACATTATTTAATGACAAACAACAATATATCGGTAAATATTATCGCACTAATGAATAAGGAGATAACCCATTATGGGCTATCTCCTTTATTTATGACTATCAATTTATTTCAGAAGTGAGTTTTCAGTATTAACCGATAGACCCTTCCATTTCAAATTTAATTAAACGGTTCATTTCAACTGCATATTCCATTGGCAGTTCTTTTGTAAATGGCTCAATGAAGCCCATTACAATCATTTCTGTTGCTTCTTCTTCAGAAATTCCACGACTCATTAAATAGAATAATTGTTCTTCAGATACTTTAGAAACTTTCGCTTCATGTTCTAAAGAAATATTATCATTTAACATTTCGTTATAAGGAATCGTATCTGACGTAGATTCGTTATCCATAATCAATGTATCGCATTCTATGTTTGATCGTGCTCCTGTTGCTTTACGTCCAAAGTGAACAATCCCTCGATAAACAACTTTTCCACCTTGCTTAGAAATCGATTTAGAAACGATTGTAGAAGACGTGTTCGGTGCCATATGCATCATTTTCGCACCAGCATCTTGTACTTGTCCTTTACCTGCTAAAGCGATAGATAAAGTCATACCACGTGCACCTTCTCCTAATAAGTAACATGCTGGGTATTTCATTGTTAATTTAGAACCAATGTTACCATCAATCCATTCCATTGTTCCATTTTCATAAACAAATGTACGTTTTGTAACTAAGTTAAATACGTTATTTGCCCAGTTTTGGATTGTTGTATAACGGCAGTATGCGTCTTTTTTAACGATAATTTCAACTACAGCTGAGTGTAAAGAATTTGTCGTATATACTGGTGCAGTACAACCTTCAACGTAATGAACACTTGCGCCTTCATCCACAATAATTAATGTTCTTTCGAATTGACCCATATTTTCAGAGTTAATACGGAAGTATGCTTGCAATGGTGTTTCTAATTTAATACCTTTTGGTACATAAATAAATGATCCACCTGACCAAACTGCTGAGTTTAATGCTGCAAATTTATTATCTGCAGGCGGAATAACTGATGCGAAATGCTCTTTGAATATGTCTTCATTTTCACGTAAAGCTGAATCTGTATCTTTGAAGATGATCCCTTGATCTTCTAAATCTGTTTGCATATTATGATACACAACTTCTGATTCATATTGTGCAGATACACCCGCTAAATATTTTTGTTCTGCTTCAGGGATTCCTAATTTATCAAAAGTTTGCTTGATTTCTTCTGGTACTTCATCCCATGAACGTTCTGTATGTTCTGAAGGTTTTACGTAATACGTAATTTCATCAAAATTTAATTCTGATAAATCTCCACCCCACATTGGCATTGGCATTTTATAGAATTGTTTTAATGATTTTAAGCGGAAGTCTAACATCCACTGTGGCTCTTCTTTCATTTTTGATATTTCTCTAACGATATCTTCAGTTAGTCCTCTTTCAGAACGGAAGATAGATACGTCTTTATCATGGAAACCATATTTGTAATCGCCAACATCTGGTGCTTGTTTAACCATGTCATTCACTCCTTTTAGTTTTCTTCATTTTTAGTACCACGCTCAAGTGCTTTCCAAGCAAGCGTTGCACATTTAATACGGGCAGGGAATTTTGCTACACCTGAAAGTGCTTCGATATCTCCAGCTTCTTCATCTATAACATAATCTTCTCCAAGCATCATTTTTGAAAATTCATCGCTCATATTTAATGCTTCTGTAATTGTTCTACCTTTGATTGCTTCTGTCATCATTGATGCGCTAGACATTGAAATTGAACATCCTTCTCCATCAAATTTCGCATCCGTAACGATATCACCTTGAATATCTAGGGTTAATCTAATGCGGTCACCACATGTTGGGTTATTCATATCAATCGTTAATGCACCATCTTCAATCACACCTTTGTTACGAGGGTTTTTGTAATGATCCATAATTACAGAACGATATAATTGATCTAAATTATTAAAACTCATAACTGAAAAACTCCTTTGTTTCTTTCAAGCTTTGTACAAGCTGATCTACTTCTGCTTTTGTGTTATAGACATAGAAACTTGCACGTGCTGTAGAAGACTGGTTCAACCATTTCATTAACGGTTGCGCACAGTGGTGTCCCGCGCGAATTGCGATACCATGTGAATCTAGCGCTGTCGCTAAATCATGTGGGTGAACACCTTCTAGGTTGAAAGTGATTAATCCGGCACGTTTATCAGCAGTAGGTCCATAAATCTCTAAACCTTCGATTTCACTCATCTTTTCATATGCATAAGCAGTTAGCTCATGTTCATATGCTAACACGTTATCCATACCAATGTCTTCTAAATAGCGTATGGCTTCAGATAAACCTACTGCTTCAGCAATAAGCGGTGTACCTGCTTCAAATTTAGTCGGTAGTTCTGTCCAAGTTGATTCTTGTAAACCAACAAAATCAATCATATCCCCACCAAATTCAATCGGTTCCATCTTAGATAAGTGTTCTTTTTTACCATATAGTGCACCGATACCTGTTGGTCCAAGCATCTTATGGCCACTAAATGCATAGAAATCACAATCCAAATCTACAACATCGACTTTCATGTGCGGGATAGATTGTGCACCATCCACGACTATGATTGCACCATTGTCATGTGCAATTTGTGCGATGCTTTTTACATCGTTGATTGTACCTAGTACATTAGAAACATGTGCCATTGCAACAATCTTTGTCTTATTCGTTACAGTCGCTTTGACATTGTCTAAAGTGATTGTGCCATCTGCTTCCATTGGAATATATTTAAGAATAGCTTGTTTACGTTTGGCAAGTTGTTGCCAAGGTACTAAATTTGCATGATGTTCCATTTCAGTGATTACAATTTCGTCACCTGCTTCAACAGCAATATCACCATAGCTATAGGCTACTGTGTTGATTGCTGTTGTTGTACCTCTTGTAAAAATGATTTCTTCGAAATATTTCGCATTGATAAAGCGACGTACAGTTTCACGTGCATTTTCATAGCCGTCAGTCGCGCGGGTACCTAACGTATGTACACCACGATGAACATTTGCATTCATATGCTCATAGTAATATTTCGTCTTCTCAATGACAGATAATGGCTTCTGACTTGTAGCAGATGAATCTAAATAGATTAAATCTTTGCCATTAACTGTTTCACTTAAAATCGGAAAATCTTTTCTGATTTCTTCTATATTTAAATTGGTCATTCAATACCAAGACCTTTCAAAACTTATTTAATAATTATAATTTACCCATTACTTTTTCTTCAATGACATCAATTAATTGACGTTTCACCGCTTCAATCGGTAATTCATTTACTACCGGCGCTAAGAAACCATGGATCACTAAACGTTCAGCTTCTTGTTTAGAAATACCACGACTCATTAAATAGAATAATTGCATTGGATCAACGCGACCAACAGATGCTGCGTGACCAGCCGTAACATCATCTTCATCAATCAAAAGAATCGGGTTAGCGTCTCCACGTGCTTTTTCAGATAACATTAATACACGTGATTCTTGTTGTGCATCAGCTTTCGTACCGCCATGTTTAATATGACCAATACCGTTAAAGATTGAAGATGCAGCATCTTTCATTACACCGTGTTTTAAAATGTGTCCTTCACTTGATTTACCATATTGAATGATTTGTGTTGTAAAGTTTAATTTTTGTTCGCCACGACCAACCACAACGATCTTTAAATTACTCTTAGAATTATCTCCATTTAAGTAAGTTGTATTGTCGTTAATTGTATCGCCATCATTCATTAATCCTAATGCCCAGTCAATTGTTGCATCTTTCGCGGCCATTCCACGTCGAATGACATGACCTGTAAATCCTTTGTTTAAGAAGTCTACTGCACCGTAGTTAATTTTAGCGTTATCATTAGCAATTACTTCAGAAATGATATTTAATTGTGCATCTTTCGTTTCCACTGTTGATAAATAGTTCTCAACGTATGTTAATTCAGCACTTTCTTCAGCAACCATAACAACGTGGTTAATTATATTTACATCTGCATTATCATGTAAAACAACGTATTGAATTGGGTTTTCAACCACTACATTACGAGGAACATATACGAATAATCCACCATTCATCATCGCAGCATGTAATGTTGTTAAACGGTGCTCGTCTACTTTTACTGCTTCAGTCATATAGTATTGTTTCACTAAGTCAGCATTTTCAATTAAAGCTGTCTCGATATCTTTAATAATAACACCTTGATCGATTAAAGATTGTTCAACTTTAACTAATGCTGGCGTATTATTGTGTTGAACGATTAAGTTCTCAACACTATCCATATCTAATAAGTTTTTAACCGTTTCTGGTAGCGCATCAGTAGAAGCAAATACTTCACTCTTAATATCTTTATGGTGTACATCAAATACCCATTTATCTAATTTTGTTTTATCTGGTTTTGGCATTTCAATAGTATTTATTTGATTGAAAGCATCCGCACGTAATTCTGCCATCCATGATGGTTCTTGGCGTGATGCTGAGAAATCTTTAATCATGTCGTTCGTTACATCGATTGTACTCATCACATTTTCCTCCTATTTTATTATCAGGTATTAAGCGTTAATTGTTTCATCTTGAATGTTTAATTCTTGTTTAATCCAGTCGTAACCTTCAGCTTCAAGACGTTTCGCTAATTCTTCTCCACCTGATTTAACAACTTTACCTTGCATCATAACGTGTACGAAGTCAGGTGTAATGTAGTTTAATAAACGTTGGTAATGCGTGATGATTAAGCAACCGAAGTTGTCTCCGCGCATTTGATTAATCCCTTTAGAAACCACTTTTAAAGCATCGATATCTAAACCTGAGTCAATTTCATCTAAGATAGCAAATTTAGGCTCTAACATCATTAATTGAAGAATTTCGTTACGTTTTTTCTCCCCACCAGAGAATCCTTCATTTAAGTAACGTTGTGCCATGTCTAAATCCATTTCTAAAAATTCCATGTTTTTATCTAACTTTTTGATGAATTGCATTAAATTGATTTCGTTTCCTTCTTCACGTTTTGCGTTGATTGCTGAACGTAAGAAGTCTGCGTTTGTTACACCTGAAATTTCAGATGGATATTGCATTGCTAAGAAAAGACCCGCTTGAGCACGCTCATCTACTTCCATTTCTAATACGTTTTCTCCATCAAGTAAAACTTCACCTTGTGTTACTTCATATTTAGGGTGTCCCATAATTGCTGCTGATAAAGTTGATTTACCTGTTCCATTAGGTCCCATGATTGCGTGAATTTCATTTTGTTTGATTGTTAAATTTACACCTTTTAAAATTTCTTTTCCTTCAATTGAAACGTGTAAATCTTTAATTTCTAATACTGATACCATATTGAATTCCCTCCGATATATATAATAGTTTCATCTTATCTAGTTTATAATAATTTTAATCTGAGGTCAAAGACCTATGACTTAAATCACAGTCTTTATTATAACCTAAATAAGGGCTTAGTTAAATTAATCGGACCAAATATTTTCAAATCAATGAGAAAATATGACTTATGATTGAAAATGATACTAGCTTATGATTTTATAGTGTACAATATTTATAATACTCAAGGAGGGATACAATGCATGTTATTTCAATGATTCTTGCAACAATTGTTTTCATCGAACATATTTATATTATGATATTAGAAATGTATTTTAGTAATACTAAGCGCGCTGCCGATACTTTTGGGATTGATTATAATTTCTTACAAGATAAACGTGTAAAAACATTATTTAAAAATCAAGGGCTATATAATGGATTTTTAGCAGCTGGATTAGGTTATGGTTTATTTTTCAGCAAAAATCAATTAGAAATTACGACAATGTTTGTTATTTTTGTCATCATTGCAGCAGTTTATGGAGCTATGACAAGTGGTAAAGGTATCTTAATTAAACAAGGGCTACCGGCGATTTTAGCTATGATTGCAATTTTGATTTTAAAATAATTTATAATAAAAAATGAGATTAAGACAAATCCGTCTTAATCTCATTTTTTATTTAACAGCGATTACCGCGCCTTCATACTTTTTATTAATATAATCTTGCATTTCATTTGATTGAAGCACTTTAATTAAAGCTTTTAACTTCTTACTATTCTTATCTTCATCTCGAACAGCAATTAAGTTTGCGTAAGGAGAATCTTTATCTTCTACTGCAATTGAATCTTTAACAGGATTTAATTTATTGTCAATTGCGAAGTTAGAATTGATAATCGTAGCATCACCTTCATCATTTTTGTATGATTTTGGTAAAAATTCTGCGGATTGTTTGTTGTTGAATTTAAAGTTCTTTTTATTTACTTTAATATCTTTAAATGTTGCTGTAATCGGATCTACACCTGGTTTTAATTCGATTAATCCAGCTTTAGTAAAGAATGATAAGAAACGTCCTTCTTCAGCTGGGTTATTAGAAACATAGATTTCAGCACCTTCAGGTAAATCTTTTAATGAGCTGTATTTATTAGAATAAACTGCCATCGGTTCTAAGTGTACATTTCCAATTGTCGTAATTTTATATTTTTTTGACTTTTTCTCAATATCTAAATACGGCGTATGTTGGAAGAAGTTTGCATCAAGTTCTCCTTCATTTAATAGTCTATTAGGTGTCGTATAATCGTTGATGACTTTAATTTTTAAGTTATAACCATCTTTCTTCATCATCGCTTTCGCATGCTCTAATATTTCTCCATGTGGCGAAGGAGAAGCACCGACTAAAATGGTTTCATTTTGTTTTGTATTATTTTTACCTTCAAATATTAAGCCTAGTACTGCTATGATTAATAAAATACTTGTAATTGTATAGAACTTTTTCATCATGACATCCCCTTATCTTTTGTCGACATGTTTAACAATCATGTCCCCAATCCATTGAATTAAGAAGACAATAATTAGTATTGCAATTGTAGCAACTAAAATTACATCATTTTGACTTCTTGTAAAACCAACTAAATATGCTAAGTTACCAAGTCCACCGGCTCCGATAACACCAGCAATCGCTGTTGAACCCACTAAAGCGATGGCTGTTACAGTGATGCCTGAAATCAGTGCTGGTAAACTTTCCGGAATTAACACTTTATTAATTAACGTCCAAGTATTCGCACCCATTGATTCAACGGCTTCAATGACACCTTTATCGATCTCTTTTAACGCTATTTCTACTAATCTTGCATAGAATGGTGCAGCACCAATGATTAATGCAGGTAAAGCACCTTTAACACCACTAATCGTATTCATAATAATACTTGTAAATGGAATCAATAAAAGAATTAAAATGATAAAGGGTACTGCTCTAAATAAGTTAACAATAAAAGCTAAAACGGAATAAGCAATACTAGATGCTTTCGATTTTCCACGTGACGTTAAAAATAATAAAATACCGATGATTAAACCAAAAATAAATGTGAATACCGTAGATATGTATGTCATATATAAAGTTTCATAAATCGCTGTCCATACATCTGGCCAAATCACATTTTTAAACGTAAACATTTCTTGAAGATTCTCTATAAATTTATCCATGTCGTTCCACCTCAATTTCTACACCATGCTGTATTAATTCATGCTCTATTTGTTCAATAGGAATATTATTTTGATTAATATGGACGATTAAGTGTCCGTATGAACCATTACGTGTGTGCTTTACATTACCAGCTAAAATATTCATCTCTAGACCATATTTTTGAATCACTTTACTGACAATAGGTTGACCTGTAGTAGTTCCGACAAATTTTAATTTAAGAATGGTACCTTTTGGATAAGTTTTATTAATTTCTTGAATCGAAGTATCAACTTCATCTTCATTTAGATCATCTCTTACAAAGCGTTTTGTAATTGTAGTTTGAGGACTATTAAATATATTTAGTACTTCACCAAGTTCAACAATTTTACCATCTTCCATCACTGCAACTCTACTACAAATCTTTCGAATAACAGCCATCTCATGCGTAATAAGTATCATCGTAATATTTAAACGTTTATTAATTTCAACGAGTAAATTTAAAATTTCATCTGTTGTTTGAGGGTCAAGTGCACTTGTTGCTTCATCACATAATAAAACTTCTGGATCATTACTTAATGCTCTAGCAATCCCAACTCGCTGTTTTTGACCACCGGATAACTCTGATGGAAATGCTTTTTCTCGACCTTTTAGTCCAACCAAGTCAATTAAAGACATTACTTTGTCATGTTGTTCTGCTTTAGGTAAACCCGCAATCTCTAATGGTAATGCAACGTTATCATACACCGTACGTGACCATAACAAATTAAAATGTTGAAAGATCATACTGATTTTTTGACGTCTCTTTAACAATTCTTTTTTACTTAGATGATTAAGTGCTTCCCCATTTATATTCACTTCACCACTTGTAGGCAATTCTAAACCATTAAACATTCTAATCATTGTACTTTTACCTGCTCCACTGTAACCAATAATTCCGAAAATTTCCCCTTTCTCAATATTTAAACTTACATTATCTACTGCTTTTATAGAACCTTTTTTCGTTTTAAATATTTTTTCAACATTCTTTAATTGAATCATACTGTTCCTCCTCAAATTTCTCATAAAAAAATGCATCTTTCCCTCAAAGAGAAAGACGCAAAATGATATATTGTGAATTTCTCTCATCTTCTAAAGTTAAAAACTTTATGTGAATTGGCACCTTGTCTTAACGACGGTTGCCGGGCTTCAAAGGGCACATCCCTCCACCTCTCTTGATAAGAGTGTATTTAATTGTTTTTTGAATATGTTCTCTATCTTAAAATAGTTTTATGTTTTCGTCAACATAAAATTTATATTTTCATACAAAGTTGTAACGGAATCAAATTTATATGAAATATCTCTAACTTCTCCATTTGTGACAAATAACATGACAGGAACACTTTGTATCTCGTAATATTTGCTTAATTTTTCGTAATAATTTAAATCAATTTTCATTACTGTAATATCTATTGATGCTGTTGTAATATCCAACATCTTTTCTGCGAGTTTACATGTACCACAAAATGGTGTATACCCAAATAAAATCAATGTTTCATTAGCTAAATCATATTGCAAAAGCTTGCTTAAGTTCATAATGTGAGGGCTTACCTTTCCAAACAAATTGTTGTTTTACATCAAATTGATTTTTCATCATTGTTCTAGCTAAGTAGTCAAGTGGGCAATTACCAACTTCACCGTATTTTGGATCAATATGAATATGATTACTTTCACTCAAATGACGCTTAAACCATGATCTAATTTTACGACCGGCTTTATCACTATCTGTCATAATATAAACTTTGTTATGATATAAATCTTCTATCATATCATCAAGTTTACCAATACCCATCGTGCCATTTGTGCAAATAATATGTACAGGTTCCGTTAATACTTCTTGTAATCTTAGCTTGTCACGTTTTCCTTCTACTACGATAACTTTAGTAATTACAGACATGTCCATCACCTTTTTATCATATTGTATTCAATAATCATCAATGATAATAAAAAAATTTCCTTGATAAATTTATTATCAAGGAAATTATAACATTTATTCGTTAATCATTTCATCATATTGTGCTTGATCCATTAAATCAGTAAGGCTAGCGTCATCCGCTTCAACCTTAATCATCCAAGCTTGGTCCATAGCAGATTCGTTAACTAATTCAGGAGAATCCTCTAACTCTGAGTTAACTTCGATAATTTTTCCTGAAATTGGAGCATATAATTCTGATACAGTTTTAACTGATTCAACACTACCGAATGGAGCGCCGACTTCGATTTCATCACCAACTTCTGGTAATTCAACGAATACAATATCACCTAATTCAGATTGTGCGAAATCTGTAATCCCGATTGTTTTAACATTATCTTCTAATTTTACCCATTCATGATCTTTTGAAAATTTTAAATTCGACATTATAAACCCTCCGTTTAATAAAGTACTATCAAATATAATAATGACATATTGTAAGCGTTTATTCAATCATTTTATAACCAAGTTGCTTCGTAATCTTCTTCTTTAAATCCAAGTGTTATTTTTCCACCATTTACAGCAAGTGGTCTTTTTACTAACATTCCATCAGACGCAAGGAGTGCTAACTTTTCTTCAATTGATTTGTCAGCTAAAGTATCTTTAAGATTTAATTCTTTAAATTTAGTACCTTGTTTATTAAATAATAAATCAACATCTACATTTGTATCTTTAATGATTTTTTGAAATTCAGAAACAGTCGGAGTATGTTCTACAATATGGATAGGTTCAAAGCTAACACCTTGTGTTTCTAGATATTTCACTGCTTTTCTGCAAGTACTGCAGTTGGGTAATTGATAAAATTTAATCATCGAATGGCCTCCTTCTATTAGTTAACCTAATATTAACAATTATTATTGAGTGTTACAACTTCAATCCATATCGTTTAATATTTCAACAAAAAGGTATATAATTAATATATAAAATATATTGTGAGGTAATAACAATGAGAACTATTAGTCAATATGAAGAATTCAAAGAAATCATCAATCAAGAGGAGAAAATTATTGTAAAGTTTTTTGCAGATTGGTGTCCAGATTGCACGCGTATGGATTTCTGGATTGATCCAATAGTAGATGAATATAATGATTACACTTGGTATAAAATTAATCGCGATCAAGTCCCAGAAGCTGCAGATGAAAATGAAGTGATGGGCATTCCAAGTTTACTAATTTTCGAAAAAGGTGAGAAAATTGCGCATTTACATTCTGCGAATGCAAAAACACCTGATTCAGTAAAAGCATTTTTAACAGAGCATCTTAAATAAAATTTAATCATCCTAACGTACGTTAGGATGATTTTTTGTTTAATATTCAGTAATTAAATCGTTATTTTTTCTTACTTTAAATTCTCCTTCTGTTTGTGCTGTTAAATAAATAGCACCATAAATCATTTCATGATCTTGACAGCCTAAATGATTTGATAGTTCAGGATTAAGCAATGGAGGCTGTGTCTTAATGCAACTACCTATGCCTTCTCCAACCAAAGCTAATGACAAAGTTTGCATAAACCCACCTACCGCTAGTACATCTTCGTAGTGCTCTTTTTGACGGCGATCACGAGGTCCGATGACAATTAATATGCCTGCCAAAAGTTTTGTCTTTTCAATAAATGCTGCTATTTTTGTATCGTTATTTTTAAAAGCAATATTTGCAAAAGACTCAGCGTATGCTGATAATCGGTCTTTTTTTATCCATAATATTCGCCACGGCTCACGCATACCATGATTTGGTGCATAGGTAGCTAGTTCAATTGCACGAACAACCGCTGAATCATCTACAGTTGTATCAATATATTGCTTAATACTTCTTCTTTTTTTTATTACTGATTGAAATTCCATAATAAAAGCCTCCCCTTAATTGATAAGCATTATCAATTATATAGGAGAGGCAATTATTTGTAAATTATGATTTATATAAGGCTATTTGATTATGTAAATCCTTAATGTGAATTTGACCAGGTGCTACAGGCATACCTACATAGCCAAACGTCATAGAAGAACCGAAAATGCCACATGCAACACGCGTAATTCTGCCGATTTCTTCCATTGCAATCCCTATAATATTTAAATTACAGTTTTGCTTCGTCTCATAGACTGCTGACATTAGATTTAATACATCTTTGCCATCATGTGGTTTTACTGCTAGTTTACAGTAATCTGCATTCAATTGAATCATACGACTATAAATGGCCATCATATCTTTAATGCGGGGTGTAAATTCATATTCATGATGACTGACTAACACTAAAATATTATTCGCACGTGCTAACTCTATTAGTTTATTCATATAATCTTCATAGATCATCAATTCTAAATCAATAATGTCACATAACTTTTTCTCAATAACAGTCTTACATAACTCATAATATTTATCCATTGTAATTTTAGTTTTTCCATTAATATCCTCTGTACGATAAGTAAATAAAATTTGTTTCGATGGCAACCTATCCTTGATAAATTGAATTTCAGATTCATAGAAATCAATAGAAGCATCAACTAAATCTGCACGATATTCTACGACATCAAAAAAATCAATATATTGTGTTGCTTCTGAAATGATTGCTTGATTCGCATTTTGAACATCTGATAATGTTAATATTACCTTTGGAATTGTACTGTTTATTTCTGTCAAAATGAGTCCTCCTCTTTATAATCCAATAATAACAGTGAAAGTATGGTAAAATAGAAAGGTGCTGTTAATTATTGAACAATGTCTTAACTCTATTTTACCTTACTTGTTTGATAAATTGTATTAAATATACCCATATTTTAAATTCAGAAGAATTTATTTTGGAACGCATACTGATATAAAAATATGGAGGCAACGAAGTATGAAGAAACTTTATGATTTAAAAACTTTACCTGGATGGAAAATAGATAATCACACTAAAATTGCAATTAGACTTGTTGAAAATGATGATTATATTGCGATTACTAAACCTATTTATAAAAGTCATAGTATAATGGACGTTATTGAATTCGAAATTAATGAAGATAAAAGTGTCTCATTTAAAAATGTAAATAATAATAATCAGATTGCAGTAACCATTGAAGAAAGTACACAAACCATTCATATAAATGATTATCTCTCATAACCACAATAAATGTGGTTATTTTTATTTAATAAAAATTAATTAAATAAAAGTATTAATTATTTTTAATACATAGTATAATTAAAATGCAAGTTACATATTAATTACATTTATTTTTATTGAAGTGAAAGGAGGACAAACACATGATGAAAGAATTTAAAGAATTTGCTCTTAAGGGTAATGTTTTAGAATTAGCAGTTGCAGTTGTATTAGGTGCTGCGTTTGGTAAAATTATCGCTTCATTAGTAGCAGATATTATAATGCCATTAATCGGTCTTATTTTTGGAAATACAGATTTCGCTTCAAACTGGGTTTATAAAGGTGTTAAATACGGTCTATTTATTCAATCAATCATCGATTTTATAATAGTCGCTTTCGCTATATTTATGTTTATTCAAATTATTAACAAGTTAACTAAAGCACAGCCAACAGAAGATGCAGTTGAAGAAAATACTCAATTATTAACAGAAATTCGTGATTTATTACGTAAATAACTTCAAAGCTTACCCTCAACCAATGTTGAGGGATTTTTAAATGAAAACAATTGAAATTTCATTTATAATTTGTTATATTTGAGTATGCTAGTTATTTAATCAATACTATCTTGGGGGCGTTACGGATTCGACAGGGGTCACTTGGGTTGGTATAGCGTGTCGGAGGGTTGTCTTCGTTATCAACACAACAGTTATAATAACTGGCAAAACAAACAATTTCGCAGTAGCTGCCTAATAGCACTCTGCACCTCTCTCAAGCATCGCCTATGTGCCTGATGTAGAGGTTCAACTTTAGTAGGATACGACTAACCCTTCCGCCTGGAGTCAGTTAGTAAGAGTTTAATCGGGCTAGTGATACATTCGGATGTCCGTTTTCAGATGTATCGTGAAATTCAATAACAGGACTACACACGTAGAAGTATCAATTGCAGGATCTTTGGACGCGGGTTCGACTCCCGCCGTCTCCATACATAAGCCTTTTAGCCTTTGTGCTAAAGGGTTTTATTTTTTGTTCCCCCAGAATTCCCTCAATATTCCCCCAGCACACGTTGATATATGGCATATTGACTGTTTGAGTTTCTTCTACATTAATAGTGATTTATGTATTCTTTTAATTCACCTTTAATTACTTTGTCGTAAGCTTCAGGATTTTCATTTTTAACTTTTTTTTGCTCTCGTTACAGTTGTTTTTTTTGACACTCCTGCAAGTTCGACAAGTTTTGCGTTTGTGCGTGTGTCTTTTTTAGGTTCTTGTTTTTTCTCGTTGGGTTCTGTGGAACCCGACGATTTTCAATTCATACTCAAGTTCTTCAATCAATTCGCTTGTACTTAATACGATGTGTAATCGTTGTTATTACTCTATAAATACATAAATATCTTAGCAGGTAACCACATAATAACATCAAAAATAAATTTAATACTTTTCCATATCACATAGAAAAACACCTTAATCTTATCAATGACAGTATACTTTTTCTTTTCCATAAAAAACACCTCAAAGTATTATTAATGTTACATTAAATATAACACTAAAAATACATTCTATTAAACAATCAAAATGAGGTCGTTTTTTTGCTACCCCATAATAATTACCACTTCGACATTCCGATTTTAAGCACGATAACTTTTATTTTGTGGGTAGTTATGAGTTATGCGTTAAGTATCTTAAAATCGCCATATAAAAAGCCACACTAATAATAAATGTGGCTTCAATCAATTATTTTTCTATTTTAACTTCAATCTCGCCTAATTTCTCGCCACCTACACCCTTAGTAGCTTTTAAAATTACTGGTGTTGTTGTATCTTCTAACTCATAAGCCATTGCATTTTTTAATGTACCATCTTTTTTAATGATGTCTAATTGAGTATCTAAATAATCTTGATATTTTTTTATATTTGGCATTGGTGCTGTTTCTAACTTACGTACTGTATCTTTACTATCTTGAGTAGCTTCAAATGTTGCATACCAGCCACTAATTGGATCAATCTCTTTATCCGATTTATTTTTCACTTCATAAATAATTCCTAACTGGTCTTTTTCTTGTCCCTCATATGTACCTTTTGGAATAAATTCAGTTTCTAAAACTTTCACATCAATATCATTTAATGCTGCTGTGTTGTCTTTTAACCCTGTATTTTCTTCTTTTTTAGGTTGTTCTTTTTCAACTTTCTTAGCTGTTGTTTCTGATTTATTCTCTTTAATTGATTGTTCCCCACCACATGCACCCAATAATACAGATGTCGCTAAAATAGTTGTACCTAGTAACTTGTAATTCATAATAAACCCACCCTTTGAATAAAATTATTTACTATTTAATTATTACTAATAATGTGTATTTTGGCAATAAGAAAAAGCCACACATTAGTGTGAGTACTCCTCCAGCATCTCTAAACCGTATTTAGTTAATTTATATCTGTCTTTAATCTCAATTACTTTACCATTATTAATAGGTTCTTTTATTACTTCCACACAGCCAGATTCACATAATAGAATCATAAATGCCACAAGTTCATTCTCTGTAAAACCTGTGCTATCTGTATTTACTAATCCTTTTTGATTCACTTGATTTAGTACTTTATAGATCATGTGGTCTATTTCATCTTGTTGCATGAATAACAAACGTCTGTCAATGACATTCATAATAGTAACCTCACATATAATTAAGATAATTCAAATATACAATGAAATGACGATATCCACATAGCGATATGATACATTTAACTGATAACTACCTTGCTTTTAAAAGTTATCGTGCTTAGAATCGGAATGTCGGACATAAAAAAACCACCTACATGAGTAAGTGGTTAACTATATTTATAGAAAGCTGACACCAAATTTACGTCCGAGCCATCTAAATCTTTCTTTTTGATAACTTGATATTCTTCAAAACCGCACTCGTCACAATAATATGTCTTTAATTTTTCATTTTCAAACCAATCAACACAAATATGTCGCAGTGCCAGTTTATTAAACAGTTCTTGACCTATTGATAAAGCATATTCCATAATTACATTACCATCTACAATACCTTTATAATTATCATTCCTCGCCAATTTTGTTATCAATAGTGCGGGAAAGGAATTATTTTTTGCAGCAGATGACGATATTTTCTTTTTTGTCTTATTAGATACATTGCTATCAAATTCTATATTGATAACTTTTATACAAAAATAGCCGATTATTTTAAGTTCAGGTGTATCTATAATTAAGTATGTTCTCACATTATTTTCATCGTTTTGTTTCAATGCCTTTTCTTTTAAATAACTAGCAATTTTAGGGTTGGAATTTGTTTCAAAAGAGGCTGTTTCAGTTCTATAAAATTCAAGAAAGTAATCTTCATTTTCAATCATATCACGAATTTCATTAATACTATATAATTGGTGTACTATTTCGTCATTCACTTAGTATAAGAAGTCCTCGTATTTACCCAACTCTTAAATGGATTATCAACGGTTTTTTTTGAATTATCCAACCTATTTTTAAACGGTTTGAATTGAGTCTTACTAAATTGTATAGCTGCTTTTTCGTTCAAAGTTATAGTACTTCTCTCTTGTAATGTCATTGTAATTCCCCCTTCTCTCTTTGAATTAGTATATACCCTCTTATATATCAAAAACAATACATTAAGTAGACTTTCGAATAAAAGTCAAATAATTTCCGTTCACATTTTGGACACATTTAATATTAAAGGGATAACCAACTTAATGGCTATCCTCTATCACCTTATCCAATAATCTATCAATATAAACCTTTACCGTACTGCTACTCATACTGAATAAGTCCCCTATCCTTTCATAATTCATACCACGTAACATACACATGAACATGTACTGCTGTTTAATCGTTCCCACTTGATACACTTTATCTATAATCGCATTAATGCTTACTACATAGCTTAATTGCGTATATTCTTCCAATGCATCATTCACATTCATATCTATAGCACCATCAATGTTAAAGAAGTCAGTATCATCAAGTTCTAGATCATCACCAGCATCTATTGAATGTATCTTGTGATAGTTCATTATAAATCTTCTTAGTTCCGTGCGTTCGCTATACATCGGGTCTATACCTATATCGCTTATGTTTGTATATGTTAAGCAATCTTGTATCCTCACGGGCTTTATTTCGTTGAATACGTGCATTGTTTGTATGTTGGTATAGGTCGTATCTTAATCGGTCAATCACTTCTGTATTGCCATATCTTCCGTTGCTGGATAAGTAACGTTTGACTTCCTTTTGGTCGTCTTTAGAGTACGTATATAAGCATTTTTTTAAAAGATGCATATTACTATTAGATTTCTTTTTGTAGCGTTCTAAGGCTTGTTTCTGCTCGATTATCCAACATGCTAATGTTTCAACTGGTGTACCAATAGTTATTACACCCAATACATCGCTGAAAGTCGTGTGACTCACTGAAAGATGGTACATCTCGTTTATCTGCATAGTCATGAATGCTATATTAAATCTAATAGAAGATGGTGAAAAATCTCTTAACAGTTGGTACTCGGTTAATCGGTCAACTTTCTTGTATTTGAGAATGGTGGTACATCGTTTAAACTTCATCGGCTCACCTCAATTATTTAGATGTCATACGTTTTACTTCTTCAATTACATTGCGAAAAGCCTTTTCTTTTTCTTCAAAGTATTGCAGTTTCAACTCTAGATATTCTGTTCTGTCATGTCCTGCTGGTTTAGGTGGGAATTTATCAAATATTGTACCAACCTTAATTGTTGGATCAATTACCTTTGCTATTTTATCCATCTGTACAATTTCAGATTTAACTGTTACATCAAACTCATAATTAACCATTTTCCTTACCTCCAGCATTTTTATTTTGTTTGAATATTTCATTGTTCACGTTATCAAAGAACTGTATTAACTTATGCTCGTTGCCATTATCCTCATGAGATATTACTTTGATACGTTCCTCAATATATCGTGTTTCGGCTTTTGTCTTATCTGTTTTGACCTTATCAGTCCATAGTCCATAACGTTTACCTAATAACTCGGCTGACCTAACACGTACATTTGTATCTGCTCTTTTATCGACTTTCTCTATAACTTGTCCGTCTCTACCCTTTGATAATGGTATAACTTCCTCGTCTGTTTGTTCCCCTCGCATGACTGCTGTAAGATATTCTAATACTTCTTTTTGTTGTGCCACTTTATCAGATTTGATACTTTCTAACCGTTCATTTATATATTGCTTAATTCCCTTATTTTCCAATAGTAGATGGCTGCTTTTTTGTGCGTACTTCTCACTATATCCAGCATCAATACATGACCTATAAGCATTACCACTAATAATATATTCATCTGCAAACCGTCTTTGTCGTTCCGTTAGCTTCATTTATTCACATCCTTAAAATAGTATGAAAGACCGATACACCAATTAAGATGTACCAGTCATATATTTTTACTTGATTAGTCGTTTAGCTTCTGCAATTTCTTGCAGTGTTGTTGGTCGCTGTGTTTTTGATTGCGTAACTGGACTACCTGCATTACCTTTTACATGATCATTCAATTCAGTTAATAACTCAGTTTCTCTATTTGATAGATTTACATTTTCAGAATCATTCACAACTGCCATTAATAGTTGTTGCTTCATTTCAGAATTAACGTTGATATTTTTAATTGTTTCTAGTGTATTAACATAAGTCATTATTATTTGTCCTCCTGTATAATTAATTGTCCCTGTGGTGATTGTTTAATGTGGTTAGGACTTACTACCATGTATTTATTAAAATTTGTAACATTGCCTATTTTACTTCTTAATTCTTTACGCTCATTATCTGTTAAAGAATCTAACAACGTTCTATACTTCTGTTCTTCTGCACCATATGCATCATTTATTTGATTGATATTCTCGATAGCTTCATTAAATTTACGTGCTGCATCTTCTAATTTTGAATATGCATTTGATACATCATCTTTATACAAATCAGATAAATTTTTAGCATCAATCAATGTTTCAAACTTCTTTTCTTTAATAACTACTTGTGTCATATCACGCTTAATCTTAATACGATTTTTCAATTTCTTTTGTTCTTCTTCTGTTTTAATTTTCATATTAAAATACTTTTCTGCTTCAACTTCATCGGCTTTTTTTAACGCTTCATTGTAGCTAGTTTCAAGCTTCTTAATTTCCTCTTGATTGTCTATTAATTGCTTTTCAAGTACTTCTAATTCTTTATTTTGTTTAATATATAATTTTTGGTACTCTTCATATTTCTTTTGTGTTTTCATTTTGTATATCCCCCAAATAATTTTAGTTTTTAAATAACGTGCTAGTGAGCCATATAGACTCACCAGCTAAGAGGTAAATAGCCATAAACCAAATTACAATCCTGCATTAACACCTAGATGCAGCAGCAGTTTATAATTATTTCCGCCTGTCATCTCGACTGTCGGACTTTATGCTATTCCCCTAACTTTTCTTTCTCAAGTTCTTTTATTATCGACAACCGTTCACCAATATTCTCTACTCGTGAATACAATGAAGCCTTAGCAAAATAAAAATCAACTTCATTCCTGCAATAGAAGTACCCATTGCGAATAGTAATTGAACTGCTACCAATAGGCTCTCTAAAAATAGTTACAAGTTCATTGATGATAATATTCAATCTTCTAAAATACTTTTCGTCTTTACCTAATAAAGCTACAATCTGTTTTCTTGTGATTGCTTCAGTTTTATTGTTTTCAATAATGTTCTTTACGTCTAAATGTTCTTGACTCATTTGTGCTTTAATTTTTAATTCTAATTGTTTATCCATCTTCTTAATTCCTCCAGTAATTTTAATTACCGACAGAATTAAAAGGAGGTTCCTCAAATGTTTAACACTACTATTACCATGCTTATATTTTTAGTGGTAGCACGTTCACCAGCACCATGTAATTATTAGACTGCTTACACGTTTTGCAGTTGTTTTACTTCTCTTCATACATGATGATTAAATTGGTAGTAATAGTTCCACCATTTTCATCAAAACCACCATTTGTTTCGGGTGTAATACTCAAAACATTCACACTAGATATAAACTCATTAATTCTTGCTTGGTACTCTTTATTGTTTTCATCACGATATGGTGAAATAACACCAATATAATCTTCTGGAACATTTACTTCTACAGTATTTCTTCTGAATATTTTTACTTTCATTTTCAAATCTCCAATTCTGATGTCATTTTGATAAATAACATACAAATATATATGCCATACAATCAAAGTGTTGATACATAAGGGTTTATCCCCTGTGTATGACGTATGTCATTAAAATCTTCTAGTTACTCCCGCTATATACATGTAGAGAATATATATATTATTAATAGTTTAAAAATATTAAATATCTAACATACAAAGCCATAAGATGACTGATATAACAACGTTTAGACGTATGGCTTTACGTATGTCGTATGTTATTTTAAAACGTAATATTTAAATACTTGAGGATATCCATTCACTCGTTTAGTGGTTCTTTTAATTTCGATTCCATAAGTAGTGCTAAGGCTTCTAGTGAGGAATGTTTTGGACTTGGCTTTTAAACCATTTTTCATGCACCAGATTGAGAAGTCTTTATAAACCTCATCAGTCTCATGATCCAATATGTTTTCAATCCTCTTATCTTCCACATACTGCATTAGAATATTATTTCTAACCTTATACTCATGGATGGCATTTGTGACTTCTTCTGGCTCTGTAAATCTCTTATTTTCAAGTATTCTATGCAAACCATCAATAGCATAATTAAGCAGTGTAGACTTGACCGCATCACTTTTTAATTTATCTGGCATCTCTAAATCAAGATTGTCATTATCGTGACTGAATGTGCGTTCAAAGGGTATTATCACTAATCTTCTACTTAGACCGTTTGACTGGTCGTGTATCGGTGGTAACTCGTTAGCACTATACATAAGTGTTGCAGTGTTCAAGATTGTAAAAGCATCTTTACGCTTCTTGTCTGCATAAATACGCTCACCAGATACCATTTTTTTAAAAATCTCGGTATCTTCCATCTTGCTGGATGATATGTCATCACCAATTAGCACCAATTTATTAATTGTTCCAGATAATTTAAAGTTGTTCTCCATATCCTTAAGACTAAATGGCATGGCATTATTGTCTCCAAAGAAGTCATATAGCATATTGAAAAGTGTTGATTTACCGTTCGAACCTCTAGCAACAATGAAGAATGCTTTATGCATGAATGCACTTCTATACAAGCAATATCCAATAGCTTCCTCAATCAGTAGTCTTATATCTTTCTTATGATTAGATATTTCATTTAAGAAATACTCCAGCACCTCACTTGAAGCGTTGGCATCATAAGTCACTGGTATATGATTTGTTATTACATAATCACTTGGATCTGATACGAATTTTTTATCTTTGACATCGAACACACCATTTTTTAACGAAACAAATCTTGCGTGTGAGCGTTCTTTTACTGTTGCTCTACCTAACACGTTATAATATACGTCTTTACGCTTCTGCTCGGTCAATATAGGTAAAATCTTAATCACCATACGTCTGAATTCGTTATCATCCAAATACTCGTAATGCGTACCAGTAAAGTAATGTAGTAAGTCATCTATCATTATTATTTGATAACGCTGTATCATGTATTGAGCGAATTCATCATGCAAAAATGTTGAACCATTAAACCATGGTGATGTACTTTTATTAGTACGTTCGATTTCAGTTGCGTATTTTTTCGCTGTTTCTTCTGCTAAATTTAGAACATTTGTTTTATCACTCATCTATAATCATTCCACCACCCTCAATATGCTTCTTAATAATCGACTCAACTGTTTTCTGGAATTCTTTTTCTTCAATAGGTGGTTCACACTGTTGAGACCAGCACCATAGAAGTCCATACATCGCTTGTAACGGCATGTTTTTCCTAAGGCATAAACCAGTCAAACTTGCTAAACTACTGTTACGTTGACCGTTACCGACTCCATAGGACAACGAACTCCACCAGTTACCATCACGCTTATTTGAGTATTCAACCTTAAAATTAATATCACCATCTGAAGATAATTCTTTTTCAATCATGGCAATTAATTTTTCTGTATCAATAAACTTTGTATCTTTGTACTCAAATATTTCTGGTGCATCTTCTGACTTCAATACTCGTCTTGACATTGCTTGACTGACTGTTTTACTTGCTGGATCACACAGAATTCCAATAGCTTTCTCATACATTCCAACTGCCATAGAATAATACTTAGCTGGTAATGGCTCACTTAATGGCAATATGACTCTTATACGCTTATTCTCGTCTGTGTGTGACCATGTAGAATGCAATATATAGCTAGTTGCCATGTTCTCATCAAAGAATTTAACTAAGTCGAATTCGTTTGGAATTTCGTCATAATCTAAAACAATAGCCGTCCTAGTCAATACATTTGAGTCCTTACGTCTCGACTCTTTCATTTCCGCCAGTAAATATAAACCTGCTGCATATTTGTTTTCTGAATCAATTTTCTTGTGCTTGAAATATTTCAGAAGTTCTTGGAATGTTAATACCTTAGTCGCAATGTAACTTCCTGCATCAAGTGACTTATAATGTGATATAATAGTAGTATTAGAAGTCAATTTAAAAACAACTCCATTTCATATATAATAAAGGAGACTGATTTTTCAATCAGTCGTTCCCAGCTGGTACTTCATCACTCGCCAAAGTGTTTTTACGTGAAGTATCGGCTTTTTCTTTGCAAAATTCCTCTTTTAATCGCTCTACATCTTTTTCAATGTCTGAAATTATAGTTGCGTTGATGTAACAGTCTTGCATTTGTTCTACTAAATAACGTCTAGTGATAGGGTTTTTCTTTATCCAATCTTGTTCAATCATCACTTCTAATTCGCCAAGATGATTGTATGCATGATTAGTCAAAGCGTTCACCTTTAATTGAAGTAACTCAATTTGTGCCTGTAAGTCTCTTAAATCCATCTAAAACACCTCACTATTTAATTCTTCTTCTGATAACTCTTGATGCTCTTCCCCATGTTCTCCTCGCCATAAATCTGAATATGTGATGCGTTCGATATAATTTTCGTGTGTCGCCTTTAAATCTTCTATAATACCAGCACAATATGTTGCTGTGATAATGTCACATTGATTATTTATTGAAGCCTGTGCAATCTTCATTTTATTGATTACTTCTTTAAGTTCACGGTGTACCTGTAGAAACGTTACGTTGTCTAGTTCTTCAATTCTTTGTTCTAATTGTTGTTTATATGTTTTAGTCATTGCCATTACCTCCATTGAAATGCTGAAATGTAGTAATTGCATCAGATAAATTTCCAAGTTCATCATTAAAGTTATTCTTCTTCAATAATTCGTCTAATAATAATCTCTTAGTATCAAGATTGTATGAATAACTTTCTAATTCACCAGAAGCTATTTCAACTGCATAAAATAATCTGTTGACCATATCAATTACATCTTTTACTTCATCAGTTGTTAACATATATTCGTTAGATACTGCGATATTCTTTGCTTCCTGCAACTCACTTAATTCTCTTAGCTTCTCCATACGTTTATTGATTTTCTTAGACTTGATTTCATATTTCTTCTGCATGATGTTACCAACAATAATGCTCCCGTATTCTCCTGCTTCAATGCGTTCTTTTCTACCTGCCAAATATTTTTTAATCATTTGTAATTCCTCCAGTAAATTTATATTTAATCATTGCTTCCATAGTTGTAAGACCTAACACGATCCAATAAATCATTTGTTGCTGTAAAACAATATCCGTTGTAATTTTTGTTACGATTAATACCGTCAATATTGAGTAAATGAAAATTCTAAAGATTAATTTGACCACTCAACTCACCATACTTTCTTCATCTTTGAACAGTTCGTCAATAGTAGTATTAAATAACTGTGCAAGTTTTTGACATTCTTCTAATGTAAATGAAGCTTTTTTTGATTCTTTCAAACCATATCGGCCTTGCGAAATTCCGATTCTTTTTGCAACTTCTCTTTGACTCATATTCTTCTCCATTCGAGCAATCCAAAGTTTATAATGTTTCATAATAGTAGCACCTCCTTCTTGTATCTTTTTAAGATACTTATGTATTGTTTTTAAGAAGTATCTTTTTAAGATACCTCTTGTTTTGATTCTACCACGAATATATTAATCGTTTCAAGTGCAAATGCATCTTTTTAAGATACTTTTTGTTGTATTATTACACTCACTGTATTAAATATGTGTCTTTTTAAGAAACTTTTTTATCTAATTTCCAGAATAAATGATATATTTAAATAGGAAGGTGATAAAATGACATTTGGTGAAAGATTAAAAGAATTAAGGGTTAAAAAAGGATGGACACAAGAACAATTAGGTGAAAGAATAGGTGTTCAAAAAGCTGCAATAAATAAATACGAAAAAGGATTAGTAAAAAATCCTAAAGATAAAACAGTAAATCAATTAGCTGAATTGTTTAATGTCTCTCCTGCATTCTTAAGAGGTTATGAAGATGAGTATTTAAAAGTGGGTAAAAAATTATATAATATCGCTTTAAAAAAATATCCTAGCAACACACAAAGTGGGAAAGCCTTATTGCATGTAGATGGTGAAAAATTAAATGAATTAATAAGAAAAGCTGTCAAAGAAATTTTAGAATTTCCTCCATATAAAAATTTAGGTGTGACTTTAGATAACCTTAATGAAAATGATCATTATGCATCTAGCTTATCTTCAGTTTTTGTTTCAGAATATGAGAAAAACGTTAAAACTAATATTAATTTAATTAGTTATGTTCACAATAAAGTTGTAGAAACTTCAATTCAAGTTGACAATTACAATATAATTAATAAACCTTTAGAATTTGAAAAAAGTTCTCTATTTACTATGGGTAAAATTGAATTAATAGATAAAAGTATTGATGAGAATTTAATGAAAGAATTATCTGATATATTATTACGAGCTGAAAACGAAATTGTTTCACTACAAAATAAATATACTGACTTACCACCAAATAAAGTATATAGGTTAAGCGTACATAATTTAAAAAATAAATCTAAGTTTACAGAATATAAAAATAGTTCAAATGATATTGATACTCTTAAACTTGAACTAACAAAAATGATGTATAAAACTTTGGATGATGAGGACTAATCTATGCACGATCTAAAAATCTCACATAACATTTATAAGGATGAAAAGCGTGGTACTTATTACTTCCGACTTAAATATTATGATGTAACTGGTAAGCGTAAAGAGATTTCAAGAAGTGGCTTTAAGATGCGTAAAGATGCTGTACAAGAATGTAATAGGTTTATTGATGAATTAGAGGGCATAGGCAAGATAAATAAGCTACCCTTTGATGAGTTAGCCAGTGAATATCTTGAATGGTATTCTGCAAGACGTAAAGCATCCAGCATCAAAGCACTTAAAACACATTTAAATAATCACTTACTACCATTCTTTAATAAAGCTGATGTATTTGAAATAGATACTAAATTGATAATGAAGTTTCAGAATAAGAAGTTAAATGAGGGTTATAGCGGTGAGTTCCTTAAGAAGATGCATGTATTCTTGGTACAGATATTAAACCATGCTATCACCTATCACGGACTTGAAAAGAATGTTGCATCATTAGTTGGGAATTTTGAAATAGAGTCACATAAGAGACTTGAATACTGGACTCTTGACCAATTCAATACATTTATTGATGCTGTACCATCATTACAACATAGAATGTTTTTCTCACTTCTCTATTGGACTGGATGTCGTAAGGGCGAATGCAGGGCTTTGACATGGAATGATATTAACTGGAATGAGGGTTATATCCATATAGATAAAACGGACTATCACGGTACAATTACAACGACTAAAACAAAGGCATCAACTCGTGATGTTTATCTACCAGATCATATAATGCAGGAATTGAAGCAGTATCAAGAATGGTACAAGCAAAACAACGTATATAAAGACTTCTATGTATTGTTTGGTACATTCACTAAGCCATTCAGTGAGTCCACTATAGATAGATGGTATAAGACGGTGCTGGACTCATTAGGTGATAAAATACCACGTATCGTAATACACTCATTCAGACATAGCCATGCTAGTTTATTGATAAATAACGGCGCTAGTCCAATGATAGTTGCATCTCGGCTTGGTCATTCATCTACTGTAGAGGTAACTACCCGATACGGTCACTTGTACCCGTCTACTCAAAAAGAGATAATGCATCTCATGGATAAAAACAGAATTAATAAATTTGATATTGAATATTTTTCAGAATGGAATTTTATAATTAGTGATGTTCAAAATTATGCAGTTGTTGTTGCTGGTGAGGATCTAACGATAAAAGAAGATAATGAACCAGTAGCCAAATATCATTTCACACTTGAAGATGGTAAGCCAAATATTAAGTACGCTACTGTATTCAAAGAGGGTTTAAATACTAAATTTGATAACAGTAAAAAAACTATCAATTTAGAGGGCTAATCGTTCCCCCAAATTTGATTAAAACTTATAATTTATACGATATATTGCTATTGTGCTAGGTATCGAAAACGCTATTATATCAGTGCTTTGAGCATTTTCTAATTACTATCAATATTGCTATAATCGACTCCCGCCGTCTCCATACATAAGCCTTTTAGCCTTTGTGCTAAAGGGTTTTTATTTTTGTTGCCACAGATTAGCCGCAGTACATTCAGATGTGCTTAACATAATGTTTAGTCTTTGTTCTTACTCTATAAATACATAAATATCTTAGCAGGCAACCACATAATAATATCAAAAATAACTTTAATACTTTTCCATATCACATAGAAGAATACCTTAATCTCATCAATGACAGTATACTTTTTCTTTTCCATAATAAAACACCTCGTATTTCTTAGTTGATTAAAAAATCAATAATATAACTCACACCACGCATTAATAAATAGATTGTATAAAAAAATATTGGTATCATATATAAATAAATCAGTATACTGATCTTTTTATTTTTATAATCTTCTATTAGCTGCATCGGAATAAAAATTATAAAAATAGTAAATATAATAAGCGCGCATCCAGTAAAAGTTCCTACTGTATTTGCTTTATAAACTAAATGATTAGTAATCCAGCTATTATAATATATATCCTTAATGCCAATGTTTGTACTATATACATCAAAAAAGATACCTAATAACAATAAAAAGAATTCTGAAATGAATAGTATTGCAAGTAATTTGTTCTTCATCTAATCACATCCCAATAATTTTATGTACATATAATTGTATCAATATGAAGTCGTATATCGCTACCTCGTAATAAAAACACTCCTATCAAATTCATTTTAATATGAATTCAACAAGAGTGCTTTTTTATTTTGTCTCATTAAATGGGGTCAGTTCCGATATGGTATAAGCTTTATATTTCTTACTAGTTGCATATTCAGTTACTCAAAAACGATACATAGATACCTTCGTATATAACACCTAACTAATCGTTCTAATAGTTAATATTTCTCTTTCATTGCTCTATCCATTTCACGTTTCGCTTCTTTTGCTTTCAACGCATGACGTTTATCGTAATCTTTCTTACCTTTTGCAAGGCCAACAAGCATCTTGCAGTAGCCATTCTTAATATATAACTTAAGTGGTACTAATGCATATCCTTGCTCACGAGTTTGTCCGAACAATTTATCAATTTGTTTACGTTTCATGAGTAACTTACGCGTTCGTAGAGGATCATGATTAAATCTGTTACCTTCTTCGTAAGGCGCAATATGCATATTATAAACATACATTTCGCCATTATAGACTCTCGCATACGAATCTTTTAAGTTCGCACTCCCACGACGGATTGATTTAATTTCAGTTCCTTGTAATACGATACCCGCTTCAAACGTTTCTTCAATCGTATAATCATGACTTGCTTTTCTATTTTGCGCTAACGTTTTTCCGTCACCTTTTGGCATGACTTCACCTCTATTTCTTTTTACCTCGACCTGCATTCTTCACAGTTTTTGATTTATAATATGGTTTCTTTCCACCATTTTTCTTCGCTGCTTTACTGAACTTTTCACCAGCCGCTTTGCCGCGTCCTTTTTTACGTGGTTTCTGATTTGTATTACTTCCACCACTTCTACGTTCAGCTTTAATCTTCACTTCTCTAATTTTACTTTCAATCTTTTCCATGTCCATGCCGACAATTGCGAAATCTATCATACGTTCGTCAACATTTACGTTAACTACTTTTACTTTCACTTTTTGACCAATCTTAAACACTTTACCATGTCGTTCGCCAATCATCGCCATATGACGTTCATCAAAATGATAATAATCGTCTGTCATATTTGAATTATGCACCATACCTTCGATTGTGTTCTCAAGTTCCACGAACATTCCGAAGTTAGCAACTGAACTAATAATCCCATCAAATTCTTCACCTAAATGTTGAATCATATACTCAGCTTTTTTAAGATCATCAGTATCTCGTTCAGCATCAATCGCACGTCTCTCACGTTTAGATGTATGTTCTCCAATATCAACTAACTTTTCATTCCATAATTCTTTTTGCTCATCATTCATTGATTTTTCAATTAAATATTTACGAATTAATCGATGTACGATTAAATCTGGATAGCGTCGAATTGGTGAAGTAAAGTGCGTATAAAATTCTGCAGATAACCCAAAATGTCCTAAGTTTTGTTCTGAATATTTCGCTTGTTGCATTGAACGTAACATTAACGTTGAAATAACAAGCTCTTCCGGTTTACCTTTAATTTCTTTTCCAATATTCTGAAGTGTTTTTGGATGGATATTCTCCGTGCCGCCTTTTATGATTAAACCGAAATTCGTAATAAATTCAAAGAAACGTTTTAGACGATCTGCTTTTGGTTCCTCGTGAATACGATATAAGAACGGTACTTTTAAGCTTGCAAAGTGTTCAGCAACTGTTTCATTCGCCATTAACATAAACGACTCAATTAAACGTTCACCTAAACCACGTTCACGTATGACCACTTCATTTGGTACACCGACTTCATCTACTAAAATTTTCGCTTCTTTCAAATCAAAGTCGATTTCTCCACGTTTTACACGCATTTGCTTTAAGATATCTGCTAAGTCTTTCGCAAATATCAGCATTTCATGAACATGTTTATATTCGTGAATTAAAATATCATCGTTATTTTCTAATATTTGATTGACTGCATCATACGTCATACGTTCATTAGAATTAATTACACTTTGATAAATCGAATGATTGACAACATGTCCTGTATGGTCAATTTCCATTTCACAGCTTAACGTTAATCGATCTACTTTCGGATTTAATGAACAAATGCCATTACTTAATCGGTGTGGAATCATCGGTATAACACGGTCTACTAAATACACACTTGTCCCACGCTCAAAAGCATCTTGGTCTAGCATCGACCCCTCAGTTACGTAGTGACTTACGTCCGCAATCGATACAATCAAGTTATAGTTTCCATTGTCTAACTTTTCAACACTGATTGCATCATCTAAATCTTTTGCATCAGCACCGTCAATTGTAATCGTTAATACATCACGTAAGTCGACTCGGTTTTGATAATCTTTTGAATCGATTTCATCTGGTACATTATTCGCTTCTTCGATCGTTGCTGGACTAAAATCAATATTGATACCATGGTTATAAATAATTGATAAAATATCTACACCTGGATCATTTTTATGTCCTAATATCGCTTTAACCATACCTTCTGGATTATTCGTACCATCTGCATATTGCGTCAATTCTACTAATACTTTATGGCCTTCTACAGCACCTAGGTTTTTACCTTTAGGAATAAAGATATCTTGCGTAATACGTTTATCATCAGGTAACACAAAACCAAAGTGTCTTGCTTCTGTATATGTCCCCACGACTTGTGTAATGGCACGCTTTTGAATCGCTTTTACTTCACCCTCATTACGTCCATCATTTGCCTTAGATACACTCACAAGCACTGTATCTCCATCCATTGCACGATTAATTTTATTCGGTGGAATAAAGATATCTTCGATTGTTTCATTTTCAGGGCGTACGAAAGCAAACCCTTTCTTATGCTGACTTAAAGTTCCTTGTACTAAATCACTGGGTGCTCCTGGAATATAATACTTGTCACTTTTCGTGCGCTTGATTTTACCCGACTGCTCTAGTGCTACTAATGTTTTGACAAGTCCTGTAAAGGCATCTGCATCTTTTAAATTCAAATGTGTTTCTATTTCTTCAACAGTAATTGCATTTCCCTTCAATGATTGTAAATATGCAATAACTTCTTCCTCAAACAGATGCATATATATTGCCTCCTTTTTAATTTGACCACTCTAGTGTTTCTAAAAATGCTAAAAAGTCATGAAATAACTTTTCTTTTTCAACGTCAATTGTAACAACGTGACCGCTATGCTCATACCAATGTAGTTCTTTTTCATCGCTTTCAGATTCATTATAAATAATATTAGCAGAATCAATATCAATCATCTTATCTAATCGACCTTGTGCAACGAATAAAGGTGAATAAACGTTACCTAATGTCGGTCTGATTTCAGCTAATGTTGACTGTAATTCTTCTAGCATTGATGTTGGATGAAATACACCCATTTCAATTTCAATTTGTGCCGGTGATTTACCTTCACGCTTTTTAAATTCACGCGCATAAGCTAAAACGCCTTCAAACATCGTCCCTGTTGTCTTAATATGCATTGGTGAACACATTGTACCAATACCTAATACATCACGATATTGGCTTAATTTCAAACTATATACGCCCCCCAATGAAACTCCAGCTACTGCAATTTCATTATAACCCTCTGACTTTAAAAAATCATATGCTTCAACAACTTGGCTCCACCATACATGTGGACTTGATGCAAGTAATTCTTCAGGTGGTACGCCATGGCCTTCATAATGAGGCGCATATGTAGTGTATCCTTGTTTTTGTAAAAAACGTCCTAGTTGACGCACATCAGACGAATTGCCTGTAAACCCATGCAATAATAAAACAGCTCTTTTTCCTTCTTTAAAAAAAAATGGCTTTGGTAATTGTATTCTCATAACTAAAAAACTCCTTATAACTGTATTGTATGTGTTTTAACTCAAAAATAAAAATAAAAAAGTCCGAACAAAATGTCCGGACCCTTTATTAAATACCAAAATAACCGATTGCAATTGTAATTAAGAAAAGTAAAACAGACGCAACAATTGTAACTCTATTTAAAATTAAATCAACACCACGTTGTTTTTGTTTTCCGAATAATTGTTCAGCTCCACCACTAATTGCTCCTGATAAGCCGTTACTCTTACCTTCTTGTAATAACACAACAGTGATCAATACAAGACAATCAATAATAAGTAATACTGTCAATAAAGTATTCATTGATGGTCCTCCTCAAATTCTTATAACTCATATAATATTAACATATTCATATGTAAAAAGAAACATAAAGAAAGAGGAACGTCGTCACGTTCCTCTAATGTGTATAGACATAAAGTTGTTATTATTTGTTTAAGTTATAGAATGATTTTAAACCTTCAAATTTAGCTGTTTCAAATAATTCATCTTCGATACGTAATAATTGGTTGTATTTCGCAATACGGTCAGTACGTGATAATGAACCAGTTTTGATTTGACCAGCATTAGTAGCAACTGCGATATCAGCAATTGTTGTATCTTCAGTTTCACCTGAACGGTGAGAAACTACTGCAGTGTAACCAGCTTTTTGAGCCATCTCAATTGCTTCAAATGTTTCAGTTAATGTACCAATTTGGTTAACTTTGATTAAGATAGAGTTACCAACACCTTCGTTAATACCGCGTTCTAAAATTTTAGTGTTTGTAACGAATAAATCATCACCAACTAATTGAACTTTATCTCCTAAACGTTCAGTTAAAGCTTTCCAACCGTCCCAGTCATTTTCATCCATACCGTCTTCGATAGAGATAATTGGGTATTTATTTACTAATTCTTCTAAGTAATCAACTTGTTCAGCTGAAGTACGTTTTGCTCCGCCTTCACCTTCAAATTTAGCATAATCATAAGTTCCATTTTCAAAGAATTCAGATGCAGCACAGTCGAATCCTAAGAATACATCTTTGCCTGGCTCTAAACCAGCAGCTTTAATTGCTTCTAAAATTGTTTCAACTGCATCTTCAGTACCTTCGAATGTTGGCGCAAATCCACCTTCATCACCAACAGCTGTTACTAAACCACGAGATTTTAAAATCTTCGCTAAGTTATGGAAGATTTCAGCTCCCCAACGTAAAGCTTCTTTAAAGTTTGGTGCACCAACTGGTAATACCATAAACTCTTGGAATGCGATTGGAGCGTCTGAATGAGAACCACCATTAACGATGTTCATCATTGGAACTGGTAGTTGAGTACCATTGAATCCACCTAAATATTTGTATAAAGGCATACCTAAGTATTCAGCAGCTGCACGTGCTACAGCAATAGAAACACCTAAAATTGCGTTAGCTCCTAATTTACCTTTGTTTTCTGTACCGTCTAAAGCAATCATCATTTTATCGATAGACACTTGATCTAATACTGAGAAGTCTCCTTCAATAATTTCTGGAGCAATAATTTCATTAACGTTCTCAACAGCTTTTAAAACACCTTTACCCATATAACGAGATTTATCGCCATCACGTAATTCAACTGCTTCGTGTTCACCAGTAGAAGCACCTGATGGAACTAATGCACGACCTAACGCACCACTTTCAGTAAATACTTCAACCTCAATTGTAGGGTTACCTCTTGAATCTAATACTTCGCGTGCATAAACATCTGTAATAATTGGCATTTGTAAAACTCCTTTGTTGTTTGTTTTATTTTCTACTTTATTATTCATGATTTATCATTAATAATCAATTAATAAAATTAATTTTAGTAATACTTTTAATTCAAATATGAATTATTTCTGAATTAATGACTCACCTGTCATTTCAACGGGTTTTTCAACACCTAATAAGTCAATCAATGTTGGTGCTAAATCTGCTAATCTACCACCACCGCGTAAAGTTACACCTTCACGTGTCACGATTACTGGTACTGGGTTTGTCGTATGTGCTGTCATTGGTGTACCATCTTCCGTTAATACTTCATCAGAGTTACCATGGTCAGCAGTAATAATCGCTGTTCCACCCATCTCAATGATTTTATCCACAACTGCACCTAAACATTCATCAACGGCTTCAATTGCTTTAATAGTGGGTTCTAACATCCCTGAATGACCAACCATATCAGGGTTAGCAAAATTTAATAAGATTAAATCTAAGTCCCCTTTATCTAATTCAGCAAGTAATGCATCACGTACTTCATATGCACTCATTTCAGGTTTTAAATCATAAGTCGCAACTTTTGGAGAGTCAATTAATACACGGCGTTCTCCTTCAAACTCGTCATTGCGTCCACCACTCATAAAGTAAGTGACATGTGGATATTTTTCAGTTTCAGCAATACGTAGTTGTTGTAAACCGTTTTGGCTTGCAACTTCACCAATTGTATTCACTAAATCTTCTTTTACAAATACAACATCTGCTTTCACTTGATCATTGTACTTCGTAAATGTAACGAATTTAATACCGATTAAACGTTTATCCATTTTGAAGCCATCAAATTCTTCATTTGTATAGACTTCAGATAATTGTGCCGCACGGTCAGGTCTGAAGTTGAAGAAAATCATTGCATCTCCATCGTTTACGCCAGTATTTTCTGATCCGACTTCATCATCTTTTACTACGAAAGGAATAACAAATTCATCGTTCACATTATTAGCATAACTTGCCTCAACACCAGCTCTAGCTGATTTATACTCCACACCTTTACCATATGTCATGGCATCATATGCTAATTGTTCACGGTCCCATCGTTTGTCTCTATCCATTGCATAATAACGACCAGAAACAGATGCAAATTGACCCACACCGATTTCTTTAAACTGACGTTCAGTTTCTTCAATATACTGTAACGCAGTTTGTTGACCCACATCACGACCATCTAAAAATGCATGAACGTATACTTTTTCAATACCTTGCTCTTTTGCGAGTTTCAATAATGCAAATAAGTGTTTATAATGACTGTGTACTCCACCGTCAGATAATAATCCCATTAAGTGTAATGCAGATTCATGTTCTTTCACATGTTTCATCGCATCAAGTAGCACTTCATTAGTAAAAAAGTCACCATCTTGAATTGATTTATTAATGCGTGTTAATGATTGATATACAATACGCCCCGCACCGATATTTAAATGTCCTACTTCAGAGTTACCCATTTGTCCTTCAGGTAAGCCCACATCAAGCCCACATGCCATTAACTGCTCATGTGGATACTTATTATAATATCGATCAAAATTCGGTTTATTCGCTTGAGCTACTGCATTACCGAATGTTTCTTGTCGACATGCAAAGCCATCTAAGATAATTAAAGCTGTTGGGCTTTTCATTACTTAGCACCTTCTAACAATTTTACGAATGAATCAACTTCTAATGATGCGCCACCTACTAATGCGCCATCGATATTTTCATTTGCCATATATTCTTTAATGTTTTCAGGTTTAACAGAACCACCATATTGAATACGTACTGCTTGTGCAACCTCTGTATTAAAATCTTTCTCAATGATTGAACGAACGAATTTACATGAGTTTTCTGCATCTTCACTTGTAGCTGACTTGCCAGTTCCGATTGCCCAAATGGGTTCATATGCAATAACAGATGATTTTACTTGTTCTTCAGTAAAGCCTTTTAATGCATTAGATACTTGAGATCCAACACGTGCTTCGAATTCGCCAGCTTCACGTTCAGTATCTGTTTCACCACAGCAAATGATAGGTGTCATACCATGCTTAAATACAGCTAAAGCTTTTTTATTTACATCTTCGTCTGTTTCACCAAAGTATTCACGACGTTCAGAGTGTCCTAATACAACATATTTTACACCTAAGTCTTTTAATGCTGCAGGAGAAGTTTCACCAGTAAACGCTCCATTATCTTCGAAATAACAGTTTTGAGCTCCAATGTTTAAACCTTCTACATTTGCACTTACCAAAGCATCTAATTGAATAGCTGGTGCACAAATCACTGCATCAACGCTATCTGTGCTTGGTAAAGATGGTAAGTTTGATACAAAGTCTTTTGCTTCTTTTACTGTTTTGTTCATTTTCCAGTTTCCTGCGATAATTGGTTTTCTCATTTTAACATCCACCTTTTTATTTTTCAGAGATTGATTTAATACCAGGTAATTCCTTACCTTCTAAATATTCTAATGATGCTCCGCCACCTGTTGAAATATGAGTAAATTTATCAGCAAACCCTAAATCCATTGCTGCTGCTGCTGAATCTCCACCGCCGATAATTGTAGTAGCACCTTCTAAATGCGCAATTGCTTCACAAACGCCGATTGTACCTTTTGCAAAGTTACTCATTTCGAATACACCCATAGGTCCATTCCATACAACAGTTTTAGCACCTTCTAATTCATTTTTGAATAATTCAATGGTCTTTGGTCCGATATCTAATGATTGTAATTCTTGTGGAATTTCATCAACAGATACTGTAGAAATTTCACCATCATTTGAGAATTCTTTTGTTACAACAGCATCTACCGGTAATACTATTTTACCTTCACCACGAGCCAATAAATCATTCGCTAATTCAATCTTATCTTCTTCTAATAATGATTGACCGATTTCTTTACCTTGTGCTTTTAAGAATGTATAAGCCATACCGCCGCCAATTAATACTTTATCTGCAACCTTTAATAAGTTTTCAATAACACCAATTTTATCTGATACTTTTGCACCACCTAAAATTGCAACAACTGGGCGTTCTGGGTTTTCTACAACACCACCGATAAATTTAATTTCTTTTTCCATTAGGAAACCGGCAGCAGTTTCTAAGTGAGTTGCTACTCCAACGTTAGAAGCATGTTCACGGTGAGCTGTACCAAAAGCATCATTTACAAATACATCACCTAAAGAAGCCCAATACTTACCTAATTCAGGATCGTTTTTGCTTTCTTTTTTGCCATCTACATCTTCAAAACGTGTGTTTTCAAACAATAGTACATCTCCACTTTTTAAACCTTCGATTGCTGATTCTAATGCAGCTCCGCGCGTTTCTGCTACGAACTTCACTTCTTTACCTAATAAATCAGTTAAACGTGTTGCTACAGGTTGTAATGATAACTTCGCTTTATCCTCTTCAGCTTTCACTTTACCTAAGTGAGAGAATAAAATAACTTTACCACCTTGTTCAATAATATATTTAATAGTAGGTAATGCTTCTACGATGCGGTTATCATTCGTAATCGCACCATCTTTCATAGGTACGTTGAAATCTGCACGTACTAAAACCTTTTTATCTTTTAAGTCTAAATCTGAAACAATTTTTTTAACCATCTTTGTGGCCTCCTATAAAATATTAGTTCTTACCATGTTTATTGTAACAATGAAACCCTAATATTAAAATAAGCGAGAGAAGCGTAATCTTCTCCCGCTTACGCGTGTTAATATTCTTATTTATTTTGTCCAGCAAAGTATTCTAAAGTACGAACTAATTGAGCTGTGTAACTCATTTCGTTATCGTACCAAGATACTGTTTTAACCATTTGGTGGTCACCAACAGTCATAACACGTGTTTGTGTTGCATCGAATAATGAACCGTATGTGATACCAATGATATCAGAAGATACGATCTCATCTTCAGTGTAACCGAATGATTCATTAGAAGCAGCTTTCATAGCAGCGTTCACTTCTTCAACTGTTACTTCTTTTTCTAAAATAGTTGTTAACTCAGTTACAGAACCAGTTGCTACTGGAACACGTTGTGCTGATCCATCTAATTTACCTTTTAATTCAGGAATAACTAAACCGATTGCTTTAGCCGCACCAGTTGAGTTAGGTACGATGTTATTTGCTGCAGCACGTGCACGACGGAAGTCACCTTTAGCATGTGGTGCATCTAATGTATTTTGATCACCAGTGTATGCGTGAACTGTCATCATTAAACCTTCGATAATTCCAAATTCGTCTTGTAATACTTTAGCCATAGGAGCTAAACAGTTAGTAGTACATGAAGCACCAGAAATGATTTCTTCAGTACCATCTAAAACATCGTGGTTTACATTGTAAACTACAGTTTTTAAATCACCAGTAGCTGGTGCTGAGATTAATACTTTTTTCGCACCAGCTGTGATATGTGCTTGTGCTTTTTCTTTATCAGTAAAGAAACCAGTACATTCTAAAACATAATCGATTTCTAATTCACCCCATGGTAATTCAGCAGGGTTTGGATTGTCGTATGATTTGATTTCACGGCCATTAACACGGAAACCACCTTCGATTACTTCCACTTCTTCTTTGAAGCGACCTTGAGTTGTATCATATTTTAATAAATGAGCTAACATTTTATCGTCTGTTAAGTCGTTTACTGCTACTACCTCGATACCTTCTACTTCTTGTAATCTTCTGAATGCTAAACGTCCAATTCTACCAAAACCGTTAATTGCTACTTTTACTGCCATGAATAATGGCCTCCTTTATATATCTTTTATATTTTATTAGGGTTAATCCCTAAGTAAATCCTTGTTGAGCATTAATAGCGAATGTACACAATAAGTATAAATTAACTATTAACATTACCTAATACAACAACACCTTAATTATAACCACAAATCTCTACAAAAGAAAAATATTACGCATGTAATTCTAGCTATTCTCTTTAATTTTAATACTTGAGCTATTATAGTACAGGCATTGCTTGTTGTTTAATTTGTTGCGTTAACCAATGTGCAACTGTTGAATCGATGATTAATATTGTATGTTTCGGTGCAACTTTTAAATATGCTTCAATAGCATGCTGTTTAGTACTACCACCTGCAACAGCAATAATTTTCATAGATTCGTTTAAATCATCCAATTGAATACCAATTGTTCTCACTTTATGAACAACCTCACCTGCTGCGTTAAAGTAATAACCAAATGCTTCGGCAACTGCTTGTTGTTCATCAAGCATCTTGAAATCATCATTTGAAGAATGTCTACGCTTAGCCATCTTCATAGCATCACCCACACCATGTATCAGTATGTTTGCGTGCTTTATATGATCAAGAACACGTTTCACAGAAGGTTCATTGACTAGTGTTTTATATGCTTCCTCACTCACTTGATCTGGCACATATAAAACTTCAAACTGACTTTTCCCATGTTCAGCCATTTGTTGAACAACAGCATTTGCTTGAAAAGACAAGTCTTCACCTAAACCACCACGTGCTGGTGTAAATGTTATGCGTTTGTTTAATGGCTTAAGTTGGTTTGCGACACTTAACATCGTTGATCCACCTGTAACTGATACGATATCACCATCTTGAACAATGCGTTGAAGTACGTTACTTGCTGCTTCACCGAGTCTGTTCTTAACAATGTCGTCTGTATCAACATTACCATTTACAACAATCACTTCATTTAAACCATAATGCAGTTTAATTTGTTGAGATAAACTTTCGAGTGCTGCATAACCTTCCATTAAAGATTGCAGTTCTGACAATAAGTCTATTCCTTCATCTGTAATCGTCATACCTTTAGAAGATATGTTGACTAAGCCTTGTGCTTTCAACAAATCAATCTCTGATCGTAAGACCCTTTCAGTAATCAATAAAATGTCACTTAAGGCTCTGCGACCAATCGGTTGATGAAGATGAATTGTATCTAAGATTAAATATCGTCGATACATCTTTTCAATTAAATCGGGAATCAGAAGTTGTTGAACCTTTAATAAATGATTCATGTGACTCCTCCTTTAATTGATAACGCTAATTGGACTCGTTTCGTCCCGCATGGGTCAAAAACCAACTTACGTTACAAAGCAATCATAACAAGCATTCATTTCTTTTGCAAGCATTAAGAAAAATTAAAAACGTTTACATTAAAAATTTTTATTATATTGTTCATAAGCAAGGTTAATAAACAGTTTACTTATGTAAATAACTACACATTATTAATGTCATCCGTAAAATATTCTATAATCGTTACGAAATCAACTTGCCCTTCTTGGACAATTTTTTGATTTGATCTGTCTATAAGTACTGGTACCCTCAAACAATATAAAGTATTCAATACCTCATTTTCTTCTATATTAACTTCTTCTATATTAAATTTGACATCTTCTTTTGCAAGATTGATTTGAATTTTAGCATCTTCACATAATCCGCAATTGGGTTGAATATACAATATTAATTCTTTCATTATAATCTCCCTCATCTAATCTTTATTTTTATGTTATCTATGTATTAAGTTATAAAAACGCAATGTTTAATATATTGTTGCGCTTCACTATGAATATATACTCACTACTATTATAATAGTATTAACAATGAATAAGAAATTTTTGAACACTAGTTCAAATCTTTGACTATATTTGACTTTATAGTGTATATTATTTTTAACAGTAAATAAGGAGGCAATATATTATGAATTTAATACCAACAGTAATCGAGTCAACAAACCGTGGTGAGCGTGCTTATGACATTTATTCACGTTTACTTAAAGATAGAATTATTATGTTAGGATCTGCTATTGATGATAACGTAGCCAATTCAATCGTTTCACAACTTTTATTTTTACAAGCACAAGATGCAGAGAAAGATATTTATTTATATATCAATTCTCCAGGCGGAAGCGTAACCGCAGGCATGGCAATTTATGATACGATGCAACACATTAAACCAGATGTTCAAACAATTTGTATCGGAATGGCAGCTTCAATGGGTTCATTTTTATTAGCAGCGGGTGCCAAAGGTAAACGTTTCGCATTGCCAAATGCAGAAGTTATGATTCACCAACCTTTAGGTGGTGCTCAAGGTCAAGCGACTGAAATAGAAATCGCTGCTCGTCATATCCTAAAAACACGCGAAAAATTAAATAGTATATTATCAGAACGTACAGGACAACCGATTGAAAAAATCGAAAAAGATACTGATCGTGATAACTTCTTATCTGCAGATGAAGCAAAAGAATACGGTTTAATCGATGAAGTAATGCATCCAATTGAAGAAAAGAAATAACGTCAATATTATTACTAAATTTCTTATGTTAATATTTAGTTATTCAAAGTCTAGACAATAATTGTCTAGACTTTTTTTACTTTCTATTTTTTTACTTTCTACGAGTACTAAAAAAAATAATAAATTAGTTTACAAAAAATTTACAAAATTCCACTACTGTATTTACAAAGATTTGATAAATTTATATTGCATTAAAAAACTAAAATATATTTGGAGGCTTACCATGAAGAAAATCAATAAAGTATTAGCAACAACTCTTACTGCTGGTTTATTAGTAACTTCATTACCAATTACAGATGTTTCAAACACTGCAAAAGCAGCAACTAAGGTATGTAAACCTAGTTCAACTCCTAAAAACGTTATTTTTATGATTGGTGACGGTATGGGTCCATCATTCGTTGCTGCACATAGATACATGCGTGATAACACCGCAACTAAAAAATTAGATAGAATTTCATTTGATGACTACTTATTAGGTGCACAAACTACTATCGCTGATGACGAGCATCAAAACATCACTGACTCAGCTTCTGCAGCAACTGCAATGAGTGCAGGTGTAAAAACTTATAACAGTGCTATCGCTGTTGATGTAAACAAAACAGAAGTTAAAACTGTATTAGAGCAAGCTAAATCAAAAAGAAAATCAACTGGCTTAGTTGCTACTAGTGAAGTAACTCATGCAACACCTGCTGCTTATGGAGCACATGATGAGTCTCGTAAAAACATGCCAGCTATAGCTGATGATTATTTCGATGAAATGATTAATAAACAACACAAAGTTGACGTTATCCTTGGTGGTGGTAGAGATTACTTCAAACGTTCTGATAGAAACTTAATTAAAGAATTTAAAAATGATGGATATAAATATGTTTCTAGCAAAAAAGGGTTATTAAAAGCAGCATCAGATTCTAAAGCGAAACAAATCCTAGGTTTATTCTCACCAGGAGGTATGCCAAAAATGATTGACAGAGACGCTAACATGCCTTCATTAAAGCAAATGACAAATACTGCAATAAAGAAATTATCTAAAAACAAAAATGGTTTCTTCTTAATGGTAGAAGGTTCTCAAATTGACTGGGCAGGTCATGCTAACGATATCACAGGTGCTATGAGTGAAATGCAAGATTTCGATGCTGCATTCCAAGAAGCAATCAAATATGCTAAAAATGACTGTAACACATTAGTTATCGCGACTGCTGACCACTCAACTGGTGGTTTATCAATGGGTCAAGGTGGAGAATATAACTTCTTCGTAGATCCAATCAAAAAAATGAAACGTACACCTGAATATTTACGTGCTCAAATGATGAAAGATGGTGCTAACATAGACTCTATCATCAAAGAAAATATTGGCTTCGAATTAGAGGCTGAAGAAGTTCAAAGCATTAAAGAAGCTGTAGCTGCTAAAGATGCTGTTAAAATTGAAGATGCAATTGAAAAACCAGTAAATAAAAGAAGTTTCACAGGTTGGACAACTGGTGGTCATACTGGGGAAGACGTATATATTTACGGATATGGACCAGGTAGTGAACAATGGCGCGGTAGCATGGATAACACAGATAACGCAAAACGTATCTTTAAATTCTTCAAATAATTTATTTATTTAAAGAATCCAGGCACATATTGTGCCTGGATTTTATTTTTATTTCTAATTCTAAAGGAGATTTTCTATGAAACATATATACCCTGTTATTTTCGCAATAGCTTTAATATTATCTGCATGCAATACACAAGTAGATACTGAAAATAAAAATGAATTCACAAAAAATGAAGAAAAAAAGAACAATAATAGAAATGAATCAAATCCAGAAAATGATGAACATAATCATGATCACAATAGTATTTCAAATGAAAATGGAAAAAAACCATTAACAGAACAAGAAGCTAAGAAAATATTTGGTGAGGTAAAAGAAATTAAACCTGGAACAATAAAAAAATACCCAGTCAAAGGTATCGTAACAAAGACTATTAGTAAAATTATCAAGGTCAATGATAATGATACGATTATTTATTCAGAAGATACTGGACATGGTATTCCAACAATTCCTGCTGGCGAAGGTCATGAATTCACAGCAATTTCTGAAGTTAATTATAAAGAATTGAAAATGTATATGCTGCAAGACGGTCGCTTTATAACTGCAAATCCAAAACACGTAGAAGTTGTTAGTTCTGATGATACTTCTCACTTCTATCCTAAATTTCAAATGCATAAAGAAGACTATAAATATTTAGATACGTTAAATAAAAAAGACCCCGACTATAAAGCATATGAAGATTATGCGATAAAATTTGGTTCAACACAGTATGATAGTAAGAAAGAACTATTAATGTTTACTGCAATTCATCAAGTTAATGATAAAACAGAAGGAAGTTTTGTAATAGAGGATACACCATTTCTATCTTTTGAGGACTTTAAAAAGTCTAAATAGGATTATTAAAAAGCATTAACTTTTTATAATTACGATATTTATAGCTAAATTACTTTTATATACTTAACTCACTCGTGCATTTAAAAATACTTTATCAATCTATTATTAAAAAATAAAACCCATTTTTGGGTTTTATTTTTTTAATTCAATTTGTTCACCTGACCTTAATTTATCTGCAATTTCATCAATTTTTCTTAGGCGATGATTAACCCCAGACTTCGAAATTACTCCCGTAGATACCATTTCTCCTAGTTCTTTCAACGATATATCTTGATGTAACACACGTAAACGTGCTATCTCTCTAAGTCGTTCAGGTAATTCATCAATTCCAATTTCCTGATCTATAAGTTTAATGTTTTCAACTTGACGCATAGCAGCACCTATAGTTTTGTTTAAGTTTGCAGTTTCACAGTTTACTAGTCGATTAACTGAATTACGCATATCACGTACAATACGTACGTCTTCAAATTTTAATAATGCTTGATATCCACCAATAATACTTAAATACTCAGAAATTTTTTCTGCTTCTTTTAAATAAGAGATGTATCCTTTTTTTCGTTCTAAAGTTTTCGCATTTAATTCATATTCATTCATTAAATCTGTCAGACCATGTGAATGACTTTCATATAAAGAGAATATTTCCAAATGATATGAAGACGTTTCTGGGTTATTAACAGATCCACCGGCTAAAAATGCTCCTCGCAAATAACTACGTTTACAACATTCTTTCGAAACTAAAGTTTTATCAACGATTTGTTTAAACTCACCATTGGTTAAAATTTTTAGTTCATCTAATATTTCCTTTGTTTTCATTTTTATTCTGCAGATATACACATTATTCTTCTTTAATTTCATCTTTTTACGCACAAGTAATTCAATATCTACACCGAATAATTTCTTAGTTAAACTGTACACTCTTCTTGCAATAGCTGCATTTTCTGATTGAACATTAATGACCCATTTCATATTTTGAATACTTAAATTACCATTCATTCTAATCAAAGCAGATAATTCTGCCTTACTACAACACATATCTGTTTCAATACGCGTTAATTCATTCTTCATTTCCGAGGCAAATGACACCTTACTCGCCTTCTTTCTGGCTAAACTCAATTGTACTGATTTCACTTAACGCTAGTTCATAAATCATATCTGCAAGTATTTCATTGTTATGTCGTACGATTCCATCTAAATTAATATCTACTAATTCTTTATCTGTAATGAGCTCAATACCCATCTTTCTAATGTTATCTGCATCACATACAACAAATGTTGAATTGTTACGTGCATAATTTTCGTGAATTTTGTGTTCAAAATTTACATCATTGGCAATGACAAACTGAATAAATGACGTGCCGACGTGTTTGTGAATAGCTTCAATATGGTCAGATACTGAATAGTCGATTGTTTCACCACGTTGTGTCATAATATTTGAAACATATAGCTTCTTCGCATCACTTTTGACAATTGCTTCTGCCAATTCTTCCAATACTAAATTCGGAATGATGCTTGTGTAGAGACTCCCTGGACCCATTACAATTAAATCTGATTCCAGTAAAGCTTCCACTGCTTCTTTCATTGGTTTAATATTTGAAGGTGTTAAAAATACACTGTCTATTTTTTTATCTTTCAGTGGTATTAATGATTCACCCACAACAATTTCTCCATCTTCCATAATTGCATTTAGAATTGGACTAGTATTGGTAGAAGGGATGACTGTTCCTTTGACATTAAGAATTTTACTTAACTCTTTTACCGCATGACCGAAATCACTTGTGACATCTGTCATTGCCGCAAGCATTAAATTTCCAACTGGATGTCCACCTAGCGTTTCATCATTAAAACGATATTGGAAAAGTTTTTCAAGCATTGGCTCAACATCACTTAGAGCTGCTAATACGTTTCGTACGTCACCTGGAGCAGGTATATCCATGACATCACGAATCTTTCCAGTACTTCCACCATCGTCTGCTACAGTAACGATTGCCGTAATTTCTACAGGATAATGTTTTAAACCTCTCGCCATTACTGATAATCCTGTACCTCCGCCAATCAAACAAATCTTAAGCCTTCTCATCTATAACACCTTCAATTAATGCATCTCTATGGCGAGTATTTAATTCAAAGTCAAAGAAGTCTATCAATTCGGTGCTAATACGTTCAGCAAGTGCAACTGAACGGTGTTGTCCTCCGGTACAACCAATTGCAATAACCACTTGTGACTTACCTTCACGCATATAACCGGGTATTACAAACTTCAACAAATCCATTAACTTTGTATAAAAAATGTCAGTCTCTTTCCATTTCATCACATAATCATATACTCTAGGATCCATCCCTGTTAATGGACGCAATTCTTCAATGTAGTATGGATTAGGTAAGAAGCGTACATCGAATACGATATCTGCATCAATTGGGATACCATGTTTAAAACCGAAGCTCATCACATTAATTGAAAAAATATTCTCCTTACCTGATCCAAATAATTCAATTACCTTTGAGCGTAGTGCTTTTGGTTTAAACTCAGTAGAATCAATAATATGTGTTGCAACGCCACGCAAATCAGCAAGCAAGCGACGTTCTTCATTTATTGCTTCAAGAGGCGTTCCACCTGAAGCGATAGGGTGTGTTCTACGCGTAGCTTTGTAACGTGATACAAGTACGCTGTCGCTTGCTTCAATAAATAAGACCTGTACTAGGATATCCGTTAATGTTGTTATATTTTGAATTTCTTCACGTAAGTTATCGAAGAAATCTTTACCACGTAAGTCTACACCAAGCGCAACTCGTGATAACGATTGATTATTGTCTTGCATTAGCTCAATGAATTTAGGTAACAAAATTGGTGGCAAGTTATCGACACAAAAATAGCCTAAATCCTCTAAACACTGAATCGCAACAGACTTTCCTGCTCCACTCATACCTGTTACGATAACTAATTTTTTAAAGCTTTCTTCATTATTCATTGATATCCCCCTCAAGACGCTATTACTTCTATAATACATGAATTCATAAAAATAGACACGCGAATGCGTATCTATTTTGTACTTACTATTAATCGTTTAATGATTCGATATAGTGTTGTGCATTTTGTGCTGCAATACTACCGTCGCCTGTTGCTGTTACTATTTGACGTAATTTTTTAACGCGAACGTCTCCTGCTGCATAAATACCTGGTACTTTTGTTTCCATTTCGTCATTAGTAACGATATAACCTACTTCATCTGTAATCCCTAAATCTAAAAATGGTTTAGTTAAAGGTTGCATACCAATATAAACGAATACACCGTCCGTTTCTACTGTTGATTCCACACCCTCTTTATCGACTAATGTTACAGAACTAACTTTGTTTTCTCCATTAATCGATTTTAATGTTGAATTCCAAATGAAATCAACTTTTTCATTTTTAAAAGCACGATCTTGTAAAATCTTTTGTGCTCTTAATTTATCTCTACGATGAACGATAGTTACTTTATCCGCAAATTTTGTCAAGTACACGCCCTCTTCAACCGCAGAGTCGCCACCACCGATTACCACTAAGTTCTTTTGTTTGAAGAATGCACCGTCACATACTGCGCAATATGATACACCTCTGCCGCCTAATTCTTGTTCGCCAGGAACCCCTATTTTTTTGTATTCAGCACCAGTGGCGATAATTAATGCCTTTGCTTTTAATTGTTTATCACCAAGATCAATAACCTTCAGATTACCTTCAACTGATACTGATTTAATATCACCATATGTGTATTCAGCACCAAACTTTTGAGCATGGTTAAACATTTTTGTTGAAAGATCTGGTCCTGTAATCAAATCAAATCCAGGGAAGTTTTCAACGTCCGCTGTATTAGCCATTTGACCACCCGGCATTCCACGTTCTACCATAATTGTTGATAAATTTGCTCTAGAAGCATATACTGCTGCAGTCATCCCAGCTGGACCTGCACCAACGATTACTACATCATATTCTTTTACTTCAGTCATTTTTAAACCTCCATTTTTTCGTTTCGTAAGTTCAATATACAATAGAATTTACAAATTAAATATTTTTTTGCTTGAAAGCATCATACACTTTAATAAAGTGATATCTTGTCGTTTTAAATTTCTCAATCACTTCACGTTTTGTAATTTTGTCATTCGATAATCTTATAAATAAGAAGTAACTTACTGCTGCGTACGCATTAATATTTTTTAAGTCCATCTTGGCATCAATTATTGCTTCTGCTTTTTCAATCCAATAATCAAACAATTGAATATCGTATGTTTCATCAAATAAGACTTTTAATCCTCTATGAATAAAATCAATTTTGATTAAATTAATGTTATGGAATATATAAGATAAATATAATTTTTCAAAGTCAGGCATACATTCTAAAATATCCCAAACTTGACGATTTATTATCAATGTCTTATCTCTCATTTGAGAAATTAGAAAAATACCTATTAAACGGTAGTTACGATCGACATGTTCTATTAAAGGAATTACTTCATCACTTAAATATTGTTGACCATCAGAAATTTGACGGGGACTTGGTCCAGGATCTGACACCATTTCATTTAAACTTGACCAAAAATGATCTGATTGTTTGTGATGTCCTAATGCAAAGCTATTAAAGCTTAATGCATGAAGCATTTGACTATTTACAAACTTACCTTTTTTATATAATGGAAGCAATAAATCCTGCGATTCTTCAAACTTCTTTAAGAAACTAAGTACAATACCAAGTTTAAACTTCTCCTCGTCATTAATTGGAACAATCTTTTTTAAACGCTTTAAATATAACTCATATTGTTCTATTTGATTCGTATTATATAATAGGAGCGTATAATGACATAATGCATGAATATCCGTGGCATTTTCAGAAAGTAATTGTTCAAGTAAAGCACTACTTTCATCGTACTGTCCAATAAATAGTAATGTCATTGCTTTTAAATTACGAATTTCAGAGCGTGCCTGAATATCAAATGGCTGATAATTAATCCAATCTAACGCTAATTCATAATGATAATTTTGGAAGAAATTTTGGAATATATAATGCACAACAAAACTTTCACATTCTTCTTCAACTTTAGATTGATCTTCGTAATAGACTTCAAAAAGTGACTGCAATTCATCTAAATAAGCAATATCATCTGCTATTAAACAGTAATACATTCCAAACAAAAACGCTTTATTCGGATCACGTCTTTTTACAAATAACTGACTAAGCTCATAAAATACATCAATACAATTAAAGTCTGTACTTAAAAATTTAATCAAAGTTTGTTCCGCATCCTCAAAGCGACCAATCATTATGAAACATTCTGCCAAACTTTTATTCACTTTCCATTTATTTTCTTTTTGTAGGGATTTAACATAGAATGAGATGGCCTCATCGTATGATTGTTGACTTTGTTTTTTTAAGCCAATTTTATAAAATTCATCTTCATTACTCGGAAATTTTATAACCTTATCCATCTCATTCACCCCTTATTCATGTTTTTCTTATTATTATACCTTATTTTTTATTATCATTGGATTACCATATGCAAATGCATTTGCCGGAACATCTTTCGATACGAGTGTCATAGCACCAACCACCGCATTATCTCCGATAGATACACCAGGTAAAACAAGTGTATTTGCACCGATTAATACGTTTGACCCAATTTCAATGTCCCCTATTCGATATTCATCGATTAAATATTCATGTGTCAAAAGTGTTGCATTGTATCCAATTACTGAGTTTCTGCCGATATAAATGCGTTCAGGAAACATTAAGTCTGGCATCACTTTATATGCCATTGATGTATTTTCTCCAATTGTCATCCCTAACAATGAGCGATACAAATAACGTTTTAATTTGACAGAAGGGCATATACGTCCCAGTTCAATGACAATAAAGTTTTTAGATACTTTTAGAAAAGAGACCGTCTTGTACATATGCCACAATGGATTCACATCTTTAGATTTAATACTTGATGTTCGGCGCATCATTTGAGCTCCTCATCGGATAATTCACATCTTTATATTTCGGTAATTGGTATTTAAAATGACGGTATACTAAAATGGCAATTGCACTTAAAATAATCGCAATCGAAATCATTTGTGCAATTCTTAAATGTTCCGTTAGCATCAAGCTATCTGTACGCATACCTTCAATAAAGAATCTACCAATTGAATACCAAATCGCGTAACCTAATAATGTTTGACCAATTTTCATATGCTTACGAAGCATAATTAATATTACAAAGCCAATTAAATTCCATAACGATTCATACAGAAATGTCGGGTGATAATACACACCGTCTATCTTCATATTGTTAATAATGAATTCAGGTATATGAAGATTTTCTAGAAAACTTCTTGACACCTCTCCACCATGTGCTTCTTGATTCATAAAATTTCCCCAACGACCAATCGCTTGTCCAAGAATTATACTCGGTGCTGCAATATCCCCCATTTGGAAGAATGATACTTTATTTTTACGTGTTAAAAAGTACGCCATACCGAGTGCACCGATTAAACCACCGTGAATCGCTATACCACCATTCATAATCATTGGTATTTCAGATAAATGATCTTTATAATATGACCATTCAAATGCAACGTAATAAATACGTGCACAAATGATACCTGAAATCACTGATCCAATAACTATATCAATCAAAGTATTCTCTGAAAAGTTTTTCTTTTCTGTTTCACGTTGTGCAAGTAAATAACCAAGTAATATTCCACATGCAATGATTATTCCATACCATCTAATTTGCACCGGTCCTAACTCTAACGCAATAGGGTCTATATTTAACAGCATATTAAATCTCCTTTAACGATTGATTTTTAATTTGGGCATTTAATCTGTCATTAAAATCTTTTGCTGTATTCGTACCCATTTTGTTTAATCGATAGTTCATTGCAGCTACTTCAATAATAACTGCTAAGTTACGCCCGGGCCTTACTGGCACTGTCTTTTTAGTAATCTTAGAGTCTAAAATCGTCAAAGTTTCTTCTACTAATCCTACACGGTCATAAGTCTTATCTTTCGCCCAAAATTCTAAATTAACGTTCAGCATTAATCGCTTCTCAGGTAACACACTTCCTGCACCAAATAATGTCATTACATTAATAATCCCTAGACCACGTATTTCTAATAAATGTTCAATTAACTTTGGTGCTTTCCCCATAAGAACGTTACGAGAAATTTCTTTAATTTCAACATTATCATCTGCGACAAGTCGGTGACCGCGTTTCACAAGTTCAAGTGCAGTTTCGCTTTTCCCTACTCCAGAGTCACCTGTAATTAATACACCAACACCATACACATCAACTAAAACACCATGCAAACTTGTTTCTGGTGCCAATTCACGTTCTAAATAAGATGAAATTTTATTGATAAGACTTGTCGTTACATCGCTACTACTAAGTAAAGGTGTCCCTTTACGATTACAAGCATCAATCAATTCTTCAGGTGCTTCAATATCACGTGTTAATATAATACATGGTGTTTCTTTACGACAAAGCTTTTGCATACGTTCTCTTCTATCTTCTTTACTTAATGTTTCGAAAAAAGACATTTCAGTAGTACCCATAACTTGAATCCTGTCTGATGAATAATGTGAGAAGAACCCTGCCATCTCTAAACCAGGTCGAGATATGTTTGTATTGATAATCGGAATTTCCATCGCTACATTACCAGCAATTATTTCTAAATCGAATTTTTCTATTAATTCTATGCTTGTTATCATCATAAACCTCCAATATCCAATACTTTAATATTAAATAACTTTCTTCAATATTACAATTTAAAACGATAAAGGGATACCAACAAATACAAAGTTGATATCCCATAAATTATTATCGTTCAACATGTCTCTTTAAATAACGCCCTGTATATGATGCATTTTCTTCCATGATTTGTTCAGGTGTACCTATTGCAATAATTTTCCCACCATTGTCTCCGCCTTCAGGTCCTAAATCAATAATATGATCAGCTGTCTTAATAACATCTAAATTATGTTCTATTATTAATACAGTATCACCATTCTCAACAAGCTTTTCCAGTACTTTTAACAGTCTTGCAATATCATCAACATGTAACCCCGTTGTAGGTTCATCTAATATATATAATGTCTTACCATTACTTCTTCGATGTAATTCACTTGCCAGTTTTACTCGTTGAGCTTCTCCACCAGATAACGTCGTTGCAGGTTGTCCTAATTTCACGTATCCTAAACCAACATCAACAATTGTCTTCAATTTACGTTTTATTTTGGGAATATTTTCGAAGAAATAATATGCATCTTCAACCGTCATATCTAAAATATCTGCTATATTCATGTCTTTATAAGTCACTTCTAAAGTTTCACGGTTATAGCGCTTACCATCACATACTTCACATGGTACATAAACATCAGGTAAGAAATGCATTTCAATCTTAATAATTCCATCTCCACGACAAGCTTCACAACGACCACCTTTTACATTGAAACTGAATCGACCTTTTTGGTAACCACGTAATTTCGCTTCATTCGTTTGACTGAAAACGTCACGAATATCATCAAATAGACCCGTATATGTTGCCGGATTTGAACGTGGTGTACGTCCAATTGGCGATTGATCAATATCAATAATCTTATCAATATGTTCAATACCCGTGACGGCGCTATGTGGTCCTGGCTTTGCTTTCGTTTTGTATAACTTTTGTGCGAGTGTTTTGTATAATACATCATTTACTAAACTACTTTTACCTGATCCCGACACGCCTGTTACCAACGTCATCATACCTAAAGGGATGTTTACAGAAACACCTTTTAAATTATTACTTGTTGCATTCTCAATGGTTATAAAACGACCATCAGGTTTACGACGCGTTTCAGGCATTGGAATTTCCTTTTTTCCACTTAAATATTGACCCGTTAATGATTTTTTATTCTTTTTGACCTGATTGGGTGTACCTTGGGCAACAATTTCTCCACCATGTACACCTGCACCTGGTCCAATATCTATTAAATAATCTGCTGCAAGCATTGTATCTTCATCATGCTCAACAACGATTAACGTATTGCCCATATCGCGCATCGACTTCAATGTATCAATTAATCTATCGTTATCACGCTGATGCAATCCAATTGATGGTTCATCTAATACGTACATTACACCTGTTAAACGGGAACCTATTTGCGTGGCTAAACGGATACGTTGCGCTTCTCCACCAGATAAAGTTCCTGCTGCACGATTTAAAGTTAAATATTCTAATCCAACATTGTTTAAGAAACTTAATCGTTCTGTAATTTCTTTTAAGATTAACTTAGAAATTTGCTGCTGTTTTTCTGTTAATTTAATATTAGTATAATATTTTAATCCTTCTCCAATTGAAAATTTAACAACTTGCCCAATGTGTACGTCATTGATTTTAACGCTCATTGCTTGTTTAGATAATCTGTAACCATGACAGGTATGGCATGCTTCGTCGACCAAATATTTACGCATTTGCTCACGAGTATATTCTGATGGACTTTCTTTATATCGACGTTCAATATTAGTTGCAACACCTTCATAATGCATAGTACGTTTACGTGTCACGCCATTATCTTGTTTAAAAGTAAATTCAATTTCGTCGCTATGACCAAATAAAATAATATCTTGTTCTTCTTTTGATAATTTTTCAAAAGGCTTTTTCATACTAATTTTAAAGTGTTTACATGCTTGCTTTAGCAATGTTGGATAATAATTAGAGCTGATGGGTTCCCACGGTAAAATTGCTCCTTTTTCAAGCGTTAATGATTTATCTGGCACAACTAAATCAATATCTACTGATAACTTTGTTCCCAATCCATCACAATCAGGACATGCACCAAACGGTGAATTAAATGAGAACATTCTCGGCTCTAATTTTTCAATTGAAAATCCACAAATATGACAAGCATGATTCTCCGAGAACTTCACTTGTTCTCCATCAATGACGTCAACAACAACATTACCTTCGGCCAAACGCAATGCATTTTCTAAAGAATCTGCAAGACGAGGTTCTATTCCAGGCTTTACAACTAAACGATCGACCACAACATCGATATCATGATTTTGATTTTTGTTTAGTTCAATTTCATCAGTTACATCAAATACTTCTCCATCAACTTGAATTCGTGCATAACCTTTCTTAGAAATCTCTTCTATTAATTTCTTATGCGTTCCTTTTCGCCCTCGGACTACAGGTGCGAATATTTGAATCTTCGTACGTTCTTTCATCTCTAATACTTTATCAACCATTTGTTGAATCGTTTGAGATTCGATTGGTACACCATGTTCTGGACAGAAGGGTGTACCGATTCGTGCATACAACAAGCGTAAGTAATCATAAATTTCAGTAACAGTTGCTACAGTACTTCTCGGATTTTTACTTGTTGTCTTTTGGTCAATTGAAATTGCGGGTGATAAACCTTCGATTACATCTACATCAGGCTTATCCATTTGCCCTAAAAACATTCTGGCATAGGCACTAAGTGACTCAACATAACGGCGTTGACCTTCTGCATAAATTGTATCAAAAGCTAAGCTAGATTTCCCTGAACCCGATAGACCAGTCATCACAACAAGTTTATCACGTGGAATTTCAATATCTATATTTTTTAAATTATGTGCTCTTGCACCTTTTACAATAATCGATTTATTCTTCATAATGTCACCCTTCAGCTTTAAGCTCAAATAATATATCTCTTAGCTCTGTTGCACGTTCGAAATCAAGCGCTTTGGCTGCTTCTTTCATTTCTAATTCTATCTTTTCTATCATCTCATTGCGCTCTTTAACCGTTAACTTTTTCTTTTTCTTAGTTGACTTAGGTAAATCATCTGTCACATCAACAGTCGCACTGATAATATCTCGAACTTTCTTGTTTATAGTCACTGGTGTAATACCATGTTCAGTATTATAAGCTTCTTGAATTTCTCGTCGACGATTCGTTTCATCTATAGCGACTTTCATAGAATCAGTCATTTTATCAGCATACATAATGACTTTTCCTTGGTCATTACGTGCTGCACGACCAATAATCTGTATTAATGAACGGTGACTACGCAAGAAGCCTTCTTTGTCTGCATCTAGTATTGCAACAAGTGATACTTCAGGAATATCTAAACCTTCTCGTAATAAATTAATTCCTACTAATACATCAAATACACCTAAACGTAAATCACGAATAATTTCAATTCGTTCTAGTGTCTTTATTTCAGAATGTAGATAATTAACTTTTATTCCCGCTTCTTTTAAATATGTTGTTAAATCTTCACTCATTTTCTTTGTTAATGTCGTAATCAGTACACGTTCATTCTTTTCAACGCGCTTTCTAATTTCTTCCATTAAATCATCAATTTGATGCTCTGATTTACGAACTTCTACAATAGGATCAAGTAAACCAGTTGGACGGATGATTTGCTCCACCATTTCTTCTGTATGTTCAATTTCATATGGACCTGGTGTTGCTGACACATATAAGAATTGATGACCTTTTTCTTCAAACTCTTCGAACTTTAATGGACGGTTGTCTAGTGCACTTGGTAATCTAAAACCATGATCGACTAGTACGTTTTTACGCGCTTGGTCACCATTATACATCCCACGCACTTGAGGAATTGAAACGTGACTTTCATCCATCATAATTAACCAATCATCTCCGAAATAATCTAGCAAAGTATATGGCGTTGCTCCTGGTGGACGAAGCGTTAAATGTACTGAATAGTTCTCAATACCCGAACAGAAGCCCATTTCACGCATCATTTCCAAATCATAATTGGTACGTTGTTCTAAACGCTGTGCCTCTAATAACTTATCTTCAGCTCTGAATTTTTTTAATTGTACTTCTAACTCTTTTTCAATACGCTCAATCGCTATTTGCATTTTTTCTTCTCTGGTTACAAAGTGACTGGCAGGGAAAATCGCAAAATGCTCGCGTTCTTTCAAGACCTCTCCCGTTAAGTAATTTATTTCGCGAATGCGCTCTATCTCATCTCCAAAAAATTCAATACGTACACAATGCTCATCACGTGATGCTGGGAAAATTTCTACTACATCACCTCGCACTCTGAATGTACCGCGTTTAAAATCAATATCATTTCGACTATATTGAATGTCTATTAACTTACGTAATAATTGATTACGTTCAATCTCCATACCTACACGCATGCTTACTACCATATCTTTGTATTCTTCAGGATTCCCTAATCCATATATACAACTAACAGACGCAATAATGATAACATCATCTCGTTCAAACAAAGCACTTGTTGCTGAATGTCGTAATTTATCGATTTCATCATTAATCGATGCATCTTTTTCAATAAAAGTATCTGTTGATGGTACATATGCTTCAGGTTGATAATAATCATAGTAACTTACGAAGTATTCAACTCTATTATCAGGAAAGAACTCTTTAAACTCACTATACAATTGACCTGCTAATGTCTTATTATGTGCCATAATTAATGTTGGTTTACCAACTTGTTTAATAACATTACTCATTGTAAACGTCTTACCTGTACCTGTTGCTCCAAGTAACGTTTGATGACGCTTACCAGCTTTAATACCTTCTACAATCTTTTGAATCGCCTCTGGCTGATCTCCAGCAGGCTCGTAATCTGATTTAATAACAAACGGATGATGTTCCATATATGCCCTCCTTATCGATAATATTTTACCAAATATAAATAAAAAAATACAAACATTTGTTCGCTCTTTGAATTCAGATACAAAAAACAGCTAAAACAAATCAATGTCTTTAGCTGTTAGTCTTGTCCGTTATCTAATTCGTAAAAATCTACTATTAGATATCCTATTATTAAACTCATCGTATCCAAAAATACAATCATTTGCGAATGAAAAAAACCTTTATATACTGATACACCAATAACAATTGTCGAAAGTATCATGCCCGTATATTTATTGCGCACAATCATGCTGAACACAATCACCATTATGGCAGGTAACAGCAATGCTATCCAATACCACAAAGTCATAAATCCGACTCTTTTACTTCTAAAATAGATACCGTTAACTCTTTTAACTCTGAACGAGGTATAAATTTCTCTTGTAACATTTCAGGTAAAATATTATCTAGAAAATCTTGTACACAGTTTAAATGTTTAAATTTAATAATCGTACGTAAGCTTTTTTCATAAATTTCAAAGAATAAAGGTTCAGGATTACGTTTTTGAATTTCTCCAAACGACTCATATAATAAATCAATCTTATCTGCAACCGAAAGAATCTGCCCTTCAATCGTTTCATCTTTACCCTCTTTTAAACGTTCGTGATAAATAGCGCGATATTCTTCCGGAAATTCCGAATTAATAAATCTGGCAATCATTTGTTCTTCGACATCACTAAATAACTGTTTTAATTCTTTGGAAGCATATTTCACTGGTGTTTTTATATCACCTGTAAAGATCTCTGGATAATCATGGTTTAAGGCTTTTTCATAAACACCTTTCCAGTTAATTACTGCGCCATGATATTCTTCTACTGTCGCTAAATACTGTGCAATCTTCGTCACTTTAAAAGAGTGACTCGCAACATTATGTTCTTGATATTTAAATTTACCAGGACAACGAATCAGTTTCTCTAAGTCTGATAAACTTTTAAAATATTGATGTACACCCATATGAATCACTCCTTAATAATAGTTAGTCAATACCATCTAAAATGATATCTAATTTCTTGCGGCTCAATTCACCAACATACGTTTTTAATACTTTACCATTTTTATCAACAAAAATCGTCGTTGGTACATTATTAATTTTATTTTTTTTCATTTGATTTTCTCCTAATATTAGCATAGGATAAGTCGCGTTGTATTTTTCAATGAATGCTTCACGATTCTCATCATTATCCTGCACATTCATTCCAATTAAGCCAACGTGATTTGGCTTTTCTTCATCATATTGAACCAATTCAGGCATTTCTTCGTTACATGGCCCACACCACGATGCCCAGAAGTTAATAATCGTAACCTTATGGTTTAAGTGTGTTTTTATTTTTGTTTTTTTATTGTTCATATCTGATACAATAATGTTACTTATATTTTGATTATTTATGGGATGATTATGCGTTGTAACATTTATCCCTTCGTCTGATTCAGCATTAAACTGCGACACTTGATAAATACTATATCCCGCAAGCCCTAAGAATATTAACAGTAGTATTACGGTAATTAAATGTTTCATATATCCACCTCTAAACTTATTAAGTCTATCATAACGCACTTATATGTAAGTTTAAACCTATGAAGCTGAATATACAAAAAAGAGAACAAACAAAATTAATTTGTGCGTTCTCTTTTCTATTACAATAATTATATTCTCATAAATCTATTAATAAATGTATTGGTAATATCTTTTTTGGTATTTAGAAATAACGCGATATGTCTTAATACCTTGACGTGGGAAATTCATTTCCGATACTAAAATTGACCCATTACGATATGTTCTTTCAACGACGGCAACGTGTCCGTAATAACCACTTTGTGAAACTAATACAGAACCCTTAATTGGGGATCTTCTTACTTTGTAACCCGCATATCGTGCTTTATATGCCCAATTTGCTGCGTTGCCCCAATATTTACCTACTGGACGGCCCAACTGTGCACGACGTTGATATGCATAATACGCACAACTTCCCCAGTAATATGGATTTGAATAATAACCATAAGAACCAGCTTCCGCTGTTTTTACTTGTGTTTGTGGTGTGATATTTGTAAGTTCGGCAGTAGTTAATAACATCATAGCAGTTATAAATGATAAAACGATTTTTTTCATGATTTCTTTTTCCTCCGATTGATTTTTTCTTGATTCATCTATGTTTAATTAACAATTTATTTATCAACAAGAATGATAATACCACATAAAAAGAATTTAACTTTCAATGTTACTCATATGTAATATAAGTGTTACCTCCCTAGAGAAACATTTCAAATATGTTACAAATAATGTAGCGATATGTAACACTTAAGTGGATTAATTCACTTTTATTACAACTTTACAAACAAAATATTATTTCATATTTTCAGAAAAATGAGTATAATAACAAAAAACGTACGAGGATAACCTTCGTACGTTTCAAGAAGTATTTATTATTATAGTGATTCTTTACAAAATCCATATATACCATTAATAACGATAATATCCTGTAATCGTTCCTTTAATATAACTCACCGCTCGTTGTCCTACTCCTACTTCAGGATTTAATGCATCAACCATTTGACCATTCCCAATATAAACTCCGACATGACTACCATTATTGAAAAATACTAAATCACCTGGCTTTGGAGTTGACACACGTGTACCAACTGCCATTTGGCTATATGTCGTACGTGGGATTGATATTCCCATAGCAGCATATACTTGTTGTGCAAACGAAGAACAATCTACAGCCGTATTCGTATTGGCACCATATACATATGACTTTCCAGCTGCAATACGATGTGCAATCTCTCCGACATGATTTGAAACTTTTCTTGGTTCTTCATCCAATTGATGATTCACAGAACTTTCTATAGATGCCCTGTCTTCCGCATGATCTTTCAAAGTAATATCACGTGCAGCATATATTGTTTCTTCAATATCGTATGCATCATCTACTATTGTATTATTAAAATAATTCACTTCAGCATTGTTAGAATTAGTATTATTTGTAGAATCACTTAATTCAATATGCATCGTGCTTCTATCAATTGCTTCGTTATTAAATTCACGTTCTGATTCGGCATTTTGTATTCCACGACTACGTGTGAATTCTTCGTTAAGTACTTCGGCATTAATATCATTAACAAATTTAGCAGTTGTAGGTGATAATGCAGGTGCAATACGTCTCGGTGAATGAATACGCTCTTGAGATTTACGGTATGCTTTTTTTGAGACAATAATTTTCTTACCAAGTCGTAATTCACTTGTTGATAACTCATTCCAAAATCTGATTTCAAAAGGTGATACCTTAAATTGTTTCGCAACACTTTGAATTGTGTCACCTTCTACCACACGATAATAATCATGTGATGCAATCTTGATTTTTTGTCCAGGTAATACTTTATTATTTTTTATTATATTCAATTCTTTAAGTTGCGCAACGCTTGTGCCATTCTCTTTTGCGATTGAATAAAGCGTATCACCAGACTTCACTTGGTAATTATTCGCATGTGCTTGTGTTGCAATTGCGGTAATTGCAGTAGACAAAGCCACTGTTAATAATATTCTTTTCATTTAATACAATTGCCTCCTGAAAAACACTCATCTTTTTGTATTAGATACTAACATTCTATAATTATGATAAATCCTGATCAAATTTATGCAGTTGGAATAATATCTTTACTTCTGTTTTGCTAAATATTTGGCAATATTTTCAGCATCTTCACCTTTAACTAAGTTCTTCGGCATTGAACCTTTACCATTTTTAATGATATCCAAAATTTCTTGTTCAGAATATTTCCCACCGACCTTTGCTAAATTAGGTCCACTACCACCTTCTAAATCTTTACCATGACAACCAATACAAGAACTGTTTGCAAATGCTTCTCTACCAGGATCATTTGAAGTTGCTTTATCCACTTCTTTCTTTTCCTCACCATTACCGCAAGCTCCAAGTACTAACGCAGAAAGCGCAATTCCTGTAAATAATTTTTTCATGATAATACCCCCATAATTTTTTATATTACTTTAATTATACTAAAAAAAGAGAGAGAGACAAATTTTTGTCTCTCTCTTATGATTAATAATTTTTACAACTGTGATTTTAAATAAGCATCAATAAATAAATCTAAATCGCCATCCATTACTGCACCCGTATTTCCAGTTTCTGCATTCGTACGATGATCTTTTACCATGGCATATGGATGGAAAACATATGAACGTATTTGAGAACCCCAACCGATTTCTTTTTGTTCACCACGGATTGCTGCAAGCTCGGCCTCTTGTTCTTCAATTTTACGTTGATATAATTTTGCTTTTAACATTTTCATAGCTTGGTCTCGGTTCTTAATTTGTGAACGCTCATTTTGACAAGTCACAACTATTCCCGTAGGTGCATGCGTAATTCGCACTGCAGAGTCTGTCGTATTAATATGCTGACCTCCAGCACCGCTAGCGCGATACGTATCAATCTTAATATCCTCAGTATTAATTTCAATTTCGATATTATCATTATCGAGTTCAGGTGTTACTTCACATGATACAAAAGATGTATGACGTCGACCAGATGAATCAAATGGAGAAATACGCACTAAACGATGCACACCTTTTTCGGCTTTTAAATAGCCATAAGCATTATGACCTTTTATTAAAATTGTAACGCTCTTAATTCCTGCTTCGTCTCCTGGTAAGTAATCTAGTGTTTCTACTTTAAATCCACGTTTATCAGCAAATCTTTGGTACATACGAAGTAACATCTCGCCCCAATCTTGAGACTCAGTACCACCAGCACCTGGATGTAATTCTAAAATCGCATTATTTGCATCAAACTCACCATCTAATAACATCTTTAATTCAAAAGCATTCGTATCATCTGAAAGAACCTGAAGCTGTTTGATCAAATCTTCTTCGCTATCTTTATCTGATTCTTCTTTTAACATTTCTATTAATACTTCAACATTCTCAAACTTTTCTTCCAAAGCATTAAAGCCATTAACAACTTCTTTTAATGCATTATTTTTGTTAATAGTATCTTGGGCTTTATCACCATTATTCCAAAAGTCCGGATCCACCATCATTTCTTCGTATTCTTGAATATTCGTCTCTTTTTCCTCTAAGTCAAAGAGACCCCCTAAAACTATCTAATTTTTCTTTTATAGTTATTAATAAGTTGTTAATTTCAAATTGTTCCATACAAACTCTACTCTCTTCCGTGACAGTTTTTATATTTCTTACCACTACCACATGGACATGGTTCATTTCGTCCAATTTCTGGTTCTGATTTTGTTTTAGGTTGTTTTTTTACTTTTTCTTTCCCATCATTTGCAACCATCGCTTGTCCAACTGCTACTTGTTCACGCTCAACATGTTCATCTTTTTCAACAATTGATTTTAAAACATATTTACTTACATCGTCCTCAATATTTTCAAGCATTGCATCAAACATAGTTAAACCTTCGTTTTGATATTCACGCAATGGATTAATTTGTCCGTAACTTCTTAAATGTATACCAGTACGTAGTTGGTCCATTGTATCAATATGATCTGTCCACTTCATATCAATTGTACGTAATAAAATCATTCGTTCAAATTCTAAGAATTGATCACCTAACTGTTCTTGTTGGTATGCATATTGCATATCTACAGCTTCCATCACAATATCATAGATTTCATCATTATCACGACGCTTAATATCTTCAATATTCAATGCACCTTCAGTTAAATACATATCTTCCACGTAATTTGTAAAAGCTTCATAATCATTAGATTCCTCATCACCTGCAAAGTAATAATCTACTGCACGGCGTACCGATTGTTCAATCATTCCACGAACCATTTCTGAACAATCCTCAGTTTCTAAGATTTCATTACGCTCTTCATAGATTATTTCACGTTGTTTACGTAATACATCATCGTATTCTAATATTCGTTTACGACTATCGTAGTTGTTTCCTTCAACGCGTTTTTGTGCTGACTCGACTGCTTTAGAAACCATTTTTGATTCAATTGGAGCATCGTCGTTCATCCCAAGTTTCGTCATCATCGCTTGCATTCTTTCTGATCCGAAACGGACCATTAATTCATCTTGTAAAGATAAATAGAATCTAGAATATCCTGGGTCACCTTGTCGACCAGAACGTCCACGTAACTGATCATCAATACGACGTGATTCATGTCGTTCAGTACCAATAACAGCTAAACCACCTAATGCTTGAACACCTTCACCAAGTTTAATATCCGTACCACGACCAGCCATGTTTGTAGCGATTGTTACTGCTCCTTTTTGGCCAGCATACTGTACTATCTCTGCTTCACGTTCATGGTTTTTTGCGTTTAATACGTTATGACGAATACCACGTTTTTTAAGTAAATCAGAAATATATTCACTCGTTTCAACCGCAACAGTACCTAATAATACAGGTTGCCCTTTTTTATGACGCTCAATTACATCATCAACTACTGCATGGAATTTACCTTTTTCAGATGCAAAAATTAAATCTGCTGCATCCTCACGTGCGATTGGTTTATTCGTAGGAATTTGTGTAACTGCCATATTATAAATATTCATTAATTCTTCTTCTTCAGTTTTTGCAGTACCTGTCATACCTGATAACTTGTTATACATACGGAAGAAGTTTTGGAAAGTGATAGATGCCATTGTTTTAGATTCATTTTGAATTTCAACAGCTTCTTTTGCTTCAATTGCTTGGTGAACGCCCTCTGAGAAACGTCGTCCTGGCATCGTACGTCCAGTAAATTGGTCAACGATAACGATTTCACCATCTTGAACAACATAATCAACGTCTTTCAACATTGAACGGTTGGCTTTTAAAGCAATATTAATATGATGCATTAAATTTACATTCTTAACGTCATATAAATTTTCAACTTTGAACATCTTCTCAGCTTTATCGATCCCTTGCTCTGTTAATTGGATCCCTTTAGTCTTCTCATCATAATTATAATCTTCTTCATCTTTTAACATCTTCACGAATACATTAGCTTGAATATATAGACTATTCGATTTCTCGGCTTGTCCTGAAATAATCAACGGTGTACGGGCTTCATCGATTAAGATTGAATCGACCTCATCTATAATGGCAAAGTTCAATGGACGCATTACACGCTCTTCTTTATACGTCACCATGTTATCACGTAAGTAATCAAAACCTAATTCATTATTCGTACTATAAGTGATATCCGCTGCATATGCATCACGTTTCTCTTCAGTTGATAGTTGATTTAAATTCACACCAACTGTTAATCCTAAGAAATTATAAAGTTTCGCCATTTCTTCTGCTTGCGTACTCGCCAAATATTCGTTGACAGTAACAACGTGTACCCCACGACCAGTTAGTGCATTTAAATAAACAGGCATAGTCGCTGTTAACGTTTTACCTTCCCCAGTTCTCATTTCAGCAATATCACCACGGTGTATTGCTGTCCCACCCATAATTTGAACATTAAATGGTGTCATTCCTAAAACACGCTTTGACGCCTCACGCACAATTGCAAATGCCTCTGGTAAAATATCATCTAAAAATTTTTCCTGTTGTCTATAGTCTTCAATTTCTTTTAATTCAGCTTGAAATTTCGCTGTTCTATTTTTAAGGTCTTCATCAGTTAATGAAGCAATTTCTCCTTCAAATGATTCTACTTTTGAAGCAATTTTAGATAACGATTTAAGTTCTCTTTTATTGCCATCTAACATCTTTTTAACGAATCCCATAATGTTCTCTCCTTTTAATACGTATACATACGTCTACAACTAATAATAATATCACTTATCGTGATTTTATTAAAATATTTCGTATATTTCAAAGTATATTTAAATTTTAACATTTATTAATATTGTATAAATATTATGAAAATATTAATTAAAATATAAAAAGACTGAAGCAAGTGCAATTTGCTTCAGTCTTTACTACTAATAAATAAAGTATTAAATTAATGATTAACAGTCGTTTCAATTAAACCATATTTACCATCTTTACGTTTATAAACGATATTTGTTCCGTTCGTTTCCCCATCATTGAAGATGTAGAAATCATGACCTAATAAGTTCATTTGTAATACAGCCTCTTCAGCATCCATAGGTTTTAAGTCGAACTGTTTAGAACGGATAATTTCAATTTCATCTTCTTTTTCTACTTGTGCTTCTTCGACTTCAGGTAAGCTTGGGAAGACTTCTTTTTCAATTCCTTTTTCACGGAATTTACGATTTATTTTTGTTTTGTGTTTACGCACTTGACGTTCTAATTTTTCAACGATTAAATCTACACCTGCATATAAGTCATCATGGCGTTCTTCTGCACGTAATGTTACGTTTTTTAGAGGAATTGTAACCTCAACTTTAGATTTGCCATCTTGATAAGTTTTAATTTTTACATGTGCATTCGTATCCGGCACGTTAGTAAAATATCTTTCAAGTTTGCTTAATTTTTCTTCAATGTAATTTCTTATTGCATCTGTTACTGAAATGTTGTCTCCGTGGATTTCATATCTAATCATATTAAATCGCTCCTTTGAAACTATTCTGGTTGTTTCTTCCTACTTATATTTTACCAAATATTCAGCCTCTTGCAAACGCTAACACTTTGATTTCACAATGTTTATAGGATAAAAATACACTCCTTGCATGACTGATGGTTAAACCAGTAGTGTAAATATCATCCACTAACAATATACGTGATCCTTCCTTAATATTTTGTTCTAAAGTAAATGGATTTTCCTGAAATATTCGTTCAAGTTTGCTTAACATCATTTGTTTCTCTCGATACTCTGTGTGCAAAATATCGTGATATTTAATTTGCATTTTATCAAGTATTTCATTTATATGATTGAATCCACGGACTTTTAATCGATGCTCTGATATCGGCATAGGAATAATATAATCAAAATACTTAAAATAACTTTTATTATATTGAATTAATAAGCATGTAGCCATTGCCTGTGCGAGCGCTATATCACCATTTGATTTATATTGGTGTATAATATTTGAGACATGTTCGTTGTAGTCACTCACAAAATCAACGTGGTTCCTAAATCCGAAATGTGTCTCGATAAACATACAATCCATACATGTTTTTTCATTCACAGCTAATTTTTTCTTACAATTTAGACAGCGTATAACTTCTTCTTGTTGCATCATTTTTCCAACACATCGATTACAAACTCTTAGCTGCGGTGTAAACAAATTATCAATCGTAAAAGTTTCAATTAAATCATTTTGACAGACAATGCATTTATTGTAATACATGTGCACCTCTTTGATTCATTTTTTGAATATTTTTCTTAGCGTTAATCATAGATAAACTAATGCCATCTTGAAAAAAGATAACCTCCCCATTTTTCTTATTACCTTTACGATCTACGCGTCCAGCAATTTGAATTAAACTATCACTCTTAAATAAATGACTGTTGAATACCCATACATATAAATCTTGCATAGTAAAGCCACGTTCGAGTATTGTGGTTGTAAAGACAAATTGATACTTTTTATTTCTGATGTCTTCTACTTTTTCATGACGTTCAATATCACTTGAGTCGACACATACTACTTTTACTTTTAAATCATCATGTAAAGTGGCATACGCTCTAATCATCAATTGGATATCATGAAAAAAGATAAGAATTATATTTTGATGCGTCACTCGCTGTAACATACTATTTATCTTCTTTACGATTTGATGATGACCTAAATATTGAAACTTGGGTACAGGTAAAGGGCGTTCATGATACCGTAAGGGTAAATAAACTATATTCTTTTCACATTGTTTCAAAATATATTTAGGTGGTGTTGCAGATAAATATACGAATATCCCATTATCACTTAAAGCGCGTTCAAGCAATTTCATAAGTCTTGGATCATGTCCTACTGGAAATGCGTCGATTTCATCTATTATGATTAAATCAAAGTGATCTTTAAAATACATTAATTGATGTATTGTGCTAATAATCAATTGTTCCGAAAGAATCTCTGAATGTCCACCGTAAAGTGTTGCAATATTATCCGTTTGTAAATAGTCAGTCAAACGTATTGATAATTCTTTTACAACATCCGTACGTGGAGACACCACTGCTACATTCCCACCTTTTCTCCTCACAAATACTATCCCTTCTAAAATCATTTCGGTTTTGCCAGCACCAGTAACGGCATACAGTAAACAACTTTGCTGTTGTTCTATTTTTTCTAATATAAATTTTGATGCATGTTGTTGTTGTTTCGTTAATGTAAATGGTAAATGAATGACAATTTCTTCAACTTTTGATAATGCTGAGGATATGTGTAAATATTTTTTAGAGTGAACACTTTGAGTAATACAACTTCTACAGTAAGTAATGTATTCTTGATAACCATGGTGGTAGTACCTATGAAATAAATGCGGGTTTTGATTCAAACAAAATTGACAACTTAATTGACCTTCTGTCTTTATTGCAGGATACAACGATTCAACTTCTGTAACAGTAATTCTCATAAAAACCTCCATAAAAAAAGCACACAAAAAAATGTGTGCCGGAAATAAATATTAATATAAGACAATACTACTTTAAAATATCAAACTTTTTGTTTGTAAATCCTAATCCAATTGCTTTTTCACCTAAGTGCGTACCAATGACTGGTCCAAAATAACTCTTAATTATAGTTATTTGAGGGAATTCTGATTTTAGCTCAGCGATAATTGTATCAGCCTCACTTTCAGAGTTTCCATGGATTAATACCGCTGTTACATCTTGATAATCTTTTATTTCAGCAGCAAATAAGTCTTTTAATAACTTAATACCCTTTTTCTTTGTACGTACTTTATCGAATGGTACAATCTTTGTATCTACAAAATGTAAGATGGGCTTCACCTGTAACATACTACCAATTAATGCTTGTGCACCTGTTAGACGTCCTCCTTTTTGTAGATTCTTTAAATCGTCTACTAAAAAGTATGCATTCGTCTTGAGTTTCATCGCTTCTAAATCAGCAAGAATTTCTTCTGGTGAAACAACATCTCTCAATTCTGCAGCACGTAGCACATAAAAGCCCATTGCCATTGCTGCTAACTCTGAATCAAATGCATGTAATGTAATGCCATCAACCATTGCACCAGCTGAAATAGCATTTTGGTAAGTGCCACTAATTCCACTTGATAGGTGAATCGAAATACAATCTGTATAACCTTCAGATTTTAGTTGCTCTAACAATGCAACATATGCACCTGTTGTCGGCTGACTCGTTGTAGGTAATTCTTTTTCAGTACGCATTCTTTCATAAAAAGTTTGTGGATTATATTCTTCTTCCACAAAAATCTCATTTTTAAAAATTACATTTAATGAAATGATGTGGATATCCTGTGCTTTTTGAATTTCTGCAGGAATATATGCAGTTGAATCTGTAATAATGGCTGTTTTCATAAATGACCTCCGTCCCATTACATCCCAATATATATTTTATACGGTTTATTATTAAAAATAAAGTAATACAAATTAAATGAAAATATTTTGACTAGTCTGTTAAAATAAATACATAAGAAATCAAACATTAATGAGGGATACGATGCAAAACTATATTACAATAAAAAAAGATAATATTAACGAAGAGATTATTAATAAATCACGCTTTATCACTTATTTATATCAAATAGAAAATGAAGAAGAAGCGAAAGAGAAAATAGCATATATTAAAAAGAAGCATAAAGATGCAAACCATAATTGTTCAGCCTATACAATCGGTGACAAACACCAAATTCAAAAAGCTAATGATGACGGTGAACCGAGTGGCACAGCAGGTGTACCAATGTTAGAAGCATTAAAGAAAAACGATGTGCATAACACTTTAGCCATCGTGACACGTTATTTTGGAGGTATTAAACTTGGTACGGGAGGATTGATTCGTGCTTATCAAGGCAGTGTATCAGATGCAATTAAAGTAACTGGTAAAGTAATTATTAAATATGCTTTGAAATATCACGTTACATTAAGTTATGAAAGTACAGGTAAATTTGAGCATAGTATCACAAGTTATCCTTATATTGTAATCGATACACGCTATACAGATAAAGTAACTTACGTTATTCAAGTTACTGCTGATGATAAAGAAGCATTCGAACAATTCGTTACAGAAACTACTCTGGGTAGTGCAGTTTATACAATTGAAGAAGAAATGATGTTACCCTTTAGTTTATAGACATAAAAAAATAAGATATAAAATAAGATTTAGAATATTATCTAGATCTTATTTTAATATCTTACGTATCATTTTTAACATAGGTTTATGATTATCATCTATGAGTCCAGTAAATTCTACAATAAGCTCTATCGTAATAACAATTAATGTCACAATTAATATTGCTCCTAATCGCGTTGATAAATACAATATTATAGAAGCAATACTAAATAAGATTGCAATAGAATAAATTAATATAACAGTTTGAGCATGTGTATATCCAAGCCCTAATAATTTATGATGTAGATGCGATTTATCCGCCTGCATAATCGGCTTCCCCTGTCGATAACGTCTAATCATCGCGAAACTCATATCAATAAAAGGTACTGCTAAAATAATTATTGGAAAGAATAAAGATATTAATGTAATGTTCTTAAATCCAAGTAAACTCAATACGCCAATAATAAATCCAAGTAATAATGCTCCATTATCTCCTAAAAATATCTTTGCTGGATAAAAATTATACCTTAAGAAGCCCAATAAAGACCCAATCAATACACTACATATCATCATTATAAATATATTTTGTTGTAATATCGCAATAAAACCAATCGTACCTAAAGCAATCATCGAAACGCCTGCTGCCAAACCATCTAATCCATCAACTAAATTAATCGCATTTGTCACTGCTACAATCCATAAAATCGTCATCGGTATACTTAAGTATCCAAATTCAATTACAATTCCAAATGGTAATGTAATTAAATCTAAAGTGATACCATGTAAAACGACCACGAGCGCCACACCGATTTGACCAATCAACTTCACAATCGCAGACAAATCAAATAAATCATCTATGATACCAAGTATATTAATGAGTACTGCACCAATAATGATGGGTTTAATTTCCGGTTCAACAGGATGACCAATCCATATTCCAATTAAAAACGAAATAAGGATAACGACACCGCCTAATACTGAAACTGGCTTTGTATGCACTTTTCGATAATTCGGTTTATCTAATGCCCCAACTAAATGAGAAAACTTTATAATTAATGGGGTTAAAATAAAAGAAATTAAAATTGTTATCATGATTAATTTTAATGTAAACATAAGCCACCTCTAGCGAATCATTCTCATTTACTATAGCACAAAACCTCCATTTCTCCTATTAAAGAATGTATAATGAATATGAAACAATTTATTATTAGTTTCTATATTTGTTTGACGAAAAGACTATTTTGTTACATAATAGTACGGTTAAAAGAAAGTATATTCAAATGATTAAAGGAGCATGTTCATGAGTTCACGCGCACGTGTTAGAACACAAAGAAAATTATTTTTTGTCCTTGCATCTTTGTTTATGGCTACAATATTTGTTTTTGCATTACTTTTTGTCTATGTCTTTTTCCAACTCAAACATACAGCAGACACATTACAAGATCCTAAATATTCTCGTGCAACATCAGAAATGAGAAATGCTAATATTGATTTAAGCGCTGGCCAGCCAATTTCTATTGCATTATTTGGTCTAGATTCAGATGCTGGACGTGAGTTTCGTCAAGAAGGTAAACGCTCAGACACAATGATATTAGCTACGGTTAATCCATCAAATAATATGACAACGATTATGAGTATTCCACGAGATACCAAAGCGGAAATTGTTGGACATGGTACAGTCGAAAAAATTAATCATGCTTATGCGTATGGTGGTCCAAAAATGGCAATTGATACACTCGAGAAATTTTTCAACATGCCAATCGATTATTACGCGACGGTGGATATGGATGATTTCATTTTCATTATAGATAATATCGGTGGTATTGATGTAACAAGTCCGCATACATTTAAGTTTGCTGAATATAATTTTGTTGCTGGACAGAAATATCATATGAATGGTAGAGATGCATTAGCTTTTGCACGTAGTCGTAAAGAAAAGGGTTCAATGGGTGATGAGGGACGCCAAGTTCGTCAACAAGTCATTGTTAAAGCCATTACAGATAAGATGCTTAGTATTGAATCTGTGCCAAGATTCAATCAAGTATTAAAAACAATTTCAAGCAGTGTAACAACTAATATTGCATTCCAAGATATTAATAAATTAAGAAAGCAATATCCACCTGCTTTAGGTACAATTAAGAAGCTCCATTTAAATGGTAAAAATGAAATGGATGCTGACGGTTTATGGTATTTTATTCCAAACGAAGACACAAAACAAGATGTGAAACAACAAATGAAAGACAACTTAGGCGTTTAATTAAAAAAAATGGGTAAAGCACGTAAATCAATGCTTTACTATTTTTTTGACAAAAAGGAGTGAAAATATGAATAAAACAGTATTTATTGATATTTTATACACAATTATTGGTTCTATTATTGTAGGTATTAGTTACAATTTATTTTTACTACCTGGACAAATAGCTGCAGGAGGCATTTCAGGACTAAGTACCATCCTAAACAAAGTAATGGGTACTGATCCTGCAATGATTCAATTTGTATTCAACATTCCTATTTTTATAATTGGTTGGTTAACGTTAGGCAAATCATTCAGTCTAAAGACTGTTATTGCAACATTTATTGTTCCTATAACCATCTTCTTAACGGCAAGTCTTGTCGATAAGGGAACGAAAGATGCATTACTCGCTTCTCTTTATGGTGGTATTGTTCTTGGTATTGGTTTAGGATTAGTCTACCGCGGTAATGGCTCAACAGGTGGAACGGCTACTCTTGCTCAAATCGTAAAAAAATACACAGGTTTATCGAGTGGTTTCTGCCAACTAATTGTAGATGCATTTGTCGTTATTTTAAGCGCATTCATTTTTAACTTTGAACTTGCGTTATATGCTTTGATTTCTATTTATGTAACAAGTAAAGTCATTGATATTGTACAGTTACATACAGGAGATAATAAGCTAGTCTTTATTATTACAACCAAAGAGCAACAAATAATTAATTTAATTCACGAACATGTTGAACGTGGTGTAACTAGTGTTAATGCTTTTGGTGGTTTTAACAGAGAAGGTAAGAGTTTACTCTTCTCTGTTATGGAACAAAAAGAAGCAATTTATTTTAAACAAATTATTACACGTGAAGAACCTGATTCATTCGTAATTTTTATCAATACATCAGAAATTATTGGTCGTGGATTTTCTAAAGCAAAAATTTATCGTAGTTAGTAAGGAGGGGTATTTTGATAGAAGCAATTATTTTTAATGCCGCAGTGACTGTCAGTGGTATTTATTTATTCCATAGACTTCAATTTTTCGAAGAAAAAGAAATCGTATTCTCAAAAAATTATATAACTTTGTTAATGACACTAATTTCATTTCTACTGATGACTTACCCAATTACGTATCACCATATATCATTTAATCTCGCATTTATCCCCTTACTATTTTTAGGGCGTTATACAAACTTTTTATATACCATCTTTAGTGCGAGTATTCTTGTTCTTGCTGAAATATTTATCTTTAATGTACCTGCGAATCAGACTCTTGATTTATTAATTATTGCGACACTCGCAAGTATGATTGGTCCCTTCATTAAACAAAATGACTTTAATGCTATTCAATGGTTAACACTGTTAAGCGTCGTTATTATAGGTGTATACCAATATTTTATCCATACATTAAATATACTTGAATTAATTCTACTTACAATTTCTAGTTTTACTCTGTCATTAACATCAAGTTTAATGTTTGTTGACATTTGGCGAATTTATAAGGTTATTCAACGTTTTGAAAACGAAGATGAGATAGATCATTTAACCGGTTTAGGTAATGTGCGTGAATTTGATCGCTATTTAAACAAAGTAAGTAAGAATGCATCAGAAACTAAACAATCATTAGCCTTATTATTGATTGATATTGATGATTTTAAAGAAGTTAATGATCGATTTGGACATGATGCCGGAGATGCTGTCTTAAAACAAATGGCTCAAGTTATTCGTAACTATGTTCCTACCGATTCAAAAACTTTTAGAAATGCTGGTGAAGAGTTTAGTGTTATCTTTACGAATCATTCACTTGATGATACTGTAAAGGTAGCCGAGAGTATTCGCTCTGGTGTTGTGAATTCTACATTACATTTACCAAATAAAGAAGTCATTCACTTATCAGTAACGATAGGTATAGGTTACGTTTCTACTGACGAAATAAAAACGCATCGAAAAATATTCAAAGAAGCAGATGAAATGTTACATGCTGCAAAGTTTCAAGGACAGAATACAGTAATGTTTAATCCGATCATAAAATAACAGGAAGTTACTTTCTGTTATTTTTTTATTAAGGAGGCAAAGATGGTTTCAACACAACTTTATGATGAAAAGAAAGTAAAAGATGTTGCGATGCTTGCAGGTAAGATTCTTTTAGAATCAGGTGCTGAAACTTATCGAGTTGAAGACACAATGACTCGAATCGCTTCACACTACGGCTTGCATAAAACGCATAGTTTCGTTACACCAACAGCAATCATATTTTCGCTCGATGAGAAAAGCTCGACGCGTTTATATCGTATTTCAAATAGAACAACTGATTTAGAAAAAATATCAGAAGTAAATGAAATCTCACGTGCGATTACAAGTGGAAAAGTAACTTTAGAAGCGGCTAAACTTGCTTTAGACGAGCTTGAAAAAGCCGATTTACAATATTCATTTTGGTTTAAACTATTGTCTAGCGCTATTGTATGTGCCTTATTTTTATTTATGTTTAAAGGACAGCCAATGGATGCCATCCCGTCATTTATAGCAGGTGGTATTGGTTATTATGTATGTGATTACATCGGTAAAGTGTATAAAATTCAATTCTTCGCCGAGTATGCCGGTGCAATGGCTATCGCCGTTGTCGGCTTAATTTTTGTTAATTATATATATAAAGGGGAATTTGATAAAATTATTATCTCGGCAGTAATGCCATTAGTTCCCGGTGTGCCTATCACTAATGCCATTCGTGATATGATGGCTGGCCAATTACTCGCTGGTATTTCTAAGGGCGTTGAAGCAGCTCTAACCGCATTCGCAATTGGAGCTGGTGTTGCTACAATTCTCATTATTTTTTAGGAGGTTCAAAAATGACTTTATTATTTCAAACCGTTATTAGTTTCTTTGCTTCAGTATTTTTCGCAGTCGTTTTTAATGCACCTAAAAATTTATTGATGGCTTGTGGGTTTGTTGGCGCAATTGGTTGGATGGTTTTTACGATTGCAGAAGCGACGCATTTAACATTAGCCGTGGGCGTATTTTTAGGCTCATTATCACTTAGTTTATGTGCGCACTTTTTCGCGAGATATTATAAACGTCCTGTGATTATATTTAATGTAGCAGGTATTATTCCTTTAGTACCTGGAGGTGTTGCATATGATGCTACAAAAAACTTAATTATTTCTGATTTTAGTGAAGCACTTGTTAAAGGAATGGAAGCAACACTCGCATCTGGTGCGATTGCTTTCGGTTTACTAATCGCAGAAATATTATTCCAAACATTCTTAAAAGGTTATACTCATTACAAACACCAACGAAGTCGTAAAAGAAATGGTGAAAAACCAATAAAATTATAAATCACGCTATATTTATTTTATGTACAAGATAAAATAAAATTAGTGTGATTTTTTTCAATTAAGATTAAAATAAGAGTATTAACATATAATTATTAATGGAGGCAATAAGATGAAACAAAAACTAATCGAGCGATTATCAACTTACGTTAAAATTGATACACAGTCTGATGCATCAAGTACAGTAACACCATCGACTGAAAAACAATGGGATTTACTTAATCTATTACAAAAAGAAATTGAAAGCTTAGGCCTTGAAACTGATATCGATGAATATGGATATCTGTTTGCAACATTACCAGCAAACACTGATAAAAGCATTCCAACAATTGGTTTACTCGCACATGTGGATACAGCAACTGATTTCACAGGTACAAACGTATCACCACAAATTATCGAGAACTTTGATGGAAAAGATATTACGTTAAAAAGTGGCTTAGTGATTGAAAAATCAAAATTCCCTGAACTTGAACTATACAAAGGGCATACATTAATGACGACAGATGGTACTACTCTTTTAGGTGCTGATAATAAAGCCGGAATTACAGAGATTATGGCGGCAGTTGAATATTTAATCAACCACCCTGAAATTAAACATGGAAAAATCCGTTTTGGTTTTACACCTGACGAAGAAATTGGCCGTGGCCCTCATAAATTCGATGTTGAGCGTTTCGGTGCTGAATTTGCATATACAATAGATGGTGGAAGACGTGGGGAATTACAATATGAAAGTTTTAATGCAGCAGGTGTTGAAGTCTCATTCAATGGCGTTAATGTTCATCCAGGAAGTGCAAAGGATAAAATGGTTAATGCTTTAAACCTAGCCGTGCGTTTCCAAAGTGCATTACCAGAGCAAGAACGTCCAGAACATACTGATGGCTATCAAGGTTTCTATCACTTAATGGAGATGGAAGGTAATGTTGAACACGCTAAGCTTGTCTATATAATACGCGATCATGACCGTGATAAATTTGAAGCGCGTAAATTGACTATGCAAGATATCATTAAATCTATTCAGTCAGATTTTGGTAAAGAAGCTGCAAGTATTTCAATAAATAATCAATACTTCAATATGGGTGAGAAAATCACTCCTCATAAAGACTTAATCAATGTACCATTAGAAGTTATGAAGGCATTAGACATCACACCAATTGTTGAACCAATTCGTGGTGGTACAGATGGTAGCCAGTTATCATTTATGGGCTTACCTACGCCTAATATTTTTACCGGTGCAGAAAACTTCCATGGACCATACGAATACGTATCAATTGACGATATGGAGAAATCTGTGATGACGATTGTGGGAATTTTAAAGAAATTTGAAGAAGAAATATAATTTAATAAAAAAATGATGGCTGATAAATCTGTGATTTATCAGCCATCATTTTTTATTTAGTTCCTAATTCTTGTTTACGTGTAGCCATCACTATATTTTTCACGGCATTTTGTAATTGTATACCGATTTGAATGTCTTCGGTATCTTCTTTTACTTCCGGATAAATATTAAGTTCAATCACTTCTTTGTCATTACTCATTTGTTTATATTGCTTTCCACCCATTAAATAAACATTTATTTTATTTGGGTTTTGCAATTTATTAATTTCACGAACAACAAGTGAACCAGTTGATTCATCTTCACTTCCTCCACCATATATCACCATATCCGCTTCATCTAATAAACTTTTAATATGTGTACGTTCAAAAATAAGCTCAGCAGATGTCTTAGTTTTCGCGTTAAATACTTGTTCAAAAACCGCTCTGATTACTCCCCCATCACCACCATAAATAGATGCTGTAAGGTCGATATTAAATTTCTTAAATTGCTGTGCAATATACCATATACTATTATCTATTGCTTGTTTCGTTTCAAAATCAAAGTCACTATTTGCGATATGACTTTCTTTACCATATATTTTATATTGATGGTCACTCACAATCGTAAAGACGACTGATTTTAAACGATTATCCATATCGCTAAGTTCCATATGACGTATCTCTTTTAAGATACTCTGAGTTATTGGTTGGTCTATCTCGTTATAATCTCGATTATAGAATTTTGCTCCAAAAGCCGATAACATACCTAAACCTGCATCAAATGTGCTTAATCCACCCATTGAAATAATAAATGATTTCACACCCATATCTAGTCCTTGAGTAATTAACTCCCCTAATCCAAAACTAGATGCTAGTAGTGGCTGGTCACTCGCTAGGATTGACTTACTATCAATCAGCATAGTATCGTGTTCTAATATTGCTACGTCTACTTCAGTCGGTAACAACATATCATTAACAATTTTACGCTTAATTTTACGACCCTTTTCCCAAACAAGTAATGCATCGATCATATTTTTATCACTCTCAAACAACGGTACCATTACCACATTAGATGTTTTATCCACTGATTTAACACCATCGTACACATACTGATTGGCATGATGAGAGTATAATTTATCAAAATATGAATCCATTGCGATTAATATTTTCATTTTTTCCTCCAAAATAAATAACTAATAGTGGCACTATTAGTTAAGTTTATGATTATTTACTTTATCATACCATGTTTATTATTCTTCAGCTTTTGAAAGATTTGCAATCGTTATATTTTTATGGCTGTCATGCCAAGTCACTTTACCATGATTAAAGTAAAATGCTTGAGGCGATTCATGTTTGATTGTTGTTTTTACTTCAATATAGTCTGATAATTCACGTGCATCTTGGACGATACAATAATATGCATTAATGTCGCGTTCATAAGCAAAATTATCGAATTGATCGTACGCACTCGCTGAAATTGGGCATGTGTTTGAATGTTTTAGGAAAAAAACTTTCGAATTCGTCTCTAACATCTCTTCAAACTGTTCAATCGTATTCAATTTTATTATCATGATTTCACCCCATCATTGTGCATTCGATTTTTAAAATATATCACGCAAAGTTTAATTTTGCAATCTATTATTTATTTATACCCCTATCTCTAACAATTACACATTGATATAATAGAACTAAATAACCATTGGAGGACTAGAATGAATAATAATAAAATACCGCTTAAACGTTGGACATTTATTGATACGTTAAACACTTGTGTGCTAATTTACGTATTACTTTTCTTTAATGATATTAATAAGAATCCTACATTAACCATTATCATCTTCATTGCTATTCTTATTTGGATTTTTACAGTCATCTTGAAAAATATAATTATATCTAAACATAATAAAAATGGCGATGATAGCACAACACCAAAATAAAAGAGACTGGGAACTAAGTGTTCATTACAAGCATAAACCGAACGAAACTAATAAATCGGACTTTGATTTATAGCTTGTTCGGTTTTTGCTTATAGCAACTTCTGTTTCGCTGTTTTGTCTCTTAATAAGAGGGTTAATACTTTTTTCTTTAACCCTTTTTAATGTTTTGCTTCCAATGCATTTAATGCGTCGTAGTACTTCTCATCTATCGATTTTATATACTTCGTATTCTCGAGAATATCTTGAATCGGTAATTCTTGAAGCTCATTTTCAGTTTTCATGGCTACTTTGCGCTCTTTATAATAGTTAATTAAACTATAATACGTTTCTATCGTTGCTTTGCGCATACCGATTACATTTTTCGATTTTAATTTTGTTTGATTTAACTGATTAACATTTGATTTCAATAATGGGATTAACGTACTATCTATATACTTTTGTTTCTCTTCAACTGTTGAACCAGACGTTAAATACGATACCTTTTCTTTAAGTAATTCACTATTGTCATTAATCAATTTCATTAATGTATCAAAATCACCAGACTCTGACGCACTATCTTGTGCTTTTTTTGCATATTTTTCGTTTAGTGCTTTATTCTTTTCAAATACTTTCGTATATTCCAATATTTTTTCATTCGATAATATCGATTGATTAAACAATTTCATATATTCCTCTAGTTCAGAAATAAACTGCTTTTTTTTATTCAAATTACGTACATAGATTTCATGGACATCTTTTACTTCCTTAGTTTCAACCTTTACTGATTGAACCTGTTTTTCGTATGTACGCAATTGAGGTATAATTTTCTTTTTTATACTCAATTCGATTTTCTTTAATTTTTTCTTTTTTTCTTCTGTTACTTCAGAACCCAATAACTGGTCCGCTTTATCTAATCCTAATTGATCAATTTCTACGACTAGTTTCTTCTCAACAGATTGTACTTCTTTCATTTGAACTTTATAATCATTTATATCAGACTTTACTTTGTTCCCACAACCAGCAATAATGGTACTTATTATTACAATTAACATGATAGAATATAATTTTTTCATATAAAATCTCCTCGATATCAATATTATACCTAATTTGAGTAAGAAATAAAACAAAGATTATATCTCAGTTCACGAAGAAATATTTTTAATCGAAAGGAAATACATTACATGTTAAAGCAAAAGCCTAACCTAACAATAAACAACAATATCAATTATTATAAACGTAAATTTCAACATGTTAACACTATGCTCATTACCCTTTTAGATACACCAATACTTAAAACACAACATATTGGATCTACAGCAATTGAAGGGGCTCTAACCAGTGGTATAATAGACGTACTCGTTATCGTCGAAAGTTTACATGCCATGACAACATTAGATGAAAAACGATTAAACTTACAACATTTTTATCGCTTGCATCATGCTTACAATAAAAAATGTGTGTATGCCAAATTTGATAATCTACAATCATTAAATGAGACAGTTCGATTACATATCATTGAAGAACATAGTAAAAAATTAAATAAATATATTGAAGGTCAACATATGCTTGAAGCAAATTATGAGGCATTTAATGTCTATAAAAAAGCAATCAATCATGATGTTTCTGTGAAAGAATATGAAAATTTGAAATCAAACTGGTTTAAAATCAAACTGTCAGTTTAAAATACATACATTAACTGATATAATTAAGTTTGAATTTACCGAAAGGGCGTAATGAACATGCAAGTAACGGAAATATATGATGGAATAAGTGAGTTAATAGAAGCTTCACACATCAAAATAAATGAACCTTTAAAAAAATATACTTATACGAAAACAGGTGGTAATGCTGATATTTATATCACACCTGTAAAATACTCTGAAATTCAAAAAGTAATTCAATTTGCGAATGAACATCAAATTCCAGTTACATATCTAGGTAACGGATCAAATATAATAATTCGCGATGGTGGAATTCGTGGTATTGTCATTAGCTTACTTGGTTTAACTGAAGTGCAAGTCGAAGTAGATACAATAATTGCAAGTAGCGGAGCTGCGATAATCGAGGTTTCACGTATTGCACGTGATCATCATTTAACAGGATTAGAGTTTGCTTGTGGTATTCCTGGTTCAATTGGCGGTGCTGTTTACATGAATGCTGGTGCATATGGTGGCGAAGTCAAAGACGTGATTGAAAGTGCAACCGTTGTTAATCAAGCTGGGGAAATTATCACATTAACAAACGAAGAACTACAATTAGATTATAGAACGAGTATCATTCAAGCTGAACATTATGTTGTACTTGAAGCAACTTTCAAATTAGAACGTGGTGATATTAATTTAATTCAATCACAAATGGATATTTTAACTGAGAGACGTGAGGATAAGCAACCTTTAGAATATCCATCATGCGGTAGTGTTTTCAGAAGACCTCCCGGACATTTTGCTGGACAGTTGATACAGGAAGCCGGATTACAGGGGCATAGAATTGGTGGTGTAGAAGTATCAAAGAAACATGCAGGCTTTATCGTAAACGTAAATAACGGAACTGCCACCGATTACGAATTAATGATTGCCCATGTTCAAAAAAATGTACTTGAAAATAGTGGGATTGAATTACATCCAGAGGTAAGAGTTATTGGTGAAAAACTATAAAAGGGATTAGGACTTTTAGTCCTAATCCCTTTTTATTTCGACTGACTTCATTGAACTGTTTCTCTCATTCGGATTAGCGTACGATGATATCACCATTTGGCATTGTATGTTGATTATGCGCTGTAACATGACTAATCACATTATAGTTTCCTTTTTGCTTAAATGTATATTCTAATGTATATTTACCTTCTTTAGCTTCTTTCACTTTTTCTTTAACAGATTTTTTCATATTCTTATCTTTAATTATTTCAAACATCACTTCGTCCGCTTCATTTACAAATTCCTCACCATGTTTCACAGTCGCAGTAATGATAACTTTCTCCCCTACTTTTGCTTTTGCAGGTACATCTAATTCAACCGTCAAAGGTGTAACTGTTTTTGATTCTGAACTTGTAGCATGTCCTTCATGACCTTCTTGTTTTGCCTCTTGACTGCATGCTGTGAGCATTAGAGTACTTGCAGCTATGATAAATAACTTTTTCATCACAATCCCCCTAAAAATTTATATCTCTTAAATTATCAGTAACTTACTCCTTTAATTCAATGAACAAACTGTGACAATACATAAAAAAACAAGCTGATATACTTATTGTCATCAACTTGTCATTTTTATATTAATTTTCAAATATGAAATCTTCATCTGTCAATGCTTCTACATTTAAAGCAATCACATAACCATCGCCTTTTACACTAAAAAAGTCATGATTTTTAGTTGTTGTATTTAATGCATTCTCTATGATTGGATTAAAGTCTTTGTCATCAAAATACGGTTCAAACCCTAAATTTGCCAAAGCTTTATTACCGTTATATTGCACGTAATTCAATACGTCTTCTGTTAATCCAACACGATCATATAGCATCTTTGTATAACTTTCTTCATTTGCATATAACTTTTGAAGCATATCATACATATCTTTATCTGCACGTAACTTTTCATCATCTGTCAATTCATTACGTAAACTTTGTGCATCTAAACCAGTGAATACACCGTGAATCGATTCATCTAATAAAATCTTACGAATAATCTCACCAGAAGTTGTCATTTTACCTTGTCCAGCAAGGTATAACGGATAATAAAACCCACTATAGAATAAAAACGTTTCTAGAAATACTGACGCTACACGAGCCATATATTGATCATAAATAGAAGCATCTTGCGCCCATAGTTTATGATATCGTCCAACAATTATATCTGATTTGAATTTCAGATGAGGTTCATTCACAACCCAGTTGTCTAATAATTCATTCGTCTCAGAAGAAGGTAATAATGTTGTAAAAATATGAGAATAACTTTTTGCGTGAATTTGTTCCATCATTCCCATAAAAGAATAAACCGCTTTTTTACGTAAATCTTGTGTATGTAAACCAATTAAGGGCATACCATCATCTGCTTGATGAGTATCTAGTCCCGTTAATCCAGCAAGCGCGTGATTAAACGTAAATTTCTCGTCTTCTGTTAATTCTTTCCAACTCGCGATATCTTTAGATACTTTAAATTCTGATTCAACCCACATTTGTGATATGTTCTGTCGCCAAAACATATTTGTCATATCTTCTTGCGTATTCCAGTTTACAGCTTTCATTTTGTCAGTCCTTTGTCATGAGAATTTATTAACAGTTTTAAGAGACCGATTATCGGCCTCTTAAAATTATTGTTTTGTGTGATTATGAATTATACTGCACAACTTGTACATTCTTCTACACTCAATAATTTATTGCGTGTGTAATACAAAGATTTCAGACCTTTATGATGAGCATAAACATAAAGTCTAGATAATTCCCTAGTAGAAATATCAGAGTTAACGAATAGGATTGTTGAAATACCTTGGTCAACGTGCTCTTGAATCGTTGCAATTAAGTCAATTAACTTCATTTGGTTCGTATTAAATGCTGATTTATAAAACCACATTGTTTCTGGTGATAAAAATGGCATAGGATAGAACGTTTCAGCATTACCATATGTTCTACGTTCAATTTGGTCAACAATCGGCATCACTGAACTAGTCGCATTTTGGACGTATGAAATACTTTGTGTTGGTGCTATCGCTAAGCGATATGCATGGAACAATCCATTTTTCATTACAGCTTCTTTTAATGAAACCCAATCTTCTTGCGTTGGCACATCAATGCCATCAAACAATGCCTTTACTTTATCTGATTTTGGTGCGTAGTCAGTAGTTTCATACTTTAAGAAATACTCACCCGTAGCATAATTAGACTGCTCAAAATCTGCATAACGTTCATTACGCTCCATAGCAATTTGCATTGAACGTTCGATTGAATAATAGTTCATCATCATAAAGAATGTTGCTGCAAATTCTTTTGCTTCTTCAGATTCATATCCAATCTTGTTCTTCGCTAAGAATCCATGTAAATTCATTACACCTAAACCTACAGAATGTAATTCACGATTTGCTTTCGCTACACCTGGTGCATTTTTAATATCAGCAACATCACTTACAGTTGTTAAAGCGTCCATACCAATGTGAACTGAGTCCTGAAATTTCTTAGACTCCATCACATTAACGATATTTAATGACCCTAAATTACATGAGATATCACGTTTGATTTCGTCTTCCGTACCGTAATCATTTATCACAGATGTCTCTTGTAATTGGAAAATTTCAGTACATAAATTACTCATTTTAATTTGACCAATATTTGCGTTGGCATGTACTTTATTAGCATTATCTTTAAACATTAAGTAAGGATAACCTGACTGTAATTGAGTTTGTGCAATTAAATTTAACATTTCACGTGCATCTTTTGATTTCTTCATGATATTTGGATTTTTCACTAATTCATCATACATCACTTCAATATCTATATCATCTAAAGTTTGCCCATATTCACGTTCAACCGTATGTGGTGCAAACATGAAGAATTCTTTACCTTCTTTTGCTAAATCAAAAAATTTTGAAGGTACAATTAAACCTGTTGATATAGTAGATAATCTTAAATCTTCATCTGCATTAACTTTTTTTGTATCTAAAAATTCTAGCACATCGTAATGGAAGATATTTAAATATACTGCACCCGCTCCAGGACGTTGGCCTAATTGGTCTGCATAGCTAAATCCACCTTCTAAAGCCTTTGCCACAGGTAATACTCCTTTAGCTACACCTTTAATACCTTTAATCGCTTCCCCACGTGCACGTAACTTCGATAAATTTATGGCAACCCCACCACCAATTTTAGATAATTGTTTCGCTGTGGAATCAATATAGTTTATTGAGTTTAAACTGTCGTCAACTTCAAGAAGAAAGCATGATACAAGTTCACCACGACGAGCACGCCCTGCATTTAAGAATGTCGGTGTCGCTGGTTGGTAACGCTGCTCAATCATAGCTGATACTAAAGCTTTTGCTCTTTCTTTATCACCTTTTGCTAAGTATAGGCTAACAATCACAACATGTTGTTTATAGTCCTCTAAATATTGTTTCTTATCATTTGTTTTTAAAGCATAATCTTTAAAAAATTTACTTGCAGACATATAGCTCGCAAATTGAAATGGAATATTGTCTGCGAATTGAATGATTTCTAATAAATTTAGCTCTGAATATTCATCAAATAAATTATAATAAAAATCTTGATCAACCAAAAATCTTAGTCGTTCTAAAGGCGTATTAAAATGAATGGTCAAATCATTTATTTCTTCTAAATAAATAACCAGTGCCTCTTGATCTTTCTCCAAATCAAAGAAGCCATCTTCACGTCGTTTTGTTACTTGATTATTTAACTCAATATGTTTGTATTGTTTCTCTTCTATTGTTTTCATAACACTCGTCCACCTTTTTCTTAAATAATTCTACGTCTCGTGCATTACCATGTAACTCAAACTTCATAAGGAGAGGTACATTGTACTTAGTACTAATAATGTCACCCGCTTTAGCGAAATTTTGACCCCAGTTACGATTCCCACTTGCCACAACAGCGACCAAACTTGATTGATATTTGTCTAAAAAATGGGAGACTGCATCAGGAACTTGGCCAAAACCTATAGTACCCGTTACAATAATAAAAGGTTCATTCACACCATTAATCATGGCTTTTTCTAGAGGTATAGTATGGGGGCAACCTGTTCTCTTTAAAAAGCGTTTCACATTCCCGGTTAATGAATAATAAATAATTTTCATAGTTTTCACTCCAATTTTCTTCTGGAATGTTGTTGTCTTGAAACTAATCTTATATCATATGTATATTACTTTTATCTTAAAAGTATAAATTTATCTTGTGTCTGTCCACTAACCCAACACAAGATGTAGTGGTTATTTTTTTCACACCCACAACATATACGATTAATTATAGCACTTAAAAATACCTTTTCAATTCTAATGTCTTCAAAAAAATTTAATTTTCATATTGACATTTTTAACATTATTTCAACCCTTTGCTATTACTAGTTTTATAAACCTTGAAAATTTGTGACGATTAAAATGAAAAATTATTCTTAAAAAACTTGTTGAACTTTAAAGAAAAAGATGATACTAAAATTAAGACTTTATTAGACATAATAAAAATAAGAGAGGATTTAATATGAATAATCAATTAAAAGGAGTAATTTGGCTTCTAATTGCATCTTTAGGTTTTAGTATGATGGGTCTATTTGTAAAACTTTCTGGTGATTTACCTATCGTACAAAAATCATTGTTTAGAAATATTGTCGGTATGATTTTACCGCTATATTTCGTTTATAAATATAAAACAAAATTATTTGGATCATTAATAAATCAACCTTTACTGATGATGAGAAGTTTATTCGGTTTATTAGGTGTTCTATTAAACTATTACACAATTGACAAGATGATACTTAGTGATGCAGATATGCTGAATAAACTTAGCCCATTTTTCACAATATTATTTTGTGCCTGGTTTTTAAAAGAACATATTAAACGATATCAATTCATTAGTATGTTATTCGCCTTTTTTGGCTCCCTATTTATTATTAAGCCGAGTTTCAATGTTGATATGTATGTTGCATTAATTGGTGTCCTCGGTGCAATCTTTGCTGCGCTTGCATATACAACTTTAAGAGTGCTTGGTCCAAAAGAACAATTCTTTACCACTGTTTTTTATTTTTCTTTTTTCTCAACGTTAATACTGATTCCTTTAACGTATTTTCAATTTGAAATAATGACTAGCGAACAAGTTATATATTTAATTTTGTCAGGTGTATTTGCTACGCTGGGCCAATTTGGACTAACAATTGCATATCAACATGCAGCCGCCAAAGATATTTCCATATTCTTTTATTCCACAGTATTATTCAGTGCGATCATCGGATTAATTATATTTAATGAAATCCCCGACTTGCTAAGTTTCATTGGCTATTTTATTATATTTAGTGCAAGTTATTATATGTTTAAGCGTGCAAAACAAGTACAATAATAAAACCATAAGTATAATGGAGGAGAAATTATGACTGGCAGACAAAAAGAGGAATTAGAAGATATTACTTTACTCGGTAACCAAAATAATAAATATTTATATGAATACGATCCGTCAATTTTGGAATCATTTGATAATAAACACCAAGGAAGAGATTATTTCGTTAAATTCAATTGTCCTGAGTTTACTAGTTTATGTCCAATTACAGGTCAACCTGACTTTGCAACGATTTATATTAGCTATATACCAAACATTAAAATGGTAGAATCAAAATCATTGAAGCTATATTTATTTAGTTTCAGAAATCATGGTGATTTTCACGAAGATTGTATGAACATTATTATGAATGATTTAATTGATTTAATGGACCCACACTACATTGAAGTTTGGGGTAAGTTCACTCCTCGTGGTGGCATTTCAATTGATCCATATACAAACTACGGAAGACCAGGAACAAAGTATGAAGAAATAGCAAATTATCGTTTAATGAACCACGATTTGTATCCAGAAACAATTACAAATCGATAATACTAAATACATAACCCCCAAAATACACTTCAAAATGAGGTGTATTTTTTGTAACCTTTTCTATATTTCATAAATATTGAATTGTCTTAATATTAAAATAAGTGTATTATATATAAACGCATTATATATTAATTATTTTATGCAATAAATATTTGATTTTAGGAGGAAATAGTATGGCACAACATACACGTGACGAAGTCGTCAATAGTATGCCAAGAACAGGATTCTTTGGACATCCTAAAGGCCTATTCACTTTAATGCTTACAGAATTCTGGGAGCGATTTAGTTATTATGGTATGAAGGCAATTCTTTTATTTTATCTTTATTATTCAGTGAATAAAGGTGGTTTCGGCTTAGAAGAAGGCTTTGCAATGCAAATCGTATCGATATACGGTGCTCTAATTTATATGAGTGGTGTTATAGGTGGCTGGTTAGCTGATAGATTTATCGGTACACGAAAGGCGATTCTATATGGTGCAATTCTCATTATGATTGGACACATATTATTATCTTTACCAAACAATTTTACTTTATTATTGGTAGCACTATTATTTATTATTTTAGGAACTGGTTTATTAAAGCCAAATATATCAACAAACGTTGGAGAATTATATGATAAAAATGATCCGAAAGTAGACTCAGCTTTCACACTATTCGTCATGTCAATTAACATGGGCGCATTAATATCTCCATTGATTGTCGGTTGGTTACAAGCAAATGTCGGTTTCCATTATGGATTCGCCGTTGCAGCAGTTGGTATGTTCTTTGGACTTATTGTCTTTATGTTCCGTTCAAAACAAACTTTAGGCTTATCAGGACTAGATGTACCTAATCCAATTACTGATCAAGATCGAAAGAAAACATTCACGATAACAGGAATTGTAATTGCAGCATTCATCTTATACTTTGTTATTGTTGGTGTAATGGGCAAATTATCACTGGCAAGCTTTATGAACTTTGTTACAGTGTTAGGTATGGCACTGCCATTCTATTACTTTATTACAATGATTATTTCTAAGAAAACAACTAAAGATGAAAAAGCCCGTGTATTTGCCTACTTACCGTTATTCTTGGCATCTGTTGCATTCTGGTCAATTCAAGAACAAGGTTCAACAGTTCTTGCACACTTTGCTGATAAAAATACCGAGTTAAACTTGGCAACTTTAACAAATAATGCTATAAACTTTTCGATTCCAGCTGCATGGTTCCAATCGTTAAATCCACTATTCATTGTTACGCTTGCACCAATATTTGCTTGGCTATGGGTAAAACTTGGCCGTTTTAACCCACCTACAATCATTAAATTCAGTATCGCCTTATTCTTAGCAGGTATGAGTTACTTAGTTATGGTTTATCCATTAACACATAATGGTGAGCAATTAATGCATCCAGGTTGGTTAATTTTAAGTTACTTACTTGTCACTATGGCAGAACTTTGTTTATCACCTACTGGATTATCAGTAACTACAAAACTTGCACCACAAGCTTATACATCTCAAATGATGAGTGTTTGGTTCTTAGCTAACACAGTGGCGCAATTAGTAAATAGTAAACTCGTTTTATATTATGAAGCTGTTGAAAATCATCAATACTTCAACAATATTGGCTTAGTAACACTAGGTTTAGCTGTTCTATTAATCATCATTAGTCCAGTCATGAAAAAATTCATGCGTGGTATTCACTAATAAAAATTGAATTTATTTCATCATTTTATAAAGGCTCCCCATTTGGGGATGCCTTTATTTTTTCAACGTTACTCAAATCCATTATTTATGTTAACTTGTTATCAATATCAAATAATGTTACAAATAATTGAATAAATTTATGTTTGAAAATTTCGAATATTGTATGGTTTATTGATAGTTTAAATAATAATGGTAAAATAATATTCTGAAATAATATAAATTTTCGAAATATTTATACATTGAAAGGGATGAAGAAATGAAATATACAAGAGAACAAATGGTTGAAAGCGTCCCTCAAAGCGGTTTCTTTGGCCATCCAAAAGGCTTAGGAATCCTATTCTTCGTAGAGTTTTGGGAACGTTTTAGTTATTATGGTATGAGAGCAATTTTAGTGTACTACATGTACGATACTGTTGCACATGGTGGTCTTGGTATGGACAAGACAACTGCAGCTAGTATTGGATCAATGTATGGTGCATTAATCTTTATGACAGGTATTTTAGGTGGATGGTTAGCTGACCGCGTACTAGGATCAAGGCGTGCATTGTTATATGGTGCAATTTTAATAATGTTGGGTCATATCGCAATGAGTTTACCTTTTGGTATTCCAGCCTTCCTAGCATCAATGTTCTTAATAATTGTCGGATCAGGACTTATGAAACCAAATATCTCTAACGTATTAGGTGGTTTATATCATAAGAATGACAACCGTATGGATGCTGGCTTTGTAATATTCTACATGTCAGTCAACATGGGTGCATTTTTATCACCTCTAATAGTTGGTGAATTACAAAAAAACTATAATTATCATATTGGGTTCTTAGCAGCAGCAATCGGGATGGCTTTAGCTTTAATTGCTTACGTTATATTCAATCGAAAAGCTTTAGGTTTAGTTGGAGTTGAACCCACTCACATACTTGAGGGAGAAGAAAAATCTAAATATAAAAAGATATTCTCTATTGCAATCTTAGCTTTAATACTCATCATAGCAATTGGTATTTATTCTGGATTACTAACGTTTAATACATTCTCATTCATCGTTACAATACTAGGTATTATATTACCAATTGTTTATTGGACTACAATGTATCGTAGTAAGGATGTAACTGAAATTGAGCGCTCACGTTTAGTTGCATATGTCCCTTTGTTCTTAGCAAGTGTCATGTTCTGGTCAATTCAAGAACAAGGTGCCAACACGTTAGCAATCTTTGCTGATGAATTTACACAACTAGATTTAAATAAAATATTCGGTATGGATTATTTAGTACCAGCAGCCTGGTTCCAATCATTAAACCCATTCTTCGTTGTATTATTAGCACCTGTGATTTCAGCGCTATGGTCGAAGCTGGGTAAACACAACCCATCCACTCCTATTAAATTTTCAATTGGTATATTAATGGCTGGTATTAGTTTCTTAATCATGGTAATACCCGCTCAGACAGCTAGTGCTACAAATTTAATTAACCCAATGTGGCTTGTTGCTTCTTTCTTTATCTGTGTTATTGGAGAGCTGTGTTTATCTCCAACTGGATCAGCAACATCTGTTAAATTAGCACCATTAGCGTTTAACTCTCAAATGTTAAGTTTATGGTTCTTATCGAACGCAACCGCACAAGGCATTAACGCACAATTAGTTAAATTAATAGAACCTCTTGGATACGCGAATTACTTTTTATTCATTGGTGGATTAGCAATCGTATTGTTTATCATCATCTTCTTATTGAGTAGATTTATTTCTAAAAAAATGCAAGGTATTCATTAGTAACATTATTAAAGTACTTCAGACAATCTTGTCTAAGTACTTTTTTTAATTTAGAAATAGATTAACACTTAACAAAACGGGAATAATATAAAATGATAAGTAATAATGACTTGAGGTGCTAGCCATGCAAAAATTTAAAACTGGAATTCTTTTTTATCATGATCATGCAGGACAAGGAGATGTTCATCAAATTATTGGTGAGGTCTCAAAAAGCTTAACACGATTTATTAATCAACTCACTATTTATCGAAGTGTAGAACAAGGAGAAATCTATGATTACCTAGTACAATCAACGTCGAAATTTGATATATATTTAATTCTTGGGGGTGACGGAACGGTACATGAACTCATTAATGGCATGATTGATGGCGAATATCATGTACCGATTGGCATATTACCAGGTGGCACTTTTAACGACTTTACGAAATCACTGAACCTACATCCTAATCCAGTGAGAGCCGCCGAACAACTTTTAACTGCAGAAGTGAAATATTATGATGTCATGGAAACGAATGAGCGATATGCTCTGAATTTTGCGGGATTAGGACTTATTGTAGAAAATTCTAATAGTGTCAATCCCGATTATAAAAGTAAACTGGGTAAATTTAGCTATCTCTTCTCTACAATAAAGAATGTAACTAACCCTACATTCTTTAAATATAATATAGAAATTGATGGAAATAGATATGATGGTGAATCTTCTATGATAATCATTGCTAATGGTGCCTTTGTAGGAGGGAATAAAATACCGCTTTTAGAATTGTCACCTAATGACGGTAGATTGAACGTCTTTATATTCAAAGAAAGCGGCTTGAAGCTATTCACTGAAATGATTGCGATAAAATCTGAGATCAATTGGAATGAAATCAGTCAAAATATCGAACATTATTCGGGTGAGACGATAAAGATTATGACTGAGAAAGTGATGGAAGTGGATGTTGATGGAGAAATCGATCTAGAAACACCTTTATCTATACAAGTATTACCTAATAAACTCAAAATACTTACATCAACTGATCGAATTGTTTTGCATGAAGAAAAGGAGTAGGATATTTTATATCCTACTCCTTTTATAATTGTACATTTCCTCGGCTACTTACATTTTAACTTATTAAATATAAAATCAACTAGTCTTCAAAAAAGTACTTTTCAACATCTAACCAGCTTTTCATTCGGTCATATTCTTTAATACTTTGATTATGGACAGCATCAAAAATAAGTCCTGTGCCTTTAAATGCAGCTAATTGTCTTGGATTATCATCGATTAAATAGTCTGTTCCGACAACCCCTTTATTCCCACAGAAAATGAAATGTTGCGGATCTAGAAATGGGAAGTGTTCAAGTAACCACTCATATTTAGCATCAAAAGATGTTGGTACATCCATTGCAGCTGTCGCAATATATACATCAAAATGTTGATTTAATCGTTCCACAACTCTAATTGCATCTGGTAATACTTCTAAGTCTCTAAAGAATGCACGATCTAATAATAAATCATTTAATTTATCAACATGCTCAGGATATTCAGTTCTTAATTTTTTCTCATATAAATCTTCATGTTTTATATCTAATCCCGTACGTTCATTAAATTGAAACAAAACTTTCTTTAGCGTGTCTGCTAAAACTTCATCCATATCGATTGCGATTGACTTCTTCATACTTACACCTCATTTTTATTTTTAAGCACTTTACTTATCTTTATTATAATTCAATGTATCAAAAAAGCTAAACGATTCGATTATCATTTAGCTCAACTTATTCTCTACGCACCAAAAAATTCAGTCAAAGCTACATCTATCTTCTTATTGTCTTCGTGAGTACCAATTGTTACTCGTACACCATTTGGCATTGGACGTGAAATTACACCGTATTTAATAAGCGTATCAAATAATACTTGTGGTTTATCTGTCATAATGAAGATAAAGTTGGTTTGACTTGGTAAAAAGTGCTCGCTATAAGGTTTTGAAAAAAATATATCACGCTCTGCTTTATTAGACGCAATATATGCTTGTAAATGTGCCTGGTCTTCTAATGCCACTTCAGCTGCAAGTAAAGACAATGTAGTTACATTGAACGGCAACTTCACTTTATTAAATTCACTTACGTATGCTTTAGATGTCATTGCATATCCTACTCGCATTGCCGCTAAGCCATATGCTTTAGAGAAAGTACGTAAAACAATCAGGTTTGGAAATTCTTTTAATAATTGAACGCTATTAGGATAATCCTGAGCTTCCACGAACTCGAAATATGCTTCGTCTAAAACAACAGTTACTTCTCTTGGTACTTGATTTAAGAACTTTCTTAAAGCATCTTCTGAAACATAAGTACCTGTTGGGTTATTCGGGTTACAAATCCATATTAAATTTGTATTATCTGAAACAGCATCTAACATCGCCTCTAAATCGAATACACCTTGCTTTAATGGTACTGTTATTAGTTGCGTTCCTTCAATTAAAGCATGCGTCGTATATTGTATGAAAGTACCCTCACTTGTTATTACTTCACTATTTTGTGAAAGTACGGCTCGTGAAATTAACATTATTACTTCATCTAATCCAGCGCCAACAAATATTTGCTCTGTCGGTACATCATAAAATGCTGATAACTTTTCTTTTAAATGGTGTGCTTCTGGATCTGGATAATAGTTTAATCCTGTTAATGCTGTAGACAAAACTTCTTGTACTTTTGGTGTAGGTCCAATTGGATTCTCATTTGAAGCTAAACGACTAAATTCACCTTCGTAACCAGTTTTACGTTTTAAAGCTTCGTCCGATAATCCTGCTGCATATACTTGTAATTCTTTTAGTTGAGGTTTCATTTTTATCCCTGCTCTCTTTAAAGACTATAAGTGTTTTACATGATATATAAATTATATTATAATAAATAATTTTTCTTATTTAACTAATTTTTCTTTCTTTAAATACGTCTTCGCAACACTTTCTGGTGATTTATTTTGATACGTTACTGCATAGTTCATCGTTTGCATTTCTTCGTCCGTTATCTTATTTGATAATTTGTTTAATGCTTTAACAACATCTGGATGTTTCTTGATTGTTTCATCTTTTAATAATGGTGCACCTTGATATGGTGGGAAAAGATGCTTGTCATCTTTTAATACTACCATACCATATTTTTTCAATTCTGCGTCTGTAGAATATGCATCAATTAAATCGATTTTCCCTTGTTCAATCGCTTGATAACGTATTTTAGGTTCCATCGTTTTTACATTATTAAATTTAATATCATATTTCTTTTGAATGCCTTTATAACCATCCATACGGTCATTGTACTCTAACGTAAATCCAGCTTTAATTGATGATTTAACTTTTTGTAAATCACTGATAGTTTTTAAATTATATTTATCCGCATACTCTTTTTTTACTGCCAGGGCATACGTATTATTGTATTGCATTGGTTTTAATAGTGACATTTGATATTTCTTATGGATACTATCATTTGCTTGCTTATAAACTTCTTTTTCAGTGGTATATTTAGGATTTTCTTTCGTAATTTCACCTAATACGGTACCAGTAAATTCTAAATAACCATCTACATTATCCGATTTTAAAGCATTGAATAAAAATGTAGTTTTTCCCATACCAGGTTCAATCTCTACATTCACATCTGTTTGATCTTCAATAAGCAATTTATACATATTCGTAATGATTTCAGGTTCAGTACCTAGCTTACCTGCAAATTTCATTTGATTATCCTTCTGAAAGAATAACGGCCAGATGGCAACGATTAAAAATGAAAGTAATAATAATCCAATTACAACCATCATCTTTCGATAAGACAACTTTTCCATACGCTTTAAGATGAAATCAAAAATTAATGCTAAAATTGCAGCTGGAATTGCCCCAAGTAATAGTATATTCATATTATTTCTATCGATACCCAGTAAGATTAAATCACCTAAACCACCCGCTCCAATAAAAGCAGCAAGTGTTGCTGTTCCGATGATTAATACCATTGCTGTACGAATTCCTGCCATTATAACTGGCATTGCTATTGGGATTTCTACATTTTTGAGTTGACGATATGTATTCATACCAATACCTTGTGCGGCTTCTTTTAAAGATGGATCCACTTCTTTAATACCAGTATAAGTATTACGTAATATTGGTAATATCGCATAAATTACAAGTGCAATTATTGCTGGTACACGACCGATTCCAAAGAATGGTATCATTAGACCTAGTAACGCAAGGGAAGGTATTGTCTGCATAATCGCAGCAATATTAATAATCGGTTCAGCAATCTTTGTATGACGTGTTAACCATATACCAATTGGAATAGCAATTAAGGTCGCAATTAGTAACGCAATAAATGATATTTGAATATGTTCAAATAACGTATGTGCAAGTTCCCATTTACGTTCATTAAATGTATCTATAAACCCTTTCATTATCTCGCCTCCTGACTCAGCTTACTAAATACTTTATCACGCGAAATAATACCAATAACTTTATCAGCATCTATGACAGCAATGTGCTCGTGAACGCTCAGGCTAGCAAATACTTCGTGTGATGTTGCATTCGCATCAATCGTTGCATTTGTACTAATTACACTTGAACTATCCATATAGTTTCTGGCATATAGTGTTTGATTTGCTGCATCACCCATAAATGAGTTCACGAAATCATTATTAGGTTGATTAATAAATGATTCCGGTGTGCCTATTTGTTCGATTCGACCTTCATTCATTAAGCAGATGCGATCCCCTAATTTTAGTGCTTCAGATATATCATGCGTTACAAATACAATCGTTTTATGTATTTCAGATTGTAATTGAATTAAATCATCTTGTAGTTTCTCCCTTGATAATGGATCTAAGGCACTAAACGGTTCATCCATTAAGATAACCGGTGGATCAGCCATTAATGCACGAACAACACCAACACGTTGTTGCTGTCCACCTGACAACTCACTTGGATAGCGATTTTTATACTCTTTAGCAGGTAAACCTACCATATTGAGGAGACGGTCTACTTCGCTATCTATCTTTTGTTTGGACCACTTTTTCATTAAAGGCACTTGACTAACATTCTCTTTTATCGTCATATGTGGGAATAGTGCGATTTGTTGCAAGACATATCCAATATCCCAACGCATCTGATCTAGTTTATAATCACTAATCGGTTTATCTTTGAAATAAATATAACCTTTAGATAATGTAATCAATCTATTAATCATTTTAAGAGTGGTTGTCTTTCCACTTCCAGAAGGTCCGATTAACACGAAGAACTCGCCTTCTTTTATTTCAAATGAAATATTATCTACCGCGATTTTTTCATCATACTGTTTCGTTACATTTTCAAAACGAATCATACGCCACCTCGCAAAAAATTTATTGTTAAACATTTATCCTAATCTAACATGTTTAAACACGAAAAACAAAAAAGACATGACAATATCTTGTCATGTCGAATATGCTTTAATTGCCTCGATAAAATCTGGACAGTAATGTTTTAATTTATATGATCCTACTCCTTCAATAAGAATCATTTCATCTTTAGATGTTGGCTTTTTCGTCGCAAATAATTGTAATGTATGATCAGAGAATATCGTAAATGGGGGTACTGATAAATCATCTGACAATCGCTTACGTACATCCATCAATTGCTTTAATAATACTTCATCTATCGTGCCAATTGTAGTAATTTTTACACGCTCATTATATGTTGCACTTTTATAGTAAGTCCTTACTTGTGTATCGCCCATTAATATATCTCGTGCACTTTCATGGCAGAAAAGTTTTCCTTGTTGTTCGAAAATGAAGCCATTAAACAGTAGGGTTTCAATAAAGGATTGAATTGCACTTGTATGATATTCTTTCAGTAAACCAAACGTAGATAAGCGATCATATCCTGCATGTAGGATCGCATCATCTCGCTCACCATGCAGCACCTTTGTAATTGTAAGTTTATGAACAGGTGTCTTAATACGCACAATACAACTCAATATTTTCTTGGCTTCAGTTGTCATATTATAATTCTCAACTTCTTCAAGACAGTTTGAACATTGTCCACATTTCGATAGATGTTCATTTGGATTAAAATAATTAATAATTGTTGCTTGTAAACATTGCTTCGTCTTTGTATACGCAATCATCTTATTGAGCTTTTCTTTCTTTAACTCTTGAACTGCTTCATCATTACTCGTTTCAATAAAAAATTGTTGTAATTTAATATCTTGGTCACTAAACAATAATAAACATTCACTTTCCAGTCCATCACGCCCTGCGCGTCCTGCTTCTTGATAATAACTTTCTAAATCTTGTGGTAAGTTATAATGCGCTACGTATCGTACGTTAGACTTATCAATCCCCATACCAAAGGCATTCGTTGCTATCATCACTTTAATATCATCTCGTACAAACTTCGATTGATTCTCATCTTTCATGTCTTTATGTAATCCGGCATGATATATCGCGTGATTAATGTCTTCCATACGCAATACTTCACTTAAACTTTCCACCTGTTTACGTGTACTAGCATAAATAATACCTGAGTCTTCAATATGTTCTTTAATAAATAATAATAATCGCTTCTGCTTTTGATAGGTTGGATCCAAGATAAACTTCAAATTATCTCGTTTCGTACTTGTTTCTATGACGTACTGTTCACCGATATGTAATAAATCACAAATATCTTCTTTTACATCAACAGTAGCCGTAGCAGTTAATGCCATGATCGTAAAGTGATGCGGTAAACTCATAACAGCTTTAATCGATTCTCGGTAACTCGGTCTAAAGTCATGACCCCATTTAGAAATACAGTGTGCTTCATCAAATGCGATGAGCTTAATATCAAGTTGATAAATCAGGTTGATAAATTGACGCTGATTAAAACGTTCAGGTGCAACATATAAAAATTGATAATCACCATTTAATAAATCCTTTTCAATCTGCTTCGTCTCTTTCACCCTTTGTGTAGAATTTAAAAATGCAGCATTAATCCCACTGGCATTTAAACTATCCACTTGGTCTTTCATTAATGAAATCAATGGACTAATAACGAGCGTTAGTCCACCTTTCATCATGCCTGGAATTTGATAACAGATAGATTTACCACCACCTGTTGGTAATATGCCAAGCGTCGGTTGATTTGCCATTGCATTTTGAATTAACTCTCTTTGACCAGGACGAAAGTCTTCATAGCCAAAGTATTCTTTTAATACATTCTTCATGATTTACTCCATTCGTTCACTCAGTTCATCCCATTCTTCGAAATACATTTCATATTGAGCTTCAACTGTTAGACGCTCAGTTGTTAATTGATTTAATTTATCATAATTTGTCGACTCAACTGCAATCGAAGCATCAAGTGCTTCAAGTCGCGCTTCTAACTTTTCGATTTCTTCACTTAAAAATTCAAATCGGCGTTTATCTTTATATGACACACGTGTAGATGGTTTGATTTGCTGTGTTTCTTTTTCTTTTCGTTCAGCTTGTAGTTTAACTTCTTTTTCTTTCTGGTCAGCGATTTGTTTATAGCTTAAATAATCATCAAAGTCGCCCAGTACTTTATCAATACGTTCGTTATTTACAAACCAATACGTATCTACTACTTTATTTAAGAAGTAGCGATCATGGCTGACAGTAATAACTGCTCCGTTAAACCCTTCTAAGTAGTCTTCTAAAATTGTTAACGTCTCCGTATCTAAATCGTTTGTAGGTTCATCGAGTAACAATACATTTGGTCCTTCAATTAATATACTTAATAAGTAAAGACGCTTTCGCTCTCCACCACTTAATCGGTGAATATATGTCCCGTGCATATTTGAAGGGAATAAGAAACGTTCTAATAATTGTGTAACTGAAATTTTCTCTCCGGTAGACGTAGTGGCGGCTTCTGCTTTTTCACGTAAGAAATCAATGACACGTAAATCTTGATTGAGTTTCACATCATCTTGCTTGTAGTAACCTATCTTCACCGTTTGACCCGTGATCATTTTACCATGTGTCGGTTTTACAAGACGTGAAATGATATTCAGTAATGTTGATTTTCCGGTACCGTTCTGTCCAACAATACCGATACGATCTGACGTTTGAACAATTGTACTGAAATCTTTAAATAATACTTTTTCACCAAAGTTCATACCTATCTCTTCAAATTCGAATACTTGCTTACCTAAACGTTTGTGTGCAAGATTAATATCTATTGATTCTTTCGTTTGATGTGCCTTCACTTTGTCTTCAATTGCACCAAAACGATCGATTCGTGCTTGTTGTTTCGTCGTACGTGCTTTTGCACCTTTACGCATCCAATCGAGTTCCTGTTTAAACAGTTGCTTTTCTTTTTGTTCTTGCTTGCTTTCGATGATTTCAAGCTCAGCTTTGTGCATAATATAATCATTGTAATTCCCTTTATATAAGAACAACTTACCATTTCTAAGTTCTACAATTCGATTGGTTACTTCATTTAAAAAATAGCGATCATGTGTTACTACAAGTACAGATTTCTTATATTGTTTAATAAATGAAATCAACCAGTGAATCGATTCAAAGTCTAAATGATTGGTCGGCTCATCAAGCAACAATAAATCGGGTGCTTTTAACAATGACTTCGCAAGTGCCACACGTTTCTTCTGTCCACCACTTAAAGATGAAATAGGTTGAGATAAATCCATAATACCGAGCTTCGTAAGTATCGATTCTGCTTCAGCTCGATAACTAAAACCATCCATTTGTTCAATCTGTTGTTGAACGACACTAAGCTGTTCAATTAAAGTGTCATTCATTTCAATTTCCATTTTCTTTAATAATTCATCATATTTTTTAAACTTTTGCATGACTGGATGGTTTTCATCAATCACATTATCTACGATAGATAGATCTTCATTAAGTATCGGTTGTTGTGCCGCATACTCAATCGTGAAGTCTTTTGGATGTGTCACAACACCGTGGTGATCCTCAATTTCAGCGATACATTTTAGTAATGCGCTCTTTCCTGTCCCGTTAATGCCAACTAACGCAATTTTATCTCCGACTGAAATGCTTAATGATATATCCTCAAATACTGTCTTTACACCATATTGTTTTGATAAATGTTCTATTTTATAGGCTTCCATTTGTTAACTCCCTATAGTAAATTCTATTCAATAAAATATATGTGTAAGTAATCTATAAAAATAAATATTACCTCTTAATATTTTTATGATATAGTTATGTATTATAAACTTCAGTATTATATTATACACTTTTTTACTCTGGGAGGTACACATGTTCGAATGGTTTAGTCAATTATCTCCTGTTGCACAAGCTGGACTTGCCGGTCTTTTTACTTGGTCAATGACTGGCGTGGGTGCAGCAGTCGTATTTCTATTTAAATCAGTCAATTTTAAAGTCTTAAACACGATGCAAGGATTCGCTGCTGGTGTCATGATTGCAGCATCTTTTTGGTCTCTCTTAGCACCGGCAATTGAATTTAGTGAGAAAGCAGGGCATATTCCATGGATTCCAGCAGCAGTAGGATTCTTACTTGGTGGATTATTCATTAGAATGCTTGATGTCATTATCCCTCATATTCATTTAAAAGGTCAGCCTAGCCATCAACAAGAAGGTCCAAAAACAAATCTTAAGAAATCTACATTATTATTCTTAGCGATCACAATGCACAACATCCCTGAAGGATTAGCTATAGGTGTTGGATTTGGTGGAATATTAACAGGTAATGAACAAATGTTAATGGCTGCAATTGGGCTCGCTATTGGTATCGGCATTCAAAATATACCGGAAGGAGCTGCTTTATCCTTACCTATTCATGCTGACGGCAAATCAAAATGGACTGCATTTAACATGGGCCATGGTTCAGCCATCGTTGAACCAATTTTTGCAATGGTAGGGGCTGCTGCAGTTATCTTAATCACTCCCATTTTACCATATGCCTTGGCCTTTGCAGCTGGTGCGATGATATTCGTTGTCGTAGAAGAACTAATTCCAGAATCTCAATCTGGGGCAAATACTGACTTAGCTACACTTGGATTAATGTTAGGTTTTACGATTATGATGATACTAGATGTATCACTAGGATAAATAAAGACGCTTATCTGATAGCAGATAAGCGTCTTTAAATTTTATTTTTCTTTTCCTTTAGTACCGTTCATATACTCATATTTTGAAGGATTAATTTTACTGAAGTCTTTATTTTTATAGAAACGTAATAAATCACCGTTAAGCAAAGCATCAGACATCTCTAATTCTTTCTCAGCTGTATGCTTCATTTCAACTGCTTCTTTCTTTTGTACTTCATTATCTAGAGGTAAGTTTGTTTTATTATCATAGAACACACCGTTAATCGATTTGTACTTAGGACTGATAAAGTCTCCATTTCTAAATACAACCGTATCATGATGCGCTTTAGACATCAAGTCTGTACCGAACATAACGTAAGGTTTAGAGTCTATACCCAGTAAATGTAATAATGTTGGAGCTACATCAATTTGACCCGCATACGTATGATCCACTTTACCTTTCACGCCAGGTACTTTTAAAAATAATCCAGTACGTTGTAAGTCCATAAATTTCGTTGGTGTAATCTCTTCACCTAATAATTCTTCCATTGCTTTGTTATGATTCTCTGAGATACCATAATGGTCACCGTAAATCATAATTACTGAATCTTCGTATAATCCTTCTTTTTTCAGATCATTAACAAAATCTTCAACTGCTTCGTCTAAATAACGTGCTGTTTGTACATACCCATCAACTGTTGGATTTCCTGTATTAGGTGTGTCTATTGTCGCTTCTGTCTTATCAATCGTAAATGGATAGTGATTTGTTAAAGTAATTAAATGTGAGTAAAAAGGTTGTTGCTCTTCTTTCAAGAATGCAATAGATTCATCAAAGAATTCTTTATCTTTAAGACCTAAGTTTTCTAAATTCTCTTCTGCCATATCGTAATATGATGCATCATAGAATTTATCAATGCCAAAATGTTTATAAATTTGATCTCTGTTCCAGAAAGTTTTGTAATCACCATGCATTACTGATGTTGAATACTTTTGTTGTTGGTGCATGATTGCTGGTAATGATTGATAGGTGTTATCACCTTTTAAACTGAATGCAGAGCCTTGAGGTAAACCGTAAATACTATTATCCATAGTAAGCTCTGAGTCACTTGTTTTACCTTGTCCAGTTTGGTGGAAGAAATTATCGTAATAAATAAAGTCTTTTTGTCCGCCTGCTAATGAATTTAAGAAAGGTGTAACTTCTTCACCATTCACTTTATAATTAATTAAGAAAGTTTGGAAGCTTTCTAAGTGAATTTTAATGACATTTTTCTCTTTTGCAATACCGAAAGTTGCACCATTTGGTGCAGCATATTTTGTTTTTGTATATGATTGTACTTTTGCTAAATCATCAGAACTCGCTAATGCTTTTTGTTGATTATTTTGAATCGTCTTAACTCCATCGTAAACTGTAAAGTTAAATGGCCCTAAATATTTCACTAAATATTTATGATCAAATGTTCTTGTTAATAATTCCGGACGATCTGTTTCCGCAAAAGCTAAGTTTAAAAAGAATAATGAAACTGACACACCCATTAATACAGGTACATATTTTTTCTTGAAAGATTTATTTGATAAAGATTCATTTCTAAACAATAGAATAAACAGGAATGCAATTGTGTCTAAGAAGTATACAAAGTCATACCATTCAAATGAACTCCATAATGCACCACTCATTGATTCTACGTTACTCACTTGGTTTAATGTACTAAATGTAATGAAATCTGAGAAAAACCTGAAGTAAACGACATTTGCATACAATAAAAATGTCAGTAAGAATCCGCCAATAAATACAAACCAATATGATTTCTTGCCTTTAAAGAATAAAAATACACTTAATATAAGCGCAACTAAACTGTAAGGGTTCATGAGTAATATTAAATTTTGAACTAATCCTTTAACACCCAGTGATAAATCAATATAGTAAGCAAAATAAGTTTTGAATGAGACAGCGAGAACTGTCATCAAGAAAAACATAAATATTGATATTTTCTTTTCCTTCATATAATTTCCTCCATTAATGCGCATCTCTCAGATGTTGCTGTTTATTTTATTAATCTTTTCTTATTAAGATTTACATATTATTATATATTGTAACATATTCGTAATATCATTTCTGTGTACAATATATTAATTTATACTGTTTCAAGAAAAATATCAAGACTTTTTACTCAATAATTATCATTTTTGTGTAATATGTGACATTAATAAGTCGTTTATTCTACACATTCATTTCTTTTTGGTGTAAGAAATCAATTTGAGCTAAAACTGTCTTTAGCCAATTAACATAACTTTCCTGTTGACGTTCTAATTCTATTTTAGACACCCATTTAAAATATAATTTAGAGCCTGGTTTCTTTTGCGATAACTTTGGCAAATGATAAGGTGCGATATTAGCGATATGTGGATATGTTTTATCTTGATGTAAACTTTTTAATGAGATAATGAGATTACCTTCATTTGATATTTGCAATGCCCCGCTCCTATTAACATTTGCTGTATCTGTGCAAGAAGGACATTCAATTTTCTTACCTTCTAATACGAATCCAGTACGATCAAAACGATTTGTCACAGCATAAATATCTTCTTGCATTGCTTGTTGTAATTCTTTAGGCAATAAGTTTTGACTGACCGCTTCTAAATGAAAGACATCTGAATAATAAATACGTGCAAGACTATATGCATCAATCCCCCATGTCGCTTCTTTACGTTTCTCTATATTTTCAAATAATTTCTTTTGGAATAATGAGTACCCACGTGTTAATTCAAAGCGTGAACCCGATTGAATAATATAATCTTCTGTCTGATTTAACCGCGCTTGATCAATTTGAATTCCTCCAGCAATTGCCATGTATACGCGTGTACCTTTCTTCGGTTGTCCAAAATAAAGCGTTTCACCTTTCTCCATTAAATGCACTTTCATTGGCATTATACGCTTATCATCTGTATAAGCATAAAACTCGGCCCCCATTAAAGCAATTAAAGTTGGCTCCATAAAGTGAATCTGTGGTGCCTGAAAAGTCATTTCAATTGTTGGTGTATTCACAGGGTTACCAACTAATGCATTACCTAATATGTGTGATAATGTATCACATGGTCCATTTAATGAAATAGAAGCATCTTCATGATTTTCTATTTGTTGTATCGTTGTATACAAACCTGCTGTTTGGAATATGATTGACATGGTTGCATTTTCCCTTCTCATTTAATTTACAGTATTAATAATATCTTTACATCAGTCAAAAGTCGTAAAAAAAATCTACCGCTTATGATCGGTAGAATATATTGGTAATATCAATCAATATCGTTCTGAGACAAAAAGCGATAAACATAACGATTAGAAATGACGTGACCATTGTCAAGTAAAGAATCGTTAGTGCATTTTTAGTTTTATCCTCTTTAAAAAGTTTAAGTATATATTGATTCATTATATAAACCATTAGCGATAGACCTGCTAGAAGAAACAATATCATGAGTAAATTCATCATTATTATCACCTATTTTCGGATTTTGCACATTGTTAGCATTTATTATAACGCTTTTGAATATATTAATAAACCAACAATATATTATTATAAGGTTAATTGAACTGGAACCCACTCACGTAGGCTATTTATCATGTACACTTTTATCTTGTGTTCTTTGTACTCTTTAATAAATAATTCTAATCTTATTTCTTCTTCAACAAGCTTACCTTCATCCAATAAGGCAGCGCGCATACAGCCTTCTAAAATATAATCATGTTTCGGCGTGATGTAGTTACCGTCTCGCTCTATAACAACATTTCCGATATTAAACTCTAATAAATGTTCTCCGTCGTGGAATAATGTTAAATTTTCTGTTTGATAGTGAGAACGCACAGAAGTTTTATATTGATGAAAATCAGTTGTAATGCATTTCATTTGTCGTAAGTTTCCTGTACTAGACGTTTCACCGAGTGCTTTAGTTGTCGTATTAACCGAACCATCTTGCGCGACTGTCACACGATACATTATTGTTTGAGACATTTCAAAAGTCCGATCAAAATATGATTGCAATGTATCTGGTTGATACTGAATTTTAAAATGCTTTAGTGCATTGATTAAACGACGCTGATGATATTCTTTTCGTTTAATAATTCCGTTTTCAACACGCATCGTTTCAATTAAATGGAAGTCGTTAGGTATTTCTAGATCTATTTTAGCTTCTCTATCATCATTAATATATTTCAACACATTCGATTTTGCGATCATTTCCTTGTATTCAAGTTCTGGAATAGAATCAATTGTAATACCCCCTCCTACTCCGTATACAATTTCATCAGTGCAATGTTGATACTCAAGCGTACGAATCGGTACATTAAATATGGCCACTTCATTCGGTATAATTAATCCAATTGTCCCACAATAAATAGAACGTGGTGTATCTTCTAACTCATTAATAATGCCCATCGTTGATTGCTTTGGTGCACCTGTTATTGAACCACACGGAAAGAGTGCTTTAAGGATATCGAATAATCCATATTGTCCAATATTCGCTGTAATCGTTGATGTCATTTGGTATACCGATAAAAAGCGCTCTATTGTAAATAAATGTGGTACAGCCACACTCCCTTTTGCCGCAATTTTACTTAAATCATTGCGCAGTAAATCAACAATCATTACATTTTCAGCTTTATCTTTAACCGATTGATTTAAGAATTGATAATTGCTGGCATCAATTGCTTTATCATTACTTGTCGGCATTGTACCTTTCATCGGTTTTGTTAATATGTCTTTTGATTTCAGGTCATATTGAAAGAACAATTCTGGCGAGATACTTACAATCGTTTGCGTATCATCTTCTATATATGCCGTGTAATGTCCATGTTGCTTTGAGAGCTTTTCATAAATTGAGTATAAATTGGATTCTAAATTCTTCGCGGTTAAACGTGTTGTGTAATTGACTTGATATGTATTACCTAATCTAATTTCATCTTGAATTGCTTCTATTTGTTGAATGATTGTCGCTTTATCATGCATAAATTCAAATTCTAATGTTACTTCTTTATTGACTTGTTTAAAACATGACGCATCATCTTTATCAAAATAATACAATTTAATCAAATCACCATGTTTATCGTTCCTCATACTTTTCTTCACTTTTAATAACGGATCAAATAAATGACTTGCTTCATATTGCATGATAACTACGACAATGTCATTACTCATTTCTGCGTCCATTATTGCGACTTCAACATCTTCTGTGTGATTAATACTTACGACACGTTTCGGATTAGACAATTGATAATGAAACTGTTTATCTTGATCGCCAATATATTTAAAATTTAATTCTGCTCTCATTATAAAGCTCCTTTAATAAACGACTGTAGCATTTGTAATCCGTCAGTTGTTAGTATTGACTCTGGATGAAACTGAACACCGTAAATGGGTAATTTATTGTGTTTCACACCCATAACTATATTATCTGCTGTCCAAGCGATTTGAATGAGTGGTAAATTGACTATATTTTTTGAACCAAGCGAATGATACCGTGCTACTTTCGTTGGTGATGCTAATCCCTCAAAAATCATACTGCCATCATGATATACATCTACTTGATGCCCATGTATTGGTTTTAATGCATGAATAGAATTTCCGTAATGCATCATAATCACTTGAAATCCTAGACATACACCGAGAATTGGAAGGTGTCCTCCAAAGTAATCTAACACATCATGTGCTAACGTAGCATCTTTAGGGTGACCTGGCCCTGGTGACAAAATAATATGTGTCGGATTTAATTGTTGAATTGCTTCTATAGTGATTTCATCGATTGTTTTTATGATGACCGTTTCATTAAGCTGCTCTATGTAATGCACAATGTTATATGTAAACGAATCATGATGATCTATCATTAATATCATTTGAATGCCTCATTTATACTGTTTTATTAGAAAACGCTTTTATTGATTTAATGATTTTATTATAGCTTTAATGTGTTATAATGAGAAACGAAATTTAATAAGAGGTTCCTAGCGCACACCCTCTATAAAAAACTAGTTTGACATCTTGCTAGGGGAAGGTGTCTTTTTTTATTGAAATGAGGAATAAATATGGAAAAAAAATTAAACAACGATAAGGCGCTAGTCGTCTTTAGTGGCGGCCAAGATAGTACTACGTGTCTTTTTTGGGCTATGAAACGTTTTAGCAAGGTTGAAGTTGTGACATTTAATTACGGACAGCGTCACGTGCTCGAAATTGACATCGCTGAACAAATCGCAAATGAGCAAGGTGTAAAGCATCACATTTTAGATATGTCTCTGCTTTCTCAACTCTCACCGAACGCATTGACAAGTCATGACGTTACAATTACACATGATAGTGACGTCCCAAATACGTTTGTACCTGCCCGTAATTTGTTATTTATGAGCTTTGCAGCAGCATTAGCCTATCAAATTGAAGCGACTCATATCATCACAGGCGTTTGTGAAACCGACTTCTCAGGTTATCCTGATTGTCGAGATAACTTTATTAAATCACTTAATGTAACGATTAATTTATCTATGGACGTTAACTTTGAAATTCATACCCCATTAATGTGGTTAAATAAGAAAGAAACATGGCAACTAGCAGATAATCTTGGTCAATTAGACTACATAAGAAATAATACATTAACTTGTTATGAAGGTATTCCCGCAGACGGTTGTGGCGTATGCCCTAGTTGCATATTACGTAACAAAGGATTAACTGATTACTTAAATGAAAAGGAAGATTTACTATGATGCAACAATTATACCCGCAAGTAGACCACAACTTTGTTTACGAACTGAATAAAGATATGAATTTTTCAGCGGCACATTATATTCCTGATGCACGTGCAGGCGTGTGTAGTAGAACACATGGTCATACTTATTTTGTGAATGTTACGATTGCAGGCAACAATTTAGACGATATGGGCTTTTTAGTGAACTTCAGAGATATCAAAACCATTATTAATGATACCTTCGACCATACTCTAATCAATGATTTACCCGAGTTAAAAGATAAAATGCCATCGACAGAGCTTGTCGCAAAAACGATATTTGATATGATAGACAATCACTTATCTACGCTTGTTCATCAACCAAAATGTTTACAAGTCTTCTTACGTGAAACACCAACGAGCTACGTGGTTTATCGAGGTGTGCGATGAAAATACCAGTGCTTGAAATCTTCGGCCCAACAATTCAAGGCGAAGGTGCTGTAATAGGTCGTAAAACGATGTTTGTACGAACAGCAGGATGTGACTTTAAATGTGACTGGTGTGACTCTAAATTCACTTGGGACGGAACTGCTAAAGACGATATTGAAATGTTGACAGCAGATATGATTTATAATCGCTTGCAACAATTAGCACCACATAACTTCAATCATGTGACAATTTCAGGTGGTAATCCTGCACTCATTAAAAATTTTGCTACACTTGTCGAAAAACTGCATGCAAATAATGTTGAGGTCGCACTTGAAACTCAAGGCAGCAAGTTTCAACACTGGATGACTGAAATAGATCAGTTAACCATTAGCCCCAAACCACCGAGTTCAAAAATGAATCAAGATATACATCAATTGGATTTTGTCATTAATCAATTGGAGTACAATAAAATTTCTTTAAAAATAGTCATCTTTAATGATGAGGATTATGCATTCGCACAAAGGATTCATCACCGCTATCCGAACATTAAATTTTACTTACAAGTTGGAAATCCATACTTAGATGACACTGTAGAAAATCACTCTGAAAAATTATTGACTCGTTATAAATTACTGATTGATAAAGTAATGCAAGACAATACGATGAATGACTGCTACATTTTACCTCAACTACACACATTATTATGGAGTAATAAAAAGGGCGTTTAATCTATGCATTGAACGCCTTACTTGTTATAATTCTTTTATGTGGCTTAAAAAGGGAGGTAGAAATATTGGAAAAAGTATTATTGCTCAATATATTCATAACCATAATAATATTTCTATATTTCTATAAAACTGAACTTAAAACGTCATATATCCCGATAATCTTTAGTAGCTTGATTGTCACATTAATCAATTATCCTTTGATAGGTAATGGCAACTTTATCTCAAAGACACTTGTCTTATTCGTCACCGTTGCAAGTGTCGTACATATTTATTTAAGATATTATCACTACGAACATTATCAAATTTATACGATATTTCATTGGCTCCATTTTATTTTTGCAATATTAATTAGTATAGGCATACCTTATATATTGCTCACAAGTAAACAATCTCTTTATCAATCAAGCGCCTACTTAAGTGTGTCAATTTTTATATTAGGTTTAATACTTTATCAACTTTCAGAAGTCGATCGACCCATTCGTTGGTTTCAAATCGATTCTATCAATACGTATCGTTATATTAAACATCCTAAACAATTAGGAGAAATATTTTTTGCGGTAAGTTATATGTTGTTAACTCTCTTTCTACCCTACAGTGTTGTGTATTTAGTCATCGGTATAAGTTATATTTACTATATTAAAAAAAGTCGATTATTCAAAGAATCCTAAATATATTGCATTAATATGTTTATTCATTTAAGTCACGGGTATCTATTAATATAAGCAAATAAGCTTATATGTTTTTATTCTAAGCTTAAATTATTAGGAGGTTTTATTATATGGGCTTTATTATTATGTTAATCGTCGGTGGACTTGTAGGTTGGGTTGCTGGAATGATTATGGGAACTGATATCCCAGGTGGAAAAATCGGTAACATTATCGCAGGTTTAATCGGAGCTTCAATCGGAAGCTGGTTAATTCCAGGTTTTGGTCCTGAATTCGGTGGCGTTTCAATTATTCCAGCATTAGTTGGTACAATATTATTAATCGCTATTGTGTCTATCGTATTACAAATGATGCACAAACGTCGTTAATAAAAAAGCCCTTTGAGGGCTTTTTTTTATGGATTAATTAAGATACTGTGTAATAAATATGCCTACAAATAAGGTTATAAATACAGCATTTGCGATTTCAGCAATTCCTATTTTCATTGGTTTCATTTGTTTACCATAAAAAGCAATGGCTCTTACTAAACTTGGAACGAAAGCTAAACCAATTAATGGATGCACGAAGAATGCTAAAATCAATCCTAATATATGATATCCAAACGAAATATATTTGTATTTAATATTCTTCTTCTCACGTATCATCGTCTTCACATAAAATGTTGTCCCAACAAAGTATAAAAAACTAATTAAAAATACATATATCATTTTGTTGTCGAGTTCTCCCTCTCCAATAAAGAAAGTTAAAATACCTGCAATTGAGAAGATTGTAATTGCACTAAAGTCATTAAGCAAATGGCGTTCATTGCGTTTTGAGGCAAAGTATAAATTAATCGCCCCGAATGGTAACATTGCTAAAAATAGAAATAACACACGATAATCATAAAATATAACTGGAATTAGTAATATCGTTGCAATGCTCAGAAATAAAAGACTCCCTTTGATATATCCAAAGTTCTTCTTACGTTGTTTCACATAAAATAATAAATTATCAATAAAGAAAAAAATCATAAACCATGCTACAAAAAATAAAAGTTGATAAATATTAAAGGAACTTGCAAACATACCGAAAAGTACTGGCATAATAATCATAGCCCAAGCACCATGTTGGTTTGGTTTTTTAAATTTCATATTATTCACCTCACCAACTATTGTACTAAAAGATATAAATAAAATACCTCTTTAATTATATCAATTTTATGACGATATAATTAATGAGGTATTTTTTATGACAATAACTATTATTTTTTTAAATCTCCAACATTTACTTCATCAGGATCTTTAAATTGGCGTGCATCAATATTGATTTGATTAATTTCTTGTATATCATCTGTATCTAATTCAAATTCAAAAACATCAAAGTTTTCCTGGATACGCTGAGTATTACTTGACTTAGGAATTACAATACGCCCGCTATCAATATGCCATCTAATAATAATTTGAGGAACAGATTTTTGGTATTTTTCTGCTATGCTTTTAAGGATTTCATTCTCAAAAAGTACTCCGCCGCGCATTAATGGACTCCATGCAGTAACCAAAATACCTTGTGACTCACAATATGCTTGTAATTCACTTTGATTAAATATTGGATGATACTCAATTTGATTGACAACTGGTTTTACTTTCGCAACTTCAAGTAACTTTTCTAAATGATGCTGCTTGAAGTTTGCTACACCTAAAGATTTAATTTTCCCTTCTTCATGTAACTCTTCCATCGCTTGATAGCTCTCAATAAATAAATTATCATTTGGACACGGCCAGTGAATTAAATACAAATCAATATAGTCTAAACCCAGCTTTTCAAGTGATTTATTGAATGCAAGTTTAGTCTTTTCATAACCTTGATCATCATTCCACAGTTTTGTTGTAATAAATAGATCTTTGCGTGGTATACCACTATTATTAAGTGCTTGTCCTAAAGATGATTCATTAAAGTAAAAATGTGCTGTGTCAAACGCTCGATAACCTGCATTAAGTGCAGATTCAATGACATGAGTCATTTGATCATCTGTGATTTTATATACCCCTAATCCGAGTACTGGCATTTCAATGTTGTTATTTAACGTAATTGTTTTAGACATTTAATTCACTCCTTTTGCTAAAGTGTACGTCTAATTATGAATTTATTCAAAAGTTATGCAGTTATTGTAAGCTTATTATCATATTTTTTTGTATAATAAACTTGAAAAAATATATTGGAGGCGACTAAAATGAATAACCATGAAATTGATTACAAAGTTTATGGCGATGATATGCAATATGTAGAAATCGAATTGGATCCGCATGAAACAGTGATTTCAGAGGCTGGATCTATGATGATGATTAATCCCTCAATTGAAATGCAAACAATCTTTGGCGATGGTTCTTCTTCAGGTGGTAGTGGCTTTATGGATAAATTATTTTCTGCAGGTAAACGTACATTAACAGGTGAAAGCTTATTTATGACAACATTTACAAACAAAGGTCACGGTAAAGAGCACGTTTATTTCGCAGCGCCATATCCTGGTAAGATTATTCCAATTGACTTATCTCAAGTAAATGGTGAATTTATTTGTCAGAAAGACGCATTTTTAGCAGCAGCACAAGGCGTAAGTGTAGGTATTGCATTCCAAAAACGATTAGGAGCTGGATTCTTTGGTGGAGAAGGATTTATTATGCAACGCTTACAAGGAGATGGTATGGCATTTATTCATGCAGGTGGTGCCATTATGCGTCGTCAATTACAATCGGGGGAAGTTTTATTAGTGGATACAGGTTGTTTAGTTGGAATGACAAGAGATGTTGACTACGATATCCAAACAGTCCCAGGTTTGAAAACGAAATTATTTGGTGGAGAAGGTATTTTCTTAGCTAGACTTCAAGGTCCAGGAACAGTTTACATTCAGTCATTACCATTCTCTAGATTTGCATCTCGCATCTTTGCTGCAGCACCTGTGACAGGTAAGCAAACAGGTGAAAGTGGCATCGGTGGTATTTTCGATATGTTTAGTGATTAATTATTTTAGCGTGATAAAAGCATCCCTTATGAGAGGATGCTTTTTTTAGTGGAATTAGATTTGTGTCGCTCTGGTGTGGACGAGAGTCAAACGAGGTAGCTAATATTGTGTTTATAGAATCCGCGCCTTAGTTCTCTTGCCTACTTGCAAAATTCATCGTCTATCGCTTAGGTATATATCCCAGCATATTAAATAGCTCGTCTTTCTCTGAATCAGTTAAGTCTTTCCACTCACCTAATTTCAAATCATCTACTAAGATATTCATGACACGTAGGCGTCTTAATTGCTTTACTTCGTAGCCAAGGGCTTCAGTCATACGGCGAATTTGCCTATTTAAACCTTGCATTAAGATAATCTTAAATGTCTTCGCATTGACTTTCGTCACAACCGCTGGCAACGTCACGGTATCTAGTATTTCGACACCTTCAGACATTTGCTTAATAAATTCATCAGTAATAGGTTTATCAACTGTTACGATATACTCTTTCTCATGCTTACCTTCTTTACGTAATATCTCATTCACAATATCTCCATCGTTCGTCAGTAAGATTAAACCTTCACTATCCTTATCTAACCGTCCTATGTGAAAAATACGTTCTTTATGTCCTACAAAATCTACGATGTTACCTTTAATATGACGTTCCGTCGTTGATGTAATACCACGTGGTTTATTTAATTTTAAATAAACGTAACCTTTTTCTAACTTAATTTCTTTATTATCTACTGTAACAATATCATCATCAGCAACTTTACTGCCCACCTCAGCAAATGAACCATTAATCTTTACGCGTCCTGCTTCAATCCATTTGTCAGCTCCACGTCTAGAACAAACACCTGCTTCAGATAAATATTTATTAATCCTCATCATATAAATGCCTCCAAAAAAAGAGAGAGCATCTCAGCTCTTCTCTTTAATAATATTTAGAACGTACAAAATAGTGATCATAAATGAATGTGCCGAATGGGATAAACGCGACAAGCAACCCAATTGCTGGCCATTTCCAGTTCCATTTCACTTTTAAAGTCATTAAAATCAATGTAATCACATAAATCGTAAATAAAAACCCATGAATTGATCCAACTACCGTTACAACTTCTGGTTTACCCGCTAAATATTTTAAGGGCATTGCAATACCCATTAGCAAAAGTAATGACCCACCTTCTAAAAACCCAAAAAATCTAAATACACTTTTTAATGTTTGGTTATTCATCTTTATCATCCTCATTATCATCAAATAAAGAGCGTGATGCGTTAAATTCTTTATGTAATGCCACCGCTTTAATTTGATGATTCTCTGCATCTAAGACAATCCATTTATCATACTTAGTATCAACATAATCATCTTTATCGATATCCGGATTTTGCGCTTGCATCCACCCACCGATTGTATCAATATCTTCAGAGTCTTCGAATGTAATACCAAACTTCTCTTCGATATCATCTAATAATACGCGACCATTAATTTGATACGCATTATCACCGGTTTTTATGATGTCATTCACTTCATCCTCATCAAATTCATCACGAATTTCTCCGACGATTTCTTCTAATATATCTTCCATCGTTAAGATACCTGCTGTACCACCATACTCATCAATAACAAGTGCGATATGTACGCGTTCACGTTGCATCTTGATTAATGCATCGCTAATTCTAGTAACTTCATGTATTAATGGTAAATCATGAATATGATCTTTTATTCTTACAGGATCTCCTGAAGCATACTTCGTTAAAAATTCTTTAACATTAATAAATCCAATAATATGGTCTTTGTCTCCATCTTCTGAAATGGGATAACGTGTGAATTGATGCTCATTAATCACTTCTAATAATTCATCGATATTGAATGGCTGAGTCAATGTAATCATTTGGGTACGTGGCACCATAATATCTTTTGCTAAACGTTCATCGAAACTGAATATATTTTGCATATAAGCAAGTTCAGTATGGTTGATTTCTCCACTCTGATAACTTTGCGTCATAATAATCTTTAACTCTTCTTCACTCATTGCTTGTTCGTGATCTGCTGGTTGTACACCAAATATTCTTAATATTAATCGAGCCGTGCCGTTCATTGACCAAATTAGTGGTTTCATAATAAATCCAAAGAAATATAGCGGTCTAGCGAATGCTAACGTCATCTTCTCAGCATATTGAATAGCAAGAGACTTTGGTGCAAGTTCCCCTATTACAACGTGAATAAATGTCACGATAAAGAAACTTAATCCTACAGTAATAGGTTTACTCATATCGGTTGGAATGTTTAATAAATGTAAGACTGGATGAATAATTGATTCGAAAGTTGATTCACCAATCCAACCAAGACCTAATGCTGTAACAGTAATTCCTAACTGACAGGCTGATAAATAATAATCGAGATGATGTACCATGTTCTGTACAATCTTAGCTGTACTATTTCCTTCACTTACTAATTGATCGATTCTTGATGTTCTTACCTTTACCAGACTAAACTCCGATCCAACGAATAAAGCTGTCAACATGATTAAAACTGCAAATAATAATAAATTTGATATGGTTTGTATGTCCAATTAATTCCCTAAAACTAGGGATTCACCTCCGGTTAATATATGGTGACTACTAAAGTCACAATGCTTTGATAAAAATTTATAATTAATATTGATATATTCTTGTTGTAATTTTATGACCTTCCCAAAGGTAGTCACCTCCTGAGTGAAAATATAAAGACTAGGATTATTTTAACACAAAAAGACTCCATTGTGCGATAAAGGAGTCTTCAAAAAAACTATGAGTATTGAGTGATAAACTTTCGACTAATATCATTAAACGCATCTGGCTGATCTATATTACAAACATGCCCAGCATTTTTTATAATCTCTAAACCAAAATTACTATAATCATTCACAACTTTCTTTACTGGCGGAATAAATAAGTAATCTTCATCACCCATTACAAATAGTGTTGGGACAGACTTTGTTGAAACTTGCAAGTGACTTAGATAAGGATTGATTAATTTAGTTAGGCTAAACCATTTAATAAATTGTTTTTGACTCATTTTTTTAGCTTCATTTATAAAAGCCAAACGTGATTCCTCATGTTCTTTTCGTGGCATTATAATATAAGCAAAAAACTTATACAATAACATATAAGGCACAAAATTCTTTAATGAACGACCTATCATCAGTAAAAACTTCGTACGAATATCAATATTTATTATAGCTCCACCCAATACAAGTGATTGAACACGTTCTGGATAATTATTTGCAATAGTTTGAGATACAATTGTCCCTAAACTCATTCCTATTAAATGAGTTTTTTTAATATTTAGAGCATCTAATACTTCAATTACTTCCGCAGAAAGTGTCGTAAATGAATCTTTTTTATCCCAAACGACTGCCGTTGACTTTCCGTGTCCACGTAAGTCAACAAGTAGAATATTGTTGTACTTTCTGAAATAACGAATTTGTTTGAACCAAATCGTCGAACTTCCACCTACACCGTGAATGAAAGTTACCCACGGCGCGTTTTCATCTTTAATATATGTTTTATAGTATAACATGTTGATCATCCGTTCTCTTAATGTAGCATTATTATATGTTTTAAACATACCCTTTAATCAATATATTATACCATGAAATCAATAATTTTTTATTAATCTCTTAATATTACTCGGGAAATATTTTTTTATTTTTAAAAATAAAAGAACACTTGAGAATACTCAAGTGTCCTTTTGATTAATACATTTTATACTAATTCTGCTTCTTCAATTAACTCATCTTCAGTTGGTTTCTTTTTAAGTAATCCATAAATTACTGCTGAAACGACAACCCCAACTGCTAATGCTAATAAGAACATTGGCCAGTGACCTTTATCTAAACCTACAACGAAGATACCACCATGTGGTGCAGGTACACGGCAACCGAATGCCATTGCTAACGCACCTGCTGTAGCACTTCCTGCAATCATTGACGGAATTACACGAGCAGGATCTGCTGCTGCAAATGGAATTGCACCTTCAGTAATGAATGATAATCCCATAACGATGTTTGATAATAATGAACCTTTTTGTGTTTTTGTAAATTTGTTTTTGAAAATAATCATAGATAAAGCGATTGCTAATGGTGGTACCATACCACCGATCATTGCTGCTGTAATTGGCGCGTAATTACCCGCTTCAATTGCTGCAAAACCGAATGCGTATGATGCTTTATTGAATGGACCACCCATATCGATTGCCATCATGCCACCTAATACTAATCCAAGAATTACAATGTTTGTACCGTTCATACTATTTAATGTATCTGCCATTAATTTATTTAACCAACTTGCAGGTGGATTAACAACATAGTACATTAATAATCCAGTGCTGGCTACACCTAGTAACGGGAATAATAACGTTGGTTTTAAACCATCTAAAGATTGAGGCATACCACTTAATAATTTTTTAATACCTTCAACTAAGTAACCCGCTAAGAAACCGGCGATTAAACCGCCTAAGAATCCAGATCCACCACTGACTGCTAACATACCACCAACCATACCAGGTGCTAGACCTGGACGGTCAGCAATACTCATTGCGATGAATCCAGCTAAGATTGGTACCATTAATGCGAATGCTGATTTGTTACCGATTGCCCATAATGCTTCAGCAAATTGATTATAATCGTCTGCTTTAGGATCAAATGATGTAATACCAAACATGAACGCAAAGGCCATTAAAATACCACCCGCCACAACGAAAGGTAACATATTCGATACACCAGACATTAAATGTTTATAAAAACCTTTTTTCTCTTTGCTACCAGAAGTTTTAGCAGCTCCACCTTTTGCTTCAAATAAAGGTCTTGAATCATCTTGTGCCATGTTAATCAATTCTTCTGGTCGTTTAATACCATCAGCTACGGGTACCATAATTACATTTTTTCCGTGGAAACGGTTAGTTTCAACATTAACATCCGCTGCTACGATAATACCTTTAGCACGAGCAATTTCTTCATCTGTTAATCGATTTTTTATTCCACCAGAACCATTTGTTTCAACTTTAATCGGTACACCCATTTTTTTCGCTTGATTTTTCAAAGCATCTGCTGCCATATAAGTATGCGCAATGCCTGTAGGACATGCTGTAACAGCTAATACTAAATTATCATCAGTTGCATTTCCAGTTGGTGCTAATACAACTTCTTCTTTCGTTTCAACTTCATCGTTTTGCTCTATGATTTCTAATACTTCTTTTGCTGTTGCTGCATGTAATAATTGAGCTCTCACTTCTTCATTCATTAAGATACCTGATAATTTCGCTAAAGCATCTAAATGAGTTTGTGCACCACCAGCTGGAGCTGCAATCATAAAGAATAATGTTGCAGGTTGACCATCAAGCGACTGATAATCTACACCTGTGATTGACTTACCAAAACCGATGGCCGGTTTTGCAACAGCATCGGTTTTTGCATGAGGAATAGCAACCCCTTCGCCAACACCAGTTGTACTTTGTGCTTCACGAGCATGTATCGCTTCTTTATAAGCTTGTTTGTCATTTAATACACCAGCATTAAATAGTGTATCTACTAACTCTTCAATGACACCGTCTTTTGTTGTTGCTGATAAATCCATTGCGATAGTAGACTCTTTTAATAAATCTGTTATTCTCATATTTACACCCCTATTTTCCTTCTATTTTAGTTATTGTTACATTATTTATAATTTCAGCGATTTGTTCGCTTGTTGCTAAATCTTCAGTAAATGCTGTTGCTGTTCCACATGATACTGCTTGTTTGAAACTTTCATCGAATGATTTATTTTGTGCTAATCCAGCAACCATTCCGGCTACAGTTGAATCTCCAGATCCTACCGTATTTATTACTTTTCCCGATGGTACAGTTGCTTTATAACAATCAGTAGCGGTTACAAGAATCGCACCTTCTCCACCAAGTGAAACAAGTACGTTCTTTGCACCTTGCGTCATTAATTTACGCGCTGCATCAATCGTATCTTGATCATTATTGATGGTAACATCAAACATTTCCTCAAGTTCTACTTTATTCGGTTTAACAAATTCAGGTTGATGTTGTAACGTTTGTATGAGTAATGATTTCTCTGCATCTACTACAAATGGAATTGATTTTTGCGTACAAATCTCTGCAATAGTCGCATATATATCTGCAGGTAATGACTTTGGTACAGAGCCGGCTATAATCACATAATCTTCTTTTGTTAGTGCTTTAATTTGATTGAGTAGTGCTTCTACGTGTGCTGGCTTAATTTCTGGTCCTGGTGCATTAATTTCTGTTTCTGTATTACCTTTAAGCTTCACATTAATTCGTGTATCTTCATCAACTTGAATAAAGTCGGTGTTAATATTTGAAATTTCTAATTCTTTCTTTATGAAGTCTCCAGGAAAACCACCGATATAACCTAAAGCTGTTGAAGTTTCGTTTAAAGCCTTTAATACACGTGATACATTAATTCCTTTTCCACCTGCAAATTTGTGTGTGGAAGTCGCACGATTTAAACCTCCCAAATCAAATTTTTCAGTAAACATGACGTAATCAATTGACGGGTTTAAAGTAATTGTATAAATCATATGTTCTCCTTTATAGCAAGTATTTTTCGAATGGTTTTGTCTTGGTATCATCTGCATTGGTAATGATGATTGTTTTATCTTTTTCTAAATCACAAATCTTGGCGAATGTGTATTCATCAAACTTCGAATCATCTAATAAAAAAAATGATTTCTGTGCAATATTCACTGCAATTTGTTTAATATAAGCTTCTTCCAAATCCGGTGTTGTTAAACCGTGCACTTCATGAATACCATTTGCACCCATGAACGCTTTATCAAATCTAAACTTTTTTATATTTTCAATTGCTTGTACACCTATTGATGCATATGTATCTGTCTTAATAAATCCACCAATCATATAAACTTCAATTCCTAAATCGACCAGTTTCGGCACGTGTGTCGCACCATTTGTAACAACAGTAATATGTTGCTGGTTTAAATATGGAATCATTGCAAGTGTTGAACTTCCTGCATCTAAATAAATACAATCATGATCTTTAATTTGTAATGCTGCGATTTTAGCAATCGCATTTTTTTCTTCAACTTTTGTTGTTGATTTGATTGAAAATGCAATATCACGATGTTTTTCTGTAATTTTTTTTGCCCCACCGTGTATGCGTATCAATTTGCCTTCATTTTCTAATGTTGATAAATCTCTTCTAATGGTTGATTCACTACTTGCCGTTACATCCATTAGTAGTTGTAACGAAATCACATCATGTGCATCTAAAAGATTAAGGATGGTTTCATGTCTTTTAATCGTAAGCAACGTTATCCCCTCCTTGAATACATCCCAATCTTATGTCTTTCTTGATATAAAGTCAATCTTTTTCATCCAAAAACGTTCATTAATTTTTACTTTCTTTAGAAAACGCCATAAAACAGTCAAAATTAAAACGCATATTGTCACGACAGCAACAACATGCGTTATTTTAGAATAATTAAGCTCAATTAATTTACTTAGATAACGATATTTTATAAAATATCTCGTCCTAAAGCAGCCGTATAAATCATGAACCATTCATTATCAGTCATAGATTCCTTTTTAGAAGCTAATGCAACTTTTGTACGTTCAATATTTTGAGAGCCAACGATTGAATGAATAGAATATGGTAAATGATTGATAAAGCGGTATGCAATATCATCAATTGTCGTATTGTATTGCGCGGCAATGGCAATTAAGACTGTTTGAACTTTACCTGTTTTAAATATTTCTCCGCCAGCTAATGGACTCCAAGCCATTAAATCTACATTATTAGTCTTCATATGATTTAACGTGCCATCTTCAATATTTTCTAATGTTAATGGTGAAACTTCAACTTGGTTATAATCTAAAGTTAATCCAGCAGCTTGCATTGCCTTGTTTAAATGATCAAACTGATATGCTTTAAAATTCGAAACACCAAATTGCTTTACATATCCCTTTTGTTGTAATCCTTTTAAAGTCTCTGCAACAACTTCAGCATCAAGTAACGGTGATGGACGATGTAATAAAAGTAAATCAATTTCATCAACTTTCAATTCTTTTAAACTTCTTTCAACAGACGCTTCAATATGCGCTTTACTATAATCATATTTGTGGAAATCAAATTGAGGCATTGTCTTTGAGGATAACACAATCCCACATTTCGTAACGATTTGCATCTTTTGTCTCAATGCTGGTGTTAAGCTTAAGGCTTCTCCAAATATCGTTTCACAAGTGTAATCACCATAAATATCTGCGTGATCCATGGTTGTAACACCCAAGTCCACCAGCTCATGCAAATGTCTGTTTAAACTTTCTTTGTTGTAATCCCATGTGTTTAATCTCCAAAAACCTTGTACTACCTCTGACATGTTCATGTTTTACATCTCCGTCTCTTATCCAAATTGTAATATATCTAATTGATTTAGGATCTTTTCTTTATTCAATCCCTCACCAATAATGACCAACTTCAGTGGCAAATTCATTATTTCTTCCTCATATTGCGGAATACCATAGGCATATTGAAATAATACCACTTGTTGAGGATTTTCTCTAAATTTAATGAATCCTTTTATTCTTAAAATGTCATTTGGTAATTGCCTTAACCAATTCACAAATTGTCGTGCATCAATGGCACCATTAAATTCATAAACGAGTGATTGAATACCGTGATTCATAACTTGATGCTCATGAATACGTTCTCCGTACAATTCAAGTACCTCGGTATCTAATGCGCAATACGTTGTTTCAATTTTTTTACTCTTAGGATTGATTGATTTAATACTTTCAATAATACTTTCTTTTTCAGCAGCTGTAATTAAATCAATCTTGTTTAATATGACAATATGAGCATACTTTACTTGCTCTTCCATTAATCGTTGTGTCGTTTGCGATAACTGATTACGGTCTAAGTAACGTGAACAATCTAAAATCGTCGTTATATTTTGTACTTCAGCAATTTTCGTTACAGTTGGATCTGTACAAGCATCATATATTTCTACTGGATGTGCAACACCCGTTGCTTCGATAATAATTACTTCTGGTTGATGACGATGATATAAATCATTGATTTGAATCGCAACATCACTCTTCAAATCACAACAAATACAACCATTTAATAATTCATTATATGGTGTATCATTTCCTAAAATTTTCGAATCGACATTAAATCCACCTAATTCATTCATGAGAATAGCAATTTTTCTATCTTTATTTTGTTTTATTATCTGTTCTAAGAGTGTGGTTTTTCCACTTCCAAGAAATCCACTAATAATAAGTATTTGCATTTTTTTATTTTTTTCCAAAAGCCTCATCTCCATAATTGTCTAATTCAATACGTCTAATCTTCATTCTATCATGCAACTAAAATCATCCTTTGAACATATTACCATTTTATATACAATAAGATTGTAAATGAACTTGAAAAATGTTTATAAATATAATATGTTAATTAAGAACATATTAGGTTATTTCGTTAATTTAGAGTATACTTATATTTAGATGTATACAAAAACATGACATAAATTGTTTAGCATACATACTTAGGAGGAACAAAATGACAGAACACTTCAAGCTAGACAACCAACTTTGTTTTAGCTTATACAACGCTCAAAGACAAGTAAACCGATATTATTCAAACAAAATATTTAAGCAATATAATCTTACCTATCCTCAATATCTTGTATTACAAACATTATGGGCATCTTCTCCTGTAAATGTGAAGAAGTTAGTTACAGAATTATCATTAGATACAGGTACAATCTCACCCTTACTAAAACGTATGGAAACAAACGGATTAATTACACGTGTTCGTTCAGAGCTCGATCAACGTGAAGTTTTCGTGCATCTAACTGATAAAAGTAAGGCAATGCAACCACAACTTGAAAATGCTACTGAAGTTTTAAGAGATGCATCCGAATTCACAGACGAAGAATATGATGAATTCGCAAAACTACTAAATAAACTAATTCATAGTTTACGAGAACATGGATAAATAAACAAAACCGAGCACAAACGCCTACGTTTATGCTCGGTTTTTTTTTATCTTTTAATCCATGAAATACCAATCGTTCCGTATCCTAAATGAACCCCCGCTACAGGTACTAAAATTTCACTTACGATATTAATATCTGTATATTTTTCTTTTAACCATTCGACATATATATTTGCTTCTTCTTGATCTCCACCATAAACGACGCATATTTCTTTTGGTTTAAATTCATTAATATTCTTTTCTACATGTTTCTTTACTGCGTCGATAACTTTTTTCTTTGTACGTACTTTATCAATTGGATAAATACTACCATCCTCAAATTGTAAAACCAAGTGAATATTTAATAATCCTGCCATAATACTTTGTGTTTTAGACACGCGTCCACTTTTCTTCATTTGATTTAAGTTTTTAGGATTTAAGATAAGTACAGCATCTTCAGCATATTGTTTAAGCGTTTCAACTATCGTGTCTATTGATTCTCCAGCCTCATTCATCTCTTTGCCCGCTTCAATCATTGCTCTCATTGGATAACTACCAATTTTACTATCAATAACAAAAGATTTAACTTTTACTTCTTGACTAGCAATAACACAACTTTGGAATGAACCTGTTAATTTACTTGAAGGAAGTATTGCAATAATATGAGTATATCCTTCATTTTCAATTTTATGAAAAGCATCGTGTATTGCTTGGAAATTCGGCTGAGATGTTTTAGCACCATCACCGTATTCCTTTAACAAATTGTAGAATTCTTCTATAGAAAGTTCTTCTTGATCTTGATAATGTTTTTCATTTAATATGACACCCATTGGTACTACAAATGTATCTTTTTCACCAATTTTACAACCAGATGCTGTGTCTGTAACCCATGCAATTTTATTCATCGCGTGCCTCCTCTTATATTCTTTATCATATCACAAAAGATGATTAAAATTTAATATAAATAGTATTTTTTTATAAACAACGAACATGAATCAATTAACTAAAAGTTTTTGCTCATAAGTTTACTTTATATTGATAATAATTGCTTTTGATATAATGCATATAGCTGTGAACCTTTACGATGCAATAAATCAATCTCTCCTGCTTCTACAATTGATCCCTTTTCAATTAAATAAAGCCTATCACAACCATTAAATACAGTTAAATCATGCGAGACAAGAATAATCATTTTATTATTCAATTGATTTAAATAATCGAGCATAACCTTTTGATTCACTTTATCTACTCCATTAAACGGCTCATCTAATATCCACACGGGTTGATCACGTAAAATCATACGTATAAAGTGTAAACGCTTCTTCTCACCACCGGATAAATTTTCTCCAAACGAATGGACTTCGCTCTCGCTTGTAAAAGGTAGGTTGAAGTGTTTTAATAATTGATTCAACCTACTATTATCAAATACAACATCTTTATTCTTTTCTATAAACATATTTTCAGATACTGTGCCATTAATAAAGTGATTTTCTTGTTCCATAACATTAAAACAGTCTAGCATATTTGCAGGTGTCTGAATTGCTTTTCCATTTACGTAATACCCATTTCTTACATTCTCTAAGCCTAATATAACTTTTAATAATGTAGATTTCCCTGCACCACTTGGTCCAGCGATTCCAATAAAATCACCACGATTTACTTTCAAATTAATATTTGAAAGTCTTTCATCAATATTTACATCTACAAGTTCAATCGTCTCAATAGCTTCATTCACTACTTCATAATTTATCGTTTGATTTAGTTCATTTAAATGTGACTCTGATTGGTCTGTTTCTACTTTATGATATGGATAATGAATCATCGGGATACTCATCTCAAATAAAGTTATAGCAACCATCACCATACTTAAATACATTAGGATATCAAGCGTCGGATCATACATCATTACAAAAATTGTTAAGAATATTGATACCATTGCAATAAAATTAAGCAAGAAATCGTATATTATTATAATCCGATTTTCTTTATTAATCATTTGTTCCATAGCGTGTTGTTTTAATTTTAATTGTCTCTGGTATACATTACATTGATCAAATACTACCAAAGCTTCTTCAGATAAATGATAATCTAATAAATGCGCTTCAAATTGCTTTGTTGCATGAATTTTCTGATGTACTATCCCTTTTAAAAATCGTGTTGCCAACATTGGTAAAAGTATTGTTAAGATGAACATCGAAATGCATAATACGATTACAGCATACAGACTAAATTGTAAGTAGATAAAGATTACTACGATTGTCGTGACTATCGCAATTGTAGGTGGATAAATGACACGCAATAAAAGGTTCTGAAGTTTCTCAATATCATTAACCGTTCTATTTAATAAAGTCGATAACTGATACTCAGTTTGAATTTTAATAAAATTATTTAGTAAATTGCGTACTGTCGTTACACGTACTTCTTTCAACATTTCAAATGTTGCTTCATGACTTATTAAACGCTCAAAATATTTACAAATCGCACGAATAACACCGAATAGTTTTATAGTGGCAACAAGTGTCATTAATGTATAAAGTGGTACTTTATAGGCACTTTTGGATAGCATTAAACCACTTAAACTGAACATACCAATAGCAGTTAATCCTCCGATTGTCCCAATAATGATTGAGATAACAAGTGACTTTCTCGTCTTATCCGAAATATAGCGCACTATAACACCTCCCTTAAAGATACTTTATCGTGTACCGAGACAGTACCTTCCTTAACAATAATGACGTGGTCAGCTGATTCTATCGTGTGCTGATTATGAGCAATAATAAATACTGTACTCGTTGCTTTAAGTTGTTCAATCGCTTGATTTATTATTGTTTCACTTTTAATATCAAGCATTGCTGTTGGTTCATCAAATATTATGAATGCTTTCGGCTGAACGAACACACGAAGTAGCATTAATCTTCTCGCTTCCCCACCCGACAATTGTCTTTCACCTATACCAAGTATTGTTTCATAGCCATTTGGCATTGCCATAAATAAATCATGTAGCCCAAGTTGCTTTGCATATTGATATACAACCGCTTCATCTACATCTTGAAACATTGTAATATTATTCATAATAGTCGTGTTCAAAATAATAGGATGTTGCGATAAATAGACAGTGTTATCTTTAAAACGCTCTGGAAGTTTTATTTGCCCTGTTGCAAATTGTAAACCTGCCAATACCTTAGCGAATGTGGATTTCCCTGCACCACTTGGACCTGCAATTACGTATGATTGAATTGGAATGGTGGTGTTTGCAGATAATGTATACTCACTATCCGCATATGTCACACTTACTTGTTTCAAATCAATCACTTCATCTTTATGATATGAAATTTCCGTACTTTTATCGTCTTCGTCTAATGACGCTTCAATGAGTTCTCCGTAACCACTTGATTGTTTCCCAGTATGAAAGGCAAGTCCTAAGTCTTTTAATGCATTATAAAATTCTGGTGCAAGCATTAGTACGACAACAGAAACATAAAATGAAACGGATTCAAATACGATTAATGATAGCCCTATTTCTAAAGCGATAATCCCAATTGATAACATCGATACAAATTCAAGCATTAACGTTGACAAAAATGCTGTTTTTAGGATTTTCATCGTATTATCCTTATATTGCACAGAGTAATCTTCAATTTTCTGCATTGCTCCGTCATCATACCTAAACAATTTGATGGTCATAATTCCTTTCATTACGTTTAAGAAGTAATTTGAAAAATGATTTAAACTTAACATTTGCTCCGTAGCTTTCTTCGCAGTATTAATGCCTATGATAATATAGAAAATTGGTATAAATGGTGCTGTTATACACATAATTAATGCCGTTTGATAATGAAATTTAAATAAGAATACTATGATTAATAATGGAATCATCATTGATTTATATACTTGTGGTAAATAGTCTGCGAAAAACGGGTGTATCCCTTCTACACCTTGCTGGCTTAAGTTCATTGTCTCGCCAACTTCTCTTTTGTTAAATAACAACCTACTTCTTAAGTTCACTTTAATCTTACTGCTTAATAAATGTCCCAAATACTTTAGTGACGATTGAATGATACTTCTTGCGATAAGTATCATTAGAATTACAACTAAAGTCTGAGAGAGATTCACTTTATTTTTTGTTAAAATAAAATCAATGACTTTTCCGATTTCTAAACTTTGGGCTATTATGATACAACTGAGCGCAATACTAAGGATAAAAAACAATATATGTATAATGATATAGGGTTTCGTTAATTGTGTTAAAAATTTCACATAATCCCTCCTTGTATGCATTATAGCACTTATCATATCTTAAGTATAAATAGTGAAATTTGTTTTGTTATGCTATAATTTTAAAGAATTTAAAAAGTAAATAAAAGGTGGTTCACGCATGGAATTTTTTGAATTAATAAAAGCACTTATCCTTGGGATTGTTGAAGGATTAACTGAATTTGCCCCTGTATCCTCTACTGGTCACCAAATTCTAGTTGATGATATGTGGTTGCAAACGAAAGAAGTTTTAGGCAGTCAAGAATCAGCAAATACATTCAAGATAGTCATCCAACTCGGATCAATCTTTGCGGCAGCATGGATTTTCCGCCATCGTTTCTTAGAAATGTTTCATCTTGAGAAAGATAAAACACCACATCCATCAGGGAAAAAGTTAAATTTATTACATGTCTTTTTAGGTTTATTACCTGCAGGAATTATGGGTCTATTATTCGATGACTTTATTGATGAACATTTATTCTCAGTACCTACAGTTTTAATCGGATTAGCTCTCGGAGCATTCCTTATGATCGCAGCAGACTTATATGCTAAGAAAGCACCTAATTTAAAAACGGTAGATGAAATTAGCTACAAGGATGCAATCATTATTGGTATTGCACAATGTTTAGCACTTTGGCCAGGCTTCTCACGTTCAGGCTCTACAATCTCTACTGGGGTTCTACTTAAAATGAATCATAAGGCAGCAAGTGATTTTACTTTTATTATGGCTGTACCGATTATGTTTGCTGCAAGTGCAAAGAGTTTAATCAGCAACATTGAATATATAGAAAGCAATCAAATTATGTTTTATATTGTTGGTTTTATTGCCGCATTTATTTTTGGCGTTCTTTCCATTCAGCTATTTTTAGATTTAATAAATAAAATTAAATTAATCCCATTCGCAATTTATCGCTTAGTATTAGTAGCAATCATCGCGATTTTATATTATGGCTTTGGGTTTGGACAAGGAATTTAATCTTCAGAAAATACAGTTCACATTTGAACTGTATTTTTTTCATGCAGATAAGTAAACTAAGATAAATTCATTATATTTCTTAGTTTAAAAGTGATATAATATATGTATTATTTACACAACATAAACAAGGAGCTTTTATGCTAACAAACACAATTGATTATCAAATGTATCTTGCGCAACGTGAGACTATCAAATTCTATAATCGTTATATGTTAAAAGAAAATCAACTGAGTTATCAACACTACCTCGTTTTAATGGTTTTGCATGAAGAAAAAGTTATGCCTGTACTCAAACTAGGTGAACGACTAGCTTTTCAATCAGGAACCATTACGCCTATAATAAAGAAGATGGAATCTCGTGGCATCATAGCAAGACATCGTAGTGAATCTGACGAACGTGTTGTAATGGTTCAATTAACAACCGAAGGACACTCGTTAGTACAAGAATTACTTGAAGTACCTATTAAAATGTTTGATGCTAGTCAACTTAATACGGAAGAATACAAGAAATTAATGAAGTACTCCAAAAAAATTATCAACAATGTCACATACGAATAAAATTTTTTAAAATTTATTTAATTAATAAACGAAGTTCACGATTATATACGTCTGAGCTTCGTTATTTTTTTGTATATGAGGGTAAATACTATATAATGATGACTATTAATAATATTAAAAAGGAGTGCACATTTATGAAAAAAGAAACTGTAAAATCAGCGATAAATTTAGCTGCCGTAATATTAGTACCGTTAATTTCTGAACGTGACCGTATTAAAGACCATGAAGAAGTACAAAAGGCAAAAGACCTTTCTCTAAAGGCATTCGACACAACAAAACGTGTAACAAATAAAACAAAGAAATCCGCAGTCAACACTACTCAAAAAATTGTTACATCTGCCAATTCGATAAAAAATGCAACTGTAAATACTGCACAATTTGTTGGCCAAAAAGCTGAAAACACCAAGAAAACGCACAATTACAATCAACAAATGAAGCAACATCTTAAACAAGAGAAATCAGAACAAAAACAAGAGAAAAACTTAAAAAAAGAAATAACAAAGTTAAATAATAATTTAGCTAGCAATATTGAAAGTCGCCACAGTGCTGAAAACAAAGAATTAAGCTCACGTCAAAAAGCGATGATTAAAGAAATGAAACAATATAAAAACTATGTAGCGAAAGCTCCCTTAAAAGAAACAAACCATTTCACACCTGAAAAACCAAAAAAAATTCACCGTCGTGACAAAAAAGCAATTAATCAATTATCGAAAAATTTATCAAAAACGATTGACGCACGTCATAATGAAGAAGAGCAATTGATTCAAAAACAACAAAAAGCGATGATTAAAGAAATGAAGCAATATAAAAATTATAAATTTAAAAGTCCTAAACAGAAACGCTCTTTATTCGGCTTTAATAAAAATAAAAAAACAAATGATGATACTCGTACAAATATGTTAAAAGAAAATTCTAATATTGTTACATCTACGGTATCTCTTTCGTCAATTCCATCAACGTTACAACCAACAGAAAAAGCCAAAAGCAATGCTTTAAAAGTAGAAGAACAATTTGATAACGCACAATTATTTGAACAACATCGAAAATTGATGGCAGAACACATTGTCAAACGTTAGTCGTATCATTATCGATGCCGATAGTTCACCTGTTATTGATGAAGTCATTCAAATTGCGGAGCACTTTCAATTGAAAGTGCTCTTAGTTAAAGACTTCGCACATTATACATTGCAACCTTATCCAAATTTCGTTGAAACAAAATATGTGGATACTGGCAATGATAGTGCAGATTATGCTATTAAAAAACTATCAACTCGTCATGATGTAATCATAACAGGGGATTATGGCTTAGCGAGTTTACTGTTGGACCAAAGCATTGTTATGCATCATAATGGTTTAGAATACACCAACGAAACAATTGATATGTTATTGCTTACGCGTTATCATAATCAAATTGAACGCAATGCAAAACGTCGTGTTAAAGGCCCATCTAAATTTACGATGCAAGACCGCAATCACTTTAAACAAAGTTTAATGCATTGTATAGAAAAAAACTTAGCAAATTAGCTAAGTTTTTTTGATAGTACTTTTAATTGCGTTAACCCCTGACGGACGATACGTTTTTCATCCTTAAAACCAGACTTAATAAAAGCATAGTATGCGTCATTCTTTACATTCACCAACAAGTATAATTCAGTAATATGAGGATTTTCATTTTTTAAATAACGTTCTACAGCAGCAAGTGTTGCTTTAAAATATCCTTTATTCTGTTCTGAATAATTAATTGAAAGACCGCGTAAATAAATCGCATGTTCTGGTGCACCAATAGTGCTTAAGACTTCGCCATTTTCAAGTGCAAATACACCAATTAATCTATCATTTTCTTCAATAATAAATGGTGTGTAGTGCGGTTTTTTGCGTGTAAGTATAAATCTTGGATGACCCGCATACACCATTTGCTTTGCTGGCAGTTCATAATGACTTAAATCGATGTCATCAATTGTGTCTACTGGTTTAATATTAATCAAGATATTCACTCCATTTCATTACAACTAATAATACCATAAAAGAAAGGATTTTTTTACATGAAAAATATTGCAGTTTATTGTGGATCAAATAAGGGCACTAAACCGAGTTATGTTGAAGGAGCTGTACTACTCGGTAAAGTATTAGTAGAAAATAGTATTGGATTAGTTTTCGGCGGCGGTAAAGTCGGTTTGATGGGTACCATCGCAGATAGTGTTGTCCAATCTAAAGGACATACAATCGGGGTTATCCCCCACTTCCTACATGAGAAAGAAGTAGCACATCCAAATCTTTCTGAACTTTACACAGTCGATACGATGCATCAAAGAAAAGATATGATGTCTTCACTTTGTGATGGTTATATTATGATGCCAGGTGGTGCAGGAACACTAGAAGAATTCTTTGAGATTTTCACTTGGGCACAACTAGGTTTACATCAGAAACCGATTGGTATATTAAATATTGATGGCTTTTATGATCCCTTAATACAAATGTTAGAAAAGATGATTCAAGAAGGCTTTATTGGAGAACATTACAGTGAACTTGCGATTGTGGATGCTAATCCAAGTTCATTAATCGACAAAATGAAAAATGCTCAACCTGTTAGTGTTAAGCGTTACGATGAAAGATAATCTGCTTCACTCATAACTTTAATACCATGACGATTCAGCAAGGCGCTTGTTACTCCGAGCCCTTGTTTTTTTTTGCCACTAAAAGTTCCATCATAAATTTGAGCATTACCACAGCTAGGACTGTTAGCTTTCAAGATAACAGTATCAATACTTTTTTCTTTTAATATCTTTAAAGTTTGTTCTGCTCCTTTAATAAATGACGCAGTAACATCTTTACCTGTATTCGTCATGACTTTCGCATTTCCATCCAATACATCAAAGCCGTCACCACCTATAATTTCAGCAGGGGCTCTTGGTACAGTCAATCCACCCAAAAGTTCGGGACAAGCGTGTATAGCATTTCCTTCTTTGATTAATTGAATAAGTGGGCTTTTACCTTGCGTTCCACCGTCATAACGGACATTCTCACCGACTAAGCAGCTACTGATTAATATCATAATTATGCTCCTCAATTGTTAAATCTTTATAAAATAATACTTGCTCTCGTAAAGGATGATAGTCACGAATAAATGGATGATTAAAGCTTTTAACATAAGTCATACCTAGTTTATCCATAATTCTCCTACTTGGACGATTCATCAGACTCGTATAACTATAAACTTCTTTTATTCCCTTTTCTTTAGCATAATTTAATACAGCGTGTGCACCTTCAGTGGCATAACCTTGATTCCAATACATTCTCTTTAAGCGCCACCCTATTTCATAACATGGCATAAAAGATAAATCAAAGTGTTTCGTTGGAATTAAATATTGCATCCCAATAAACCCTATAAATTTGCGCGTAGATTTCAATTCTACAGCAAATAAACCGAGTTCGTGTTGCACTATTTCCTGTTGCATTAAATAAAATGCAATCTCGCTTCGGGCACTACTCATCACGTCAGGAAAATAACGACGGACATCAAAATCTTTGTTCATTGCTTGAAAATGCACTAAATCACTTTCTTGCCAATCTCTAAATTTCAATCGCTCAGTCTCAAAATATATCATGACTTCCTCCCATTAATATAAATATACCAAAGTTATCCCACAACATAAATGAAGACATTACAAAAAGCCGATATTTTTAAATATCGACTTTTTGTATATTCCTCGTACATTCATTATTTATATAAAATGATTTTTGCAGCTGTTTTGTCTTTTGATTCACCAACAACCTTCACTTTGAGTCCATGTTTAGGTAACACTTTTCCTGCATGTGGTTGTGCTTTATTTGTGTAGTCTTTACTATCATCAAATAATGAATTAGCTACTAGAGATTTATCAACTAATGTTGAAGTTTCATCTAATGTAATCTTTAATGGATCTTGTTTCGTTAAACTAAATGCTGCGTCACGCATTTGCCATTGAGTAGACGCTACTCCTGCGCCTTCTCCTTCCCATGCCAAGGCATTTTGATCAGCATCAACAACTCCTACAAAACCTTGACCTGGGTGTTTTCCAACATGGTTATCTGTAAATGATTCATCTACATACTCTACTACTAAACCTTGGTTATAAGTCAAGAAACTATCCCCACGTTTAATATGTGCTAACCCGCTATCAATCTTATTATGACTTCTCCATTGCAATAAGTAATAGTTTTTACTGTACTTCTTACCGTCTGATACCGTAAAGCCATTTAAATCAAACTTTGGTGTATCTTCTGCTCCATCCACTAATACCTCTTTATCATCAGCTGTTACTTTTAAGTTATCTAAATATAAACCTGGTGCAATATATCCAGCATCTGTTTTGTATAATACACGTAATTGTACTTGTTGACCTGCATATGCATCCAAATTAAATGTTGCAGGAACAAATCCGTCACTAGTACCATCGATACCATTACCCATATTAGCACCACTTCCATCTGGATCATCGTTATTCGTAATATTACCTTCTAAGTTTGTCCAATTTTCACCATCAGTTGAAACTTGAACATAAGCATAGTCATATCCTTTTTCGATATCGTACCATGCATCAAACGTAAATTCTGATGATTTTGCACCCGTTAAATCAACCGTTGTAGATAATACTGTTTCTAAGTCGTTCGCTGAACCACTGTGGTACATTTTACTACCTTCTTTAGGTTGCACAACGTCAGTTACTTTATCTGGTAAAGCAACTTTGACCGCATCGTTATTCGTACCTTTTGTAGTCGCTTCATCAAGTAAGAATTCTTGAGGTGTACTCGTCACATCTTTAATATCTACTTCAGAGCCTGTTTGCCAATTTCCGCCGTGCATATCTTGTAATAATTCTTTCATATATGGATCAAATCCTGATGGCTCCGTTCCTGGAATTTTACCAGCCCAGCTACCACTCGACATGATTGACCAGAATGATACAGGTTCCCCATTTCCTGAATAAATCGTATCGTACTCATCTGGCAGTCCTAAATCATGGCCGAATTCATGTGAGAATACACCTGCCGCACCATCTTCAGGTTGGATTGTGTAGTCGATTACTGCTAGTTCTCCACCGAACTGTTCTTGTCCAGAGTTTGTATTAGGAATTGTGTATGGATTACCATTTTCATTGAAATCTAGACTCCAACGATGACTCCAAATTGCGTCACTACCTAGACGTCCACCTCCAGCATCTTCACCAGGAGAAGCGTGAATAATCATTACATGGTCAACGATACCATCCTTCTCATTTAATACACCATCACCGTCTAAATCATAACGATCCCATTGATCATATTCTTCTAAGTTAACATTTGGATCTTTCGATGCTGCTTCCAATGCTTCCTTTACAAGTTCTTTTGGACGAATGTCACTTCCATCAGCATCAGGATAATTACCCCCGTAGTATGCTGCATCATGTTTTGCCGTGTACCAACCGTGTACTTCACCATCTAAAGCATAACTACCA